>CAXTKJ010000028.1:0-53485 GCA_964244835.1 uncultured Pyrinomonadaceae bacterium
CCGAGCCTATTTGTCGAATCCGCGTTATTTGCTCTTTCCAACTGCGTAAGTTCTATAATGTATACAATCGAACCAATATAGCTTGAAAGAAAATGGATAAGTCTGTGCGACAGCACTTCACAAAAATCCGACCGTCGTTTCCGGGCAAGCCGTCAGAAACGGCGAAAAAGCCAAACTCGGCGCGGATGGCGAGATTCAGATTTACGATTTTACTTTAAAACTCAAGTTTACGGAGTAAAAAATGCTCAAAGAAGGCGACAAATTCGGGAAATACACGATTGTAAAAAGAATCGGATTGGACGAACAGGGAAATTCCGAAGGGGCAAATGCGACAGTTTTTGTAGTTGGCTACAAAGATAAAGCGTTCGCTCTGAAGATTCCCAATAATCCTGAAAGACTCGATAATCTATTTCGGGAAATTGGAAATTGGGCGAAGGTAAGTTCGCATCCTAATATCCTTACTTATTACGAAACAGTAACTCATTCGGGAAAAACAGGGTTTATCAGCGAATATATTAAAACAGGTTCATTAACCGATTGGATCAAAAATTCCGCAAATCTTACTCTTTCGCAAAAATTGGCAATGATAGACGGAATTTTAAACGGTCTTGAATACCTGCACAGCAACTTAATTTTTCATCGAGATTTGAAGCCGCAAAACATTTTTGTCAAAGATAATATTCCTCTGTTGGCGGATTTTGGTTCGGCGAAGGATTATGATTTTGCTGAAATGCAGTATGCGTATGGTTTTACCTACAAATATGCGCCACCTGAATTAGTTGCTATCTATGACGATTTTGGGATAGCGGCAAAGTATCAGATTACAAAATTTGATGATTTGTGGTCGGTTGCGATAATTATCTGCGAGATTTTGGTCAGGCAATACCCATTTTCTGGTATGTCTAAAATTATGAAAGCAGAACTTCGTCCTTTTACAAAAAACACTGACCAAAATATTATTGAATTTATACAGAAGGCTTTGCAGAAAAAACGCGAAAATCGTTTTCAGACGGCGCGGGAAATGCGCGAGGCTTTGAAAAATCCACAGCACTTTTTAGACGAAAGAGCTAAAAAGATTAAAGATTCGGAAACAATTATTGATGAAGATTTTGACAAAAAGGAAAATTTAGCGAGTTCAGATAATAAAAATGGTGTGCCGACGAATATACCTTCACCCTCTGATTTATTTACGCCTCTAGTTTATCAGCAACAACCAGTGATTCTGTTCGATGAGCCAAAACCGCCCGCGAAAATTTTTTCTAATCCGAATCCGTTTGAGCCTTTTGCAAAAGTCGAACCGCTTAATGAACTATTGCTCCAACGAGAGTGGTCATCACCTTCTGCGCCCAAAACGAAATGGCAGAATCAAGATTTTTCTACACCATTTGTCACGAGAGCAAACACCTTGGCAGTCATTTCTTTAGCTTGGGGTATTTTAGGTTTATCGGGCGACATTGTAGTCTTATTAACCTTGCTTTTAGGTTCTGGCTTTGACGGCTTTTTCAAAATCTACGAATTAATTCTAATGTTTGTTGTCGTTATTTTCTGGGATTTGATTGGCGGAATTCCGGCGATTATCATCGGCTTTATGGCGAAAAAGAAAATCGAATCCAGCCCGAACATAGAAACGGGACGAAGAATGGCGATTGCCGGAATCGTTCTCGGCGTTAATCTGCTTATTCTAAATCTCGTCTTCGTATTTCTCCGTATTATGACTAAATGATGGCAATTTACAGGTGAAAATTCCAAAAGCAGGGACTGAGTTTACAAGCAGTTCGCCGAGACAGCAAGCGGCAATTAATAATGGCTGACACGGCACAGTCGGAAGCCTTCATCAAATCGGGACGGTAAAAATGAAATTCAAGTTGGCAGAGAGAAAACGAAGCGAGCGATAAGTTGTATTTTTGCCGGAATGTTGTCGAAAAAATTAGAGAGCAATTCTAATTTTTTCAACGGCAAAGGCGAAAAGGTTTCGTGCTATAATCGGCGGGAGAGGGGGTTATAATTATGGAAGTTACGCTCAATTTACCCGAAAATATTTATCGAAATTTTCAGAAATTAGCCGAGCGGACGAGCCGGCGGATTGATGAAGTGATTGCCGAGAAGATTCAGAACGATTATTGGGCTGAAAATCTTGATGCCGGAGAATCTATTGCGAATTTGTCGGACGCGGAGATGTTGGAATTGGCGAATCTGAAATTGTCTGAACAGCAGGACAAACGAATGAGCCGATTGCTTGAAAATCAGCGTGAAAGCCGGATTACGACGAGCGAGAAAATTGAGTTGGAGGGGTTGATGGGACTTTATCGAATGGGCAATCTTCGCAAAGCGCAAGGATGTTTAGAAGCGGTCAGGCGCGGTTTGATAAAAACGCCCGCCGATTTGAAATGAGCCGGATTTCTCGTAAAGTTCAGGCAAAAGTTCGACGCGAAGCAAAAAATCGTTGCGGATATTGTCTGCTTCCACAGGAAATTTTGATGGGCAAATTGGAAATCGAACACCTTTTGCCGCTTGCGGAAGGCGGGACTGATGAAGAAGAAAATCTTTGGCTCGCTTGTCGAGATTGCAATAGCTACAAAAGTTCTAAAACTTTCGCTTTTGACGAAGAAATCAGGCAAACCATCAAACTCTTTAATCCCCGCACGAACGCTTGGCACGAACATTTCAGATTTAATGAAAGCCGCACGATAATTATCGGCAAAACGGGTTGCGGGCAACCGTTGCTGCTTTGCGAATGAACGAAGAACAAGCGGTCAATGCGCGAAATCTTTGGGTCAAAGCCGGTTGGTATCCGCCGAAAAATTAACGAAAAATGCTCAAAGTCGGATTAACGGGTTCGATTGCGGTCGGTAAAACTTACGTCGTCGAAGTTTTTCGGGAACTCGGCGCGTTTGTCATTGATGCCGACGTAACGGCGAGGGAAGTCGTCGCGCCGTTAACAAAGGGCTGGCGATTGATTGTTGAGCGGTTCGGTAGTAACATTTTGCTTCCCGATAATGAAATAGACCGCGCCAAGCTCGGCGCAATCGTGTTTGCCGACGCGGAACAGCGACAACTGCTCAACGCCATCGTGCATCCATTGGTTATCGAAGCACAGGACGATTGGCTGACGAATATCGAACGGGCAAACCCGAATTCGATAGCGATGATTGACGCAGCTCTGATGATCGAATCAGGCGGCTACACGAGATTTGATAAAATAATTGTCGTCTGGTGCGAAGCCGAAACGCAAATCGAACGACTGATGGCGCGGAATAATTTGAATCGGGAAGCGGCGGTTCAACGAATTGAAGCGCAGATGCCGCAGGAAGAGAAAAAGAAATACGCGGATTACACGATTGATACTTCAGACGGATTTGAAGACACGCGGCAGCAAACGATTGAAATTTACAAGCGATTGAAAGTTTTAATTTAAAATGGAAAACGGAAAACGGAGAATGGAAAATGGCAGAAGCGAAAATGCTCGATTCTTCGCTTTCCATTTTCCGTTTAAAGTTGGTTTAGTTGTATTTTGCTTATTTCTTGTAGGATGCAGCGAACTGGAAAAGCCGAAAACCGAACCGTTCTACGCCGAAACCGCGCCGTCGCCGCGCAAGGAATTTCGCTGGAGCAACGGCAAAACGCCAAAATCATTCGACCCCGCGAAAGCGTCTGCGCCGCCGGAAACCGATGTCGTTCGCGCCGTTTTTGAAGGCTTAACCGAAACCGACCCGAAAACTTTGAAGCCGCTGGCGGCGATTGCGACTGACTGGAAGGCTTCGGAAGATTTGAAAACGTGGACGTTCGATTTGCGAAAGAATGCGCGATGGTCGAACGGCGAAGCGGTTACGGCAAATGATTTCGTGCGGTCGTGGAAACGGCTGGCGGAAATGGGCGACAACGCCGCGCATCGTGAATTGACGCGCAACATCGTCGGATTTCAAAAGCCGAAAGTTAATCCATCGCCGCTGCTCGGCACGGTAACGATTGATATTTTGCCGAAGTTTCCGGTGAATAATAATTTATTGCCGCTGCCGACCGCTGCGCCGACACCGGTTCAGTCGAATTCAAATTCAAGCGTCGTCGCGTCGAAAAGTCCCGAATCGAACACGAACGCCGCATCGCCCGTTCCGCCAATCGAAGTAAAGCCGCTGCCCGAAATATTCGGTGTCGAGGCGGTTGACGATTACACGCTGAAAGTTTCGCTGCTCAAGCCGGATAAAGATTTTCCCGCGCTCGTCGCGCATCCGATTTTTCGCCCGGTTTATGACGACGGCAAGGAATTTGAAACGAATAAACTTAACGCCGGAATTGTTACCAACGGAGCGTTTCGCATCACCAGCGTCGGGCAGGACGGCATCACGCTCGACCGCGCCGAGAATTACTGGAATCGGGAATCGGTTGAGTTGGAGCGTGTGAAATTAGTTCCGGCGGAAAACGCCGAAAAAGCTCTCGATGCGTATCGCAATGGCGACCTTGACGCGATTACGAACGCCGATTTTGAACCGCTCGCGTTGAAGCTGTTGGCGACTTACGACGACTTTCGCCCGACCGCACACGCGGCGATAAACTTTTACGAATTCAATCGTCAAAGCGAGCCGTTCGACGACCAGAGAGTGCGCGAAGCATTGGCGATTGCCGTCGAGCGCGAGCGCATCACCGAAGACGAAATGGACGGCGCGAGCGAATCGGCTTTTAACTTTCTGCCGTTCGATGATAAAACTCCAAAACTCGTTCAGAACGCGCAAAAGGCGAAGGAACTGCTTGCCGCAAGTGGATTTCCTGAAGGCGCAGATTTTCCGACAATTCGACTGTTGATTAACCGCAATAACGTCCAACAGAAAATTGCGCGTTCGGTGGCGAAGATGTGGAAAAAACATCTGAACATCGAAACGGAAATCACCGCCAAAGACGCGGGCGAACTCGAAGCGGCTTGGAAAAGCGGCGAATTCGATTTGGTGCGGCGCGGTGTGGTTCTGCCGACGATTGACGAAACCGCCGGAATGTCGGCGATTTTTCCGCCCGAAGAGGAATCTGCAAAGAACGAAACGGCTGCTGCTGCTGACAAAACTCTTGCTGACGAAAACCCAAACTTAGATATTTTCGTATCACCCACCGAAACGCCGTCGCCGGCTGTCGAAAACAATTTACCGGCGAATGAAAACACGGAAAGCACCGTCGAAAATTCGGCGATTACAACCGAACAAGAAGCGATGAAAGAACTTCCCGCGATCCCGCTTTATTTCCCGACTTCTTATTCGCTGGTCAAGCCGTACATACAGGGTTTCGACATCAATGTTCTGGACGCGCCGCTGCTGAAAAACGTCAAGATAGATAATAACTGGCAGCCGAAAACGCCGTCTAAAGAATCGTAATTCGGCAAGTTTTTCCGGTTTTCAAATTCGTAAAAGAAATTTTGTATTTGTCGTATGCAATATGCGGCGGTATTTTTCGGCTATCGCTCTTCCAATCCGCAAAGTATAATTTTTAGTGTCGGCAGTTTTAGAATTCAGGAGTTCTTTATTATGGCGCGAATCAGTTTAAATCAAACTCGTATATTTACGGCTTTGCTCCTAGTGTCTTTGTTTTTATCCGGCTGCGCGAGTTCGGCGAACAGTCGTTACTGGGGCAAAACGGTTGCGCCGTCGAATAAAGTTTTGCGCTATGTTTCCGGCAGCGAACCGGAATCGCTCGACCCGCAGATTCCGAGCGGGCAGCCGGAAGCGAGAGTCGCCGCCGCTTTGTTTGAAGGCTTGGTCGAGTATCACCCGAAAACGCTTGAACCGATTCCGGCGATTGCGGAAAGATGGGAAATCTCGCCGAATGTTGATGAATTTGTTTTTCATCTTCGCAAGAACGCGAAATGGAGCGACGGCAAAGCGATCACGGCGCAGGATTTTGTTTATAGTCTGCGGCGCGGCTTTGCGCCGGAAACCGTTTCGCGCACCGCGCCGCTCGGTTATTTCATCAAATACGCCGAAGCCTTTAACGGCAACCAACTTTTCGTCGAGCGCGGCGGCAAATTCGTAACTAATAACGATGTCGCAGAACAGGCGGTTGAAACGAAAGAGAAACCGGCGTTCGGCGCGGAAACCGAATTTCGTAAATTTATTCAATCACCGGCGCGTCTGACGATGGACGGCGAAACTCTCAAACGCGCTCAAACAATCGAACCGAATCCGAAACTCAAGGAAATCTTCAAATTTACGGCGGCTGATTTGAAAAACGCGACTGCGCTGGCGAATAAAATCAAAAGCGGCGGCGACGATTTGACGAAATATCTAAATGCTAATCTCGCGCCTGACGCGCTCGCCTGCGCGAATGAAGCGGCGTGTTCCGACGCGGCAAAACAAACGCTCGCTGACGGGTTAAACAAAATCGCCGACACCGATTCGATGTTCGCGCAAAGCTGGTCGGCATCGCTCAATCTGTCGGAAAACGCGAAAAAATTAAGTGCGGCAATCGCGGCGGAAAACAAAAAGCGCGAAACCGCTAACGCCAAAATTGACGAAGACATCGCGCAGATGGAAGACGACGCGAAAAAAGCCGAGAAAGCCAAAACGAAAAAGAAACCAATCGGCAAATTATTCTACGCGAATCGTTTTTTGCTCGAACAGTCTTTTCCAGATGAAATCAATCCCGTCGCGCTCGTGCCGGTCGAAGGCAAAGACATCGGAGTCGAGGCGGTTGACGATTACACCGTGCGAATTTCTCTGCGCCAGCCCGCGCCGTTTTTCATCGGATTGCTGACGCATCAGTTTTTCCGGCTCGTGCCGCAGCAGGCAATCGAGCAATGGGGAAATGATTGGACGCGAGCCGAACATATCGTAACTAACGGTGCGTTTAAAGTGAAGGAACATCGCCCATACGACCGGCTCGTCGTCGTGCGCGATCCGAATTACTGGGACGCGGCGAACGTCGGTCTCGACGAAATAGATTTTTATCCGGTCGAAGAACAGACGACGATGATGAATCTCTATAAAGCGGGCGATTTAGACGCTTTTTTAAATCATACCGTGCCGTCTTCGTGGATTGACGACATCAAGCAATACAAAGACGAATATCTGAATTTCCCGGAAAGCGCGACTGCCTATTACAGCTTCAACGTCCGCAAACCGCCGTTCGATAATCCGAAGGTGCGGCAGGCTTTCAGTTTGGCGATTAACCGTGAAGCCCTTTCTTCTTTTCGCAAAGTCGCCAAGCCGCTTTACTACCTGTCGCCAACGGGAATTTATCCCGATTACGACAAAGCGATGGCGAAAGTCGGCGAGGAAATCAGACAAAAGGAAAATATCTCGCCGGAAGACTGGGCGAAACAGCAAAAACAATTTAACCCGGAACGCGCCCGCCAACTGCTCGCCGAAGCCGGTTTTCCGGTCATAAAAGACGGCGACGATTTCGTCTGCCAGAACTTTCCGATTAATAAAGTCAATCTGAGTTACAACACCGCCGAATCGAATCAGGCGGTCGCCGAATTCGTGCAGGCACAGTGGAAATCGAACATCGGCATCACCGTGCCTTTGAAAAATATGGAGTTCAAAACATTTTTGCCGGCGCGTAACGCTCTGCAATATGAAGGAATGGCGCAGAGTTTATGGACGGCTGATTACGTTGATCCTTATACGTTTTTAAGTCTGCATTACGGCGACCCGAACGACGGCGGTTCGGGATTTCAGGACGACAAATACGACAAAATGCTTGATGAGGCGAACGCCGAACTCGACGTGCAGAAGCGTTACGAAAAGCTCGCCGCCGCCGAATATTACGCGATGACGCAGCTGCCCGCGATTCCTTTGACAATCAACGCGACGAACTGGATGAAAAAGCCTTACGTCAAAGGACTCTACCCGAATTCGGGAACGCTCCACCCCTGGAAATTCGTCTATCTCGAACCCGACCAGAATAAATGGGACGCGAACGTGGAAAATATCCTGAAGGAAACCGACCCGCAGGTCGAAACGCAAATCAACAATTTAAAAGCGACGATGACGGCGCAGAATTAGATTTATGGACGACAAAAAACTCGAAAAAACGATAGAGTTTATTTTGAATAATCAGGCACAATTTACGGTTGATATTCAAAAATTGCAGGAACTACAAATGGAAGGCGAAAAGCGCACGAATGTTTTGGAGCGCGCCTGTTTAAATCTGTACAATGCGTCGGTCGAGCAGAAAGACGCGATTGCCGAACAGACAAAAAATATCAATCAAATAAGCGCGGACATCAAAGAACTGCGCGAAGGTCAAAAAGAAACCGACGAGCGTCTGAACGCGGTGATTTTGATGGCTGAAAAGTTTTTCAGCGGGGAAAACGGAAATTCCAAAAAGAAAAAATAAATTATGCTGAGTTTCATCATTCGCCGATTGCTTTTGATAATTCCGATGGCGTTGCTGGTCATTACCCTGACGTGGATTTTGATTCGGATGGCTCCGGGCAATTTTTACACGCAGGAAAAGAAACTGCCGCCGGCGGTCGAGGAAAATATCAAAAAGAAATACGGACTCGATAAACCCGTTATTCAGCAGTACGGAATTCTAATGTGGAACATCGTGCGCGGCGATTTCGGCGAATCTTTAAAATACGAAGGGCAGACAGTCAACGAAATCATCGGCAGACATTTTCCATATTCGGCGACGCTCGGAATTTCCGCCTACATTCTGGCGTTAATCATCGGTTTAACTGCCGGAATCGTCGCCGCGCTCAAACAGAATTCGGCGATTGATTACGGCTCGATGTCTCTGGCGATGCTCGGATTATCAGTGCCGAATTTCGTCATCGGTCCGATTTTAGTCCTGGTTTTTTCGCTGTGGCTGTACTGGTTTCCGCCCGCCAGAGTCGTCAGCGTTGCGAGTTACGTTCTGCCGGTTATCACTCTGTCGGCGATTTACGCGGCGTATATCGCCCGCTTAACCCGCGCCGGAATGCTCGAAGTTTTGCGCTCCGACTACATCCGAACGGCGCGGGCGAAAGGTTTGAGCGAAACGAAGGTTCTCCTCAAACACGCTCTGCGCGGCGGTTTAATTCCGGTCGTTTCGTTCACCGGTCCCGCGCTCGCCGCTTTGCTCGCCGGAACGGTCGTCATCGAAAAAGTTTTTGTCATTCCCGGTTTGGGAAATATCTTTATCCAATCGGTGCTGAACCGTGATGAACCTTTGATTTTAGGCATCGTCGCTTTTCTTTCGATTCTGGTGATGATTTTTAATTTGCTGGTGGATATTTCCTACGCTTTTTTAGACCCGCGAATTCGTTACGAATAATTTTATGGAAACGATTTTAGAAATAGAAAAAACAATTACGCCGCCAATCGTGCGAAAAAGATTTCGTGCGGATGAAGTTTATAAAATGACCGAAATCGGTATTTTGCCGGAAGAAAGCGGTTGGGAACTAATTGACGGATATTTAATTGACAAAATGAGCATCGGAAGCAAACACTCTGGAACAGTAAATATTTTAACGCAAATTTTGATGAATTTGTTGATGGGAAAAGCGATTGTTGCGGTGCAAAATCCGGTTCACATAGACGATTACAACGAACCCGAACCGGACATCGCGGTGCTTAAACCGCGCGAAGATTTTTACAGAAAAAAACTTCCCGAACCGCCGGAGGTTTTACTGCTTATAGAAGTTTCCGATTCAACTGTCGAATACGACCGAGACATCAAGAAAACACTTTACGCCAATGCCGGCATTGCCGAGTTTTGGCTGGTGAATTTGAAACAGAATACTGTTGAGCGATATTCATCGCCGAGAAACGGCAGCTATCGGCTGGCGGAGATTTTGGAGTCCGGCGAAAAGATAAAAGCGGGAACGATTGAGAATTTGGAATTGCAGGTTGACGAAATTTTAGGTTCGTAAAATTTATGGAACAACAGGAAATCATCAAAGGCGCGTCGCTCTGGAAAGATGCCTGGAAGCGTCTGCTGAAAAATAAACTAGCGGTTTTCGGTCTGGTGGTCGTGATCGTAATGACGGTTGCCGTTATCATCGGACCGGCGATTATCAAATGGACGACCGGCTTTGAATACGACACGATTCCGCAGGACAGCGCATTAACCAAATCGTTTCCGCCGTCGTTTCAGCACCCGATGGGAACGGACGACAAAGGACGAGATATTTTAGCGAGAGTTCTTCAGGGCGGCAGAATTTCCCTGATGGTCGGCATTATTTCGACGTTCGTTTCGTTAATCGTCGGCGTTTCTTACGGCGCGACTGCCGGATATTTGGGCGGCAGAATTGATAATTTTATGATGCGCGTCGTGGATATAATTTACGCGATTCCGTATATCTTAATCGTCATCGTGCTGTTGTCGGTTTTCGGCGGACCGAACACGCCACAGTGGATTCAGGCAATCGCCAACTCTATCGGCGGTTCCAGCACGGCGGGTTTGAGCCAGATTATTTTACTGTTTTTCGCGCTCGGACTCGTTTCGTGGCTGACGATGGCGCGGGTCGTGCGCGGTCAGATTCTGAGTTTGAAAAATCAGGAATTCGTAATGGCGGCGCGGGCGACCGGCGTTTCGACACCGGCGATTATTTTCCGGCACCTCGTCCCGAACGCGCTTGGTCCGGTAATCGTCTATGCGACGCTGACGATTCCGTCGGTAATGCTGTCCGAAGCGTTTCTGTCGTTTCTGGGAATCGGCGTGCAGGCTCCGTTCGCGTCGTGGGGAAGTTTGGCGAACGACGGTATCAAGAACATTTCCGTCTTTCCGTGGCAGTTGATTTTTCCCGGCGTAACGATGGCTTTAACCTTATTTTCGCTGAACTTTTTAGGCGACGGTCTGCGCGACGCGCTCGACCCGCAGACACGCAAGTTTTAAATTTTTTCGAGGTAAAAGAAATGCAGGCAGTAACGGTTTTAGATTTGCAGGAACTTCTCGCCGATGTCGCACACGGTGAATCGAAGATTTTGTATGGCGTGAGTTGGGAAGACTATATCGAGTTCAGCAAAGCGACTCTGGACAAAACTGATCTTGAATTAACTTACAATCGCGGAGTTTTAAAGATAAATATGGGACAAGGATTCAGACACGAAAATCTCTCGCGGTTTTTGAATAGTTTGATAATGACGATCAGTTTGATTTTGCGCGTCAGAATTATTCCGGTCGGTTCGATGACTTTAACTTCCAGTCAGGTTCGGAAAGGCGCAGACCCGGACGAATCTTATTACATTCAAAACGCGCATCTGGCGAGTTTCAAACGAGAACTTTTTGATGACGCGACCGACACGCCGCCCGATTTAGTCGTTGAAGTTGATGAAACGCATAAATCAGCTGACAAGTTCGAGATTTACGCGGCGTTCGGAATCAAAGAATTCTGGCTCTACGATGCAGAGATTTTAAGAATTTTTGAATTGTCGGAAACGGGTGAATATCTTTTGTCGGAAAACAGTCTCGCCCTGCCGATTTTAACGGCGGAAGTTTTGACCGAATTTTTAAATCGCAGCCAGCGCGAAGATCAGTTTGAAGTTTTGATGGATTTTCAAAAATGGCTCGAAGAAAATAAATGAATATGAAAAAGCTGCTAATCACTATTATTTTATTAACGGTTTGCTCGGCTCACGCGCAAACCGACGAGAAGGAAACTCTCAAACAAATCAATCAACAACTTGTTTCCAATTACCAAAAACAGAAGTTTGATGAAGCGATCAAACTCGGACAGCAAGCAGTTGATTTAAGCCTGAAAATTTACGGCGAAAAAAATATAGAAACCGCCGTTGCTTATACGAATTTGGGTGTAATTTACCGCGATAAAGAGAAGTTCAAAGAGTCAATCGAAAATTTGCAAAAGGCGGTTAATACTTACGAAAACATCCCTGATTTAAAAAGCGGCAAGCAAGTAACAGCTTATGAAGTATTGGCTGTTTCGCAAATTTTGGGCGGTTTGAATAAGGAAGCAGAACTGAATTACTTAAAGGCAATCGAAACCGCCGAAAGCAAATTTGGAAAGGAAAGCAAAGAAAGTTCTTCGCCGATATTGAACTTGGCTAACCTTTATGCCCGCGACAGAAATTTTGAAAAAGCCGATGATTATTATTTAAGAAGTTACGCCTTAGCGATTAAACATTATGGCAAAGCGGGAAAAGAGATCGAACAGATTGAAGATTCGCGCATTTGTTTCCTGACAGTACAAGGGTTTAATTTTTCAAAGTCTGAAACTCTCAATGCTTTTTACGAAAAAAAGAAACAGCTTTTCGGAGATATTCCTGAATACGGTGAATCGTTAAATGCGAAAGCGAAAATACTTCCTAAACCGGAAGTTCCGCCAGAGGTGCGAAGCCAAAGATTGGGCGGCTCAATTCCCGTCAGAGTAAAAATTGACGAGCAGGGAAATGTCATTGAGGCAAAAACTGTTTGCGGAAATCCGATTCTGGGAAAAGCGTCGGAAGAAGCAGTAAAAAAGGCTCGGTTTGAGACGGTCTTGGTGAATGGAAAACCGATAAAATATAGTGGTATCGTAATCTATGCTTATATTCCCCCCAGATAAAAATGATTGAAAGAAACGGGAAAATTTTAACGGTCAACGATTTGAAAACTTATTTTCAAACCGAAGACGGCGTGGTCAAAGCGGTTGACGGGATTACTTTCACGCTCGAAAAAGGCGAAACGCTCGGCATCGTCGGCGAATCGGGCAGCGGCAAATCGGTAACGAATCTTTCGATTATGCGTTTGATTCCCGAACCGCCGGGAAAAATCGTCGGCGGCGAGATTCGATTTGACGGCGTTGACGTTCGCGCGCTTTCGATTGATGAGGTGCGAAAGATTCGCGGGAAGCGGATTGCGATGATTTTTCAAGACCCGATGACATCCTTGAATCCGTTTTTGAAAATCTCGACGCAGTTGATGGAAGTTACGCAGCTTCATCTCGGACACGACAAACGGCAGGCGCGGGAACACGCGATAAAAATGCTGAAAACGGTCGGCATTCCCGACGCGGAAAATCGTGTGGACAGCTATCCGCACGAATTTTCCGGCGGAATGCGCCAGCGCGTGATGATTGCGATGGCGTTGTCGTGCGACCCGGAACTTTTAATCGCCGATGAACCGACGACCGCTTTGGACGTAACGATTCAGGCGCAGATTCTCGAACTTATCAAAGATTTAAAGGCGCGAATGGGAACGAGCGTCATTTTAATTACGCACGATTTGGGCGTAGTCGCCGGAATGACCGACAAAATTATCGTGATGTATGCCGGCAAGGTTTTTGAACAGGCACCGACGTTTGAGCTTTTCGCAACGCCGGCAAATCCATACACGAAAGGTTTACTAAAAAGCGTTCCCGATCCGGCGCACGAAGACGGTACGGAGCTTTATCAAATTCCCGGCTTGCCGCCCGATGTCGCCAATCTGCCGCCTGGATGTCCGTTCGCGCCGCGCTGTGAACGCGCCGAAGATTTATGCCGCAGCCAATATCCGCCGTTCGTCGAGATAAATCCGAATCATCATTCGCTGTGCCATTTCGCACAGGAAGTTTATGATGAATCTTTAAGAATCGAAAAAAATAAAATAAATGAGGAGATAAACATTGAAAACAACACAATCTAAATTTTTATGCGTCGCCGTTTTGACTCTTTTGGCAATGACCGGCTGCAAAACCATCGGCATCGGCGGAAATACCGCTAATTCGACCGGCAATTCGGCGGCGGGTTCAAAAGAAACCGTTGCGAGTGCCGATCCGAAAACGGCTCTGGTCGGTTCGATGAAAAATTTGCAGCAGGCGAAATCGTGGGTTGCCGATATTACAATGTCCGGCGATTCGATGCCGCAGGGCAACGCCAAAATGAATATCAAATATGCCGCGCCCGACAGCTTTCAGATGGACAACGAAATCGCCGGAAACAAAATGCAGATCATCGCCGTCGGCGGTAAAACTTATATGCAGATGGGCGGAAAATGGCAGGAAGCACCGTCGTCTATAAATATGGCGGAGATGATTAACAAATGGAAGGAAATGTTCAGCGAGGATAAAATGGATGCCTTCAAAAACATTCAATCAGCCGGACGCGAAACGGTTGACGGCAAAGACCTGGCAGTTTACACCTACGAAATTGACCAGCAGGCGGCGATGCCCGAAGCAATGAAAAAGGAAATGACCGACGAAGCGAAAAAGAAACTCGCCGAAATGAAGTCGGAAAATAAAGCCAAAGTTTGGATTGACGATGCGAAAAATCTGCCGGTGAAAATGGATATGACAATGAAAATGTCCGCGCCGAAAGAAACGACGCAGAAAGTTTCGGTCAATTACAGGTACGACGAGGAAGTGAAAATCGAAGCACCGAAACTCAAATGAACACCAAGAGCTACGGTTGAAAAGGAAAAATTATGAGCGTTAATACTTTGACAATTACAACTCCGAACAATTATCCGCCGCCGGTCGCCGACGATACGGAAATTTATTATTCGCCGACCGATCCGAACGCTATGCCTGAAACCGATATTCACTTCAAACTGATTGCCAATTTAGTTTTGATTCTTCAAACATTCCTAAAAAATCGCGCCGATGCTAATGTTTTCGGCGACATAATGTTTTATTACGAAAAGGGCAATCCGCAGAAATTCGTCGCGCCGGACGTGATGGTTTGTTTCGGGACGAATAAAACGCCGCGCAAAACTTATCGTTTGTGGGACGAAAACGAAGTCGTTCCGGCGGTGATTATCGAAGCCGCCTCGCAGACGACGTGGCTGAAAGATGTCAGTACCAAACTCGCGCTTTATCAAAAACTCGGCGTGAAGGAATACTACATTTACGATGCCGAATATGCTAATTTGCCCGTGCCTCTGATGGCATATCGTTTAGATGAATCCGGTGTTTTGGCGGAAATCGAAATCGAAAACAACCGAATTTTCAGCCAATCGCTCAATTTGGAGTTGGTTGATACGGGCGAAACTTTGAGATTTTTTAATCCTGAAACAAGCGGGTTTTTGATGACGATGGAAGAAATGGCAGGTGAGTTAGCACGTTTGAGAGCGGAAATACAAAATGGCGGAAAATAACGGAAATAATTTGATTTCAATTCAGAATCTACAAGTTCACTACAAAATCAGCGGCGGTTCTCTGAGTAATTTAATTGCTCAAACATTTCGAGGTTTTGGCGGAGAAAGAAGTCTTTCATATTCAGCCAAAACAAAAGATTCAGAAATTCAAACCAAACCCATTAGAAAAGTCGTCAAAGCCGTTGATGGCGTTTCGCTGGATATCAAAAAAGGCGAAACGCTCGGTTTGGTCGGCGAATCGGGCTGCGGAAAATCAACGCTCGGCAAAGCGATTTTGCGTTTGACCGAACCGACGGGTGGACAGGTTTTTTATAACGGGAAAGATTTGGCGAACATTTCGCAGTCGCAAATGCGCGACGAACGGAAAAATTTGCAGATGATTTTTCAAGACCCTTACGCTTCACTCAATCCGCGAATGACCGTCGGGCAGATTATCGGCGAACCGATTCGTACTTTTAATTTATCGAACGGCGGCAGCATCGAAGAACGAGTGCAGAATTTGATGGAAACCGTCGGTTTGAGTCGCCGTTTCGTCAAACGCTATCCGCACGAATTTTCCGGTGGTCAGCGACAGCGCATCGGCATTGCGCGGGCTTTGGCGGTTGACCCGGAATTTATCGTGGCGGACGAGCCGATTTCCGCGCTCGACGTTTCGATTCAGGCGCAGATTATGAATCTGATGGCAAAACTTCAGCGGGAAAAAAATCTGACGTATCTTTTTATCTCGCACGATCTTCGCGCCATTCGCCACGTCGCCGACCGCGTGGCGGTGATGTATTTAGGGAAAATCGTCGAACTCGGCGACGCGAAAACGGTTTATCGTGAACCTTTGATGCCTTACACGAAAGCCTTGATTTCCGCCGTGCCGATTCCCGATCCAAAAATCGAAGCCAACCGACAGAGAATTATTTTAGAAGGCGACGTTCCCTCGCCCATCAATCCACCGTCCGGCTGTCATTTCAATACGCGCTGCCCGTACGCGATTGCCCAATGTAAAACAATCGAACCGAAATTGGTCGAGATAAAACCTCAGCATTTCGCCGCCTGTATAAGAATCTCCGCTGAAAAACCGAACATCGAAGAAAACGAAAGTTTGGGCGCAATCGGAAATTGAAAACAAAAAAAGGGAGCAAACCGTTGCTCCCTAAAATTTAGGCTAAAAATGAAAAGAGAATCCCGAAAAGTTTTGTCTTAGCTGGTTGCCGCCTGTGCCGAATCGCGTAAATCTCTGATACGGTCGTGGGCGGTCATCACTTTGTCGGCTTGGGCTTGCACGACGCTCAAAACATTTGCCGGAAGACTTTCCGCGAGCGCGTCTTTGTACGCTTTTTTCGCCGAATCTTCGCCGCGTTCGGCTTCGGCTAAAATGCCCGCTTCGTCCTGTCCGGTTACGAGCGATTTGATATTGATCCAGCTTCTGTGCAGTGCGCCGACTGTGCTTGAACTCGTTTCCGGGTCGCCGCCGAGTTCACGAACCAGATTTTGCAGTTCGCCCGCATTCTGTGCGCGCTGTTGTCCGATTTCATAAAACAGTGATTTCAGACTGCTGTTTGTAATTCCTTCCGCCGCCTGTTTGAATCCTTCCTGTCCGTCTTTGTTGGTTTCGATTAAATTGTTTAATACCGAAATTGTATTGTCGTCTGCCATAATTTATTTCCTCCTTGAATTTGAAAAACCTTTTTTCGTTGCTGTAACGACTACTGATTTGTTCGCGGTGATATTTACAAGCCGTGTGCCAGAGCCGGAACCGAATAAACATAAGGAGATTTCTTGGCTGCCGGATTCTTATGAAGCGTAATAAGACACATTGATTGTATCGAATACATTCAATCGGCAAAATCAAAAGGCTTTCAATCAGCGAATGATTGAAAGCCTTTTGATTTTCTTAAATGAAATTCTACCGGTTCGCCGTCAACTGTTTTTCGTGTTTGCCCTCGGCGATTTCTTCGATCAGTTTTTTATTGAAAGCCGGTAAATCGTCAGGGTTGCGGCTCGTAACGAGTCCGTTGTCAACGACGACTTCCTCGTCAACCCACTTCGCACCGGCGTTTTCCAAATCTACTCGAAGGGTTGGATATGAAGTCAACTCTCTGCCTTCGACGACTTCGGCGTTGATCAAAGTCCACGGCGCGTGGCAGATCGCCGCGACCGGCTTGCCCGCGTCGAAAAACGCTTTAACGAATTTCAGCACGTCTTCATCAACGCGCAGTTTGTCCGGGTTCATTACGCCGCCTGGAAGTTGCAGCGCGTCAAAATCTTCCGCGTTCGCTTCCTTGACGGTCAAATCAACTGCGATGGTTTCACCCCAGTCTTTTTCGTCCCAGCCTTTGATCTCGCCGCTTTTGAGCGAGACTATTTTCACCGTTGCGCCCTCCGCTTCGAGGGCTTTTTTCGGCTCGAAAAGTTCGCTTTGTTCAAACCCGTCGGTTGCCAGAATCGCTACCTTTTTTCCTTGTAATTTGCTGCTCATAATTGCTCCCTTGTTCTCCTTGAAATAAAAAATGGACGAAAACGCGCTCGCGTTTGGATTCGATTCGTTTTCGTCGTTCGGATAGTCTTGAAAACAACTTGTATGCCATAATTGACTTATCCGAAACACACTAAATTTTTTATTGAAAACCGGCGGCGATTGAAAGTATCTAGCCTTGTAAGCATTAACCGAAAATTTTGGCGAGCCTCTTTTGCAGGTCTGAAATTTCCGTATATTTTTCGATGAACTCAGAAGTAAAGAACAAACGACAGCTTGACGATTTAGCCGACCAAAGCGGTCTGGCGATCATTACGGTTGACGAAAATTCAGACACTCTGAGCGAATCGAACGACAATTCGATGTGCCGTCTGCTATACAATTCGGCGGAGTTTTCATCAAATTGCGCGGAGTTTTGCGGACGGGCTTACGAATGGGCGACCAAAACGGGCGGCGAAGTCGAATATCAATGTTATGCGGGGTTAAATTGTATGGCGGTGCAGACGAGAAATAAAAGATCAGTGGCGATTATCGGGCGTGTTTTTCTAAAATCGGAAGATTACCGGAACGCGACAACGCGAGCCGAAAGCGGAGACTGGAAGCAGTTTTCGGCGGAACAATTTTTCGGCAACACGCTGTTCGGCGCGGCGGAAGATTTGAAAAAAACGGCGAAAACCGTCGCGGCGATTGATGAAAGAGAATTGCTGGAAATGCCAATTTCAAACGCTGAACCAGAAAATGAAATTTCGGACGCGCAGAACTTTGAAATCGAAATTCCCGCCGTTGAAGATGCGAAACCGACAGATCAAAAAACGGTGAGCGCGGCAGCGAATGAAAATCCAAAATCCAAAATCCAAAATCCGCAATTACAAGAATGGCGTTCACTGTTCGGCTCGTTTTTGAAATCCGATTATGAACAGGCGTGTCGTCTGATCGCCGATTTTGTCGGGCAGATTTACACGGTTTCGAGTCTGGCTTGGCTCGAACGCGAAAACGGACGGTTGGAAAAGACATTTGCCAAAGGCGATTTGGAAACGGACGAAATTCAGTTGAGCATTTCGGCAAACGACAAATATCTGCTCGAATCCGTCAGAACGAAAACGCCGCTCGAACTGCGCGAAAAACAAAGCGCGGATGAAGAAAACGAATCGGTCGAGCCGCGCATTATCTGGCTGTTCCCGTTCGTCGTCGGCGGCGAAGCGCAGAGCGCGTTAATTATTGGCGACGCAGTTGATGGCGAGAAAAAACGAAAAATAACGCGCTTTTGTCAAAAGGTTGCGCCGCAGTTGGAAATTTTGCGCCTGCGCGAAAAATTATCGAAAACGTATTCAGCCGAACGCTCCATCGAAAAATTTAACGAGAATCTGAAAACGATTGACGGCGAAGATTTTTGGGCGCAGCTGATGAACGCTTCGGCGGAACTGATGCGCGCCGAGCGCAGTTCACTTCTGATTTTCGACGAGCAGACGGAAAATTTTACGGCGAAGGCGGCGACGGGCATCAAGGCGGATTTTATCAAGTCGGAATATGACAATCTCGGTCGGCGCGTGGCGAAAAATGTTTTGAACGAAGGCAAAGCGGTCGTCGTCAAAGATGTCAAAAAAATCGGTTTGCAAACCGCGCCGAAAGACTGGCTTTACAAAACCGATTCGTTCATCAGCTACCCGATTGAAATCGCCGGACGCAAAATCGGTGTGCTGAATCTGACCGATAAAGCCGACGGCAAAAGTTATGATGCAACGGATTTGAAACTACTCGATTCGGTGATGCCGTCGCTCGCCGTGATGATTGACCGCGCCGATCTGAAAACGCAGGCGGGCGAATTCAGGCAGCTTTCCGTAACCGACGCGCTGACCGGATTGTTGAATCGCCGATACCTGGAAGAACGTCTGACGGAAGAAATCAAACGCTCGAACCGGCACGGTTTCCCGATGAGTTTTTTGATGATTGACGTTGACGAATTTAAATCCTACAACGACAATTTCGGACACACCGAAGGCGATAAAGCTCTGCAAATCGTCGGCGCGTGTTTGAAAGAAACTTTGCGCGGCGCGGACGTGGCGGCGCGATACGGCGGCGAAGAATTTTCGATTTTACTGCCGCAAACCAATTCAGCCGAAGCCGAAGTCATCGCCGAGCGCGTCCGCGAGCGCGTCGAGAACGAACATTTCCCGAATCGCCAGGTTACGATCAGCGTCGGCATCGCCAGTTGTTCGCTGAGTCTGAATTCGTCAAGAGATTTAATTTCGGCGGCGGACAAGGCTCTTTACGAAGCCAAACGCAGCGGCAGAAATAACGTGCAGGTTTATGAAAATCTGCAAAATAATTTCACCGCCGGAAAGCGGGAAAAATAAAAGGCGAGCGAAATTTAATTAGAAGCCATCTCAAAAATAATTTTTGGCGTTCCAATCGTTCCGAGTCCCGCCTTTAGGCGGCGATCCCGCCGCGCTTCGCGGGCGCAATCGCCGCCTAAAGGCGGGACTCGGAACAGCAAGTTCAATTTTTGAGATAGCTTCTAGGAAAAACTTCTTCGGAACGACTGATAGCTGAGAGCGGAAAACTGATAATATCCGCCGTGCGGCTATCAGTTTTCAGTTATTCACTGGCAGCCGTTCCGAAAAACTTAAAAAGTTTAATGAGCAAGAAAATTTTAGCGACGATTGAAAACACCGATTTTATCGGCAGAACCGTCGAATTCGACGCGCTTCGCGGACACGCTGACGGCGAAATGAAATCGAACGGACTTTTGTTTTTGTCAGTGCCGTCCGGCGGCGCGTCGGAGCTGCTCAGACAAACTTATGATCAACTTTTTCGGGAACAGAGCGATTTGATTCCGATTTATTTTGCGGTGAACGAAACCGACAAATCGGCGAAAAACTGCGCGTCGCGGTTTTTGAATTCTTTTTTAGCGCAGCTTACAGCTTTTCGGCGGAACGATGAAAAAATTCTGGACGGTTCGCCAAATCTGGCGGAACTACTCGAAATGTCCGCGCCGGACGATGAAGTTTGGGCGAAAAGAATCGTCGCCAACTGTCAGATGGACGATGAAATCGGCGACGACCGCGCCTGTGTTCGCGGTTGTCTGAGCGCACCTTTGCGAGCCGCCGCGCACGGCGCGAAGTTTTTCGTGATGTTTGACGATTTGCATTCCGCCGCTTTCCTGACCGACGAAATAGATTTTCTCGAAGAACTGAAAGACATTTATTCACGGGCAAACGTACGATTTATTTTTTCAGGCAGACGGCGATTTTTATACGGTGCGAGGCGAATGGAAAACAGCGCGGAAATTCTGCGGCTCGAACCTTTAAATTTTATTGATGCGGGATTTTTAACGGAAAGTTTAGCGCGGCGTTTTAATGTCCCGATCAACGAGCAGACCCGCGATTTGATCGTGCGGAAACTCGACGGTGTTCCGGCTTTTATCAAATTTTTGATTCAGGCGGCGCGTGAGAAAAATCTGACTTTTGACAATTTCGCGCAGGTCGAAAAACTTTACACGGACGAACTTTTCGGCGGCGCGTTCGGCAGATTCTACGACGAAACTTTTTGGCGAATCGCGCCGAATGTCGAAACTCAGCGCAGTTTGATCGGACTGATTCATAAATCTCTGACGACGACAAACGAAAAAATTCCGCTCGAATGGTGGCAGGATGAAGTCGGTTTGGGCGACGCGGAGTTTTACTGCTTGATGTCGCTTCTAAATTCCGCCGAGATCGTTCGCGTTTCATCGAATACCGTCGAAGCGATGCCGGAAAACGAAGTGTTGAGCGATTACATTCGGGCGCGTTTCCGACTGGAAATTGCGGCGGAAAAACGCGCTCTCGTCGTCGGCGAAATGCTTTCGGAATTCTTAAAACGCGCTCCGCAGACGATGGCGAAATTTTACCGGCAAACGGCGGCAATCGGTTTGCGCGAACTGCTGACGGTTTTCAATCATCAGGAAATTCCTTCGGCTCTGCTCGATTATTCGCTTTTCGCGGAACATTACAAAGGCGCGGAAACGGCGGAAATTTACTCTGAATTAGAAAATAAAGAAGCGGAACGGCTGCGTCTTCCGCACATCGTCTATGCAGCGCACACGGTTGCGTTTTATCCGCCGTTGGAAAATTTGACGGAGAAAACGCGCTCGGCGGTTGCGCTCGGTTTCGGCGAATCAATCTATAACGACGCGGACGAAACCGTCTGGCTGGCGGCGGAAATCGAATCAAAACTAGAAGCGTCAAAGGAGTTGACGGAATTCTGGTGCGACCGTCTGGAGATGGTCGCGCTCGTCTGCAATTTTGTAAATTATAAATTGTGGCTCGTCGCGCCCGAAGGTTTCACGCCCGAAGCGTCGGAAGTTTTGCGGGCGAGAAACTCATTCGGTTCGAGCCGCAAGCAAGTCGAACTGCTGATAAAATTCTTAAAAGCCGAAACGATTGTCGGCGAAAAACAGGCGGCGCACGAATACGAAATCGTCGTGCCGATGGACGATGAAACCGAATTGATCGCCGCCAATGCCGTCGAGGAAATCGCCAAACGTCATCAATTCAGCCCGAAAGCCGTCAACCAAATCAAAACCGCGCTCGTCGAAGCCTGCATCAACGCGGCGGAACATTCTCTCAGTCCCGACGGCAAAATCTATCAGAAATTCACATTTGAAACCGATAAACTAATCATCCTCGTTTCCAATCGCGGCTTGCGAATCGCCGACAAACAGGCGACGGAAATCACGCCCGACGAAGGACGACGCGGCTGGGGAATAAAGTTAATGAAAACTTTGATGGACGAAGTGAAATTCGAGCAGGTTGACGACGGGACGCGGATTTCGATGACGAAGTATTTGAAGTAAATTTTTAGAATCTGTCACAAAAATCTCGGTCGTCTTCAATTCTACATTCTGCATTCTAAATTTTTTATTTTTTTCGTAATAAATTTAGAATGCAGAATGTAGAATTTAGAATTTCTGATCTTTCAGACTGCTTCCAGAATGATTTTACAACCCTTTTAAAGTCTCCAAAACTGTTGCTTTTAATTCGGGCGAAAGCGACAGTTTGCTCAACGCATAATCGGCAATGCGCCGTAATTCCTGTCGCGCCGCTGCGCTCGCCTGACGGCGTTCCGGCGGACGATGGAAGTTGTGCGGCTGATACCATTCTTCCGGTCGCTAATCGAATAAAACCTCGAATAAATTAACTTTCAAAGATTCATTCCACGCATTTTCAAGCAAACGCCGACAGCTTCGCAAAAGCGGCGCGTCGTTGCGGTGCGATAAAATATCCGAGCGCATCCAACCAATTTTGTCACGGTCGTCGTGCGTCTTATCTATCATCTTTTTTTCCAGTAAAACGAGAGCCGTTTCGTCGCCGTTTTCGATGACGGCTTTAATCGTCAAAGGCGTGAAACCATCGTCCGGCTGCGCGTGTGCGTCCCAGAATTCGACGACCGCAGGCGGCGCGGGACGAACGACTGCCAGCATTGAAATCAAAATATCGCAGCGCAGTTCGTGTCCGGTGATCGCGCCGCCGCTGACGAGTTTTATAAGAGTTTCGTGTGCGCTCGGCGCAGCAGTATTGTTGTCGCGCAACGCTTCGAGAACGCGCCGCAGACGCAGTTTGCGTGTTAAATCTTCGTATTCTTCCGCCGTATCCAGACGACTGAGAAACGCTTCGGAGCTTAAGAATTCAAACAGCGTTCGATGATCGGCACTTTCGCCGCTGCGAGCGAGCGCGAGTGCTGCCGCCGCTAATTCTTCGCCATCGTTGGAGCTTTTTAAAATTTGAATTTGAGTTTCCCTCATAGTTTGTCTTTTTAATCTAAATTTACGGCTGGCTCTCCGTGCTGATCGTGCTGTGGCTGGCGATAATTACGCTTTCGTGCGCGGCGGCGGCTTGGATGATGTCGAAAAACTGTGCGCGGGGTGAATCCGCCCAGAACATCACATTCTCGACTGGCGGGATATGCACCAGATCGTTGAAGATGGTAACTTCTTGATGATCCGGCAGATTGCGGTGTCCGAGATTCAGAATGTGTCCGAACTCGTGAACGATGGTCGTCGCATAAAGGTCGGCTCGGCTATCTGGATCGCCGCAATCTTCCGTAACGAGCATACTGAAAAGGCGCGGATGTCCAGGCTGAATAAACTCTGCTACCAATTTCATCCGCACCGTTTTGGCGGCGGCATCCGGCAGCACGCCCGACGGTTTTACCCACGAAGTGCTGGGCATTCCGTTATCGGTAAAAAACTGTCCGCGCGGGTGGCGCGGGCGCACCCAATTTATTCCTAAAAAATTATCGCTCGCCAATGATGAGCGAATGTATGAAAAATTCATCACGCCCGGACGATGATTCATCATTCCCGCCAAAACCAGTTGGGAACCGTTGGCACTGACGTTGCGCGTCAATCCCGCCGCGACGTTAGCGTTGAAAATGCCGGAAAATCCGTCAACCGGCTGCGTGTGGCTATCGGTCGTTGACAGATTATTGTCCGGTGTCAATTCGATTGCCATCTGGCGCAGGTAACGGTTCACGATGTCCAGATGTTTTAAAACATAGCTCGGTGTCGTTCGCAGCTGACTGTTGGCGGTCGGACCGTTGAGCAGATTAAAGCGGCACGGCAGACTGCGGATCGGGCGCACCAGAGCGCGATAACTCGCCAGTAGAACATTTCCGTTCAAGCACACTTCCAAAGTTACTTCGCCTTCGGTTCGACCGAAAACCTGAACATTAGTACCGCGATTTCGCCCGTTTAGAAAATCCGCCTCGCCGCTCGAAAGAGGCAGAATGCTCCACACCAGCCGCGAATCGTTTTCGGTAAAGTTCATCGTGTGCGGAAAATAGTAGGTGCATTTGATGTGCGCCGCCGTCTCATTGGTCGGATTTGAAAGAATCGGAATCACTGGCGGATTCGGAATGACGTTGATCGGGCTGTCCGATGGGACAAGAATGACACCGCTCCGCCACTCGTCTTCACGGATGTTGCGAATGACCGGCAAAATTGAACCGTCCAGAATTTCTAATTGCAAAGAAATCGGTCGCACGGGCAGATGGTTTTCCGGCGACGACGGGAAATTGTAGACCGGATGCAGCTCGAAACGAATTTCCGTCTCGCTGCCGTTGACGGTCGTGCAGGTTGTACTTCCTTCGGTTTCGCGGCAGGCGAAAATTTCGTCCGCTCTGCCTTCGACCCAGCGGTCGGCATCGCGCCGTTCGATGCCCCATTCGATTGTAAAATTAATATTTTCCGATCTGAAATTTTGCGGCAGCCAGGGATTGCTCGGAACGTGCGTGATTGTTCCGTAATTGATGTTCAACGATGCGTCCGCGTCAACGATCTGCATTTCGACGCGAAAATGACTGTCGGGAAAGGCGAGTTCGTACAGCTTCCAGCTATTCGCGTCGAGTGCGATAAATCTGTCGGACACCACGCGAAAAACCTGATCGCCGTCGCCGATTGCCATTCCGTTAACGCTGAAGCGAAACTTAAATCGCCCCGAACCGCGCCGGTTCATCCCGCGTTTAATGGAAAACTGGCGAAAAACTATTCTGATTTCGGTTGACATAAAATTTAGTCGTCTAACGTGCGGCGATTTTCAACTGCCGTGAATTTCTAAAATTTTACGGCGCGTCGCTTCGTCCAAAACGCCGGTTGCCGTTTGTCCGCTTTTACCTTGAAAACTTTTGATCGCCGCCGCGAACTGCGAATCGGATTCGTCGTTGATCGCGCCGCCATTGAAGCCGAGATTTCGCAGGCGTTGCTTGATGCCGCTGATTTCTTCCAGCGGATTCAGATGTCCGAGATTAACGGCGATTTCTTTTTCGCGCAGGGTGCCGGGTTCGAGTACCAGTTTTCCGTTTCGCGCATTCGGCGGGATTTTAATTTCGATTCTGCCGTCGTCGTCGGTCGTGCCGTCGAAAGTTTCGCCGTCAATCTTTAAACGAAACGATACGTTGCGGCGCGGGCGCGTTTCAGCTTGGGCGGCGCGTCTCGCGGGCGTTTCGTAAACCGGATTCAGCGAAGCGGCGGGATTTTCCGCCGCGTCAGCGGAATTTTCGGCAGGCGCGGGCGGCTCGATTATTTCCTCTAAAATTCGCAGACGCAATTTCGCGGGCGTGCCTTTCAAAACGAAATCGTGCCGCTGTTCGGTCGCGGCGGGAACTTGCTTTAATTCCTTTTCGGGAATGAATAAAATATCGCCCGGAAGAAGAATATTCGGGTCTTTTCGCTTGCGCCGGGGCGCGGAATTATTCGGATGTTCCCAAATCGTTTCCCAAAGAAATCCGCGCCCGTGCGCCAGACTGCTCAAACAATCGCCTTGTCTGATAACGTAATTTTCACTCATACGAAATAAAATCTGCCGGCTTTGTTTTGACAAGCGTCAGCGGCAACGTCGTTCGCGGACGGCTTCGGTCTGAGCCGTCGTCGGCACGAATTAGTCCAAATCCGATGTCGTCGGATATTGAATACGCAGGCTGGCGTTGACACGCACGCCCCACAAACTTTCCAAACTGCGTCGCAAAGCGTCAAAACCGCGTCCGCCGACCTGACAGCCGTGCAGCTCGACTACTGCGAAAAATCTTGATTGACGTTCGGCGAACGGCTAAGATATTTGTGTTCGTTTTGCCGTTCAGCAGTTTTTTCCGCCAACAGTTCGTTAGACTAAGTTTCGTTTGGAGATTGCCTAAATGTCGTCGGATGCAGCATCAATTAAAACTCAATTTAATATCAATCAGATTAAACTCGACGATGAAAAGGTTTATAAGTTTGATAGATTTCGTCTCGATGCCGCGCTGCTGCTGATTTACGAGAATAAAACGCTGGTCGAACTCGCGCCGAAGGTCGTTGAAACGCTGCTCGCGCTCGTCGAGCGAAGCGGGGAAATCGTTTCCAAAAAGGAATTGATGGATCGCCTTTGGGCGGATTCATTTGTTGACGAGGCGAATTTGACGCAGAACATTTATCTGCTCAGAAAGACGCTCGGCAAAACCGAAGACGGGCGCGATTTGATCGAAACTTTCCGGCGGCGCGGCTATCGTTTCAACGGGGAAGTTAAATCAGTCGCCGAATTCGCGCCGGTTGAAACGAACAGTACGGCGCGGCAAATCGCCGAAGTTGATCTGCCGACTGCCAAAGAAAATTCCGGCAGACTTCCGACCGTAACTTTTTCAAACCGAACGAAAGTTTATCTGTTCGGCGCAGTCGCACTGGCGGCGATTTTGTTTGGCGGATTCGGCTGGTCGCGGTTTGCGTATCGTCAAAATGCCGCCGCTTTTCAGTTTCAAAATGTTTCGTTCAAACGGCTCACGCCTGATCAGCACGCTTACAATCCGGCGATTTCACCGGACGGGAAGTATCTGGCATACGCGCTGATCGAAAATTCGCAGTCGAGTCTCTGGCTAAAGGACATCGCCGTCGGCGCGACGATTCAGATTTTGCCGCCGACTGCCGGAGGCTACAAAGGATTGCAGTTTTCGCCGGACGGCAAGTGGATTTATTTTTTGACGCAGCGAAAAAACGTGCCGAATCAAATCATCGCCCGCGTTCCGATGTCCGGCGGCGCGGCGCAGGAACTCATCCGCGATGTCGTCAGTCCGCCTGCTGTTTCCCCTGACGGTCGGCGCGTCGCCTTTATACGCGGTGTTGGATTGTGGATCGCCGACGCGGAAGATGGCGGCGATGAGCGTTTGATAATCGAACGCGGCGGAGCGGGACGCGCTTTTATCGCCTGGGATTCGCAGATGTCCTGGTCGCCGGACGGGACACGCATCGCGGTTTCTCATCTGAACATAGAAAACGATTCGAGACGCGCCGAGTTGATAGAAATTGCCGTGGCGGACGGCGCGGAACAAACGATTAAAACGCCTGATTGGAATGAAATTGACGACGTATCGTGGCTGGCGGACGGCAGCGGTTTGTTTGTAACGGCGAAAGAATCGCCGACCGCGCCGTATCAGGTTTGGTATTTATCATATCCGAACGGCGAAGCGCGAAAAATCACTAACGATTTGCTTGATTACGGCTGGCTCAGTGTTTCGGCGGACGGCAGAAAAATCGTCGCTGAACAGGTTATCGGCAATCAGGATATTTGGCTGCTCGAAGACAATCGGGAAGCGAAACAGTTGACGTTCGGCAGCGCAACCGACAACGGCGGTTTCGGTCTCGCCTTCGCGCCCGAAGGGAAAATTATTTACACCAGCCCGCGTTCCGGCAATATGGATTTATGGCAGACGAACGCGGACGGCGGCGGGCAGAAACAACTGACAGCCAACGCCGGAACTTACAACGGCAAACCGATGCTCACGCCTGACGGACGCTACATCGTTTTCACTTCCAATCGTTCCGGCGCAAACAAAATCTGGCGAATGGAAGCGAGCGGCGTAAATCCGGCGCGGCTGACGAATGACGAAAACATCGAAGAGCGACAGCCGTTCATTGCGCCCGACGGAGCTTGGATTTTCTACACCAAAACAGAAGGCGAAAACTTTTCGATCTGGAAAGTTGCAATCGAGGGCGGAACGCCTGTCCGCGTTTCTGAAAAAAACAACATTGCAACCCCAATCGTTTCGCCGGACGGCGCATTAATCGCTTATCAGTTTTACGAAAAAGGCGCGGCACAGCCCTGGAAAACAGGGATTATCAACGCCGCTGACAGCACGACACGGCAGACGCTCGACATTCCTGCCGCTCGCGGGCTTTTGGCTTGGACGGGTGATTCAAAAAATCTGATTTATACCGATTCATATTCGGTCAATCTCTGGCAGCAACCGCTCGACGGCGGCGCGAGGCGGCAAATCACCGATTTCAAGTCCGAACGAATCTTCAACTTCACCGTCTCGCGTGACGGCAAACGCATTCTCACTTCGCGCGGCAACAAATCAACCGAAGCAGTTTTAATCAGCGGATTCTGATTTTTGATTTTCAAGGCGGAAGCCTGCGCGTCAGCAAGGGCGCAGCGATTAAGTCTTGCGCCCTTGCTGACGCGCAGGCTTCCGCCGGTTGCGCGATTTTTATCAATTATCTCAATTAGGAAACTGATTTCACCGTGAAAAAGGTTGACATTTCAGCGTTAAGGTTTTACCTTAGCTTTCAAGTCCTGAATCTATCCGATAAAATCTAAACAATCAGTGAATACAGAAATCAACATTCCGGTCGAAACGGCGGGCGAAAAAGCGACCGTTTTCGCTAACGAGTATTTAAATAAATTGAGCGGCGAGCGCATCGAACGCGAGTGCAAACGCCAGCTCGACGCGGGCTGCAAAACGCTCGTCGTCAATTTCGCCGAAACCGAAATCGTCAACAGCATCGGCGTTTCGATTCTTTTGGGCGTGATTGACGCGGCGCAGAACAAAGGCGCAAAAGTCGTTTTTTCGGACACGAACGAGGACACGGCGGAACTTTTCGAGATGCTCGGCTTAACCAATCACGTTGAAATGGAAGGCGGAAAATGAAAAATGGAAAACGCGGGGCAATCAGTCTCTAGTTTCCATTAAAAAGATATGGCGGAAAATCAACAGAAATTGATTCACACTTTCGGTGCGCTCGCGGAACTCGGTCAGGAAGTCGCGCAGAAAAATAATTTTCAGGAAATGATTCGTACCTCCTTGCATCTTCTGCTTGGAAGTTTGGCGATTATGCGCGGTGGCGTGGCGCGGTATTCAAAGTTCGGACACGAGTTGAATATGCTCGCCGTGCGCGGTCTCGGTGACGATTTTCCCCTGAGTATGACTTTGTGCCACGAGGACGAACGCCAGTTTTTGACAAACGGCATCGTTCCGATTGAAGTCGCGCAGGCGCAGGTATTGCCGTTTTTTCAGATACACAGCCACAGTTTCGATAACCGCAAGATTGAACTGCTGCTGCCTTTGATTATTCATAACGAAATCGTCGGCGTGATTTTACTCGGCGAAAAAGCGAACGGCGAACCGTATAGTTCTTACGACAAGGAAATCATCTCGGCGATGGCGCGGCACATCGGCACGGGCATCGCGCAGAGAAATCTGATGGCGGAACTCGAACGCCGTGCCGAAGAAAATCGCCAGCTTTACGACGATTTGCGAATGACTTACAAGGACACGGTGAAAGCATTTGCGACGGCGATTGACTGCAAGGATAAATACACCGAAGGGCATTCTGTGCGCGTCGGAAAGTATTCGGAAATTATCGCGCAGGAACTCGGCTGGGACGCGGAACAAACCGAAGGCGCGGCGGTTGCCGGATATTTGCACGATGTCGGAAAATTAACCGTCGAAAGCCGCATTATCAATTCGCCGACCCGAATGAACGCCAAAGAAACCGCCGAATTAAACAAGCATCCGGGCATCGGTTACGAAATTCTGCTGCCGATTCATCATCCGTACGCTGACGTGCCGCTGGCGGCGAAATATCACCACGAACGACTCGACGGGCGCGGCTATCCTGACGAACTTTTCGACCGAGAGATTCCGTTGATCGCCAAAATTGTCTGTCTCGCCGATTCATTCGACGCGATGACCAGCGACCGACCGTATAAACGCCGCCGACCGGCAAATGAAATCATCGAGGATTTGCATTTCAACGCGGGCAAACAGTTCGCGCCTGAACTTGTAACGGCATTTTGTCGCGGAATGTTGAAGGAATTGACCGGCGAATCGAAACAGAAACGCTTTCGCCGTCTGCTCGGCAAAGAATATCTCGAAGCCGAGACGCTCGTGCCGCAGTTGAAAACCGCGCTCAACGATTTGAACGGAACTTCTTCGCGGACGCTGATCAATTTTGATTAAGGGATTTTACGACAAAAGCCAGTCTTCTGCCGCTTCGACGGTGGCAAAAACTTTTTTACGCGCTCCGCGATTGGTCGCTACGATTTCGCAGAATTCGTTGAGTTTTTGACGCTCTGCGTATTTATCTACCACGGCTATTCGGATGCCCGGAAAAAGCTGTGGAATTTTCGACGCGACCTCGAACATTTCCGCCAGCGAAACGGCGTTTTCGACTTCTTCAACGACTAAAAGTTTTTCGTATCGGTTTTTTTTGAATTCTTCGGCGATGTGATGCCAAAATTGTTTGGAAATTTCCACACTATTTTTCTTTCCTGAAACAAAAGCCGCAAAGTATTCGGGTCGGTGATGAAATTCGATTTTATAATCTCTATAGTTTGAAGTTTCCATAATCCACTCTTCAAGAATTTTATCTCGTCGTTTAAATGTTAAATCTACGCAGGTAAAACTCTTGTTAAGTTTCCTGAGTTAAGTCGAATTATTTTCTACGGTTTGCATAAAGTTACCTAAAGGCGTAAGTTTAAGTGAGTCAAATAATCTCTCACTCTAATACGCAGACATAAGGTGTGTCTGTACATTAGCTAACATTTCCCGGTAAAAAAAAATGAAAATTCTGCTTTATAATCCCGACAACGGCGTTACGCGCAATTTTATGCCGCATTTGTGGATGTTTCTGCTTCAGGCATTGACACCCAAAGAACACGAGGTCGTGCTGATTGACGGCAACGCCAAAGCGATGAACGAAGCGGAATTAGTCGCTTACTGCAAAAAGGAGAACGTCGAATTGGTCGGTATCGGCGCGATGACCAGAATGGTGGCGCGGGCTTATAAATTCGCCGACGCTCTCCGCGATGCCGGAATCACGGTCGTGATGGGCGGACCGCACGTAACCGAATGCCCGGACGAAGCTCTCGGCAAAGACGGCGGAAAACGCCACGCCGATGCAATAGCTTTAGGTGAAGCCGACGAAACGTGGGCGTTGATGGTCAACGACGCGGCGAACGGCTGCCTGAAGGAAATCTACCAGCCCGAAACCGATCCGAAAGGCAATGACAAAAAGCCGAACTTACAGCCGTATCCGCATATTCCGTGGGAAACTCTGGATTTAGATCAGTTCAGTTTGGTACCGAAATTTTTGCGCTCGACGTTATCAAAAATGGGCGCGGGTTGGGGCAAATTCTTCGTCGTGCCGATTGAAACCGGACGCGGCTGTCCATATGGCTGCGAATTCTGCACGGTAACGGGATTTTTCGGCGATTCTATTCGTTTTCGCACGAATGATTCGGTGGTTGAAGAACTTTTAAGATTAAAAGAACGCGCCAAAAAAGAGCGCGGGCAAATCGCCGTCTTTTTCATTGACGACAATCTCGCCATCAACGTCAAGCGCGTCAAATCTCTGCTCAAAGACATTATCGCCGCCAACGCGCAACTTCCGTGGGTCGCGCAAATCAGTGCCAATCTTTTGAAGGATGAAGAGTTAGTTGATCTGATTCACGAATCTGGCGGCAAATGGATTTTTATCGGAATGGAATCCATTGATCCGGCAAATATGGCTGATGTCAATAAAAATTTCAGCAAACCGGCTGATTATGGCGCAGTATTGGAAAGATTGGCGAAACGCAATATCTACGCGATCACGTCGTTTATCGTCGGGATGGACAACGACACGGTGGGCGTTGCCGACCGAACGCTCGCCGAAATTCACAAATGGCAGCCGGGTTTGCCTGTCTTCGGACAATTAACGCCGTTTCCGGCAACGCCGCTTTACACTCGTTTGGAAAAAGCCGGACGATTGACGCGCCCGAAACACTGGCTCGAATTCGCGCAGTTCGTAATGGCGCACAAGCCGGCGAAGATGACCATCGAAGAAGCCCGCGCCGAAGTCATTCACGCCTGGTCGGAAAGTTACAGCCCGAAACGCAATGCCGAAGCCTTGGAAGCGATTAAAGATTCGCCGCTTGAATACCGCATCGGTCATCTCGTCGCCCGCTTTTTCTTTCGCGGAATCTACTTTCCGCAGATGACGAAACGCGCCTGGATGAAACTTTTGTTTGACAACCGCGCCGCGCTTTTCAGTTTGAGCAAAGAAGGTTACTCAAAATATCGGGCGTTCAAAAAGCAGCCGAAAACAATGCTCACCGACGTTCCGCAGCCGAATTCGTAAATTCCGCAAAAGTAAAAAAGGATTGTATAATCATCGCGTAATGGGAGCGGCAAAACTGAAAACCGAAATTAGCGAAGCCGCCGAATTTCGATCAATCGAACCATCTTTGCCGCTTGATGAGATTTATCGGCGCGTAAAATTTGAAATCTCAAAATGACATTCTTCTCAAATCTTCTATAATCTTCGGCAAAATCTCCAACACCGAATCAACTTCCGCTTCCGTATTGTATCTTCCCAAAGAAAACCGAATCGCTCCCATCGCGTCCGAATAGGGCATATTCATCGCCTGCAAAACGGGCGACGCGGTGTGCGTTTCCGAGTTGCACGCCGAGCCGGTCGAGACGCAGATTCCGGCATCGTCGAGTTTGGCGAGAATTGCTTCGCCGTTCGTGTTTGAAAATGAAATGTTCGAGGTGTTCGGCAAACGAAATCGCGGATCGTTGGTACCGTTTAGACGAGAATTTGGAATTTTTTGCAAAATTTCGTTTTCCAGTTTGTCGCGCAAAATCGAAATTCTTTCCATCGCCGAAAAATCACTGACCAAATCAGCCGCTGCGCCGAGAGCGGCGATTTGGTGGACGGCTTCGGTTCCGGCGCGTCTGCCGTTTTCCTGTCCGCCGCCGATGGCGAAAGAGGGAAGTACCAAGCCGTGTTTGATATAAAGTGCGCCGATGCCTTTCGGAGCGTGAAATTTATGCCCGGACACGGAAAATAAATCAATCGCGGTATTTTTCAAATCAACCGGGATTTTCCCGACCGCGTTCACGCCGTCAACGTGAAAAATCGCGTCGGAATTGGCTTTGACGATTCGAGCGATTTCGTTGACGGAAAATGTAATTCCCGTTTCGTTGTTCGCCAGCATCACTGAGACGATTGCCGTGTCTGCGCGCAGAGAATTTTTTAATTCGTCCAAATCTAAAAATCCTTCTTCCGAAACTTCCAGCCGGGTTATTTCAAATCCCTGAGTTTCTAATTGGTCGCAGAGTTTGCGGACGGCTTCGTGTTCGACCCGCGTCGTGATGATGTGCTTTTTCTTCGGATCAGTTTCGAGCGTTCCGCGAATCGCCCAGTTGTCGGATTCCGTGCCGCCGGAAGTGAAAACGATTTCGTCGGGAAATTCCGCGCCGAGCAGGTTGGCAACTTGTTCGCGTGATGTTTCGACCGCGTTTCGCGTTTCGCGTCCGAAATTGTAAGCCGATGACGGATTGCCGTAAAATTCTTCCAAGAAAGGTTTCATCGCTTCGATGACTTCCGGCGCGATCTGTGTCGTCGCGTTATTATCGAAATAAATCATAAAATAATGGTAAATGGTCAGCGACAAATCGTAAATGAAAGCACCGGCAATTTACCATTTACCATTTACCATTTACAATTAACTAACCTGTGAACGCCATTCTTAAAATTACCGACGCGAGCCATAGAAGTTGGGAAATAAATCTTTCACCCGGCGAGATTTATTCTATCGGCAGAGCCAAAGAAAACCACGTCGTCTTAAATGATCGCCGCGTTTCGCGCCGCCACGCCCACCTGGTCGCCGAACCGGGAAGTTTCAAAATCGTTGACGGCTTCGTCGAAAACGGCGAAATGAAACGCAGCGTCAACCGCGTTTTCGTCAACGGCATCCCGCAGCTCGAAAAGAAACTCGAATCGGGTGATCAAATCATCATCGGCGAAAGCAAACTGAATTTCGAGACGATGCAGACCGCGCCGTCGAAACTCGATCCTGTAACGGAAAAGAAAATTTCCGTTGCCGCCGTCGCGCCGCTCGGCGAAACCGAAGTCGTCCCGACCGGCGTAAATTACGACGACAAGCCGCTCGGACACACGCAGATGCAGATTTCCGCTAACGAAATAATCGGCAGCCGTTCAAATCTCTCCATCGAAACCGGCATTGCCACGCCGGAAGAAATAAAGGAACTGCGCCGCAAAGCCAAAGCGTTGGATTTGCTTTACGAAATGAGCAAAACGCTCGGCACGGTTTTTGACTTAAAAGAAATTTTCGTTAAAGCGACTGATTTGATTTTTCGCGGAACTCCTGCTGAACGGGTCGTCGCGCTGCTCGCCGACGAAACGGTTGACGGGAAAATTTTGGATTACAGCCTTTATCCGATTGCGACGAGGGCGCGGGACGCGAAACTCGAAGCGGCGAGCGAAGAATTGACAATTTCGCGGACAATCACTTTGAAAGTGATGCGCGAAAAAGTCGCGCTGCTGTCTCAGGACGCGAAAACCGACGAACAGTTTCGCGGAGCCGAATCAATCGTTACCCAGGGCGTACGCTCGACGATTTGCGCTCCTTTGATAACCGAATCGAATGTTCACGGTGTCGTTTATGCCGACCGTTTCGATCCGTTTTCGGCGTTCAGCCAGGACGATTTGGAATTGATTTCGGCGGTCGCGGCGCAGACGGCGATGGTCGTCGAAACGGTCAAAGCGCACAACCGTCTGGCGCGTGAAGAAGTGGCGCGGGCGAATTATTCGCGGTTTATGCCCGAATACGTCGTCAAGCAACTTTTGAACAATCCGAATTCGTTCAAACTCGGCGGAGTCAATCAAACGGTAACGATTTTATTCGCCGATATTCGTGGCTTTACGGCGTTTGCCGAGCGCGAAACGCCGGAGAAGGTCGTCAAACTTCTCAACCGTTATTTCAGTTTGATGAGCGAGATAATTTTCGCACACGGCGGAACGCTCGATAAATATATCGGCGACGGTTTGATGGCGATTTTCGGTGCGCCGAACGCTTCGCCGGAAGACGCGAAAAACGCTTTGAAGGCGGCGATTACGATGCAGATGCAGCTTCAGACATTGAACAAGGAACTTGAATCCGAAGGCTTTCAGCGCATTAACGTCGGCATCGGACTGCACACGGGCGAAGCGGTTATCGGCTACATCGGCTCCGACCGGCGCAGCGAATACACGGCAATTGGCGACACGGTAAATATCGCTTCCAGACTCGAATCGAACGCGACGGGCGGACAGATTTTAGTCAGCGAAGCGACGGCGCGGGCAGGCGGAAATATATTTACTTTTATTCCGCAGGAATCTTTAAACGTAAAAAACCGCGTACAGCCCGTTTCGCTGTTTGAAGTAAAATGGAATTGAGTTAAAATTTGTTAGCTGTAAAATTCGACGATATTATTCTTCCCGAAATATCGTCAGCAGAATAAAAAACAACCTCGGAAAAAGATGAAGATTTCGTCATTAAAAAAACTTGTTACCGATTCGATGGCGATTGATATGGGAACCGCCAATACCATCATTGCGGTCAAAGGACGCGACATCGTTTTGGACGAGCCTTCGGTGATCGCCGTCAACGAACTGACCGGCGAAACGGTCGCTTACGGTCGGGAAGCATTCGATATGCGCGGTCGGGAAGGACGCGACATCACCGTTATCGCGCCGCTCACGGGCGGCGTGGTCGCCGACTTCGAGCATACGAAAAATATGCTGGCGCATTTCGTCAAAAAGTCGAAATCAGGCGGTTCGCAGATGTCTCTGCAAGCGGTGATGAGTATGCTCGGCGAAGTTACGCACGTCGAACAAAGGGCGATGATGAACGCGGCGGAAGACGCGCACATCGGCAAAGTTTATATGATGGAGGAAGGTTTGGCGGCGGCGTTCGGCGCGGGTGTCAGCGCAAAAGACAAACGCGCCTCAGCCGTGATTGACATCGGCGCGGGAACGACCAACATCGCCGTTATCGCCAAAGGCAACGTCGTCCATTCGCGCTCGGAACGCATCGGCAGCGACGAAATCAATCTCGCGCTGTCCAATCATTTGAGAAAGCATCGCGGTTTGCAGGTCGGCGAGGAAACGACGGAAAATATCAAAACCCAATTTGCGACCGCTTATCTGCCCGAACAAATTGATAAAACTTATATTGTACGCGGGCGCGATGTTCAAACCGGCAGCCCGCACGCGGTCGAAATCACCAACGGCGAAATTTATCCGGTCGTCGAAGCGATTGTGCGCCGCGTCGCGCAAGTCATCGGCGATACTTTGACTGAACTGCGCCCGGAAGTTGCGGCAGACATTTATGATCGCGGAATTATTTTGACCGGCGGCGGCGCACTGCTCAACGGAATTGACCAATATCTCCGCAATTTCGTTAATTTATCGGTGATCGTTTCCGACGAACCGCGCTACGCGACCGTGCGCGGACTTCTGCAAATGTTCGACGAACCGGAACTGCTCGAAAAAGTTTCGCGCACCGAACTGCACGTTCTGCAAAACGCCGAAATTTCCTACGAAGCCTAAAATCGCTAATCAAAAAATTGAAAAACGGATTGCTTCAATTAGCAATCCGTTTTTTTTATTCGTTGAAACAAAATAGCTGCGTTTCGCTTTAAGGCGAAATCGTGCTGACATTCATTTGCGCGGCGTTAAATATGCTGAACTGCTGAATGATCGGAAAGCCGAGCGTGTCGCCGCCGATAATCTGTCCGAGCGCGCCGTTCGGATTGGTTTCAAGCGTCAGGTTTGCTTCGCCGATTTTGATGACGGGAACGCTCGTCTGCATTTTCACTTTGCCGAATGTTGATTTCTGCCACCAGTTTGCCGTAAAAGAACCGGCGGGCAGCGGCGATGGCGTTACCGTCCCGCTCACGGTCAGACGCGGAAATCCGGGCAGCGGAACGCGCACGAAAAGCGAGTTGTTATTTTCGTAACTGTAAATAATCGTCGGAACAAACTGCGCGTTCACGCCTTTCAAATTCAAGCGCAAAGCAAGCCGCAAATCGTCGGTGTAATAGAAAAAAGTGTAATTGTTAATGTCGCCCGTAAAATCGGGCGGCACGATGACCGCGCCGATCTGCACGATCTCGCCGACGCGCGGGCTGCTCCCGTCAACTGCGATGTTACACCGCGCCGTGCGAACGACCAGCGGCGTTACGGGCTGCCCTTCGCCCGCCAAAATAAATTCCGCCGGAACATACTGCCGCGCCGCTGCGGTTGAAATTAAACCGACACCGATACTCTCGACGCAATTCGTAAAATTCACGGAAAAATTTCCCGCGCCGTGCGCCGTCATCGCAAACAACGCGCCGAATAAAATCGTGTAAACAAATCTTTTGAACATAATCGTAAATTTTTCTCCTTATAAAAGTCGGGTTGCCGACGACAGAATTAAGCTACACGCGAAAGCGTGTAGAATAGCGAACGAAATCCGGCGAGCCGATTGATCGGCGACAGAGTCTCTGTCGCCCGCCAGCGGGCTTGAATTTTTTACTTGCCGGTTCTACACGCTGAAGCGCGTGTAGCTTAACTCTGTCGTTTGCTTTGCAAACTGAAAACATTTGAATCGGCATTTATTTTTCAAAGGCTTTCAACAAGCCGACAAAGCATTGTTCAACCCCTGATTCGCATTTTAGTATTTGATAGTCAAATCAACGTCCCAGATCGGGTCTTTGGTATCACGTTTTTTCACCGCGTTCCACAACAACTGCTGTCCGCCGCTCCATTGCGCCACCGGTTTTTTCATCGCCTTTGCCATCGCGCTGCTTTCCTGCGGCGTGGGTGCGATTGCTTCGTTAACCGTCATCTCGGCGGCAGACAAAGCCGCCGGAGGAAATAAAGCGTGCATCGTGTTATTTGTTTGGAGTTTATTGTGCATCGCTTCGTGAAAAATCAACGCCGCCGTGAGCAGCGGGCTGCTTTCCTTGATATAAACTTCCGAAGCGGCGGGCGGACCAAGTAGCGTGATGCCTTTGTGCGATGACGAGCGCGGATCGGGAATGTTTCCCTTGCCGCCCGGAGCGAACTGCGCGACGGAATGCTCGAACGAGCAGATATAAACCATCAGTTCGTGCGCCTGCGGCGTAACGATGCACTGCGGGAAACACACCCACGAATAATCGAATCCGGCTTGTTTGACTATCGGATCGAGCCATCTTGAAAGATACGCAGCCACCATCGGAATATCGCCTCTGGCAACATTCTCCAACGGGTCAACAATATAAAATCCATACGCAGCCATAAAATTTTTATCTCCTTAAACTTTCTCAACGGATTCGGCATTCTGCTATAATCGCTTCACACCGATTTTCCTTCCACACGAATATCTTTCGTCAGAACTCGGCAAAAAGTCCCTAAAGTTTGGTCAAAAAGTTGCTAATTTTTGCAAACGCCAATGAAAACGGTCGCGGAAAAGAGATTTTATTTTGACGAATTCGAGATAGATGCGGCGCGGCGCGTTCTTCTCAAGGACGGAAAAAGCGTCGCGCTTAAACCGAAAGCCTTTGATTTGCTGCTCGTGCTGGTCGAAAATCACGGCGCGGTTTTATCGAAAAACGAACTGCTCGACGCGGTTTGGGCGAATCAATTCGTCGAAGAAAAAAATCTGACCGTTCACGTCGCTGCGCTTCGCAAAATCTTCGGCGAAAGCAAAAACGAAAATCGTTTCATCGCCACCGTTCCCGGCACGGGTTATAAATTCGTCGCCGAACTCAAATTACCGCCGGAAGATGACGACGGCATTATCGAAAGCGCGTTTGTCGAGGAAAGAGATGCGGAAGCGGAGAGACGGGAAGACGCGGGGACAAGGAGACGCGGGGACACGGCGGCAAAAGGCGGTTTGAACTTAACAAAAATTCCTCCCATCGCCGCGTCGCCGCGTCTCCTTGTCCCCGCGTCTCTCTTTCTTCTGATACTGCTCATCGGCGGTTATTTTTGGCTGAACCGGCAAACACCGGCGAATCAAAAAATAAGTTCGATTGCGGTTTTACCGTTTCAGTTTTTGAATGCGGAAGCGGGAAACGAAGGATTGGAATTGGGTTTGACCGAATCTTTGATAAATCGTCTGAGCGGTTTGAAGAATGTTTCGATTCGCCCCGTTTCGGCGGTCAAAAAATATACTTCGGAAAATCGTGATCTGGCAAAAATCGGCGACGAACTGAAAGTTGACTCGGTTTTGGAAGGTTATATCCAGAAAGACGGCGAACGTCTGCGTTTGACGATTCGCCTGCTCGACGCGAAGAACGGTTTGACGATTTGGAACGAGCGAATTGATGAAAATCTGACCGATATTTTCGTTGTCGAAGATAAAATCGCCACGCGCATCACCGATTCTCTGCACATCGTTCTGAGCGAAAAGGAAAAAAATCAGCTCGCCAAAATTGATACCGGAAACGTCGAAGCCTACAAAAAATATCTCTCCGCAAGGCGCAACTGGAACAAGCGTACATCCGAAGGTTATTACGAAAGCATCAAGTTTTATAATCAGGCGATTGATTTAGACCCGACTTTCGCGCTTGCTTACGCCGGAATCGCGGATTCGTATCTGCTCATCGGTTTATACGGCATCGAACCGACGACCGACGCTTTTCCGAAAGCGCGGGCGGCGGCGGAAAAGGCTCTGGAAATTGATGTAGATTCAGCCGAAGCGGAAGTTGATTTGGCGATGATCGCCAATCTTTACCAGTACGACTGGCGCAACGCCGAAGCGCATTTCAGGCGCGCCGTCGAACTCAAACCGGCGTATTCGACCGGGCATCACTGGTTCGGACTTTTTTTAGCGATGCAGGGCAGAACCGACGAAGCCTTACAGCATCTGACCCGCGCTGCCGAACTCGATCCGCTTTCGCCAAGCGTCGCCACGGATGTCGCTTTCGCCTATTACCTGGGAAATCAAAACGACAAAGCCATCGAACATCTGACTAAACTTTTGAAATCCGAGCCGGATTTTCCGAACGCGCACAACAATCTCGGAATGAATTATTTAGCCGTCAAACGCTTTGACGAAGCCCTCGCCGAATTTGAAAAAGCCAAGCAATTATCCAGCGGAACTTTAGGCGAAGTCGAAGAAATTTGGGCAAACGGTTTCGTCGGAAACAGGGAAGAAGCCCGCCGTTTTTTAGCCGAAATCCGAAAAAACAAAAGTCTTTCGCCGTTCGATTTAGCGATAATTCATACTTCGCTCGACGAAAAAGACAAAGCGATTGAAAATCTGTACAAGGCTTACGAAACCAAAGACCCGCAAATCGTCCCGATCAAAGTTTTTCCGCCGTTCGAGTCGCTGCGAAAAGAACCTGCGTACATCGAACTGCTCAAAAAAATGAATCTCTAAAATTAGAAACTATCGTTCCGAGTCTCGCCTTCAGGCGGCTTATCGCTGAGTGAGAGCCGCCTAAAGGCAGGACTCAAAACTTGATTCCACCGCTGATTTCTCGGCATCGTTAATTTTGTGGTTTAATTTTAACGAATGCGTTTCCTTCAATTTTTCAAACGAAAACTTCTTCTCGTGCGCGTTTCCGGCATTCCCGTGCGGATTGATTACCGATGGTTTATTGTTCTGCCTGTTTTGTCGCTCATCACGGCAGTCGGTATTCAGTCATTGACCAAAGACGGTTTGATGAGTTTGCTGTTCGGTTTCGCCGCGACGCTCGTTTTCTTCGCCTCGATTTTTCTGCACGAATTAGCCCACGCTTACGCGGCGCGTTGGGAAAACGTCGAAGTCGTCGAAATCATACTGCATCCGTTCGGCGGCTTGGCGCGTCTGCGGCACGAACCGCCGACACCGCGAGCCGAATTTCGCATCGCCGTCGCCGGTCCTGTCGCCAGTTTTTTGATTGCGCTCGTTTTTTTCGGACTGCTGGCGATTTCCAACACTATCGGGACGGATATTTTTTCTTATCTCGCATTTGTTTTATGCCTGATGAATTTCCTGCTGGCGGTTTTTAATATGTTTCCCGGCTATCCGCTCGACGGCGGCAGAGTTTTGCGGGCTTACCTTTGGAAACGCGGCACGGATTTGAACGAAGCGACGATTTTATCCGGCAAATGCGGACAAATCATTGCCGTCGCGCTGATCGTTTTCGGGCTTTTTATCGCGCTGATTCGCGCCGATTTCCTGAGCGGATTCTGGACGATTCTGGTCGGACTTTTTCTTTATGATGCGGCAAAGGGAATTATTAAAGAAACTCATAGTTTGGAAAAACGAACGGTCGAAAGCGCGATGCGACTGCCCGTTTCAGTGATGCCGGAGACCGACATACAGCATTTCGTTGACCGAATTTTGTCCCTGCACCGCCAGACGATTTTTCCCGTCGCCAAAAACAGACAGCTTTACGGAATGCTGATTTTGGAAGATTTGAAAAATCTGCCGCGTGAAGAATGGCGCACGACGAAAGCGCAGGAAATAATGCGTCCGATCACGCCCGATTATTTTATCGAAACCGACGCTTTGATCGCCGAAGCCAATGCGTTGATGACTGAAAACGGCATCAACGCGCTCGGCGTGATTGACGAGCAGGGAAATCTCGTCGGCTTTCTGCACGGGAAAAAAATCAAGCGGTAAAACTTTATTGATTCAAACCTTCGATGATGTTACGAACCTTGCCCGTCAATTTTTCCCTTATTTTCGCATATTATGGAAGTTCATACTTCTTTTACCACTAATTCTATGGTTTTAACTATTCTCGTTACGGTGTAAGGATTATTATCGGCTCAGGTGGCGCAACTTCATCAACTAGATTATTAACAACCGCTACAAAATCCGGCAAATCTTCAAAGTCATTTAAGAATAACTGTCGGCTTTCTTTTTCGGTCAATTTTTCGGAAGATTTGATGTTTTGCAAATGCTCTTGCCAGTATTTGGATTCTCGTTTGGATATGCCTCTGAAAAGATGAGACTCAAAAACGTCTTCGACAAACTCTTCATCAGTTCTCCGACGGGCGATGTATTCCGCCGAATTGAAGAGTTCCTGTTCAAGTGCTATTGCTTCTGACAATAATTGTGCTTGTCCTTCCGCTTTTGCTTGAACTAGACGCTCGTGCCACCGTTCCCACTCTTCTTGAGTAGCGAACCTGCCAAGAATTTCCCAAGTGCTTTCGACAAAACTGTGCGCTGTTTTTTCAGCCGTATTAAATTCCATTACAGCACCCGGATTTTGCTCGATGCCGTTTCGCATTTGAGAGACGTTATCTTTTGGAGTTGAAAAGTTGATTTCTCGTGTTTTTTCCTCTGTTTTTTCTTGGGCTTGTGTTTTCGGATTCTCTTCGAGAAAACTGATAAAGATAAGCAAGCTCAATAAAACTGCGCTTATTCCGATTACTATCAAAGATTTCATTTTCATAACTACTTTCCCGTTTTGTTAAAGATTCAAATTTATAAAAGTTGCGCCATAAAACCTTTACTGATTTAATCCTTCGATAATGTCATAAACCTCGCTCGTAATAAATTCATTTTCAAGGTCTTTTTTTGCTTGCACTAAAGCACCCGCTAAATCTTCACGTTTAAGAGTTGTCTCGTATATTTTCGCCGTGCCTTCCGACATCCAACCGGCTTCTTGAAATTTCGGTAAATTTTCTAAAATATATTTGGCTCGCTCAGATTTATTTAGAGTTGCCAAACGGTCAATTGGTCCGATTGTATAGCCTTTTGCTAATCCATCGTAGCCAGGTGTCACCATTTCAAGTTCGGAAGGCATATGCTCTCCAACTCCTTTAATTGTTAAATCGCCTCCTGTCGCTCGGCAGCCGACTATGCCGGGTAGAGCCGATGAAACTAAACTAAATTCAATACTTTTTCCCGCCTCAATTTTTGGCGAAGTTTGACCCAACGGGGCAAAATCCCGCCAAGTTCCTTCGCTAAAATCGGGAATAAATTTTGCCATATGACCAGTATAGACATCGTTCACTATTGGAAATGACTCATCCTTAACATCGCTTGCTAATGTTTGAACAATGAAGCCAGAGAAATACGCGGGGCTGTTTGGAAGATTTTTTATTAGATATTTGTAAGTAAATTTATTCTTGTCAGTTTTCTCAATCCTTGCTTCGACCAAAGCATCAAGCGCGTCGGCTTTTTGATACTTGATAATCTTCTCCTTTCTGTCATAGCCAACCCATCGCAGTTCGTATTTTCCTGCCTTCTCATCAATTAAAACAACTCGCGGTTTCGGGTCGTAACCTTTATCGCCTTCCTCGCCTCGACGCGAATACTCTTTTGGGGATTTAATGACCGCCGAACTTTTTTGAAACGGTTTCCGCTCGGCTTTTTCCTGTTTAATTTCAGTAGTAATTTGCTGGGCGGAGGAATGACAGGCAATTTGAAAAAGTAAGATTCCAATCAATAAATAACGCATATTTTTGCTCTCCTTAAAAAATATAGAAAGTCAAAAGCAAGGCGAATTTCTCGCAGTCGTCCTGCCTTGCTTTTAGCCCGACACCTGTTTTGCGGAGCAGATGTCGGTTTTAGGGGTAATGTTTAATCAACAATTCCAAGAATTGTTGTCTCAAATTCCGTGGTCGCTTCAATTTGGTAAAGCAAATTCCTCCTTTTTCTGGCTTGTGTTTCTATAGGCGGACGATTTTGCAGGTACTCTTGCCAATACAAACTTTCCGCAGCGGTTGTGTCTCTGAAAAAATGAGACCAAAACACATCGCCGACAAATTCCGCATCAGTTCTATGTCGGGCGACGTATTCACTTTTGCTGATGAGCGATTGTTGGAAGAATTTAGCTTTCTCCAATAACTGCGATGTTCCCTGCGCTTTAGCTTCGACTATCTGTGTATGCCAATTTTCCCACTCCTCTTGAGTGGCAAATCTGTCCATAGTTGCTTCCCAAGAGTTTTCGACAAACGAATGCGGTGTTCTTTCAGCAAGAACATTTGGTGCGCCGAACAAAAATCGTAGATGCCAGTGTGGTCCGACTGGATTATCTGTTTCATCGTTGGTTAGGGTTGAACCTCTGTCAAAGAATATTCGATTGAGTGCTACCCAACGATTGGTCGGCACATACCCCAAAACCGCGCAACATCCCACGTCGTCATTGATTCCTTCCCGATGTTCTCCGTGCTGAGACGTACCATTTTCCCATTTATGATGAAGGTCGAATTTACCGCCCATCGGCAAACTCATATCGTTATAGGCGAGTTTAGAGTTCTGAGGTATTTGATTGCTCCCGTAAAACATAGTTTTATAGTCGTCCGCAGTTTCAATGAGACCATCTACTGCCGCTTGTTTCCCCCAATGATTAACAGGAGATGGATGCGAATTCGTAGTCCCGGTTAAATTGTAATTTTCACCTGCCGGTAGTTCTATGAGATTCGGAACCCCGACAAACAGAGGCTTAAATTCATAAAAATTTGCAGACCGATAGGCTTCGATAGTTACCACGCCGGCAATATGCGAAGGCTTATATTTGCTGGTAAAACATCCGTCTGATCCTGTCATACCCGAAGTCTTCTCAATCCTTCCGATGGGTCTGTTCCCTGGATGATAGCTTTCGATATGTCCTCCAGTGTTCATATCTGCTAGATGACGATAAACTTTCAGATATATTTGTTGGTTAGTAACAGGGGTATTTCCGTTCATTAAACAACCGGAAACTGTTGCCGTATTATTTCCCCCGATAGTGTCAACAGGTTTTAGTATTTCCGGCGATATGTGAACCGATATAATCGTTTCTTGGCAGACTGCATCAATACCCGGCGGACAAGGTGTAGGAGAAGGTGTTGGCGTGATTGCCGGAGTCGGCGTAGCCGTCGGCGTTTGTGTGGGCGTTGGGGTTGACGGAAAAGGAATCGTTTTACAGTTAATAGATGATCCCTTGTATGTCCGAACACCTGTCGAGTAATTTACAATGAAATGCTGACCCCCGGTGCAGTACGTTTTTCCGCCGACGTAATTGGTCGTGAAAAGAAAAACTTCCGCATCTATAATGTCCGCATAACCTACATCATAATCAGAATCCAAAAATGTCTCAAGATTATCCGTCCGGTAAAGGTCGCCTTGAACCGCCGGATCGTAGTAGAGTGCCGCTATATAATTCAAATACGAAATGGAGTAACCTTCAACATTGTGTGCCGAATTATTGAGAGTTGTCAGAGATCCGCCATAAATAATACCACCTTGGGCATTTGCTTCGGAAAGCATAATTCCAAAGCCCCAAACCAAAGTCATCGTGCATACAAAAAGTAACTTTTTCATAATTTTTTAACCTCCTGATTAGTTTGTTGGTATTTCAAACGGTTGAAAATTGGACGCGAAAGGACCTTGAACAAAGTTGTTAAGTTCACCGAATTTACTGCTTCCCAGCAATTCATCGAGCCGGTTGCGGTAAAATACAGCTAAATTATCTCTTTCTTCTTGTAGGTCGCTTAGTTCTTTAATCGGCGGCGGCGATTGTCTGCCTGGAGGATTTCTGAATTTAGCAATCGCGGCATTGGCTTGCGCGTCAATGGGCTGCACTTCTTGTATGAACTCGGCTGCTACTTGCTGAAGAATTTCATTTTCTTGGTTATTTAGTTGAGCTTCTTCTTTGAAGTAATTGAGAAACGACGTAGGATTTTCGCCGTTTTGTTCTTGTAATTCCGCCTTTTTCTTGAAAGAAATTACCAGACGGAAAACTTGGTCGTAAAGAACCTGAGATGAAATTTGAGGTGCTGTTTGCGCCTGCACTTTAGGCGTAAAGTTAAACAGTCCACTCGTGGTTGATGATAGGCTTCCGAAAGCCAAAGCGGTTACGGCAATAGTTAATAGTAAAACTATCGCAATGGTATTTTTATTTTTCATTCTCCTAACTCCTTAATAGGTGATGGTGGAGAAACGAAAGACGGTTTATCGGGTAAATTTTTATGAAAAATCGCTCACGGTCTTTAGTCTCTGATTTAGGTTGAGCCTTCGCCGTATTTGCGCTATGATGCTTTTGTTAGTTACGCGCATCAATGCCCGAAATATGGCGGAGACGTGAAAACGAAAAAGACCTGCTTGTTATGTTTCAGATAACAAGCAGGTCTTTTTCATTTGAAAATATTATTAATACGAAAATTATTCCTGAATGGAATCCCACTTTTCCGTGTTGAAAAATACTTCACAGTACCATTTGTATGATTTGGTGTGAGAGTAATTCCCTGTGAAAAAAGTGAGTGCATATTATTGTCAAATTTCTTAAACGACAAAAATTTTTGCTTTAACTTTCGAGTGGCTAAACAGTAACAGCTAAAAATTTTCTTGTCAACAGTTTTTCAATAGACTAAATAAACTTGTAACAATTACTAACGAATATTTATGTCCGAAATTAGTTCCAAAGCCTTTAATAAATTTCCAACATCATCAAAAGGCGAGGAATAAATCAAATAAAGTTTGCTATGATATGCTTGAAACGAAAAACGACGATTTTAGGCGAGAATGCTGACGATAACCAACGAATATCTTCCGACTTTGAAGAGCGTGATTGACATCGCGCTGGTCTTTGGGATTGTCTATGTCGTGCTGAAACTTTTTCGCGGGACACGCGCCGTGCCGACTTTGGTCGGGATGGTTTTGCTCGCGCTTTTGTATTGGTTCGCCGTTTCGCAGGACTTGGCGACGCTCGAATTCGTGCTGTTGTCAGCCGTGCCGTATATCGGTTTTACGATTATCGTTTTGTTTCAGTCGGAAATCCGGCAGGCTCTGATTTATTTCGGCAACCGCCTGCGATTTCCGGTTCTGAGAAGACAGCGCGGACAGCTCGGCGATTCGATTTACGACGAGATAGTTCTGGCGGCGACGACGCTTTCGTCGGAAAAAACGGGCGCGTTAATCGTCGTCGAGCGCAACGTCGGCTTGCGAAATTTGATTGATACCGGAGTCGCGCTCGATGCGAAAATCACCTACGATCTGCTCGTTACGATCTTCAATCCGGCAACGCCGCTGCACGATGGCGCAGTCGTCATTCAAAACGAACGCATCGCCGCCGCTTCGGTTTTTCTGCCGCTGACGAAAAATCCCGGAATTTCGCGCGAACTCGGAACGCGCCACCGCGCCGCCATCGGCGTAACCGAAGGCTCGGACGCAATTTCCATCGTCGTTTCCGAAGAAACCGGCTTGATAACTTTTGTCGAAGGCGGCACGGTCAGGCGCAATCTCGACACGAACGCTTTGCGCGGACTGCTGCTCAGCGCGATGGACATTCCCGTCGCCGAAACGAAGCGCGATACGACAAAAACGATGAAGGAATCGGAAACGGAAATCACCGTCGTTTAATTTTAAGAATAAACAGTCTTGAAATAGCTTATCTGAGTGGTCGGATAAGCTATCTGACTGCTCGGATAAGCTATCTGACCACTCGGATAAGCTATCTGACCACTCGGACATAACATCCGAGTGGTCAGATAGCTTATCCGACTGCTCCGATAAAGCATTTAATCACCCGAATGAGTCATCCGATCAAACAAATACTTCATCCGACTGTTCGGAAAGGCTATTTGAAGCGTTTGGAAAGTCTTTCATTGACTGATAATCAAAAAACGAATTTCAATTTGCAATCTTAAATGCTAAATTTTTGATAGATGCCTTTTCCGATAGAAAAAATATTTCCTCTTGACGACCGCCAAATTACTTTTCGGCGGCTGTTGCGGCGTATTTTTCTTGACGATTGGCTGATAAAGGTTTTGGCAATGGTGATTACCGTTGCGCTGTGGCTCGGCGTAACCGGACTAAAGACACTTAAGACCGGGCGATTCCGCAACATTCCATTAATCATTCGCGTCGGTAACGACATCGAAATCACTAACTCACCCGTTCAGGAAGTTGATCTGATCATTCTTGGCGATGAAGGAAAATTAGAACACCTGAATTCGCGTAACTTGGTTGTGTCGCTCGACTTATCAGACATCGCGGCGGGCGACCGCGCCGTGCAGATTACGCCGGAAAACGTCAATGTCGAATTGCCGAACGGTTTCAAACTCGAAGAAATCCAGCCGAACAAAATCGCCGTCAAACTGGAAAGAGTCGAAGAACGCGACATCACCGTCAAAGCCGAAACGGAAGGCAGCATCGCCGAAAACTACGAAATTTATAGTGAGACTGTTTCACCGCTCAAAGTGCGTGTACGCGGACCGGAAAGTTTCGTCAGAACGCTTGATTTTGTTTCGACGGAAAAAATCAATCTCGAAAACCGCGATGCCGATTTCACTGTTCGGCAGGTCGCCTTAAACGTCATCAATCCGAAAATCACGCTGCTCGACACGGCGGTTGATGTCGCCTTTCGCGTCGGCGAAAAACGCATCGAACGCCTGTTCGTCGTTCCCGTTCAGGCGGAAAACAAACGAGCCTCAGTAATTTTATTCGGCGGGCGTTCAATCATCGAATCTTTAAAACCCGAAGATTTGCGCGTCGAAAGCGTCAAAAACGAAGCGGGCGAAACTACTCTGAAACTAACTTTGCCCGCCGAAATTCAGGACCAAATCGAAATTAGAAAACTCAAATAAGTCAGAACCGCGAGCGTTAGCGACTGGGTTATGGCAGGTGGGCGGTTGGCAGCGGCGGTCGGCAGGCAAGTTTCGTCCGGCGAAGCGGCTGCTCTCTGCCGCTGCCGTCTGCCTCCCCAAAATTAAGCCGGTCGCTAACGCTCGCGGTTCTGATGCTTCAGCCATTGTTTTATATCTTCGCGCATCTCGTCGGTGATGACGTGCTTTGCCGAATAGCGTTTCGTTTGGAGATTCGGCGCGAATTTTTGCAGTCTTTCCTGGTAAGTTTGAAATTTTTCGAGCGGGTAAAACTCGTCGTCGTCGCCGTAAAGATACAAAACGTCGGCGTTTAATTTTTGATAAACTTCATTCGTTTCCAAATCCGAAGGAATGCCGCCGCTGATGCCGACGATGCCTTTGATTTTTTCCGGGTAAGTCAGCGCAAAACGAAAGTTCAGCGCACAGGCTTGCGAAAACCCGAACAGATAAACCTGCCGTTCGTCAATCACGTTTTCGCCCGCCAATTTTTTGATAATCTGCAGAATGAAATTCTGGTGAATTCTAACCGATTCTTCCGATTTAAAATCGGTCAGCCAGCCGAAGCCGACTTTATAACCGTCGCCGGTCGGACGAAAATGCTGGTGCGGAGCCTGAATCGAAACGACCGCGAAATCGTCCGGCGCGATTATCTGCGCCTCGCGCATCATATAACGCTTATGCGCCCCGTAACCGTGAACCGCGATCAATAACGGCGCAGGTTTTGTATGATTTTCAGGAATGAATAAATCGTAATAAAGTTTGATTTCGTCGGTTATATGTAAATCGGTCTGGTGCATACTTTATAAGTATAAGGATTATGCAAAAAATGCAGAAACACGAACGAAGTAAATGCGCCGAAATTTTCAGCGCATTTACTTCGTTCGTGTTTCTGCAAAAATATCTACTGAATTTTTTCCAGCGCGGCATCGAGCGTGATACTGCTTCCGGCTGTAATCGTCATCGTCCGTTCCCACAAATTATAACCATCTTTTTTGACGGAGATCATATGTTCGCCGGATTTGATCTGCAAAGTTGAAGGCGTGCTTCCGGCAAACTTGCCGTCAACCATAATTTCCGCGCCGTCCGGTGTGGATTTAATCGAGATTTTCGACCAATCGGCGGCATTTGAATTTGACGATTCGGCGGTTTGAACAGGCGTGAATTTTCCCGGATCAAGTGCCGTATCCCCATTAATATAGGCGGTTATCTCCGTTCCTTTCGGAATCGTAATGTCTTTGCCTTTTATAAATAAAAAGAACGGAGCCGCCGGGAAAAATAAAATTCCGCTGGCGACGATACCGGCGGTCATCGCGCCGGTGTTGTCTCTGCCTCTAGTGGTTTTCGCCGCGCGCAAAGCCGCTTTTTCGCCGGACGCGAGCCGCACCGAATCAACCGTGATGTCGAGTTTGCCGCCGCTTCCCAAACGACCTTTCGGCTTGCTGCGCGTTACTGTGCCGAGTGCCGTGCCGCCGCGCAATATGATGATTTGGTCGCCGATTTTGACATCTTCGAGAACTTCAAAATCAACCGTCGCGCCGGTCTGCTCCGTGCCTGAAGATAAATTGCGCGTCGTCCGCAGTTTCACGGGCGTTCCATCCGGCAAACCGAATTTCAAAGGTTCTTTCGGCGGCTCGGTTGGTAGATTGGAAGCGGTTTGCGCCGCGACTTTAAGCGGCGACAGCACGAAGCAAAACAAATTTTGCAGCAACAGAAACGTCAAAGCGAGTGGTAAAATCTTTTTCATTATTTTCAGTTATTTCAAACCCCGAATTTGGAATTTAGAGCAAATTTAAGATTGTGTTCGGGGCAGAAACCCGCGCGTGAGCAAGGGTGCAGAAGTTCCGGTTGAGACACCCTTGCTCACGCGCGGGTTTCTGCCTTCAAAAAAACCATATACAAAGCCCGAATCTGCTCTAAGATTTGTATTCAAACGGCATTTAATTTTTTGGCAATTTCCCGCGCCAGATTTTTCGCCAGACTGCCCCACGAAGTCGTCTCGCCGGCGGCGATGATCGTGCCGCTGCGATTGTCATAAACGCGAAAAACGTAGCGGTGTGTAATGAGCGAAAGCGGCACGAAACCGATCTCGACGCGCAAATCTGCGCCTTCGCGGTAGCGTACCAGATTCAGATTTAATTTCTGCCAGTCTTTGCGTTTTAAAAGCTCTTTTTCGAGCGACTGCCGCGACGGGTTGACGCTCGATTTTTCGATGGCTAAAGTTTTCGCCGAACGCAGAGCCTCCGCCGGATTTTTGACGACGGTCGGAACGGATTCGATGATCGGCTGACTTCCGTCAGCGGTTTGAGTATTCGCGCCCGTCGCAGATTTATCACGCAAGGCGCGGCTTTTTTCCATCATCGCGGCGACGACTTCATCGCTCACGTTTGCCTTTTTTAAGTTGACTAAACCGGCGACCGAAACGTCGAACGCGCCCTTCGATTCTTTGATTTTATCAACGACTAGATTGTCGGCAAGATTGCTTTGCGACATCAAAACGACATCTTCGTTGGTTAAAATTTCGGCGGCGTTCGTCTGCGCCGCGACGGTTTGGAACGCGGCGCAGGCGCAAATAAAAAATAGAACTTTAAGCGGTAGATGTAACTTCATTTTTACTCGTAGAAAGATATTTTTAGAAGGTCAAAATAAAATTATAAGCACTTAAATTGCCCGCCTTTGGCAGCAGTATGACACTTTTCGCAAGTGTCATACTCGTTCTTTCAAAACATTATCGAATGCCGCACGAATGTTCAGTCGGTGAACGGTCAGGCGTTCAAACAAATCGCTGACGGAATCTAAATTCATTCTTCGAGCGATTATTTCCAGAACCTTCTGATTGGCGAGCGGGATTTTGCTCGAACGCCCGACGGTCAGGCGCAGTTGATGGTCGAGTTCGGTGAGAAACTCATAGCCGTCGTAAAAACTTTGAAAATCTTCGCCTGCTAAAGAACCGTTTTCACGCAGTTTTTCGAGAGTCAGCGCAGTCGAACGATTTTCCGCGTCGTCCGGCACATCGTCGCGCAGCTGCAAAAAACGGACAGCGAAATAAACGTCGAGCATTCCACCCGCGCCGAATTTGATGTCTATTTCCTTGCCCGTTCGACTGTTCGATTTTTCCGCTTCGAGCCGCGTTCTGATGCGGAGCGTTTCTTCTCGCAAGGTCGAGAGTCGAGAGTCGAGAGTCGAGAGTTTTTGCGCGTTGGCGTGGATGATTCTTCTGGCTTCCGTTTCGGTTTCTATTGCCAAATGAACATCGCCCGCCGCGCCGCGCAGTTTGACGTAAGCGAGCCATTCCCACATCGCCGACCGCGTTTCCAGATAATTAAGAAAAGCCGTTTTACTGATTGATGTCGCGCCGTTTTTGCCGTCAGGTCGCAGCCGCAAATCAACGCGGTAGAGCGAACCGTCGCAGGTCAAACTCGATAAAGCGGTGACGAAAATTTCGACGGCGCGAGCGGTGATAGTGGTGAGTGGTGAGTGGTGAGTGGTGAGTGCTTCTTCTTGACTCAGGACTTTGGACTCAGGATTCAGGACTACTTCATAAATCATCACCAAATCCAAATCCGAACCGTAATCCATTCCGCCGCCGCCGAGTTTTCCCAAGCCAAGAACGGCGAACAGGTTTTGATTGAGCGCGATTGAAAACCGTCGTTCGAGTTCGCGTTTTGTAATCAAAAGCGCGGCTTCGATGCTGGCTTCAGCTAATTTTGTTTGGAGTCGTTTCGATGCTTGCCGCGACAGTTTGCCGAAGATGTCGAAGGCGGCGATTTCCATCAGAAACCGCGACCACGTTTTTCGCAGAACGGCGAGATCATTTTTGAAACTCGTCTGTTTTTCAATTCCTTTTATAAATTCCGCCTGATAATCAGATTCGGAAAATTCATCAACCGGCGACGGCAGATTTTTTATCAAGTTCGGGTTGGCGGCGAGCATTTCCGCGAAATGGGCGGACGTTTCCGAAATGAGGCGCGTCGTTTTCATAAGCTCTCCGTCCGCCGCAATTACCACATCGGACTTTTCCAGCGACGAGAAAATCGTGTTCATTTCGCGTTCGGCGGACGGTGAAATTTGACCGGAATTTTTAGGAGTCTCCTCGACTTTCCACGTGAAATTCTTTTCGTCGAAAACGCGCTGAAAAATTCTCTGGACGTTTGCCGTGTGCCGCGCCAGCGTTTTCTCGAAATCATCCGAATCGGTGCAATTCATTCGCTGTGCCAACAAAAGACGCTTTTCCGAATCGTTCGGGAGCGTGTGCGTTTGCAAGCCGTTTTCCATTTGCAGACGATGTTCGAGACGGCGCAGGAATTCGTAAGCGTCGAACAGCGCGGTTAATTCCGCGTCGGAAATATGACGGCGGTCGGCGAGGCGCGAAAGGCTGATTAAGGTGTGCGCGGCTCGCAGCCATTCGTCGCGTCCGCCGTGCGCGAGTTGGAGAGCCTGCGCGATAAATTCGATTTCGCGGATGCCGCCTTTGCCTAATTTGACGTTGAAGTTTTCGCCGGAGGTTTTTTCGAGATTGATTTTTTCTTTTGAAAGCCGCACATTCGACAGCGCGTTTTCGACGGTTTCGGTTTCTGAAAAGACGTTCGCTTCGACTCGTTTGAAAAACGTCTGAAAGATTTTCGCGTCGCCCGCACACGCCCGCGAGCGAATCAAAACCTGTCGCTCCCAGCTTCGCGCCGTCGTTTGATAATAGCCGACGGCATCGTCGCCATAGCGATGGCGACCCTGCAGCGCCGCGTCGAATACGGCAAGCGTGCGCTTGCCCAGTGCGTCGAGTTCCGCACGCGGACCCGAGTCTCGCTCGAGCACCTGCACCAGCGTGCTGTGTCGCTCGGCCGGGCTGCGCTTCGTCCACTGCGGATCGTCGAGTCCCAGCGCGAGCACCGCGTGATGCACGTCGGCGTGCTGCCGCAGGTCGAGTGTCGCCAGGTGAA
>CAXTKJ010000028.1:53495-55245 GCA_964244835.1 uncultured Pyrinomonadaceae bacterium
GCATCGTCGAGCGAAATCGCCAACGCACCGACGCGACCGTGCGGGCGCAGGCGCAGGTCAACGCGGTACGCCGCGCCTTCGCCGGTTTTTTCACCGATGATTTTCGTAATAAATTCGGCGAGTTTGATAAAGTATTCGCGGTTCGTAACCGCCTCACGCGAACCGTTTCCGGCGGTCGTGCCGTCGTTTGAATAGAGAAAAAGCAGATCAATATCCGAAGCGTAATTGAGTTCGTTCGAGCCGAGTTTGCCGAGCGCGACGACGCAGAATTTCGCTTGCCGGACACGCCCTTTTTCGTCGGTTTCGAGCGGCGCGCCGTAACGGTTGTCGAGTTCCTGTCTGGCTTGCCGCAGCGCGTATTCCAAAATCGCGTCTGCCAGATGGGAAATTTCTTCGGTTATTTCAGCGATTGTTCCGAGATTGCGAATGTCGCGCAGATAAATCCGAAGCAGTTCGCGGCGGCGAAAACGCGCCAGTAAAACATTCGCGTCGAGCGTCGAATTCATCAGCGCAAATCTTTCGAGCGATTCTAAAAGTTCTTCCTTATCACGAACCTTCGTCGAAATGCGCTGGCGGTCGAGCCACGCCAGATAACTTTTATTTTGCAGAATCGTCGTTGCCAGCAAGGGCGAAAAAGCGGCGAGCGTTAAAACGTCGGATAATAAGCCTTCGTTTTTAGCGAGCTTTTTTTCCTCGGCGGGAAATTTTTCGATGAGCGATGAATAAAATCGCCGCGCACCGTCCGCGTCGGGAAGATTTTTGATGAAGAATTCAATTTTTTCCGTTACGGTCATCGGCTTTATTTTAACCGAAATCGTCAAATCTTGTCGGAACGCACTTTGGCGATTTACGCTTTACGCTTTACGATTAACGAATATGAAAATTACTTCCGCCGATTTCGTCAAAAGCGCGTTCAACGAATCGCACTGGACGACCGACGGCTTGCCGGAAATCGCTTTTCTCGGACGCTCGAACGTCGGCAAATCGAGTTTGCTGAATTCGCTTTTACAGCGCAAAGGTTTGGCGCGGACATCGAACACGCCGGGGCGAACGCAGAGCATTAACTTTTTTCTCGTCAACGAAGCGTTTTATTTTACCGATTTGCCCGGTTACGGTTACGCCAAGGTTTCCAAAACGATGCGGCAGGATTGGGGGAAAATGGCGGAAGATTATCTGGCGAAACGCGAAGAGTTAGTGCTTTCGATTCAGCTGATTGACTCGCGCCATCAGCCGACGACGCTCGACAAACAATTAAACGAATGGCTCTTTTATCACGGCAAAAATCATCTCGTCGTGGCGACCAAAGCCGATAAACTTTCCAACAATAAGTTGAAAACGAGCATCGAAGAAATCGAAAAAGTTTTGCCGGAAAGTAAAATCATCGCGTATTCCGCGACGACGGGAAAGGGTAGGGAAGAACTCTGGCGCGAAATCGGAAATTCTTTGCAGAAATAAACAGCAGAAAAATATTTTTTAAAATTTCGGTTGATTTATTCGTTTAGATAGATAATAATGAAACATTCCCGATTAACTCTGTAGGGTTTTTAAGAAGCTGAAAGGCTTAAAGGCTTTATTTGCACCACGGCTTAATCCATACAACTATTTCCAATATTGAACGCAACTGATATTCAGGAAGGCTTTATCAAAGTTATCTGTTAATTCATACCTCGTTAATTTCAGATTACTGCTAATAAACTCCAATTAACTACAAATAAGAAAGAAAATGACTACCAAAACGACAAGGACAAGA
>CAXTKJ010000029.1:0-4698 GCA_964244835.1 uncultured Pyrinomonadaceae bacterium
AAACTCGATACACGCCAGTAAAAACTCGATACACGCCAGTAAAAACTCGATACACACAAATAAAAACTTGATACACAAACGTAAAAACTCGATACACAAACCCTTGAACTTAATACATAGTGCCTAAAACTTCATTTACAAGTGCCGGACTTATCATTTATAGTAGCTTGAATCGCTTCGCGCCGAATGTTATTCGAGCGGCGTTCCGGTTAGTTAAAAAATAAAAAGCAAAGGAGTGAAAAACAAAACATTATGGCACGTCAAAAACAGGAAGGCAGAGATATTTTACAGGCGGATATGCGTCTGGCGGGACAAACTTCGATTGACAAAACGCTCGACTTGGGCAACGGTCTGACCAACGCCGCATATAAAGCGTTGATTGATGAAACCCGCGCTTCGCTGATGGCTTATAACGAATCGCTTTCGACCACCGACCAACTGCTGAACGCGCACAAAGCTAAATTGAAAGATTTAAAAACTTACAGCGAGCGTTCACTGAAATCAGTCGGCGTAAAATTCGGCTTCGACAGCGACGAATACGAAATGGCGGGCGGCACGCGCAAATCCGAATACAAAAGTGGCAGGAAAACTGTTCCGAAACCATAGCCGTAGACTTTACCGCGAAATAAAAAAGAGGTGTTGAGTAGTTTCAAATTACTAGATGCCTCTTTTTTACGCGCCGTCAAAAACTTTTTAATTTAATCTGGCTGACTTTTTCAAACTTTTTCGCATATACGAGTGGAAACGAAAATCTATCACTGACTTTTAATTAAACGAAGGAGAACTACAATGAGAAAAACATTTGAAAAAACTTTGGCGACTGCCTTTTTGATCTTAACCGTCGCGGCGATTAACGCGGCGGCGGCGACATTTACGGTAACGAACGCGAACGCCAGCGGGACGGGCAGCCTGCGGCAGGCAGTAATCAGCGCGAACGCGGCGGCGGGCGCGGACACGATTGTCTTCGATGCGTCGTTTAACACGGCGCAGACGATTACTTTAACGGCATCTTTGCAGATTGATTCCCCGGACAATACGAGTTTGACGATCACGGGACCGGGCGCGAATCTGCTGACCGTCAGCGGCGGCGGCGCGATTCGCGTCTTCGAGATTCTGCCGTCGGAAACAGTCAATATCAGCGGAATGAGATTGACGCAGGGCAACGGAACGACCGGAACTTCGTCGGGCAACGGCGGTGCGATGTTTATCAGCAATGCCGTCGTCACGCTCGACAATCTGGTCGTTACCGGAAACTCGGCGACACAGGGCGGCGGCGGAATTTTCAGCACGTCGAGCAGTTTAACCATTACGAATTCGACGATCACAAGTAACGCGGCGAATTTCGGCGGCGGTCTTCACATAGAAAGCAGCGGCGGCATCGTTTCTCCGCTGACGCTGACCAATACCACCGTCAGCAATAACACCGCCCAATCAGGAACCGGCGGCGGAATCATCGGCGGCGGCGGAATGATTATCACGGGTTCCGTCATACCGACACAAATCAACAATTCGACCATCACCGGAAATACATCCGTAGGCGCTGCCGGAGGAATGTATATTCTTGTAAGTAGTCCGGTGGGGATTAACAATTCAGTTATCAGTAATAACACCGTCACCAGTGAGAGAGGCGGCGGTATCTTTCATCAACAAGGCGGTGTTTTGACAATCACCAATTCAACTATCACCGGCAATTCGGCGACCGACAGCGGCGGCGGGATTTATGATGTAATTTCCGGCGGTCTCGTTATCACCGGCTCGACCCTCTCGAACAATATCGCTAATTCCAATAATTTATCGGGAACCCAGAATATCGGCAACGGTGTCGGCGGCGGCGGTATTAGTATTGCCGACAGTTCGGCGAGTATTACCGCCTCGACCATCAGCGGCAATCGGGTTGGCGGATTCCGGGCAGGAACGGGCAACGGCGGCGGTATTTATGCGGGAAACACCGGCGGCACCAGAACCTTAACCGTGACCAATTCCACTGTCAGCGGCAACACCACCATATTTCAAGGCGGCGGCATCTGGACACAAAACGCCTTAACTTTGACTAATTCCACCGTCAGCGGCAACTCGACGATGTTGGGAGCGGTTGCCAGTCAAACCGGCGGCGGCGTTCTGATTAACAGAGTCGGCACTACTCAAATCGTCCATAACATCACCAATTCGACCATCGTCAATAACTCGACGGGCGGACGCGGCGGCGGTCTCAGCCGGTTGGACACGACCGTTGATGTGGTCGTCAATCTGAGAAGTTCGATCTTTGCCAACAATACCGCCAACGGCTCTGCTCCCGATGTCAGCGGTTCTTATAACTCGAACGGCTTTAACCTGATTAGAAACACGACGGGAGCGACGATTGACGGTGAAACAGCCAGCAACATCACGGGCGTTGACCCGAAACTCGATAAAGTTCTGCGAAACAACGGCGGCGCAACTTTAACTTACGCGCTGCGTCCGTGCAGCCAGGCGATTGACGCGGGCGACCCGACGACTTTTCCGGCGACCGACCAGCGCGGCGTTTCGCGCCCGCAGGACGGTGACGGCAACGGCACTTCGCGCTCCGACATCGGCGCGTATGAACGTCGTCTGACCGACATCATCGCCGCCGAACCGTTCGACTTCGACGGCGACTGCAAAGCGGACATTTCCGTCTTTCGCCCGTCGAACGGCGCGTGGTATCTGCTCCAGTCAACCGCCGGATTTACCGGCACGGCGTTCGGGTTCGCTTCCGATATTCTCGTCCCGGCGGATTATGACGGCGACGGCAAAACCGATGTCGCCGTGTTTCGCCCGTCGAACGGTTACTGGTATCTGCTGCAATCGAGCGCGGGCTTTACCGGAACTCCGTTCGGACAAGCGGGCGACGTTCCCGTCCCCGGCGATTACGACGGCGACAACAGAGCGGATTTAGCGGTGTTTCGACCATCGAACGGCTACTGGTATATTCAGCGTTCGACGCAGGGTTTTATCGGTACTCCGTTCGGCATCTCTACCGACCGACTCGTTCCGGCGGATTACGACGGCGACGGCAAAACCGACATCGCGGTCAACCGTGCGGGAACCTGGTATATTCTGCGTTCGCAGTTAGGATTCACGGGATTCGCGTTCGGCGACGGCAACGACAAAACCGTTCCGGCTGATTACGACGGCGACGGCAAAGCGGATGTCGCCGTGTTCCGTCCGTCAAACGGGGCGTGGTATTTGCAGCAATCGAGTGCCGGATTTACGGGCATCACGTTCGGCTTAGGAACTGATATTCCGGTGGCGGCAGATTATGACGGCGACGGACGCGCCGACCTCGCGGTCGTGAGAAACGGCAACTGGTATCTGAACCGCACGACGAGCGGATTCACCGGAATCTTTTTCGGAGCGAACGACGATAAGCCGATTCCCAATGCTTTCGTCAGATAGTTCACCACTCAAACTGCAAAACGGAAAACCGCCGGTTGTCGCATCCGGCGGTTTTCCATTTTATCCGCAGACAAAAAGTGTTTTTCATTCGAGATGAAGCCTTTTGAACAAACTCTGTGTTCGCTGTTGCAATAAACTCATTTCAATCCGGTTTTGTCAGCTAAAACTTGTTCAATCAATTCGACTTTTTTTCTAAAAGGTTCAGATAACTTCGTGTCTTTAAATTTTTCTTCGGCTTGCCTGCAAATGCTGTAATGTTCATCAAAATCCTTCCGATTTTCCTGCATCGCCAAAGCGTAGGCAAGACCGCATTCATTTGAAAAAACAGCAGAATTATCTTCCTGGTAGTGAAAACGAAAAATTGGCAGAGCCTCGCGCAAATATCTTTCGGCAATCGCGTATTTATTTTCGGAGGTCGCCGGACGCGCCGCTTTTTGATAGATTTCGTGCCGCGCCTCAAGTTCAGGCAAAATCAAAGATGCCGCGTAAGCCTCGAACATATACGGCAAATTCAGATTTTTCGGATTTGTTTCCCTCATCATTGCAATCGCGTCAGCCAGTAATTCGGCTTGTTCGCGGTCGTCTTTCCCGACAATGTAATAGGCATAAAATAAATCTTTAGCGACGAGTTCGTGCCGCGTCCCGTAAAATTGTTTTCTCAACTCTAACGCCCGGAGCGCGTGAAAATTTCGTTTTTGCGTGAATTTCGCCGCCCGCGCCGAATCGCTTTCGTTCTGGGCGACGAAAATATAAACTTCGGAAAATTTATGATGAAGTTCGGCTTGAACGTCGGCTTGACCTGCAAACTCCACGTTAATTTTGTCGCTCAAATCGTCCAAAACATCAATCACCCGCGCATTGCCGTCATATTTCGCGCCTTCGGCATACCACGCGGGATTGGCGTAAGAAATGACTTTGAACATAAATTGGCTGATTTTTTTTGCCCTTTCCTCTTCGGTTTTGGCGCGGTCGGTTTCGATTGCCGACAGCCGCGCCTGTTCGCGTGCAAAATTCGTCTGTCGAATCGCCACGCCAATCCCCGTAATCAAACTGAGAAAAATCAAAATTGCGGCAATCACCGCAATTTTATTGCGCCCGTAAAATTTAATTGCCTGATAACCGAGCGTTGCCGGACGCGCCAGAATCGGCAATCCGTCAATAAATCGCCAGATGTCGGCGGCAAACTGTTCCACCGTTTGATAACGCCGTTCGGGTTCTTTTGAAAGTGATTTGAGAATGATGTTGTCAATATCGCCTTTTAATTTTGGATTTTGGATTTTGGAT
>CAXTKJ010000029.1:4708-20514 GCA_964244835.1 uncultured Pyrinomonadaceae bacterium
GTAACTGCTTTTAACAGCTCACCGTTGGTTTTTCCCCGCAAATCAAACGGCAGCGAGTCGGTCAGCATTTTGTATAAAACCACGCCGAGGCTGTAAATATCGCTGGCGGTCGAAACCGTTTCGCCTCTGATTTGTTCGGGCGAGGCGTATTCGGGGGTCATCGCGCCGAATGCCGTTATTGATGTCGCTTCTTCCGCATCGAGCAGTTTTGAGATGCCGAAATCGAGCAGTTTCGGTTCGCCTTTTTCGGTAACGAGAATGTTCGACGGCTTCAAATCGCGGTGAATAATCAAATTCTGATGAGCGTAAGACACGGCTTCGCAGACGCGGTTAAAAAGTTTCAGACGTGCATTTAACGATAATTTATTGTTTTCGCAGAACTTATCAATCGGTACACCTTCGATGTATTCCATTACCAAATACGGAACGCCGTCGGCGGTCGTTCCGGCATCGAGCAGGCGGGCAATGTTCGGATGTGAAATTTTTGCCAGAATTTCTTTTTCGCGTTGGAAGGTTTGACGGATTTTCTCGACATTAAACTCACGTTTGAGCATTTTTATCGCCACTTTCTGCTCGAATTTCCCGTCCGTTCGGCGCGCTAAATAAACCGCGCCCATTCCGCCGAAGCCGATTTCTTTTTCGGTTTTGTAGATGCCGATAATCTGACCAACCGGCGGATTTTCAGCAACTTCAGACGGCGAAAAAAAATCTTTCGTTACGCCGTCAGCCGTCGCGGACATAAAATCTTCGGTTTCGGTTTCAAAAGCCAAAAAATCTTCGAGTTCGGAGCGAAGTTCCGGGCTGAGATGTAATTCGTCCAGATATTTTCGCCGTTCGGAAACATTCATTTCCAAACAGTCCGGCAGAATTTCGCTGATTTTTTTCCAACTGTCCGATTTCATATTTTTGAGAGCGTTCAGAGTAACGGCTTCATCCGTGAACCAGCCGCACTTCGCTGGCTGGTTCACGGATGAAGCCGTTACTCTGAACGCTGAAATTATATGTGCAATCAAACTAAAAAAAACGACAAATTGTTTTTCACGGCGATTGTTTTTGATTCAATTCACGATACAGCCAGAATTTTGCCGCCTGCCAGACGCGCACGACGGTTCTGACGGAAATGTTCAACGCTTCGGCAATTTCTTCGTTATCAAAGCCGCCGAAAAAGCGCATTTCGACGACGTTTGCCTGTTGCCGGTCAATTTCGGCGAGCCTTTCCAAAGCCTCGTCCAGCGCGATGATCGAGTCGGCGCGTTCGGTGATGGGAATCTGCGTGTCGTGAATCGAGAAATGAGCCTGATTGCTCCCGCGTTTTTCGGCGGCGTACCGGCGCGCGTGCTGAATCAAAATCTGCCGCATTATATTGGAAGCGATGCCGTAAAAATGGCTGCGATTTTTCCATTCGATGCCCGTTTCTTCGCTCAACCTGATAAACGCTTCGTGGACGAGTGCTGTCGGCTGTAAGGTGTGGTCGGCGCGTTCCCGAGACATCAGGAAACCGGCTTGCCGCCGCAGTTGATTATAAACAAACGGCACCAGACGTGCTTTCGCCTCTTCATTACCGTCGTTCCAGTCTTGCAGAATCCGAGTGATTTCCGAAGGTTGCGATTCGTCCATAAATAATTCGGGAAATTTGTTATCCACATTCTAGCTGAACTTTCGCGGAAAAAAAATATTCTCCAAATTATTTTGGCATTTCTGCAAAACTTTCTGCACATATATCAACGACAGCGAAAATCCGGTCTGGCTTGGTGGAGAAAAAAAATGAATACAAAAACGAAATACTTTAGAAATTCTTTGACGATTGCCGTGTTTATTTTGGCAATCTCGGCGATCAACGCTACGGCGGCGACCTTTACCGTGACGAATATCAATAACACCGGCGCGGGCAGTCTGCGGCAGACGATTTTGGATTCAAACGCGGCGACTGGTTCGGACACGATTGTCTTTGATTCGTCGTTCAGCACAGCGCGGACGATTACTTTGGCGAGCAGCATTTTAATTTTTCCGGCAGCCGGCGACACTTTGACGATCAACGGACCGGGAATGAATCTGCTGACTGTCAGCGGCGGCGGAACTACCGGGATATTTGCCCGTGCCGGAAATGGCGATCACGGCTTATCACTCAGCGGAATGACGCTCACACAGTCGAGCGATACCGTCATTGCCAATCCGAACACCGGCGCACGGAGTTCGCTGACCGTGACGAATGTCGCCTTCGTCACGAATTCGGGCGGCTTTGCCGGGGCAATCAACAACGCTGCCGCGCTGACCGTCACCAATTGCGTTTTCACGAACAACGTAATGATCGGCGGCGGCGCGACCGGCAACGGCGGCGGCGCGATTTACAACAGCACCGCCGCCGAAACGGTCACGATTACGAATTCGACCTTTACCGGCAACCGGCAGACAATCGCCGCCAGTGCCAACGGCGGCGGCGCGATTCGCAATCGGTTCGGAACGATGACGATTACGAATTCGACCTTTACAAATAATTCTGCGGTGGGCAACGGCGGCGGCGGCGCAATCTCGACCGATCAAGTGATGACCATCAGCGGTTCGACTTTTACCGGCAATTCGACGACTGCGGCATTTGCCAACGGCGGAGCCATTATCGGCTTCGGTCAGCTAACGATTAACAATTCGGTAATCAGCGAAAATTCCACGGCAGCTAACGGCGGCGGCATCTATTATCAAGCGAACGCTGCCCCTGCCGGATCGGTTCTCAACATCACCGATTCGACCGTTTCAAACAACACCGCCAATTCCGACAGCGACACAAACGGCGGCGGTGGCGGGATTCATCTGTCAACGAGTTCGGCGACGATTTCCGGTTCGACCATCAACGGCAATCGGGCGAACGCCGGTGCGACCGGCACAAACGGCAACGGCGGCGGGATCGAAGTCAGGAGCAATGCCGTATTGCCGACGACGCTCACGAATGTTACAGTCAGCGGAAATACGGCGGGACGCACCGGCGGCGGCATTTATACGGCGGGCGTTACGAACATCGTAAGTTCGACCGTCGTTGGCAATACGGCAGCCGTCAATGGCGGCGGCGTTATTCGTGCCAATTCGACTGATCCTGTCAATCTCCGTAATTCAATATTTGCCGACAACCTCGCCAACGGCGGCACGTCGCCCGATATTTTAGGCGCAGTCGTTTCGCAAGGTTACAATTTGATAGAAAACACGACCGGCGCAACCATCACCGGCACGACGACGGGAAATATCACCGGCGTTGACCCGTTTCTCGACATCATCCTGCGCGATAATGGCGGCGCGACTAAAACTCACGCTCTCCGCCGCAACAGCGCGGCGATTGACGCGGGCGATCCGGCAAATCCGACGGCGACCGATCAGCGCGGCGCGGCGCGTCCGACGGCGATTAACGGAACGGTTCGCGCAGACATCGGAGCTTATGAACGCCAGACGGCTGAACGCACTTTGCCGAAACCGTTCGATTACGACGGCGACGGACGCGCCGATGTTTCCGTGTTCCGACCGTCAAATGGAACGTGGTATTTACAGCGTTTACTGAGTAGCGCGACCGCCGTTGCGTTTGGCGCGTCCGGCGATTTGATCGCGCCCGCCGATTTCGACGGCGACGGACGCGCCGATGTCGCCGTCTTTCGTCCATCAAACGGCAACTGGTTCGTGCTGAATTCGTCGAGTAATTCATTAACCGCCGTGCAGTTCGGGCAGTCGGGCGACATTCCGATTCCGATGGATTTCGACGGCGACGAACGCGCCGATCTGGTCGTTTTCCGACCGTCGAACGGTACTTGGTATTGGCGGCGCAGTTCGGACGGTCAGGCACGCGGCGTGGCATTCGGGCAGTCGGGCGACGTGCCGATGGCGGTTGATTTCGACGCGGACGGCAAATTTGAAATTGCCGTCTTCCGCCCGTCAAACGGCTACTGGTACTGGCTGCAAAGTTCGGATGCTCAATTCAAATTCGCCTTTTTCGGGCAGAATGGCGACGTTCCTTTGAACGGCGATTTCACCGGCGACGGCAGAAGCGATCTGGCGGTGTTCCGCCCGTCGAACGGCTTCTGGTATGTGGCGCGACCGACCGGCACACCGTCGCAGAACTTTGAAGCGACACCGTTCGGCTTCGGCACGGATTTACCGATTCCGGCGGATTACGATGACGACAAACGTGCGGACATCGCCGTTTATCGTCCGAACGTCGGCAACTGGTATGTGCTGCCAAGCACGACCAATTCGCTGATGACGACGACATTCGGCGCGGCGACCGATAAGCCGACTCCAACGGCGTTCGCGCCTTAGATTTCAGTCGGCGAAACGCTGACGGAGAATGTGGAAACGGATATTCCGGCGGATTACGACGGCGACGGACGTTCGGACATTGCCGTGGTCAGAAACGGTAACTGGTATCTGAACCGCACCACGCAAGGATTCACCGGAATCTTTTTCGGGGCGAACGACGATAAGCCGATTCCCAATGCGTTTGTGCGGTAATCCGTTTTTCAAATCAGCGTGAAGCGGAACTTTGAAAGCTGAATTGAAATTTGATTGGCACAAAAAGAAGCTGCCGACTCTGCAAAGTCGGCGGCTTCTTTTTGTTCTGAGTCCAAACTTCAGTTTGCGCCCGCCGCGCTTCGCGGTCGGGCTTTCACGCTGAATCGTGGAATCTCAACGAAAGTGCGCTGCGCTTCATTTGTAAATCTCGACGACCGGCTTGCCGTTGACATCAATATAAGCGCGGTACATTCCTTCGGAGTTGAAAGAAATACCGATGTTGCCGAATTTATCCATAGCGATAATTCCGCCGTCGCCGCCTAACGCTTTGACTTTGTTCATCGCGTTGTCCGCTGCCTGCTGAACGGGCAGAGCGCGATATTCCATCTGCGTCGAGACATCGCGGGCGACTCCGAGGCGGATAAAGTATTCGCCCCAGCCGGTCGCCGAAACCGCGCAGCCGTCGTTGCTGGCGAAGGTTCCCGCGCCGATAATCGGAGCATCGCCGACGCGCCCGAATTTTTTATTCGTCATTCCGCCGGTCGAAGTTCCGGCGGCGAGATTGCCGTTTTTATCGAGCGCGACCGCGCCGACCGTGCCGAATCGGTTGTAGTCGAGAGTCGAGAGTCGAGAGTCGAGAGTCTTTGAATTTTGATTTTCAGACTTCGGAATGGTCGAGTTCTGCGACGTGCCGGTTTTGCCCTCGACTCTCGACTCTCCACTCTTAACTTTCTTCTCTTGTTCGAGAATTTTTTGCAGCGCGTCCCAGCGTTCCTGCGTGAAAAAATATTTCGGGTCAACGAGTTCGATTTTCTGTTCGGCGGCGAATTTTTCCGCGCCTTCGCCGATCATCATTACGTGCGGCGACTTTTCCATCACGGCGCGGGCGAGTGTAATCGGATTTTTGACGCGGTGCAGACCGGCGACCGCGCCCGCCGATAAATCTTTGCCGTTCATAATCGAAGCATCGAGTTCGTTGATGCCGTCGTGATTGAAAACCGCGCCTTTGCCAGCATTAAAATGCGGATGGCGATTTCCACCGCGTCGAGCGATGATTTACCCGACTGCAACGCTTTGTAACCGGCAACGACGGCTTCTTCGAGCTTCTTTTTATATTCAAGCTCTTTTTCCGGCGTGAGACTGCCGCGCGTAATCACGCCCGCGCCGCCGTGAATAACAAAGCCGAGACGCGGATTCTGCGGCGACTGTAATTGCTTCATCGAGGGAAAAGCCGATTTCTGCGCGAACGTCGGCACAAATAGCAGCGCGAAAATAATGATTGCGGAAAATGTCTGTTTCATATTATTATTTAAGAAATTTCTAACAGCATAGTTTAACCCCCCGAACTGACGCAAACCGTCAGCTAGTTTCGACTTTAAATTACATCGTGAGGTTATATGAAAAAAAATCCGTACCAAAATTTAGTATCGTTTGTATTGTGTTTGATTTTTTCGGTGTGCGCTTTTTCGCAAAGTAAGGATGCCAAAAGTCAACAAAAATTTTCGCAAAACGCGGCTGCGAAATTCGAGCTTTCAAAAATGGAAACTTCGGTGGTCGAAGAGCTAAACACCGTCCGCCGAAATCCTCTGGACTACATCAAATATCTCGAAGAATGGCACCGCGCCACCGACGGAACGATTATTAAAATGAAAAATCAGCCGCCGATCAAGACGATTGAAGGCGCGTCGGCGATTGTGGAAGCCGTCGAAGATTTAAAGAAAACCGCCGGACTGAAAGACTTTCAGGTCGGCGAAGGTTTGACCGCCGTCGCCCGCGCGCAGTTGGCGGATTTGCAGGAGAACTCCGAACTCGGACATTACGGCAAAGACGGCAGCGATTTAAAAGTGCGGCTGGGGCGATTCGGCAAAGCGACCGGCAAATGCGGCGAAAACATCTGTCATCGCGGCGCGTCGGCGCGTGATGTAGTGCGGATTTTTCTGGTGGACGACGGCGTAACGCAGCGTTCACACCGCAAAGCCGTTCTCAGCAAAAACTTCACGCAAATCGGTGTCGCCTGCGGCGCGGGGAAAAAATCCGAATCTTTATGCGTCGTCGTTTTCGCCGATAGTTTTAAGGATAAAACCGCCGTCGCCGATACGGTCGAGTACTAAATTTTACAAAAAGAAGAAGGCGCGGATTGTTGATAACAATCCGCGCCTTCTTCTTTTTGCCCGATTTTATTTCAACTTCATTCCCAGAAGTTTAACTTCGAGCTGGCTTGCCAGATTTCGATTCAGCGGTCGGAGTTTTTCCAACGCTTTGTTGGCTTCTTTGGCGTTGCCGCGACTGAATTCGGCGATGCCCAGATTGTAGAAACCGACGGCGAATTTGTTATCAATCTCGACCGCTTTTCTGAACTGGTCAGCCGCGTTTGCGTAATCCTTTAATTGGAGATAGGAAACGCCGAGTTCGTTGATGGCGAAAACCCAGTTTTTACGCAGTTCGACGGCGCGTTTCAGCGCAACGCTCGCTTCCTGGTATTCCTTCAAATCGTTCAGCGTCAAACCGAGATTCAAATAAGCCGGCGCGAATTTATCGTTGAGCGAAACGCTCTTTTGCAGAGCGGTTTTTGCCTGTTGAAGTTTGGCGATGCCGTCGGCTTCGCGTTTCGCACCCAAATCAACCCGCGCCGCGTTGTAATAAGCCCAACCGACATTCGTGTAGTCAATCGAGTCGCTGCTGAGGGCAATCGCCTTGTTTAATTCCGTGATCGCATTGTTCCATTTGAACTGTTTGCCGAGAACGTAGCCGTATTTGCTGTAAAGCTCGGCATCATTGTTAATAAAAGCCGTTGCCAAACGATATTCGCCTTCGGCTTCGCCGTATTTGCCCATCATCCGATAAACGTCGCCGAGATTAGCGTGCGCTTCGCCGTTGGTGTTTTGCAGTTTGACGACCATCTGATAATTTTTCAAAGATTCGTCGTAATTTTTCTGCCCGTAATAAATCGCGCCCAAACCGAAATACGCTTCAGCATATTTGGGATTAAGACGAATCGCTTCCTTGTATTCGGCAATCGCCTTTTCATCATCGTTCTGCGCGTCATAAACCGCGCCGAGGTAATAATGCGCCGCCGCCTGATTCGCGTCCGCCTTCAGCGTTTCCTGCAAAGCCTTCTGCGCTTCGCCGTATTTGTTCTGACGATAGCGAAGCACGCCGAAATAATAATTGGTCGCCGCGTCCGTGTTGTCCGTCGTGTAGGCTTTAGTCAAAAATTCGTCGGCTTTGTCCAAATCGCCTTTTTGATAATAAAGAACGCCGAGCGGCGAAGAAATTTCCGTTAATTCCTTGTCTATCTTCAAAGCGGTTTCATAACTGGTAATGGCTTTATTGCTGTCATCCAAGTCTTCATAAACTTCGCCGAGACCGATATATGCGAATGAGTTTTTATCGTTATTACTGACGGCATCGTTATAAAAATTCAGCGCGTTGCGGGCTTCGCCTTTCGCCATATATTCATCGCCCTTAATCGTCAAAGCGTCGCTGAGACCGAGTTTCGCTTCCTTATTAGCCGGGTCGAGATCAACCGCCTCGCCGAAATAATCAATCGCTTCGTCGTAGTTTTTCTGCGAAAGAGAGTACTGTCCCGCCTGCGTAAAAATAATCGAAGTTTCCTTCGGCGTTTTCTTCGCCGCCTGAATGGTCGGCAGTTCTTTCGCCGTAACCTGTTTGACCGTCTTCGGCGTTTTCTTGACTGCGACGACCGTTTCGTACTGCTTACGGATTTTCTGCGTCGTCGCCACGCGCTCGACTTTCGTTCGCTTCGCTCTGGCGGCGTTACGCGCCACGAACTTCTTCTGCGAAGATTTACCCGCGCCGCTGCGGAAAACGAAAACGCCCGCGCCGAGCGATAAATCTTCGGTCGGCGGCAAGTCCTGCGCCGCGAGCGGCAGACCGTTCAAAAAAAACGTCCAGACTAAAAAGATGGATAAAAGGCTCTTAACCGTTCGATGTTGTTTCATATAAACTTTTGGGAAAAATTCGACTTTATTTTACTCTGCTTTGACTGAAAGGCAAACCGGAAGCCGTTCAATAGCAAATACGAATAAAGACGCGCTGTTCAAATTAATTTGCCCTTGCCGCGCCAAACGTCAGAAATCGGCGACGATTATAAACCGTCAGCCCGTCAATTCAAACGGCAAACTTTTTGAATTTGTTGCAATCTAAGCAAGGCTGACGAAAATTACAATCTCCTTATTTCGCGGCTGCCCATTTAGAAAAAGCCGTCGAAAACTTTATGATAAGTAAAACCGTTTGCCGAAATTTCGCGTTATGAAACTATTCGCCTTTTTTTTAATCGTCTTTTTCGCCTCTACCGCTCAGGCGCAGACTTTCGAGCGCGATTTCCAGCTTTCGGAAAACGGCTTTATTCAAATTACCAATTTATACGGGCGCGTCAACATCATCGTCGAAAAAGTCGAGCAAGACGAGGCGAATAGCGAAAAAACTGAACCCGTAAAAACTCGCCTGTCCGCGCTGAACGCCAAGGAAAACGATTTGAAAATTGCCAGTGCGAATAACCGTCTGGAAATCGTCGCCGCACCGTCCGACCAAAAAAACAGAATTGATTTGACCATAAAAATTCCCGCGCAGATGCGTTTGAAGATCGAAACCAGAGACGGCGAAATCCGGCTTGACGGCGCAGTCGAATCCGCCGAACTCAAAACCGACACCGGCACGATTGCGGCGAATGTTCCGCCGGAAAACGTGCGCTACGATTTCGTCTGGACGGAATCGCGCCCACGCTTTTTGAGCGATGTCGAACTCGAAGAAGTTGACGAAAAAGCGGGCGGGAAATTCGTCGTTAACGGCAGGATTGGGGAGAAAGGCAAAAGGCAAAAGGCAAAAGGCAAAAGTGAAGACGAACCGGAAAATAAAGAGCCGGAAACCGAAAGCGGGTCGAATGATAAGATTTCAAAAAACCAGAAACCAGAAACCAGAAACCAGAAACCCATTAAACTAAACTTCACCACCGCACGCGGCATTATCCTTCTGAATGTTCCGCCGAACGAAGTGATGAGCGATTTGCGCGAGCGACCTTTGACCGAAGCGGCGAAGGCGATTGTCCGCAGCGGCGACGCGGGTTTGGTCGAAGCGATTCGCCGCGCCAGTCCGAAGTATTTCGGCGATTACGCTAAGTCTCTGCCGCCGCGCAAGGCTCTGCCGAATTTCAGCCAGCCGGAAAAGCCGGGAAAAAATTCCGTTTCCTCAGTTAAAAAAGTTCTGGTTCGTGTAACCGACATTAATAATCGCTCGATTGCCGATTTGAAAATGGATGATTTTGAAATCTCTGAAATGAGCGAAAACCGCGAAATTTTATCAGTCGAACCGACGACTGCGCCGTTTAATTTGGTTTTGCTTTTGGACGTTTCGGGCAGCGTGGACAATTACGTTGATTTCATCCGCAAAACCGCCCGCAGTTTCGTCAATTCGGTGAACAGAGACGATAAAGTCGCGCTGGTAATTTTCAACGAAGATGTCAAAACGCTCTCGACTTTTACGACCGACAAGGGCAAACTTTCCGAATCTCTGGACACCTTCGACGCGGGCGGCGGCACGGCTTATTACGACGCGCTGGCTTACGCTTTGGCGGAAACTCTGCGACCGCTAAAAGGTGAGCGCACGGCAATCGTCGCGCTGACCGACGGCGATGACAATCGTTCGTTTCTGCCGTTCGACGCATTGCTCGGCTCGATTCAGGAAAGCGGCGCGTTGATCTATCCGCTCTATGTTCCGTCGGGTTTGATCGCGGCGAACGCCAATAACAGCGTCAATAATTCGATTGACCCTTTGCGGGCGCGTTACGAAGGTTTAACGACGAAAGCGATTGGCGAAGGCGAACGGCTGGCGGAAATTTCCGGCGGCGTTTATTACCAGATTCGTCAGTTGAACGACTTGCAGAAGGCTTACGACGACATCGCCACACAGCTTCGGACGGCTTATTCGATAACTTTCCGTTCGGACACTGCTGCCGTTTCAATCAGCGGCGCGTCGCCGCGTCTGCGCGTCAAAGTAAGGCGCAAGGATTCTTTCGTCAAATTAGGCTCGGTCGCGGCGGTCGCCGAACAATAAAAATGAAACTTAAAAAACTGTCTGATCAAACAATCGTCAAAATTTATTTCGGGTCTTTTTTGTCTGTTTTCGCCTTTTGCGTTTCGATTTTCGGTCAATCCGGCGAAATTTCCGGCAGTATCGAGCGGATAAAATACAACCAGTCGGTCAACGACAATCTGCGCGAATCGAAACTCGAAAACTTCGATGTCGGCAAATCAACCGGCGCGTTTTTGCTCTCGAACGGTAAGGAAACAATCGCCGTCAGCCGCTGGATTTCGCCGAAGCGGACGCGCTCTTATCCGTATGAACGGGTTTATGACACGCTCGCGCATTCGGGCAAAAAACTCACGATTATTCCCGTCGTCAAAGACGAAGGTTTGGGCGGCGAGCGCGATTTTTTGCAGTGGGACACGATTGCCTTAATGAGTCTTTTAGACGTTCACGTCGTGCTGGCGTATTACGATTCAGCCGAAAAAAATCCGAAACGCGCCGATCAAATTACGAAACAGCAATTCGATAATAATTACATTCTGTCGCGCCTGAACGAAGCGTTCGATTTCAAAGGAACGCCGCGTGAATGGAACGAAAGGGAAGCGAAACAATTAAAAACTATTTTTGAAAAAGCCAAAGCGTCGTATCAGAAAATCTCGAAGGAAACGAAAACTTATCTGCACGACGAGACGGCTTTGGACAACATTATCAAAGTCGCCGAAACGCCGCAAAAATTTCTCGAATTCTCCCGCGCCAAATCACAAAAAGCACAGGCGAGAGAGTTCGTAACCGAACAGCCGAAAGAAGCCTTAGCGAGCGACACGAAAGCGAAAGTTACGATCAATAACGCGCTGTTCGGCAAATACTTTTTCACCTGCGACGAAACCAAACTCGAATCAAACACCATTTACTTAATCGAAGCCAAACACAGCCAACGCAGCAAATTTCCCAGCAAAAACGACATCAAAGACGGTTTGATAAAAATGATGCTCTACACGAATCTGACCGGCGTAAAAGTCGGCGCAAAACCATATAATCTAAAAGTGCAGATTCGCCTGACTTCAAATCAATTAAACGGCTCGACGAATTCCGACGCAAAGGACGAAGCAATCGAAAAATTTCTGACGGAAAATACGTTTGCCGTCAGCGATAAAAATTTCTTCAAAAAACTTTTTGGAGAAGCCAGAGAAAACAAATTCACGATAATTTTAGAACACGCGGAAACTGCTAAAAATTAAAAAATATGAAAAGTAAAATTACGATATTCTTCAGCCTTTTGATACTAATCTTTTTTACTCAAAACAGTTTGTCTCAAGAACGGACAATCAAGTTCCAATTCAGCGTTTTGGACGAAAACGGAAATGCTGTGTCGGATTTGAAACTTTCCGATATACAAATTTTGCAGGATAAAAAGACTTTGCGTTTGGATTCAATCGTACCGAAAGCTGAAAGTCCGTTGGAAATAATGATTATGATTGATGCCAGCGCGTCGCAGGAAAAAATGCTGCCGTTCGAGAAATTTTTTGCGGAAAGCATTATTGATAAAATTTTAATCAAAGGTAAAGATAAAGTCGCCGTCGTGAAGTTTTCGGGCGAGATCGGGTTGGTGCAAGACCTGACAGACAATTTTTCTCAGGCGAAAAAGCAACTGAGTTTGATTGAATTTGAACCTCCGACGGGCTACATAGGCGGCGGAATTATAGCGGCTCAAACTTCTCCAAGTTCAAAACAAACTATCAAAGGTTCGACATCAATCTGGGATTCTATTGTAGATGTTACAAAAGCCTTCCCAAAAGTAAAAAATAATAATTGTCGTCAAATCCTGATCTTAATTTCCGACGGTGTGAATACTTACGGAGAAACGAAGCTCAAAGAAGCCGTCGTTTCTTCAATGAAAAATCAAGTTCCTATTTACTCGGTTGGAATCGGCGACGACTTTTACGGCGGCGTGGACAAAAAAACTTTGAAAAAACTGACCGAGCAAACCGGCGGAATTTTAATTTTACCTAATAACAAAGGAAAAGATATGGAAAAGCAACTGGTGAATTTAAAAACAGGCTTACATTCGACCTACGAAGTAATCTTTACAGCGAACCAAGCCGAAGCAAAAGACTCTTTGCAGGAAATTAAGGTCGAAATAACCAACTCAGAATTGAGCAAAAAGAAATTACAAATAATCCAATCGAAAGGTTTTTTCTATTTCGATAAGTGAATTGGTTAAGGACAAAGTGAAATTTTAAAATAGAAATGATTCGCAGCCCATTACGTTATCCGGGCGGAAAAAGTCGCGTCGCCGAAAAAATCGCCGCGCTCGTTCCGCCGTTTGCCGAATTCCGCGAGCCGTTTGTCGGCGGCGGGTCGGTCTTTATATTTCTCAGGCAAAAGTTTCCATTTCAGAAATTTTGGATAAATGACAAATACGGCGAACTGGCGACGTTTTGGCGCGTTTTACAAAACGATTCGGAAAAGTTGATCGAGCGAGTTTGGAAATGGAAAAAAGAATTTTCCGACGGGAAAAAACTCTTTTATTTTTTGCGGGAAAATATGAAAAATTTCAGCGAGATTGAAATCGCCGCCGCATTTTTTATTTTCAATCGGCTGACTTTTTCCGGCACGACCGAAGCCGGTGGATTTTCTATTCAGGCGTTTGAAAAAAGATTTACTGATTCGAGCCTCGCGCGTTTAGAGAAAATGCCGCAAGTTTTGCGAGGCGTGAAAATTACCAATGATGATTATGAAAATGCGTTAAATTCGTCCGGTAAAAATGTCGTTTTATTTCTCGATCCGCCGTATTTTTCGGCGACTAATTCCGCGCTTTACGGCAAAAACGGCAGTCTGCATAAATCTTTCGACCACGAACGCTTTGCCGAGAGTTTGAAAAAATGCCCGCACCGATGGCTTTTGACTTATGACGACTCGCCATTCATCCGCGAACTTTATTCCTTTGCGAATATCGCGGATTGGAATTTAACTTACGGAATGAGAAATGTAAATGCTGATTCAAATCAAAAAGCGTCTGAACTTTTTATTTCCAATTATGACTTGAATTTTGCCGGACAAAAACAAACCGCATTTTCTTTTGCCAAATGAAATCAACACTTTTACAATCGCTTTTCGACGAACAGGAACGCCGACCGCAGACGGTTTCGGAGTTGAACGAGCAGGTGAAAAACGCGCTCGAAAGGAGTTTCGCGTCGGTTTGGATCGAAGCGGAAATCGTCAATTTTACGGCGGCGCATTCGGGGCATTGGTATTTCACTCTGCACGACGGCGATTCGCAGCTGCGGGCGGCTTGTTACGTTCGCAATAATCTGCGGATTCGGTTTCAGCCGTTCGACGGTTTGCAGGTGCGCGTGCGCGGGAAAATTTCGGTTTATCAGCCGAAGGGCGAATACCAAATTTTAGTCGAATCGCTTGAGCCGGTCGGCGAAGGCGCGTTGAAAGTCGCGTTCGAGCAGATCAAATTAAAATTGCAGCGCGAAGGTTTATTCGATGAAGAATTAAAACGCGAGCTGCCGTTTTTTCCAAAGAAAGTCGGCGTGGTTACATCGCCGAACGGCGCGGCGTTTCACGACGTTTTGAATGTGCTGGCGCGGCGCACGAAAACGGTTGACGTTTGTTTGATTCCGACTCGTGTGCAGGGAGAATTCGCGGGCGAAGAAATTACGAACGCGATTGAATTGGCAAACAAATACAATCGAACAGCGAAAGACAAAATTGATGTTCTGATCGTCGGGCGCGGCGGCGGTTCGAGTGAAGATTTGTGGGCGTTTAACGAAGAGCGCGTGGCGCGGGCGATTCGCCATTCAAAAATTCCGATTATCTCGGCGGTCGGTCACGAAATTGATTTTACGATTGCCGATCTGGTCGCCGACCGCCGCGCTCCGACACCGAGCGCGGCGGCGGAAATCGTCGCCGAAAGCGAAGATGCGATTGCGAATTTTTTGGCGCAGAGACGACAGGATTTATTTCAAATTGTCGGTTACAAAATGCTGGCGGCGCGTTCGGAATTACAGACGCTTGCGCTCGCTTCGGTCTTCACGGAATTTCCGCAGCGCGTGAAAGACTGGCGATATGAAATTGAAGATTCGACCGAAGCGATGCGGGGCGCGTTGAGGGAAAAATTAAACGCGCAGAGTAAAATTTTACAAAACGTCGTCAATCGTCTTTCGCCGATAAAATTAGCGTCGCAGTTGAGCGATAAAAAAACGCGGCTCGCTTTACTGCAACAGAAAAACAGCGCGGCGATCAAAAATAAAATTGACGCGAAAGATGAGAAATTGAAAATCAAAATGGCACAGCTTAACGCTCTTTCGCCGCTGGCGGTTTTGAATCGCGGGTTTTCCATCGCCGAAAACGAGCGCGGCGAAATTTTGCGCGACGCGAAAAACATCGAAATGAATGAGCGAGTGAAAATTCGTTTGGCGCGTGGCACAATAGAAGCAAGAGTGGAAAGTGTAAAATAAGAGACGAGAATTATTTTCGTCGCAAAAATAAAATGTCGAGATTTACAGTTAATTTAGACGAACCGAAAAGTGGAAATTCCTCAGCGTCAAAAACTGAAAATTTAACTTCGTCGAACAATCGAAACACGCCGAAAAAGAAAGGCGTGTTAGGAAAAATTTTAAAAATCGGCGGCGCGTTGATCCTTGTAGTTTTAATCATCGGCGCAATCGGCGGATATTTCTATTGGCAGAATTTGAAAAAATCGCCGCAGTATTCATTGGCACTTTTGGTTGATGCGGCGCGGCGCAACGATCAGGCGGCGATTGATGAACTTGTGAATACTGATGCGGTCGTTGACGATTTTATGCCGCAGATTACCGACAAAGCGGTCGAGCTTTATGGGCGCAATCTCGCGCCGGCGACGATTCAAAAAATGGCGCAAATCGTCGCGCCGGTTTTGCCCGCCGTCAAACAGCGCGCCCGCGCCGAAGTTCCTAATTTGATTCGTGAGAAAACCAGGCAATTTGAAAGCATTCCGTTCTGGGCAATCGCCGTCGGCGCGGGAAATTATTTGGACATTACGAACGAAGGCGAAAAGGCGTTCGTCAAAAGCAAAATTCCCGACCGTCCGCTGGAAGTTACGATGAAACGCAGCGGCGATAAATGGCAGGTCGTCGCCGTGAAAGACGAAGTGCTGGCACGGCGCGTGGCGGAAAAAATCGGGCAGGATTTGATCGTCGCCGCGCAGAAGGGAAGTTTGCGAAAGGCGGGCGAGCAGCTCGGCGTTTCCGGTCTTGAAGACGTGATAAAAAAGGCGGAAGATATTTTTA
>CAXTKJ010000029.1:20524-33420 GCA_964244835.1 uncultured Pyrinomonadaceae bacterium
TAATTACTATGGCGGACAAAAAACAAACATTTGAAACTTCTCTGAAAGAACTCGAAAAAATCGTGCGGCGGCTCGAAGAAGGCGATTCGTCTCTGGAAGACAGTCTGAAACTTTTTGAAGACGGCGTGAAACTTTCGCGTGAATGTCAGGAGCGGCTCAACCAAGCCGAACGGCGCATCGAGGTTTTGATGAAAGATGAAAACGGCAACCCGTTTTTGCAGTCAATCGGAGCGGAAGATTTGCGCGAGGAACGCGAACCGAAAGTTAAAAAGCGAATCGTTTTTGAGGATGACGACGATGAAGAATCCCCGTTCTGAAAAATTGAAATTATCAAAATAAAAAAGTCTGCGGCAAGTGTAATTTAGCGCAGACTTTTTTGTTGGTGTAAAAAGAAAATTCCAGCCGAATTATTTCTTCTTCGCCGGAGCTTTTTTCGCCGGAGCTTTTGCTGCCGGTTTCGCCGCTACTTTCTTTGCCGGAGCCTTAGCCGCCGGTTTTGCCGCCGCTTTTGGTGCTGCTTTCGCCGGAGCTTTCGCTGCCGGTTTTGCGGTTGCTTTTGCCGGAGCTTTCGCCGCCGGTTTCGCTGCCGCTTTTGCCGCCGGAGCCTTAGCTGCCGGTTTTGCTGCTGCCTTAGCCGCTGGTTTTGCCGGAGCTTTCGCTGCCGCTTTTGCCGCCGGTTTCGCGGCTGGTTTAGCAGCGGCTTTCGCCGGAGCTTTCGGAGCCGCTTTGGTCGGGGCTGCTTTGGTTGCCGGTTTAGCTTTCGCCGCCGGTTTTGCCTTTGCTTTCGGAGCAGCTTTCGCTGCTGGTTTAGTTACTTTTTTTGTTGCCATACTTTCTCCTTAAATCGTAAATTAAAAAATTGTTAAAACACACTTACGAGAAAATTCTTACCCGAATATATAGTATGTGTCAAGATTTTTTTCGGCATATTTAGTTATTTTCGGCGAAATTTGCAAATAATCCGTAAATTATTTTATAAATCACGAAAAAAACGAAAAAAAACGATGAAATTTAAATAAAATTTTCGTGAATTTTAAAAGATTATTTCTCTGAATTTTGAAAAAAATAAATTGTGAAATTTAAATAATTTTTTCGTGAATTTCGACGGAAAGTTTTTTAGAAACTTCGATTAATTTTTTATCGCCGCGAAATTTTCTTTGATTAAAATCGGCTGCTGAAAACTTGCCTTGGAAGAAGGTTCACCGCCGGTCATTTCGAGCGCGACGATGATGCGTCTGGCTTCGTGTCGGAAGGCGGAAAGTTTTGAACCGAAAACTATCGAACCGACGATGCAGACTGCGCCGCCGAGCGCGACCGTCAAAGGTGCGCCGAGCCGGTCGGCGAGCGATCCGGCGAGCAGTGCGCCAATCGGAGCCATTCCCATAAACATCATCGAATAAACCGCCATTACGCGCCCGCGCAGTTCGTCGCGCACCATCGCCTGTACCAGAGTATTCGATGCCGCCATTTGCAGCATCATCGAAAAGCCGACCGGAACGAGCAGAACTGCCGACAGCCAAAAGATATTCGACAGCGAAAATAAAATCAGGAAAACTCCGAAAATTCCCGACGACGCGGCGACTAAAAATCCGAGACCTTTTAAACTTTTGCGCGATGCCAAATAAAGCGCGGCGACGAGTGCGCCGATGCCGCTTGCGCCCATCAAAATTCCGAGTCCGCGCACGCCGCCGTTTAAAATTTGATCGGCGAAAATCGGCATCAAAACCGCGTACGGCATTCCCATCAAACTGACCAGACCGAGCAGTAAAAGCAGAGATCGAATCGGCTGTGTCTGCCGCACGAAAACGAAACCTTCCTTGATTTTTTCAAACGTCGAACCGGCGGTTTGAACGACGGCTTTTTTCTCGATTCGCATTAACAGAATTCCGATGATGACGGCGATGTAGCTGATGCCGTCGCCGACGAAACACCAGCCCGTGCCGACTAATGAAACGACGACTCCGGCGATTGCCGGACCGATGATGCGCGCGCCGTTGAACATCGAAGAATTGAGCGCGATGGCGTTCAGCAAATCTTCCTTGCCGACCATATCAACGACGAACGATTGGCGCGTCGGAATGTCGAATGAATTGACGATGCCGGACAAGACGGCAACGATGAAAATATGCGACACCTTTATCTGATCAGTCAGTACCAAAACGCCGGTCGTTAAAGTCAGAATCATTGAAGCAGCCTGCGTTACCACGAGAATTTTTTGACGGTCGTATTTGTCAGCAATCGTGCCGCCGAAAGTGCTGAGGACAAATACCGGAAACTGTCCGGCGAAACCGACTAATCCGAGCAGCGCGACGCTGCCGGTCAACTGATAAACCAGCCAGCTTCGCGCCACATTCTGCATCCACGTTCCGATCAAAGAAATGAATTGTCCCGAAAAAAATAATTGAAAGTTGCGATGTTTCAGGGCGCGAAAAGTCGTGTAAAATCGGGTGCGAAAATCTTCGTGTGAATTGTCGTCGGTCGGGGTTGCGATGGTGTCGGCTGCGTCTTTCATTAGTTTAGAATTTTACCTTAACAATTTTCCCGGAAAACAAAAACCGCGTCCGTCTGATGAAAGACGGACGCGGTTTTATCAATGGATTATTTTTGAAAATTAGTTTCTAGAACCCATAAAAATTCGCAGAATATACCAGAACAAAAGCGCGACGCTGGCGAACAGCGAAAGCGATGCGGCGACGTGCTGGTCGGTGCGATATTTATGCAGAATGTTCGACGTATCATACAAAATCGCGCCGCCTGCGAACGCGACCATCGCAAACGCGAACAGATTGCCGAGACTAAAACCGAAAATGATTCCCGCCGCGATAAAGCCGAGCGCGACGAAACCGCCAATCGTTAAAATCGGACCGAGAAAAGAAAAATCTTTTTTGGTTAAAAACACGACCGCCGTCAATCCTAAAAACAAACCGAGCGTCGTGATTCCGGCTTGTCCGAAAATCTCAAGACTGTTCGATCTAACCGAAGCCAGAAAAAGCAGCGGCAGAAAGATGATTGATTCGGCAACGATAAAAAGTCCCAAACCGGCATACTGCAACGCTTTTGAAGTTTGCGAATTCGCCCACCATTGCGCGAGCATCGAAATTCCCATAAACGCGCCCAACACGATCAGCCACGACCAGCGTCCGCCGAGCATCGTTCTGGCAATCGTCAACCCCGCGCCAGACGTTATCAGATATGCTTCAATCAGAGTGAAAATCAAAACCGCGCCCGCCAGATGCAGATACGTTTTGCGAATGAATGACGCACGTTCTTCCGGCATCGCGTCCGCCGCCGCATAACCCGTTTTGAAATCGTCGTAAGTTGTATTCATAAATTTTTAACCTCGTAATCTTTGATGCTGATTTTGAAAAAATAATTGTCTGAATCCGATGCTGAAATTATAACACGAAAATTTATCCTGTTTTATTCGATTCTGAACCAATCGAAATCGGCGTAACCCGTTTCGCGTGTCGTGCCGCTGCGGACGGCGAAGATGCCGACTTTCGCGCCGATCCATTTACCTTTTTTCGTCGTGAAAACTTCGCCGAGCGGCGCAAATTTTACGCCGTCTTCGCTGAAACTGAAACGCGCCGTCGAATCTTCCGTGACTTTGACGCGCAGATAGAATGTGTTGTTTTTGAGCGGAATGTCCACGCCCGGTTTTTCCGGCGTTCGCTTCTCCGCATCTTTCACTATCGTCTGTGAAATGAATAACCCTGTCGCTTTTTTCTCGACCGAAATATAAGCGTAATCCAATCCCGTAACGATCAGTCCGGTTTTTTCGCCGTCGGTGCGCGGCGTGAAAGTTAATTTAGTCGTCGCCGTAAAATTCGGCGCGGGAAATTTTTGCAAGAGAAGATTCGGCACGTCCCAAAAGTTTTTGAAATCGTCAGGCAAAGGGCGATTAAACAGGCGCAAAAATCCGTAAGCGGGCGCGGCGAAAGCCCAGTTCGTTTGCGGGTTCGCCTGCCATTGCCATTGTCGCCCGATTTGCGGCGCGGAAAATTCATCTGATTCGGGCGGCGTGGCAATCGGATAAGTTTTTCCGCCGACGTTCGGTTTTTTGAAAGTTAGAACCGGCTCGCCCGTGCCGTCGCCGTCCGCATCAATACCAATGACGGGAAAATCGTTTTTCCAAATCATCGGCTGTAAATGCACGACGCGCCCGAACGCATCTTTATCTTGAAAATGAATAAACCAATCTTCGCCGGTTTGCGTCGAAACCCACGCGCCCTGGTGCGGTCCGTTGATGTTGGTTTTCCCCTGCGCGAGAACGATTTTTTCTTCATAAGGTCCGTAGATATTTTTTGAACGCAGGACGAGCTGCCAGCCGGTTTCCACGCCGCCTGCCGGAGCGAAGATGTAATAAAATCCGTTGCGCTTGTAAAATTTCGGACCTTCGAGCGTCGGATTTTTGTCGTGTCCGTCAAAGACAATCGCGCCGTCGTCGAGCATTTTCGTACCGTCCGCGCTCATCCGGCTGACGATCAAAACGCTTTTGATCCCCGAACGGCTCGCCGCCAATGCGCTGACGAGATAAGCGTTGCCGTCCGCGTCCCACAACGGGCAGGGATCAATCCAGCCTTTCGCTTCTTTTATCAAAATCGGTTCCGACCATTCGCCCGCCGGATTTTTTGCTTTTGTCAGATAAATCCCGCGATCAGGATCGGGATAATAAATGTAAAATTCGCCGTCGTGAAAACGGATCGAAGCCGCCCACACGCCGTTGCCGTGCTGCGGCTTATCGAAAACGTCGAGCGGTTTTTGTTTGGTGAAAACGTGATTGATGAGCGTCCAGTTGACCAAATCCTTCGAGTGCAGAATCGGCAGTCCCGGCGCGGAGTTGAAACTAGAAGCCGTCATATAAAAATCGTCGCCGACGCGAATCGCGTCCGGGTCGGAATAGTCGGCGTGCAGAATCGGATTTTTATAAGTTCCGTTGCCCTGATCGGCAACCCAAACTTTAGAAATCTGCGCCGCAACATCGGCGGTCAGCAGAAAATTAATTGATAGAATCAAAAATAACGCGACTGTTTTCATAACATAATTTTAATTCAAAATCAGCGAGTAATTGAACGCGAAAATAAATGTTCACTATCCACTATCCACTATTCACTATTAAACGAGAAAATCTTCCCCGTTTAATAGTTGACAGTGGATAGTGAATAGTTGATAGTTTTCGCCGCCATCCGATGTTCAAAGATGCTGATTGTTTCGGCATTTTTATCCTTTAAACTCAGGTTGACATAATTAAAGAACTAAAATTCTCAAAACGCGGGATAAATGTAAGTGGTTTTACCGTTACATCATAAAATCCTTATTGGTAAAAGATGAGTTCACCACGCGATTTTCTAAAAGAATAGCATTAGTCGTTAATTTAATTAAATAATCTCGTATTATCTATGATAATCATTTGACAATTTAATTTGTATAAATATAAATTGGTAATACCAATAAATAACTCGTCTCAAGAGTTAGCAGAAAATTTAGAGCCGATATTTAAAAAGGAAAGCACATCGGACAGTCGCCGGATTTCAATCAAAGGCACGATGACTGGTCATTGGCAAACGGATTTTCGAGCAAAAATTTAGATTTTAAGTAGTAAGGAAAACAATGACAAATAAAAGTTTTATGCAAAGACGCTTTTTGGGTGTGTTGCTGGTCCTATTTTTGGCAATCGGTTTCGCCGACGCACAGGAATTCAGAGCCACCGTTACCGGGACGATTAAAGACCAGAACGATGCCGTTGTTCCGGGCGCGACCGTTACCATCACGAACGTCGCCACGAACGTCGCCGCCGACACGACGACGAATGACGACGGCGCATACACATTTCCGCTTTTGCAGCCGGGAAAATATAAAATCTCGGCGACCGCGCAAAATTTTCAGACGACCGTGCGCGATGAAATCCAGTTGAACGTGGACGACCGTCTGACGATTGACATTGCCTTGAGCGTCGGCGCGTCAGCCGAAGTTATCGTCTCCGGCGGAAGCGAATTGATCGAAACCGGCTCGGTAACGACCGGAACTTTGGTTACGACCCGGCAAATTGAAGAATTGCCGCTGGCAGAAGGCGCACCTTATACTTTGGCGACGCAGGCTCCGGGCGTGGTTTATACGGGCGACCCGAATTTTCAGGGTCCGACGGCGAACGGCAATCTCGCCGGATTCCGAACGAACGGCGCGGCGGGCAATCAGATCAATCTCGACGGTTCGCCGAATCTTGCTTACAGCGGGCAGGTCGCTTTCACGCCGCCGTCAGATGCCGTGCAGGAATTTAAAGTGCAGACGAACAGCTTTGACGCGCAGAACGGTTTCACTGCCGGTTCGACCGTCAACGTCGCTCTGAAAAGCGGTACGAACGCTCTGCACGGTTCGGCGTATTTATTTGACCGCGCCAAAAACCGCACGGCGAACAATTTCTTTAACAACCGCGCCGGACGCGACCGTCCCGACCGAAAATATGACCGTTACGGAGTCGTCCTGAATGGTCCGGTTCGTCTGCCCTATCTCTACGACGGCAGGGACAAAACATTTTTCCTTTTTTCGTTTGAAAGACAGAAAGACAACGTGGCGCAGCCGACAACTTACTCGGTGCCGACGGCGGCAATGCGAAACGGAAATTTTTCGGAGCTTCTCGGCGCGGCGCAAACCGTTACGCTGACCGGCAGTAATAACTGCGCCGGTGCTGCCGGGACGGTCGTGCCGCTGACTAACCGTGACGGCTCGCCTGTTTTGACCGGACAAATCTACAATCCTTTCAGCGGTTTGAGCGTTACGCGCTGCAATCCGGCAACGGGAACGGTGCAGACCGCGATTGAGCGGCTGCCCATCGCCGGCAACATCATTCCGGCAAATCTCGCCTACGCTCCGGCTCTGGCTTTTCTGAAATTTTTTCCCACGTCGAATCAGCCGGGAACCATCAATAATTACATCACCGACCAGAATCTGGTGCGTCCGTATCGGTCTTATCTGGCGAAATTCGATCACAACTTCAATGCGAATAATCGTCTGACCGGCAAGTATTATCACAGCCGTAACACCGAAGACCGTTACAATCTAACGGGCGCGCCGGATTCGATTTTTCGCGGATTTGAAAATCGCCGCAACAACGGCGGCAACCTCAATTACACTTCGACGCTTACGTCAAATTTCGTTTTGGACGTGCGCGGCAGTCTCAGCCAGTTTAAGCTGAGAAGATTTCAGGATGGTCAGCCGACCGCCGCCTCGCTCGGCTTTGCGGGCATTCCGGCGAGCCGGCAGGGCGGCATTTTCCCGCGCTTCGATTTTACGAATTATCTGACGGTCGGGTCCTTGCGTTCCGATTATAATGACGGTCAGGAAAGACCGTTCACGATTATTTCGTTCCAGCCGACGCTGACGCAGATTTTAGGTAAACAAACCTTAAAATACGGCTACGATTACCGCCATTTGCGCGAGCAGTTTTCGTCAGCCGGTTACAGTCAGGGAAGATTTTTGTTCGACGGGCTTTACACTGCTCAGGCATCGAATTCAAACGCGACCCTTCGCAACCAGCCGGGACTCGATTTGGCGGCGTTTATTTTGGGAGTTCCGTCGGCAAGTTCAGGCAGTATTATTGATAATCCGACGGAATACGATACGACTTCCGATTATCACGGCTTGTTCATTCAGGACGATTATCGCGTTTCTCAAAAACTTACTTTGAATTTGGGTCTGCGGTATGAACTCGAAAGGGGCGTGAGGGAAAGCGAGGGCAGAATCGTGACGGGTTTCGACCGGGCGGCGGTCAGCCCGATTGCGGCGGCGGCTCTCGCCAATTACAACGCGAGCGTTCCGGCGGGCGTTCCCGTCGGTGCTTTTCAGAGTTTGTCCGGCGGTCTGACTTTTGCGAGCGACAGCGACCAAGCCAATCAAAAAACCGACTATAATAATTTTCAGCCGCGCGTCGGAATGGCATACAGCCTGAACGATAAAACGGTTTTGCGCGCCGGCATCGGAATTTTCACTTCGGCGTTTCAGATTCAGCCGATCTTCCAACCCGGATTTTCCACGCCGACGGCGTTCAATCCGACGCTCAATAACGGCTTGACGATTACGTCAACTTTAGGTAATCCGTTTCCGGGCGGCATTATCGCTTCGCCCGGAGCGGCGCAGGGACTGCTGACCTTTTCGGGACGCGACGTAACGACCGCCAACGCCTTCGGACCGTCGTCGGTGATTCTTTCAAACGATAGAAAAAATTCTAACTTTACGCGCTTCGTCGTCGGCATTCAGCGCGAGCTGCCGTATAAAATCGGCATCGAAGCGACGTATGTTTATTCGCACGGTTACGATCTGCCGGTCAGCCGCGAATTAAACGCGATTCCGCGCCAGTATCTCAACGATTTTACGGGCGTAACTAATTCCGCGACGATTCTCGCCGCCATCACGAGCGTCAATACTTTTTTGAACGCGACCGTTGCCAATCCGCTGCGCGGTTTGATTCCCGACGGCGGAGCTTTCAACGCGGCGACCATCGCGCGCCGCCGTCTGCTGACACCGTTTCCGCAGTTCGGCAACGTCGCCGTAACCGAATACAACGGCACGAGCGATTTCAATTCATTTCAATTTCAAGTGGCGAAGCGTTTCACGCGCGGCTTGTCGCTGAACGCTTCATACACGCATACGCGCGAGCATATTAAGGCGCAGTATCTGAATCCGCAGGATACGGATTTGATAGATATTATTTCGCCGAACGAGCGACCGAACCGCATCACTTTTTCGAGCATCTACGAACTGCCGTTCGGACGCAACCGTCAATACGGCAAGGATTTGAATCGTGTCGTTGACGCATTTTTGGGCGGCTGGCAGATTCAAGCCGTCTATGAACGACAGTCGGGTGAGCCTTTGCAGTTCGGGAACGTCTATTTCAACGGCGACCCGACGCAGATCAAAAGTCGTTTGGGAGAGAAAAACGAGCAGGGACAGCGTTACGGCGTTGATATTCCGGCTTTCGACATTTCAGGATTTTATGTCGGCGGCGTGCAGACGGCGGCGAATGTTCCTGCCTTCGCCAATAATTTCACGAGCAGCGCGGCGAACACTGTGCGTAATTTCCCGTTCACGCTCGACAATCTTCGCAACCAGCGATTTCTGAAATTCGATGTCGGCGTTTCCAAAAATTTCAGAATCCGCGAAGGAATGAAATTCCAAATCAGAGTCGAAGCCATCAACCTGCTGAACGATCCGTATTTTTCAGCACCGACTTTAGCTCCGGGAACGCTTCCGACGACGACCAACGGTGTCGTGAACTCTTTGGGAAGTTTCGGCTATACCAACGCGCCGACGCGCCAACCGCCGAGAGACATTCAAATCGGCGGCAGATTTACTTTCTAAACAGTTTGGTAATTCATTTAACTTTGACAAACAAGCCCTTTGCGACGTGAAAACCGGAAAGGGCTTGTTTTGTCTTTAGAAAAATTCGAGATGAAATTTATTTGGCTTTTAAATTTAATTTTGCTTCTGGCAACTTCGGCGGCTTTCGCCAGAGCCGAAAGTTTGTCAGATAAAAAAGCCGATTTGACCGTCGCGGCTGACGGCAGCGGCAACGTCAAAACCATTGGCGAAGCGATTACTAAAGTTCCCGAAAATAATCGAAAGCGTTTCGTGATTTTTATCAAGAAAGGAATTTATGAAGAACAGATTCGCATTCCGGCGAATAAACCTTACATTTCATTCGTCGGCGAATCACGCGACACGACTAAATTAACATTTAATATCTCAAACAAAATCGCCGGTTCGACTTCCGCCGCTTATGCTTTTTACGTCGGCGGACACGATTTTTACGCGGAAAATATCGCGTTTGAAAATTCGTTCGGGCAAGGCTCGCAAGCCGTCGCGGTTTTAACCGAAGCCGATAGAATCGTTTTCAAAAACTGCAAATTTCTCGGCTGGCAGGACACGCTTTACGCCAAAAACGGGCGACAGTATTTCGAGAATTGCTACATTGAGGGAAGCGTTGATTTTATCTTCGGACAAGCCGCCGCCGTGTTTGAAAACTGCACGATTCATTCAAAATCGGACGGCTATATCGCCGCGCCGATGCGTTTCAGCGCGGACGAAACGAGCGGTTATGTTTTCAATCATTCAAAGCTGACCGGCGAAAATACGAAGGAAGGCGTTTTTCTCGGACGACCCTGGCGAGCGTTTGGCAGAACCGTCTATTTGAATACGACGATGGACGCGCACATCAAACCGGAAGGCTGGAATAATTGGGGCAAAGCGGAGAACGAAAAAACCGCGTACTTCGCCGAATATAATTCAACCGGCGCGGGCGCGAAAATGAGCGAGCGCGTCAAATGGATGCACCAACTTTCCAAAGACGAAGCGAAACAATTTGAAGCGGAAAACTTTTTGAAGGGCAAAGACGGTTGGAATCCGAAAACAGCCGACGATAAATGGTTAGAGAAAACCGCGCCTGATTATAAATCGGTTTCGTGGAACGAAGTTTTGAAACAACAGCCGCTCTGGTATCAAACCGACGAAGCGGCGCGAATCGCCGATCAGGTGATTCTTTATCAAAAAGAAAACGGCGGTTGGGAAAAGAATTTCGATATGTCGGCAATGCTGACGCAAAAGGAAAAAGAAACGCTCGCCGCGAAAAAATCCGACGTTTCCGAAACGACGATTGACAACAAAGCGACTTACACGCAAATCGCGTATTTGGGCAAAGTCATCACAGCGAGTCTGCTGAAAACCACGCCGCCGAATAATTTTCCGAAATACAAAGAAGCGTTTAATCGCGGCGTTGATTATCTGCTCGCGTCGCAGTATGCGAACGGCGGCTTTCCACAATTTTACCCGTTAAAAAAAGGTTATTACACGCACATCACTTTCAATGACGACGCGATGATCGGCGTTTTGAAACTGCTGCGCGACATCGCCAAAAAGAAGGAAGATTATCAATTTGTTGATGAAGCGCGAAGATTGAAAGCCGAAACTGCGGTCGAAAAAGCGATGCCGCTGATTTTGAAAACGCAGGTCGAAATCAACGGCGTGAAAACCGTCTGGGCGGCACAGTATGATGAGACGACTTTGAAACCGGCGGCGGCGAGAAAGTTTGAACCCATCTCGCTGACGGCGGGCGAATCGGTCGGCATCGTGCGTTTTCTGATGCTGGACGCAAATCCGAGTCAGGAAAAAATTGATGCGATTGAATCGGCAGTCGAATGGTTTCGGAAAAACAAAATCGAAGGCGTGCGCTGGGAAAGAATTAAAGGCGAAAATGTTGTCGTGAAAGATAAAAACGCATCACCGATTTGGGCGCGATTTTATCAAATCGAAACGATGAAACCGATTTTCATCGGGCGCGATTCGATTATCAAATACGACGTGGCGGAAATCGAAGCCGAACGCCGCAATGGTTATGCCTGGTATGTCAGCGATCCGAACGAACTAATTGAGAAAGATTATCCGAAGTGGAAAGAGAAAATTAAGAAAAAATGAAATCACAGATGAACACGGATAAACGCAGATTAATTTAAACAGGATAGACAGAATTTGCAGGATAAAAATCTTTTCTTAATCTGTGTTTATCCGTGTTCATCTGTGGTTAAAAATTCTTTTTATTTTTAGCACTAAAAAATTATGCAAAATCGTCGAGAATTTTTACAACTCCTTTTAGCCGGTGCGGGCGCGAGTTTATTTGTGCCGCAAATCAATTTCGCGCAGACGACTTCGGCGGACGTTTGGACGACCGAATATCCGAAAATTTTAGCCCGCATTAAACCGCCGAAATTTAAAAAGAAGGATTATCTGATCACCAAATATGGCGCGGTCGCGGACGGTAAAACACTCTCGACCGAAGCAATAAAAAAAGCGATTGAAGATTGCAGTAAAAAAGGCGGCGGGCGCGTCGTTGTTCCGGCGGGCGAATTTTTGACCGGCGCGATTCATTTGAAATCGAACGTCAATCTGCACGTTTCAAAAGACGCGACGATAAAATTTTCGATGAACCCGAAAGATTATCTGCCGATTGTTCACACGCGCTGGGAAGGAATGGAATTGATGCACCTTTCGCCGCTGATTTACGCTTACGAGCAAACAAATATTGCGATTACCGGCGAAGGAACGCTCGACGGGCAGGGCAAAGCATTCTTTTGGAAATGGCACGGCAATCCGAAATATGGCGGCAACCCGGAAGTTTTGAGCCAAAAGGCGGATCGCGCCAAACTTTATGAAATGATGGATAAAAACGTGCCGCTCGCGGAAAGAATTTTCGGCGAAAATCATTATCTGCGTCCGCAGTTTATTCAGCCTTATAAATGTAAAAACGTGCTGATCGAAGGCGTAACAATCATTGATTCGCCGATGTGGGAAGTTCATCCGGTTCTTTGTGAAAACGTGATTGTCCGTAAACTTCACATCAATTCGCACGGACCTAACAACGACGGCTGCGACCCGGAATCGTGCAAAGACGTTTTGATCGAAGACTGCTTTTTCGATACGGGCGACGACTGTATTGCTATCAAATCCGGCAGAAATAACGACGGTCGCCGAATCAATGTGCCGACGGAAAACATCATCGTGCGCGGCTGCACGATGAAGGACGGACACGGCGGAATCACAGTCGGGAGCGAAATTTCCGGCGGCGTGAGAAATCTTTTCGCGGAAAATAATAAACTCGATTCGCCGAATCTCGACCACGCTTTGCGCGTTAAAAACAATGCTTCGCGCGGCGGGCTTTTGGAGAATTTTTATTTCCGAAACATCACCGTCGGCGAAGTCGCGCACGCGATTATCACGATTGATTTCAACTACGAAGAAGGCAAAAAAGGCGGTTTCACTCCGGTAATGCGAAATTTCGTCGCGGAAAATATCAAAAGCGGCAAAAGCAAATATGTGATGGACGCGCAGGGTTTTGAGAACGCGCCGATTTA
>CAXTKJ010000029.1:33430-54254 GCA_964244835.1 uncultured Pyrinomonadaceae bacterium
CAAATCAAAAATTCGACTTTTGAAAACGTCGAAAACGGAATTATGGCGGCGAATTTGAAAGATACGAAAATCGAAAACGTGCGCGTCAACGGCAAATTAATCAAAGATATTGAGGAAGTTGCCGCTAAAGTCGTGCCGACCAAAAAGAGCTGATCGAAACAACCACTGGAGCGCAAGCGGATCGCTTGCAATGCGTCCGCGAGGACGCAAACGCCGTTTGATAAAATTCAAGTTGAATGAAACGAATCGTGTTTTCGCGCCTTTCGCGCTCATTGCAAGCGAGCCGCTTGCGCTCCAGTCAAATAAAAAAAATTATGTCAAAAGATTCAATCAATCGTCGTGATTTCGTCAAATCCGCCGCCGCTGCAAGTGCCGGATTACTGCTTTCAAATTCAATTTCCGTGAACGCGCAAACGTCCGCCAAAAGACGTTACGCGATTATCGGAACAGGGCATCGCGCAACTTCGATGTGGGGCGTTGATCTGGCAAAACGCTACCAAGGCGAACTCGAATTCGTCGGTTTGTGCGACAAAAACGCGAAACGCGCCGAAGCCGCCAAACAACTGATCGGCGTGGATTGCCCGACGTTCACGAACTTCGAGGAAATGCTGGCAAAAACCAAGCCCGATTTGCTGACCGTAACGACGATGGATTCGACGCATCATCAATTCATCATTAAAGCGTTAGAGAAAGGCGTTGACGTGATTACCGAAAAACCGATGGTCACGGAAGCGAAAAATTGTCAGGCGGTTCTCGACGCGGAGAAAAAGTACAACCGCAAAATCACGGTCGCGTTTAATTACCGATACGCGCCGAAACATCAGAAAATCAAGGAAATTCTGATGGCGGGCGAAATCGGCGATATAACGAGCGTAGATTTCGCTTGGTATTTGGACACTTCGCACGGCGCGGATTATTTTCGCCGCTGGCATCGCCTTAAAGCGGGCGGCGGAAGTCTCTGGGTTCACAAGGCGACGCATCATTTCGATCTTGTTAATTGGTGGCTCGGTGCCGATCCGGTTGATGTTACCGCATTCGGGAAATTAAATGTTTACGGCAAAAACGGCGCGTTTCGTTATACGAATTGCCGTCCGTGTCCGCACAAAACGAAATGTCCTTTTTATTTCGATATGACGAAAGACGCGCGGCTTATGAAACTTTACGCCGAAGCCGAATCGGTTGACGGATATTTGCGCGACGGCTGTGTTTTCAAGGAAGACATTGATATTTACGATACGATGTCGGCGATTGTGAAATACTCGAACGGCGCACAAATGAGCTATTCGCTCGACGCTTCGATGCCGATTGAAGGTTATCGTATTGCGTTCAACGGGACAAAAGGACGGCTCGAAGTGCGCGATTACGAAAAACAGCCGTGGGCGGAAGAATTGCAGTCGGAAATTTATCTGATGAAAAACTTCACCAAAAAACGTGACCGAATAGAAATGCCGAACATCAAAGGCGGACATTCGGGCGGCGATGATCGTTTGCGCGATGTGATTTTCAAAAATATCCAAGTTCCCGACATTTTAAAACTTCCCGATTCACGCGCCGGCGCGATGTCTTGCCTGACCGGAATCGCGGCGCGAACGAGCATCGAACAAAATCGTCCGGTTAAAATCAACGAATTGATTAAGTTGTAATTCAAATCGGTTTCGTTTAATTTAAAAGCACGGTTAAGCGGTTTCCAATGAAAATTTTATCGTCGGTTTTTCTACTGATTTTAATGAATGTTTTTGTTTTCGGACAAAAGCAGATAATCACCGTTTATCTCGCAGGCGATTCGACGATGGCTGAAAAAACTGCGGATAAACGTCCCGAAACGGGTTGGGGCGAATATCTGCAAAGCCGGTTTGACGATAAAAAAGTAAGAATCGAAAATCACGCGCAAAACGGTCGCAGCACGAAAAGTTTTATTGACGAAGGGCGTTGGCAGACGATTGTTAATAAGTTGCGAAAAGGCGATTACGTTTTCATCGAATTCGGACACAACGACGAAAAGGCTGATAAACCGGGCGTTTACGCCGCCGCGAATACTGATTACCGAAACAATCTGATTCGTTTTATCAAGGATGTTCGCGCTAAAGATGCGTTTCCGATTCTGCTCACGCCCGTGATGCGCCGCAAATTTGATGCGGACGGAAATTTCGTTGACACGCACGGCGAATATCCTGATGCGGTTCGCCGGGTTGCCGCCGAATTCAAAGTTCCGCTGATTGATATGCACCTCAGAAGCGAAAAAGTTTTGCGGGATTTGGGCGCGGAAAAATCACGAACTTTATTTTTGCAGTTGAAACCGGGCGAAAACCCGAATTATCCGAAAGGTGTCGAAGACAATACGCATTTTAACGAAAAAGGCGCGGCGGAAATGGCGCGAATCGCCGTCGCGGAAATTAAAAGGCAAAAAATCAAACTACGAAAATATTTAAAGTCAGACGTTTAAAAGTATCGTAGGGAAACTTTATGTTTCGGAATAAGTGAAAGGTGATAGGTGAAAAGTAAAAATGCGAAAAGCACGTTTCACATATCACATATCACATTTCACTTATTCCGAAATCATTTCGTTCAAATTGCGTAATTTATAAAATTGTATGAAATTCAAACAAGTCTTTATTCTGTTAATTTTAGTAATTATTTCGTTTAATTCGGCTTTTGCTCAAAAAAATGCGCCGATGTCTGCGCGGCTTGCCGATACTTTGATGAATCGGATTTGGGTTGACGACGGAAATCCGGCGGGAATTCCAAAGAGTTGGACGTATGAACAAGGCGTTCAATTGAAAGCCGTCGAGCAGATGTGGTATGCGACGGGCGATCCGAAATATTTCAATTTCATCAGATCGGGAATGGATTTTTGGTTTGATAAAGACGGAAATTTGAAATACGACGGGGACGAATACAACATTGATCACGTTACGCCCGGACGCGCTTTGATGACGCTTTATCGCGTGACGAACGACGAGAAATATAAGAAAGCTATCGAACAAATTCGCGCCCAACTCAAAACTCATCCGCGCACGAAGGAAGGCGGATTTTGGCACAAAAAAATCTATCCGAATCAGATGTGGCTCGACGGTTTGTATATGGGCGAACCGTTTTACGCCGAATACTCGATGGTTTGGAACGAGGATAATTGGAACGACATCGCCAATCAATTCGTCTGGATGGAAACGCACGCCCGCGATAAAAAAACCGGCTTGCTTTATCACGGCTGGGACGAATCAAAGTCGCAAAAATGGGCGAACAAAGACACGGGTTTGAGTCCGCACGTTTGGGGCAGAGCGATGGGTTGGTATGCGATTGCGCTCGTTGACGTGCTTGATAGCTTCCCGAAAAACAATCCGCGCCGCGCCGAATTAGTCGCTATTTTGAACCGCGAAGCCGAAGCAATCACCAAATATCAGGACAAAGACGGGCTTTGGTGGGACATCGTTGATATGCCGAACAAAGGCAAAAATTATCACGAATCTTCCGCGTCGGCGATGTTCGTTTACGCTTTGGCAAAAGGTGTTCGGCAGGGAAATTTGCCCGACAAATATTTGGCGACGGCAAACAAAGGTTGGGCGGGAATTAAAAAGGAATTTATCAAGGAAACACCCGACGGAAATCTGAATTGGGAAGGCACGGTTTCGGTTTCCGGTCTTGGTGGAAATCCTTACCGCGACGGCAGTTTCGATTATTATATGTCGGAAAAACTCCGCACGAACGACGCGAAAGGTTTGGGTCCGGCGGTGATGGCGGCAATCGAAATGGAATCGCTCGCGGGCGGGCGCGTCGGCGCGGGAAAAACGGTGATGCTCGACGATTATTTTAATCACGAAGTCCGCAAAGACGGTTCGGTTTGGCATTACAAATGGAACGAAATGGGACATCCCGGATTTTACGCGCTCGGCGAACAATTCAAATCTTACGGCGCGACGCTCGACACGCTTTCGAGTGCGCCGACGAAGGAAAATTTGAAAAATGCCAGTGTTTATATCATCGTTGACCCGGACACGGAAAAAGAAACCGAAAAGCCGAATTTTATTTCGGAAACCGACGCGCAGACAATCGCCGATTGGGTAAAATCGGGCGGCGTTTTGCTGATGCTCGGCAACGATTTAGGCAATGCAGATTTCGATCATTGGAATATTTTGGCGGGAAAATTCGGCATTGAATTTAACAAGGACAACAAAAATCTCGTTAAAAACGACGTTTACGAACAAGGTCGTGTCAACGTGCCGGCGGGAAATATGATTTTCAAAACGGCGCGCGAACTTTACTTAAAGGAAATCTCGACGCAAAAACTTTCAGGCAACGCACAGTCAATTCTCGATTGGAACGGTGATAAAGTGATGTCCGTTTCCAAGCACGGCAAAGGCACGGTTTTCGCGCTCGGCGACCCTTGGCTTTACAACGAATATGTTGACGGTCGCAAAATGAACGGTTTGTTTCAAAATCATCAGGCGGCGCGAGAATTGAGCGCGTGGCTTTTGGAGAAGGCAAAAGGAAAAAGGTAAAAGTGATGAAAAAAATAATTTTCTTGTTTGGTTTGATCGGAGTTTTTTCAGTCGGTTCGTTCGCGCAGGTGCGCGAGCCATCAAAGCCGATTCGTGATTACATTGTTAAGACGAATCAGGAAGTTTCGGCAGTCGAAAAAGCACTCGGCAACGAAAACAAAGTCAATGATTTAATCGGCGGCGAAGGAATGCAGCTGCGCGTCGCCGTCCAACACGACGAGAAAAAAGATTCGGCGGACGCGGAAGTTCACGATGCTTCGGACGATGTTTTTTATGTGCTTTCCGGCTCGGCGCAGTTGACGCTCGGCGGCAGTTTGGAAAATCCGCGTGAAGCGACTCCCGGCGAATGGAAATCGTCGAAGATTATCGGCGGCAAAACTTTCACTATCACGAAAGGCGATCTGATAGTCGTTCCTCGCGGAACGCCGCATCAGCGCGTGAACACGAAAGGCAAGGAGTTCACGCTGATTCTAATCAAGATTTTCGCCGCGCCGCTGCCGAAGAAATAACTCCAGATTTCAGATTCCAAATTCCAGATTGGTCGTCTGCTCAAGCTGAAAATAAATTGAAATCCGAAATTTGGAACCTGGAATCTGGAATCTGAAGTTTGTAATGCCCAACCGTCTGCCGTATTCTTGAAAAGTCTTAAAGGCGAAAATATGAACGACGAAAGTATGTTCAAAACAATCGAAAATGACCGCTACGGCACGAGCAGCGAGGAAGTCGTCGCCGAATTGCGTGAGATGATTCATCGCGGCGATTTGCGACCCGGCGACCGTCTGCCGCCCGAACGCGATTTAGCCAAGCAACTCGGCGTTTCGCGCCCGACACTGCGCGCCGGAATTCGTACTTTAGCCGCCGTCGGAATGCTGCATTCCAAACAGGGCGCGGGAACTTTCGTAACCGATGCTGACGAATCGCCCGCGCTCGATGCGAACCCTTTGCGGATGATGGCATCCCTGCACGGCTTTACGTCGGATGAAATGTTTGAAGCTAGAATTTCGATTGAAATGGATATTGCCGGTCTCGCCGCCGAACGCGCTTCGAGCGAACACCTCGCGGCGATGAGCGAAGAAGTCGCCGAAATGTTCGCTGCGCTGGATGCGCCCGAAGATTATCTGGTTCACGATATGCGCTTTCACCAGACGATTGCCGCCGCTTCCGGCAATCGGATTCTGACCGCGCTGATGAATATGATCGCTTCGATTTTGTTTGAAACGCGCAGCAAAACCGTCCATCGTGCGCTCGATTTAAAAGAGTCGGCGGAATATCACCGCCAGATTTACCGCTGTATCCGCGACCGCAACCCGAACGCCGCCCGCGAAATGATGCGCGAACATCTGGAACACACCAAAAAAGCACAAGAACGCGAAAAACTTTTGAGCAACGGCGCAGGCGACGGCAACGGTGTAAAGATCAAACAAACTCGAAAAAGAAAATCCTAGCCAATGAAAAAGAGGACGGCGGTTTGCCATCCTCTTTTTTAATCATAAAGACATTCGTTTTATTCGTCCTTCAATAATCCGCCGTACTGTTCGTCGCTGACCTTTTCCAGCCAGTCAACCGTTTTACCGTCCAACTTTTCCTGAATTGCAATATGAGTCATCGCGGTCGTCAGAGCCGCGCCGTGCCAATGTTTTTCACCCGGCGAAAACCATATCACGTCGCCCGGACGAATTTCTTCGATCTCGCCGCCCCAACGCTGCGCCAAACCGCTGCCGGCAGTTACGATTAAAGTTTGACCCAAAGGATGCGTATGCCAAGCGGTTCGCGCTTCCGGCTCAAAGGTTACACTCGCACCGACGACGCGAGCCGGCGCAGGCGCGTCAAACAACGGATCAACGCGAACCGTGCCGGTAAAATAATCGTCCGGTCCTTTACCGGAAGGCTGAGAGCCGATTTTTTTGATTTCCATTTTTTCAATATCTCCAATCCTAAAGGCTTTGTCAAAAATTTGAAAATCAAGTTCTCAGCGAGTGCAATCCCCAACTGATGTTGAATTTATTATTGCTCATAATTGATTTTCGCCGGTTCGAGTTTCGGCGCGAGCAGATGAATTATTAACAGCGCGAGCAGATAAGCCGAACCCGCGATAACAAAAATCGAAAAGTAATTGCCGTTCGGATAAACCTCGGATTTCGTGCCTTCCAAAATTAAACCGACTGTCGAAGCGATCAGCATTCCGCCGATTGAACCTGCCATTCCGCCGATGCCGACGACCGAACCGACTGCCTGACGCGGAAACATATCCGAGGCGAGCGTAAAGATATTAGCCGACCAGCCCTGATGCGCCGCCGCCGCGATGCCGATGAGAATCACTGACACCCAAAGATTATCTGTAATCGAAGCATAGACAATCGGAATCACCAAAAAGGCGCAGATCAGCATCGTCACTTTTCGCGCCGCATTGACCGACCATCCGCGATTGATTAAGTTCGACGAAAGCCAGCCGCCCCCGATTGAACCGACATCGGCGATGACGTAAATCACGATCAGCGGCAAGCCAAGCTGCAAGATATTCAAGCTGAATTTCGTATTCAAAAATTTCGGCAGCCAAAACAGATAAACCCACCAAATCGGGTCGGTCAAAAATTTGCCGATGGCGAACGCCCACGTCTGCCGATGCGGAATCAAACGCGCCCAGGCGATTTTCTGCGGCGGGTCTTCCGCGTCAGACTTGATATAGGCGAGTTCGGCGGCAGATAATTTCGGATGCTCTTCCGGTCGGCGATAAACAGCGAGCCAGAAAAAAAGCCAGATAAATCCGAGTAAACCGGTAATGATAAAAGCCCATTGCCAACCGTAATTGACGGCGATAAAGGGAACTGACAAAGGCGCGAGAATCGCACCGACGTTCGAGCCGGAATTAAAAATTCCCGTCGCAAAGGCACGTTCTTTTTTCGGAAACCATTCAGCGACGGTTTTGATAGCGGCAGGGAAGTTTCCGGCTTCGCCCAAACCCAAAGTAAAACGCGCCACGCCGAAACCGAACGCCGAACGCGCTAAGGAATGTCCCATTGCCGCGATGCTCCAAAAAACGATGGCGATGGAAAAACCTTTGCGCGTCCCGAATTTGTCCATCAGTCCGCCGACGACGAGCAGACCAATCGCGTATGCTGCCTGAAACGCCGTGTTGACGAAACCGTATTCGGCTTCGTTCCAGCCGATCTGCATTTTGAAAGTGTCGTCGGTGGCGAGAATCCCCAAAACCTGCCGGTCAACATAATTGATCGTCGTCGCAAAAAATAAAAGAGCGCAAATTACCCAACGATATTTGCCGATTTTTGCGCCGATGCCTTCGTCAATCGTCGCTGTTACCGCCGCCTCGAACGCGCTCGAACCGCTTTCGATTGGCGCGGCGATTTCCGTTTTTTTGATTGTTTCGTTCATCTTATTTTAATTTCGGTTCAGAGTCCAAACTTTAGTTTGTTTCACCCGCTAAATGCGGCGAGACAAATTAAGCGCACCAAATTTTACAAACTTAAAACGCCGTGAGAATTAAACTCGCGCCCGTCTATTTCAACCGGAATAGTTGGAAAATCCGGCGAAGCGGTGAGAATTTTCGCGCCGTTTTCCGTCAAGATAAAAGTTTCTTCCGCCTTTGTTCCGGTGATTGACGGATTCCAAGCGAACGCTTGATTTACGACAACTTTCTCCGACGATTTTGGATGCGCCACCCAATCGCGCGTTTTATAGCCGGTCGCGCCGCCCTGATGATGTTTGCGAATTTCACCGGCGTAACCCTGCTTGGCGTATGCCGCATCAGCGATTTGATACAGTTCCGCGCCGCTAGTTTCGATTGTCGTTGCCGCAATGATTTCAGCGTGAATCCGCGCTGCCGCTTCGGTCTTTCGGTGGAGTTCTTCCGGGATTGCGCCGACGCAGGCGAGCCGCGACAGACTGGCAATCAATCCTTCGCGTTTCGCGCAAACCGCGATTAAAAGAAGCTTTTGCCAAATCTTTTTGGTCGGAATCGGATGGCGAAAACGCTCGATTCTTTCGTCCGCTCCGACTAATGTAACGACCGAATTTATTTGATAAACCGCCAGCGCGTCTTTCACTTTTCGCGCGATTTCCGACTCGGTTTCGCCGGGTTCGATTTTTTGAAAAATCTCTCGCAGCACCGCGCCCGCATCTTTTCCCAAACTTCGATAACGCTCGATTTCCGCCGCCGTCAATGAATAGCGGCACGGCGCGATTAGGTTTTCAATCGTTCGATAATTTGAATTTAATGACAAATCCGAAACGATTTCGCCGTTTTCATCTAAAAGAGTTTTCGCCTGTTCGTAAATAAAATCGCCCGCCGCTTTTTCATTTTCCCACGCAAATTCAACCGGTTCAAAGTCTTCGGCGGAAATTTCTTCGGTCAAAAGCCGAGTCATTTCTATGTTGTTGGCGAGAACAAATCTTTTACCATCGCGCCGGACGAACAAAAAACACGCGCCGCTTTCCGCGCTCGAATTTATCGCGTTTGATCTTCCGCCTGCCAGCCACGCGAAATTATGCTGTGAATTGAGTAGAACTCCGCCGAGATTTTCGGCGGCGAGCATTTTCATCAAGCGTTCGGTTTTGACTGCAATTTCGTTTTGTTCGTTCACACAGAATCAACCGCCAACTGTAAATTTATTGATTCACACCCGAAGCTAAAAATCCGCCGTCCACGACCAGAACTTCGCCAGTAACATAACTTGCCGCTTCGGACGACAGAAAAATCGCCGCGCCCGCCAGCTCTTCGACTTTGCCGAAACGTCCCATTGGCGTTCGCATCTGAAATTCTTTTCCCCGTTCGGTTGATTCTAGCAGATTTCTGTTCAAATCCGTTTTGAAAACTCCGGGAGCAATCGCGTTGACGTTCACGCCGTGTTTTGCCCATTCGATTGCCAGTGATTTGGTCAAAGACGCGACTGCCGCTTTCGATGCCGAATACGCGGCGACTTCAAACAGCGAAACGAAAGTCGAAAGCGAAGCGATATTGACGATGCGACCATAACCGTTTTCGATAAAATGCCGACCGAAAATCTGACAGGAGCGAAGCGTTCCGGTCAGATTTGTTTCGATAATGTCGTTCCAGTCAGTTTCATCAAAATCAATCGTCGGAGCGCGTTTCGTGCGTCCCGCCGAGTTGATCAGAATATCAACTTTGCCGAAAGCCGAAACGGATTCACTCAAAAGATTTTCTAAAGATGCGCGGTCGGAAACGTCCGACGCGACGCGAATCGTACGGCGACCGAGTTCTTCGATTTCACGAGCGGCGGTTTCGACTTGTTCGAGGCGGCGCGACGAGCAGACGACATCCGCGCCTGCCTCCGCCAAACCGTGCGCGATGGCGCGTCCGATGCCGGACGTGCCGCCGATGACGACCGCCGTTCTTCCGTTCAGTTCCAATGCAGGATAACTCATTAGTTTATTTCGGGAAAATATTTAAAAGGTAAAACCAATTAATAATTAAAGACTATAAGATTTGTAACATCGAAAAAAACGTCTTGTCAAATAGATATAAGGCAAAACAGTCTGACTTTTATGTTGTTTGTTGAAATCAAATCTTGATTTCTCAATGCTGATGTGATACAACTTTCTACGTCAGGGGAAAAATTGGTCAAACCATTTGCCGGACAAATTTCAAAAAATGTACGCTGTCGAATTAAATAAAATAGAGCGTCGCACGGTCGGCGAAAACATCTGGCTGAATCGTCGAAGCGTAGAGGTCGAGAGTCTTTTCGCCCGTCCAAATGTGTCGCCGTATAAATATGAAATTCTGGAAACCGAGGAAGCGGTCGGCGCACAGATGCTCGAAGAATTAAAGGCGGTCGCCGCCGCCAAAACGGGCGACGTAACGATGCTTCTGCTCGGCGGTCGCGGCGCACAGGCAATGTACCGGCAAATCAATCGTTTGATTCCGACGGGCGAATTGGACGATTTACTGGCGCGGCTGCACGTTTTCACGCAGGACGCGCTCGCGCCGATGCGAATGGGCAACGGTTTGAGTTTCGTGCGCGATTTTGAAAGACTGCTGGGCGACGAATTTTTTCGTAAAATCAAAAGTTTTACGCCGATGCAGACCGACACGACAGATTTAGAAGGTGAGCTGAAAAAATATCTCGAAAAACTCGACTCGCTCGGCGGTATTGATTTGTTTTACCTCGGTTTTGGACCCGAAGCGAATGCGGCTTCGCATCTTTGTTATATCAAACCTGATTCCGGCGCAGTCTATTCTGACGTGGCGGGAATTATTCCAATCTCAGAATCAATTCTGGAACATCACATCGGCAAATTTAAAGCCGGCGGCAGTCAAATCAGCGAAGCGGACGAAACGGAATGTCGTCGGGCGACGCATATTTTGACGCTCGCGCCGGCGGCGATTCTCGGCGCGAAACGAATCGTGCAGTCAATCGTTGACGCGGCAACCGCGCCCGCCAAACGGATGAGTTTTCGCCGCGTTTTAGATACGGAAATCTCCGATGATTTAAACGAACGCGCCGCGCAAATGAACGAAAATCCGGGGCTATGGCTACGCCTTCACCCGAACGTGCGAACTTTAGTTTTGCCAGACCTTTTTTAAATTACGAATTTCAATTACGAATTACTAATGGTAAAACCTTTTCTTTAATTCGCAATTAAAATTCGTAATGAACAATTATTATGTTGGAAGTCCTAACCCAAACCGCCGCGCCGATGAGCGATTATGCGATTGTCGTCGCGCCTGAAGATAATGTGGCAGTCGTCAAAAATGAAACCTTTCCCGGTTTGATGGTCGCTGCGTCCGGCGGACGAATCATTAAAGTCAACGCCGCCATTCCGAACGGACACCGGTTTGCGACGCAGGCGATTGCGGCGGGCGAGTTCGTCTGTCAATACGGTCAGCCGATTGGAACTTCGCTCGGCATCGCGGAAGGCGAATGGATTACGCACGAAAATATGTCGGACGATGTGCCGGTCGTGCGCGATTTGCCTGACGATCTGCACACGCCCGCGCCGGATTATGTGGACGTTTCGATGCGCGAAACTTTTATGGGATTTCGCCGACCGGACGGCAGAGTCGGAACGCGCAATTATATTTTAATCGTGCCGACCTCGATGTGCGCGAGCCACGAAGCCGCGCAGATTTCGATGATGGCGGAATTTCTGCATTACAAACGCGAAAATTTCCCGAATGTGGACGGCGTGGTTGCTATTCCGCACAACAAAGGCTGCGGCTGTCAGGACGGCTCGAACCTCGACATTATGATGCGGGTGCTGGCGAATTACGCCGATCATCCGAATGTCGGCGGCGTGATTTTGATGGATTTGGGCTGTGAGAAAACGAATCTCAGAAAAGTCGAAAAATATCTTTTGAAAAGGGAATTGGAGTTTAACAAACCCGTCGCCAAAATCGGGATTCAGGAAATCGGCGGGACGCAGGCGGCAATCGAAGAAGGCTTGCGAATCGTCAAGGAAATGCTGCCGCAGGTCAACGGAAACAAGCGCGAAGAAGTTTCGATGAGCGAATTGGTTTTGGGCGTGAAATGCGGCTCGTCCGACGGGTTTTCCGGCATTTCAGCAAATCCTTCACTCGGTCGCACCGCTGACATTCTGGTCAAAAGCGGCGGCACGGTTTTGATTACGGAAATCCCCGAATTCTGCGGCGCGGAACATATCGTCGCCAATCGCGCCAAAGACGCGGAAACGGGACGCGCAATTTATCGAATGATTGATTGGTATAAAGATTACGCCTCAAAATTCGGCGGCGTTTTGAACAATAATCCGAGTCCGGGAAACATTGCCAGCGGGCTTTTAAACATCACGATCAAATCTTTGGGCGCGATGTCGAAATCGGGAACGACGCGCGTCGAAGGCGTTTGCGAATACGCCGAAACGCCGAAACACAAAGGATTAAATTTGATGCAGGGTCCGGGCTACGACCAGGAATCAACGCCCGCGCTCGTCGCCGCCGGAGCGACCGCCGTCGTTTTCACGACCGGCAACGGCACGACCATCGGCAACGCCATCGCCCCGGTCATCAAACTCGCGTCGAACAATCGCATCTTTGAAAAAATGAACGGCGATATAGATATTTCCGCCGGTAACGTCATTGAAGGCACGGAGACGATTGATGCGGTCGGCGAACGTCTCTACGAACACATCCGCCGCGTGGCGAGCGGTGATGTGGCGGCAAAAGCCGAGGAAAATAAACACCGCGAATTTCAATTTTGGGCGGAGCAAACCGTAACGCTTTGAAATAACTTAAATCAGGAAGAACACCAAAATTATTCACTATTAACTATCAACTATTCGCTATCAAACGGAATATCCGCCCGTTTAATAGCGAATAAGTTGATAGTGAACAGTGAACAGGTTCTTCTGTCTCAAATTATTTTACCTTTCCCGAATCCTCTTTAACTAAACCGGATATAAAAACGAACTGAGAATTTCCGAACCGAAATATCTTTGTGTTATTTTAACTTAAACTTCAAAGCCGTTTCTGAAACGCAATTTCGACAGGCGGCGAAAAAATAACAGTTAAAGGAAATATGTATTTTCTGGGAATAGATGTCGGCACGGGCGGCTCACGGGCGATTTTGATTGACGAAAACGGTGCGGTCGTTGCCACGGCGACCGCCGAACACGCCGCGTTCGCTTCGCCCGAAATCGGTTGGGCGGAACAAGACCCGGAAGATTGGTGGCGAGCCGTCGTCATCGCCGTCCGCGAAATCTTGAAAGCCGAAAACGGACGGGCGGACGAAATCGGAGCAATCGGATTTTCCGGGCAAATGCACGGTTCGGTACTGCTTGATGAAAGCGATAATAGCCTGCGTCCTGCACTGCTCTGGTGCGATCAGCGGACGGAAAAGCAATGCCGCGAAATCACCGAACGCATCGGCGCGGAAAATCTTATCGAACTCGTTTCCAATCCCGCCATCACCGGATTTACTCTGCCGAAACTGCTCTGGGTACGCGAAAACGAGCCGGAAATCTGGAGTAAAACACGGACGGTTTTACTGCCGAAAGATTACATTCGCCTGAAACTTTCCGGCGATAAAGCGAGCGATGTCGCCGATTCGTCGGGAACTTTATTGTTCGATGTGCCGAATCGAAAATGGTCGAATGAAATACTTGACGCGCTCGAAATTGATAAAAGTCTTTTGCCAACGGTTCACGAATCAATCGAAATTACCGGGACGGTTTCCAAAGCGGGCGCGGCGGCGACCGGCTTGCGCGAAGGCACATTAATCGTCGCGGGCGCGGGCGACAACGCGGCGGGCGCAATCGGAATGGGCGTAACGGAAACCGGAACGGTCAGCGCGACTATCGGAACTTCGGGCGTTGTTTTTGCCGTTACCGATCAGCCGAAAATAGATTTGAAGGGCAGAATTCACACGCTCTGCCACGCGATTCCCGGACGCTGGCACAATACGGGCGTAACGCTCGCCGCCGGACTTTCGCTGAAATGGTTTCGGGAGAATTTCGGCGATGGAAAATCTTACGATGATTTAACAAATGAAGCCGCTGTAATTCCGAGCGGCGCGGACGGAGCGATCTGGCTGCCATACTTGATGGGTGAACGTACGCCGCATCTCGACGCGAAAGCAAGAGCCGCGTTTATTAATTTAACGGCGAGCCACACGCGGGCGCATTTGGTTCGCGCCGTGATGGAAGGCGTGGCTTTTTCACTGCGCGATTCGTTCGAGATTTTTAAAGAATCCGGCGCGCCGATCAATGCGATTCGACTCGGCGGCGGCGGCGCGAAATCGGCTTTGTGGCGGCAGATTCAGGCGGACGTTTACGGGCAGACGGTCGAAATAATCGAAGCGGACGAAGGCGCGGCTTACGGTGCGGCGATCTTAGCCGCCGTCGGTGCAAGCGCGTGGAAAACGGTTGATGAAGCGTGTGCCGCGACGATTAAAATCAAAGCGCGAATTGAACCTGATTTAGAATCAACCGAAAATTTAAACCGCAATTACGAAATTTATAGAACTCTTTATTCCGCGCTGCGTCCGGCGGCTGATATACTAACGAAAATTTAATTTAGACAAACATCAAAAATATGAACGACGACAAATATACGCCAAAACCAGAACATAAATTTACCTTCGGATTGTGGACAGTCGGAAATCGCGGCGCAGACCCGTTCGGGTCGCAGGTCAGGGAAAAACTCTCGGCGGTCGAAATCGTTGAAATGCTCGCCGAGGTCGGCGCGTACGGCGTGAATTTTCACGACAACGATTTAGTCCCGATTGACGCGACTGCGACGGAACAAGACGAAATCGTCAAAGACTTCAAAAAAGCCTGCGCTGACAACGACATCAAAGTCCCGATGGCGACAGTTAATCTGTTTTACGATCCGGTTTTCCGCGACGGCGCGTTCACGGCGAACGATGCACGGGTTCGCGCTTACGCCGTGCAGAAAACAATGCGGGCGATGGATTTGGGGAAAGAATGCGGCGCGGAAACTTTTGTTCTCTGGGGCGGACGCGAAGGCTCGGAAACCGATGCCTGCCGCCGCCCGGACAAAGCGGTGAAAAGATTTCGTGAAGCGTTGAATTACCTTTGCGAATACTCGATTGCTCAAAATTACAATTACAAATTCGCGCTCGAAGCCAAGCCGAACGAGCCGCGCGCCGATATTTATTTTCCGACGACGACGGCTTATCTGGCGTTTATCGAAACGCTCGAACACAAAGAAATGGTCGGCGTGAACCCGGAAGTGGCGCACGAACAAATGCCAGGATTGAATATGATGCACGCGGTCGCGCAAGCCTGGGAAGCCGGAAAACTCTTTCATATTGATCTGAACGACCAATATCCGGGACGTTACGATCAGGATTTGCGCTTCGGTTCGGTCAGTCCGAGACAGTCTTTTTGGCTGGTGAAGTTTCTGGAAGATGTGGGTTACGAAGGAATGCGGCATTTCGACGCGCACGCCTACCGCACCGAAGATTACGATGGAGTCAAAGATTTTGCTCGCGGCTGTATGAAAACTTATCTGATTTTCAAAGACAAAGCCGAGCGTTGGAACAACCACGAAGGAATCAAATCAATTTTGGCGGAAATCGAAGAAACGAATAACAGTTATAAATTGGGAGAATTCAGCGCAGACGGTTCGGCGAACCTTTTGGCAGAACAATTTGACCGCGCCGCGCTCGCTTCAAAAGGGTTAAAATATGAACGGCTCGACCAATTAACGATGGACATTTTGTTTGGTGTTGATTGATTTTTGAAACATTCGTCGCGGTTCTCAAAATTATGCGATCAAAGGCAGAAACCCGCGCGTGAGCAAGAGTGTCAAAGTTCAGCGTAAAGCACCCTTGCTCACACGCGGGTTTCTGCCTCAAGCAGTCGAAATCTCTTGCAAACCACTATAATCATTGGAAAACTCGAAAATTCGGAAACTTTTTCTCGAATTGCCGGATAATCTCTTATGAGACCAAAGCAATTTTTGAAGCAACTTTAGAATGCGTTTGGTTATTCATATAACAAACGCATTTTGTTTTGTGAGCGAAAAGGAGCCGGAATCGTTTGTTCCGGCAGGGCGATTGTTTAGCAAACAAAATTCACAGGGAGAAAAAGGAAGGGATATAGTATGAAAAAATTAATGATGACGGTCGGCGGTTTGAGTTTATTTACGGCTTTATTTTTGACGAGTATTATTTTTGCCGGTTCGACCGTTCGCGGTGAAAATTTCGATGCCGACGGGCAGGATAATTCGATGCAGAACGGCAACAAAATGAAGAAAGAGAAAAAGCCGAAAAAGGACAAGAAAAACAAAAATTCAAATTCAATGGATTCCAATATGATGATGAATTCAACTCCAACCAACGACGCGAATATGATGATGATGAATGCGTCGAACGTCGAGATGGACGCGAATATGATGATGAACAGCAACGCGACGATTGACGCGAATATGATGAACGCCAATGTGTTCACCGATGCGAATATGATGAACGCCAATGTTGCGCCGATGAACGCGCCGCCGCCGTCGCGCTAAATTCATTGACAACATTTCAGCAAAAAAGCGAGTGCCGTTTCAGTTGAAACGGCACTCGCTTTTTTGATTGTAAAAGTAAATTATTTCGCGGCAAGCACGTCAATCTTTTCGATTGACGGCGGCGAAGCGAGCAGCGCGTCGGCGTTTGCCATCAACGCTTCGGCGACTTTGCCGTTCAGATGCGCGTCGCGTCCTTCTTCGCCGTCGAACGTATCGAAAATGCCGAATGTCGAATCGTCAAATTTTACTGCATACCACGTTTTCGTCAGCGGTTCGTCATTCACTAAATCCAAACCGCCGTTCAAAAACGCTTCGACATCGGCTTCCTTTCCGGCTTTCGCTTGTAATTTCACGAACAATCCTTTTTTCACCATAATAAATTTTCTCCTCGTAGATTGGAGTTTTATTATACGTTAATCCTTCTTGTCCATCGAAGGAGCCATCATTTTCATCGCCGCATCCCAAATAACGTCCGGCGTAAAATCGTGAACTCTGCCCATTACGTTCGACATCACGCCGACGTGATAACGCGCACTCGGACTGTCCGCCGTCGCCGCTGTAACGATTTTTTCGGCGACATCTTCCGGTTCGAGTACTCCCGTGCCGCCGGGTTTCAACATCTCGTGCGTCATCTTCGCCAGATTTTGTTTGAAAATGTAATAAGGGCTGTCCGTTCCTGTGTCGGGAATCTGCGCGACGGCAACGTCATCAAATTTCGTAGCGACCGGACCCGGCAGAATGCCGACGACCTGAATGTTGAAACCGGCGACTTCGATTCGCAATGCTTCGTCAATCGCTTCGACGGCGTGTTTCGTCGCGTGGTAAATCCCGCTTCCCGGCTGCGACATTTCTCCGGCGACCGAACTGACGTTGATGATTCGCCCCGCGCCGTGTTCGCGCATTTTCGGCAGAACCAGTTGGCACAATCTTAAAAGCCCGAAAACATTCGTCTCAAAATTTTTCCGCACGTCGTCAATGGGAACTTCCTCAATCGGACCGTATTGCCCGTAACCGGCGTTGTTGACCAGAACCTGCACCGAACCATTGACTGCTTCCGCCGCTCGAATCGCTTCACGCGCCTGATTTTCGTCGGTTACGTCCAACTGCAAAGTTTCGCAGCCGTGCGCTTTCAGATCGCTGATGTCGGCGACGTTCGCCGCCGTCGCAAAAACGTGAAATCCTTCATCAGTCAAAGCCTTCGCCGCCGCGTGTCCGATGCCCGAAGACGTTCCCGTTACCAATGCCACTTTTTTTTCGTTTGTATCCATAAAATCTCCCTTGCTCGTTTTATTTACACAAAATTGTGTTTTGTAATCGCGTTCAAATTATATAGAAATAATTGCTGACGCTTTGTTTGCTGAATGACAAAAGCGACTTTCGCAAACCGCCTTTTGTTTAATTTGAAATCAGCTTTTCGGCTCTGCGCCGCGAGCCGGTTTCGCGTTTTTGATTTGGTCGGAAAGTTTAATCGTCTTGCCTGTCCGCGCCGCTTCGTAGATGGCTTCCATAATTCGATGATCCTGCAAACCTTCTTCGCCGGTCGTGTACGGCATTTTGTTCTCCAAAATACATTCGGCGAAATGATCCATTTCTGCCGCAAACTGATTTTTCTGCGGCAGTTTGATTTGTTCCGTCCGTTCCATTTTACCGTCGGCGCGGGAAGTTTGAAGCTGCAAGCCTTCGTAGTTAAACGCCGGATTCATTTCCAGCCAGCCGGTTTGCAGATGAGTGCGGTAACGCTTTGAATCGTGAAAGTCATAGCCGGTCGAAGAATTAACCAGCGCGCCCGATGGAAAGCGCATTTGAAACAGCATATTTTCTTCGATTTCCTTGAAACGCGGGTCGTTCGGTGTCGAATACTGCATCGCCGAAATTTCCATTGGCTCTTCGCCGAGCAGAAAACGCGAAGTGTTCAGACAATAAAGCCCGATGTCCGGCAGCGCACCGCCGCCCGCGAGTTTTTTGTCGTGCCGCCATTGGAATTCGTTCGCCTGCCGCTGACCGTTGACGGCTTCGATGAGTTTCACTTTTCCGTACTCGCCGCTTTTGATAATCTCGCGTACTTTGCGGTTGTACGGCTCATATTGAATCCGATAAGCGATCATCAGTTTAACCCTCGCCTTTTCACACGCCGCGATCATTTCCGCTGCTTCTTTCGACGTATTCGCCATCGGCTTTTCGCACAAAATATCTTTGCCCGCCGCCGCGCCGCGCAAAACGAATTCGTGGTGCATTCCGTTCGGCAGCACGATGTAAATCGCTCTGACTTCTTCGTTATTTTTCAGTTGATCGTAAGATTTGTAATCGTAGATATTTTTCTCGGCGATGCCGTATTGCGCGGCGATTTGTTTAGCTTTATCGGGCGAACCCGAAACCAGCGCGACCGGCTTTGCCTTTTCGCATTTGGCAAACGCTGGCAAAAGCTGTTCGATAGAAAGCCGCCCAAGTCCGACAATCGCAAACCCGACTCGTTCCGAAGGCGCGAGCGGCATCGGCGGTTCGGATTGTTTTTCAGTCGGCGCGTGAAACGGCGGCAGTTTAATCGGCTTTTGCGTCTCAACTTTCGGCGGCTGATTCTTATCCTGCGCGTGAACTATTGAACTGCCTTGCCCGACGAATCCGGCGGCAAACATTGCCGCGCTCGATTTCGCCAGAAATTTCCGACGCGAAACCGCATTCTCATTTTCAGTATTCATAAATTCCCCTTGCTCGTTCTTGTGTATTAAGCGCGAACGAATCGCGCATAAATTTACCGTTAGGCAAATCGCAAGCCGCTACTTTTGAATTTATTTCCGAATCACGCGCAGAATTTCACCCGGCGCACTTTCATTCCCATTTGAATCAACGGCGCGGACATAGTAATAATAAATCTCGCCCGACTGCACGCCTTCGTCCTTATATTCAAGCGTCGGAATCGGCTTGTCGTTGCGCTTTTCCCATTGCTCAAGTGGTAAGTCTTTATCGGCGGAACGATACATATTGTAACCGACAAAATCTACCAATGGATTTTGTGAGAATTGATTGCCCGCGTGGTCTGTAAAAGTTGATTTGGGCGTAATCGGTGCGGATTCAGTGCCGTTTGCGTCAACCTGCGTCAGCTTATAAAAATATCTCTGCCCGACTTCCGCCGTCGGGTCGTTAAAATTTCCTTCGGAAATTGGTTCATCGGTTAAGCGTTCCCAAAACACGAACGGCAGATTTTCGTTCACCGAACGATAAACGTGAAAACCGATTGGCTGTTTATTGGCTTTCTGCTGTAAAAGTTTGCGTTTTTCCTTGAGTTTCTTTTTGTTCATAAGTGTATTTATTTTATACCGACAAAAAAGGCGACTCAACTTGAATCGCTTTTCCACAATAGGCTTCCAAGGCGGCAATTTTCTGACTGATGATTATTTAGGGAAGTGACAGGTAAGATTTGTTAATATCCAAATCAAAAGTATGAATTGAAACAGAGTGTTTTCTCAACAAAATTTCAATAGTCTTTGCCGGACAGTTACCGACTCGAAGCCAGATGACTTTCGGCGGATGCCCCAACAGCAAACTGCGCTGTTGAAAGTCCGTATCTTTCGAGACAATGGTGAACTCGTTCGTTTGACTGTAATTCCAGATTTGCGTATCGGTCGCTTCGACAAAACCGATTTCGCGGACGTGAATGCTGTTCGGGAAAATATCTTCCAGAACTTTTGGCAAACGCGGGGAAAGGTTTTGATCAAACAGCAATTTCATAATCGGGCAAGATCGCTAATTTGCGTTCACGGTCAGCCGCGTAAGCCAGACAAGCGCGAATATCTTCGACGGTTAAATCGGGAAATTCCGTCAGCAGTTCAGCTTCCGACATTCCGCCCGCGAGATACTCCAGAACATCCTGAACGGTCATTCTCGTTCCGCGAATGCAGGGCTTTCCGCTTCGTTTGTCGGGTTCAATGGTAATAATGTCTTTGTAATTCATAACGGGAGAAGTATAACACCAATAAAAAAGGCGACTCAATCGTGAATCGCCTTTCCATCGTTCAATTAAATTTCAATAATTTTAATTCGCCCATCTGCCGGTCGTGCGGAGGCTTTCAAACTGACGTAAGAACTCCGGTTCGAGCGGCGTTCCGTCGGCTTTGCGGACTAAACCGAGTGTGTCGTTCGCGGCGATACCGCCATTGGTCGGGTCTTTCATCACGGGACAGATGCCGTACATCGGACCTTCCGAACCGTCCGGGTTGCGAAGGCGTTTTTGCGCGAAGCCTTTGCTCAAAAGATTTTCCATCTCGCTTTTGGTCTTGATAATCGGCGTTCCGTCGAGCGCGAGACCGTTTTTCTTCTGCAAATCGGCGAGAGCCTTCTGTCCGTCTTTCGTATTAAAAGCCGCGTC
>CAXTKJ010000029.1:54264-54821 GCA_964244835.1 uncultured Pyrinomonadaceae bacterium
GCGTCGGTGTAGCTGATCCAGATGTGAATCCACAATCCGAGCGGATCGTTGCTGAAGTAACCGCCGCTCAAATCAACGATGTCCGCCTGACGGTTGTTGCCCAAGCCGATCTGGTTGCCGGTGCGCGTCGGGAAAACGTATAAAACGTATTTGTTCGCCAGCACTTTGGCGTTCGCGCCCGCCGCGTCGCTGGTAAAACCGGCGTTGTTGACATCGCCCATCACCGCCCAGAAAGTCGGCTTGCCGCTGTCCGAATAAGCCGGATTCAGACGCTGTGCGCGGACGTTCGTCTGAAAATAAAAGTTCGGCGTGTCGAACACCGAATTGCCGTTGCCCGTAACCTGCCGCCGCCCGAAAATCAGCGGAGCATTCACGCCGTTCTGGAAATAGTAAGCGTCATTAAAATCAAACAGACGATCCTGCACGTCAGCAAAAGTCAAAACCGGCGTTGCCGCCAAACCGACTAACATCACTAGAAACATTGCGAATTTCTTCATTTTTTTTACTTCCTTTATTTGTAAATTTGATTGCTCGTTATCGAGGCTTAACCAAACAGT
>CAXTKJ010000030.1:0-10328 GCA_964244835.1 uncultured Pyrinomonadaceae bacterium
TGAGTGGTGAGTGGTGAGTGGTGAGTGAAAAACTTTCCGAAACTCATCACTCACCACTCACCACTCACCACTATTCATTATTTATGATAACTGTTGAAACACACGCTACGTCGCACATTGGGCGCGTCCGCAAAGGCAATGAGGATAATTATCTTCTGCTGAGTATTTCCGACGCAAAAACCTGGATGAGTTCGCAGGAGCCGGACGAATTCATCGTCGAATCTCAAAAATTTGAAATCACCGGCGACGGCGTAGTTCTCGCCGTTTCGGACGGAATGGGCGGCGCACTCGCGGGCGAGGTGGCGAGTAAAATGGCGGTCGAAACCGTCAGTCAAAAATTTCTGGACGAAGATTTGGATAAAACCGTCGCCCCGGAAAATTACAACGACTCGCTGGTTTCAAAACTTTACGACGCAACTGTCTATGCTAATTATTTAATTCATCGCCAGGGGCGCACCGATCCGCAGTATCAGGGAATGGGCGCAACTTTCACCGGCATCGGCATCACGACCGAAGCCGTTGATTTGGTGCAGGTCGGCGACAGCCGCGCTTATCTGGTCAGAAATAAAAAGATTTATCAGGTAACGAAAGACCAGTCGCTCGTTCAGCAGTTGATTGATGCCGGACAGATTCAGCCGGAAGAAGCCGAAACCCATCAGCTTAAAAACGTGATTTTGCAGGCACTCGGCGCACAGAATGAAATTTTTCCGGTTTCTTCACGCCTGATGCCGCAGCGCGAAGACGTGGTTTTATTGTGCAGCGACGGTTTATCGAATAAAGTCAGCGGCACGGATATGCAGCGGATTATTTTAGAGAACTTCGACCAGCTTCAGATGGCGGCGGTCGAACTCGTCAGAGTCGCCAACGAAAACGGCGGCGAAGACAACATCACTTTGATTTTAATTAAACTGACCGGCGATTCCCTGCCCGAACCCGACGGCGGCGAAATCGAATTACAGTTACTGGATTTAGGAAATATCCACGACACGGCGGATCAGGAAGACACAGCGGAAATCCTTAAATAATCAAGAACCGAAAAAAGTTAAGGCGGGCGATTGATTTGTAAATCAATCGCCCGCTTTTTAATTTTCTTCGCGCCATTCGGGAATCGCCCGCGCCGAGCCGACTTTCTGCACATAAATCTTTGAGCTTTCCACGCGCACGACCTCGACCTTTTCGCCTTCGACCAGCAAATCTTCGCCGTCAATCGGAAACGCCGTCCACGTCGAACCGAAAACTTTCACCGCCGCTTCGTTCAACGCTCCCTTGCTGGCAATCGTTACCGTCCCGATTTGACCCGGCAGCGAATCCATTCCCATTTTTATTCCGCCGTCATTCTGTGAAAAAGATTCGGCGAAAATCGTCCGCGTCAAAGCCGTCAGCGCGATTGAAACCGCCGCGAAAATCAAAAACTGCACCGGAAAGCCGAACCCTAAAAATCCCGCCAACGCCGCCGCCAACGCCCCGACCCCGAACCACAACAGGACGAATCCGAGCGTGAAAATTTCGGCGACAATCAAAACCACGCCCAGAATAATCCACAAAATCCACACTGCCTGTTCCATTTTTATTTTTTAAAAAGATTTATTTTCCGCCAATAGTATTGCAGTTAATCGCGGTTTTGTCATTTCATTTTCGGAAATTATACTTTGCAAATTTTCTCTTCCCCGTGCTAATCTTTTTCTCGTGCTTGGGTGGCGGAATAGGTAGACGCACAGGACTTAGATTAATTTGAGCGCACAGGCTGGAAACTCTTGTGTGGATGAAGTCAAATTCGGTGAAACCTTTAACAATGGCAATACCGAGCTAAATTTGAAAATATTCTTTTCAATAAATGTGTAGAGACTAAACGGCTTCCGTCTGACTGCCGATATTTCGGTAAAAGATGAAGATATAGTCCAGACCCCAAACTGCAATTTTGCAGGCGGCGAAAGCCGTAGCAGGTAAGAAAATCCTGTGTCCCTTGTGGACGTGCGGGTTCGATTCCCGCCCTAAGCACCATTAGTATTTCCGAAAATAACCGGATTTGCTCAAGTTCAATCATTACTTGGGCAAATCCGGTTTTTTATTCGGCGGATAATGCGGAAAAAGCGGCAGAAATGGGATGTTATGGACTCGGTTTGGACACGAATACTACCAGAGATTTTATAAAATACAATGTTCAAATTTTAAGCCGAAACTTTAAGTCAAAATCCAGAATTATTTAATATTTCAGCGAGTTTTGTTTCTACCAAACTCGTTGCTTTGGGTAAGAATGGGAGTCCGCCAATTTCGACGGCTTTAATACTTTCATAAAACCGATGACTTTTATAAAGATTTTCGTTTGGGTATGGAAACAAAACTATCGCGCTCTGAACTACTCCGGTTAGAAAGCTGCCTTTCTTAATTGAGTCGGGCAAAACTATCGCGTCGCGGTAACGGTGCATCGTTGCGATGTCGTCAACAGTCGGTCCGATTCCGCCGTATTGTTTTTCGTATTCCTGCCCGAATCCGAGCCTGTATTTCGCGTCAAGCACGAACATTCGGCTTTCACTTGCCAACTGAATCACGTTGTCGGGTTTTTGATTGATGGTCGGCAGGCGATTAAAAAACCTGTTGTAAATTAAGGAAAGTTCTTTGCCCGACTTCGCATCTCTAAATTTTACCGCCGCCTGCAATCCTTTTTCGAGAACTACGGCGATTTTCGTGTGCCTGACTCGAATAATATTTTGCTGTTCGAGAGTGAATTTTTCGGCAAGCAATTTCGTCAATTTGAGAAAACACCAATACTCGTAAAGCAAAGCTATATCTTTAATGCCGATCTGCAAAACTCCCGCGCCAACTGTCAGACCGCCGTTTAATAGTCTCGCGGTGCGCTCAAAAGCCGAATAATTCGGATGCTGCTGCACGACTATCGAAGGCGGACGCATTGGCGCGACGGCGGGAATTTCTTTGAGATAAGGCGCGTTCAGCAATAGTTGAACTTTGGCGAGCATCTTTCTCGCTTCCGGGCGAAAAGCGGCGAAAAACTTTTCTTCGGCGTTCAAATCCGAATCTTCGTCGCCGGTGATATTTGTTTTAATAACCTTTTGTAAATTTTTCTTGGTTTCAAGTAGCAGAGCTTTTACATAACGATTTTCCGGCGTGTTGAAAGTCAAACTTGATTTTGTTTCGAGAATTTTTTCAGGAAGCGTAATGTTTTTGTCCGGCAGCCACGCGCCCGCTCGCCGCGCCGGTTTTCGCAAAACTTTTGAAAGGTATCGTTTATCTACCTTCCGAGCCTTTTCGGTGGCAACCATTGCCGTGAACTTGATTAATCTCGAATGCGGTTTTCTCGCTATCGAATCCGCCGAAGCCGCGAATTTGGAAAAGTATTTTTTTATCAACGCGATCCATTCTAACAACGTCGGGTGATTCGTCGGACTTGGCGACGCTGTTCCGAATGTTCTTGCTTGCGCCGCCAGAATCAAATTTCTGGAGATTTCCGCCACTTCGTCGCGCATCTGTTGATAATCAACTCGGTAATCAATTTTCGTCGGAAATACTTCGGCACGAATAGTAGTTTCGCCGGTCGCGTCGCTTTTCAAAGAAAAGTCAAAGAATCCGACTTCGCTTCTGAAATTAAGCGTGTAATGAGTAACATTATTAATTTTGTGTTTTTCAACTGCTGTCGGCGGCAAAACAAGTTCTGTTTGACCGTTTTTTTCGGTGAGGTAAAATTCGTAAGTTCTGTTTTCAAAAAACAAAGGTTCAATCAATTCGCCCGACGATACTGAACACGATGAACTCGCGGCGCGGTCGTGTATTTTGATCGCGCCCGCGCCGTTTAATTCAATCTTTGTATCTTTACCGAGCGTTAGAAATGAAGGCAGTTCAGGCAGTTTACCCACTACTTGCAGTTTCCAATTCGCGGTTTCCGTTTCCAGCAAAACAGCCATTTTCTACGTTCCCCAATAAGTTGTCGAACTTTCATTTTCCAGCTTATTTATCATTCTCTGCACCTTTTCCGCGCTGCGCGTCCAAGGGCGGCTCGCCCAAGATTCAACTTTTTGCGAATCAGTGTCCGGCTCGTCAGGTTCTTTCTGTAACCAATCTTTCAAATTTTCAAGCGCGATGCCGAGTGATTCGCCTGTTCCGTGAATTTTTGGCAAAACCTTTTGCAGCAAACAAAAGTCCATCGCCGCCGTTGCTGACAACAAATCTTTTAACGCGAATTTTTGCCAGAAATACATATAAAGACAAATATCGTTTCTGGTTCGATAACCGAAAGAAATCCCCGCAGGTTTCAAAATTTCTTTAACTTCTTCGAGTAAAACGGCGATGCTTGTAAATAAATCTTCGGCTTCTCCGTATGCTTCCTGAACGGTAACGGGATTTGATTCTTCAAGTAAGTATGCCGCCAGCGATTGAATTTTATCGGCTTCAAAGCCGGTGTCCGAAGTTCCCGCGAAGTTGGTTAAATCAGGATCGTCAAACTCGATGCTAAATGCTCTGTCTAAAACTTTCGGGCTGAACAAATGCGTCGTTTCGTCCATATTTGCCGTTCCGACAACGCGCATATTTCGCGGCAAATAAAGTTCCCGCAACTCCGCGTAGTTGCTTGAAATTGGTTCTTCCGGCGGCAAATCGAGCGGCAAGCGGTCGGTTATCACTTGTCCGTTTTCGCGGCGGCGCGTTTCTGCCACGCTTAAAAAATCGCTGAAATAATGTTCGACCGGCGCGAGATTCATTTCATCGAGCAGCACCAGCGAAAACTGTTTCGGGTTTGCTTTTGATTCTAAAACGGCTTTTGTAAATTCTCCTGCGACAAAATAATTTGGGTTAAGACTCGGCGTGTATCCGAACAAATCCGAATTGTCCGACCATTGCGGTTTGACCGGAATCAAGTAAAACAAAGATTTCGTTTGACTCGCAAATAATCTGGGCAGTTTGCTTTTTCCAGTGCCGGAGATTCCAGTCAAAATAACTAAAGGACTTGCCGCAAGAGCCAGATAAAAATTGGCTATCTCAGCAGCCGAAATAACAAAGCCGCCATCGCTCATAGCGGATTCCAAATTTTGAATGCCTTCAGCAACCGTTGATAGTGGATTTTCCGGCTTAAAATGTTGCCCAAGCCGATACTCGCTGGTATTTGAACTGGCGCGATCTTTCGTTTCTGCTTTTGTTTGATTGCCGGTTGGATTTACATATCCCTCTTTTGTCAACTTTTTGGCGAGGCTTGATTTTATTGTTGGTGGAACAGCGTTTTGCACTTCTGCATATTTCCAAATAGCATCAAATGGAAATCTCGCATTCAGACCTCTGTCTTCCGCCAGTTTCTTTATCGCATCACGAGCTATTTGAAGTGCTTCTTCTCTTTCCATATTATTTTTGAGTGTTTTTTTCTTGAACTATTTTAAAATTTCGACGGTAAAGCGTTTTCGTTTATTTGATTCATTTGTCATTAAAAATTGACGGACGCGATAGCAACACCGGCACTTTTCCTTACAATATCTTTTTTCGAGTAGTAACGGTCGAGTTCAACAGCAATATGTTTTGCAAATGCTTCGGCGAGCAGCGGCGGGACGGCTTCGCCGATCATATCAATTCCGATACCGATGTTTTGAGTATTAGAATCGTCGGCTGCCGAAGTTATAAATTTGAAAGCGTCATCGAAAGATTGCAATCGAGCGGCTTCGCGCATTGTGATTCCTCTGTTTTCGACCGGATGAGTAAATCTGCCCGAACCCAAAAAATTCGCGTTTGCCGTAATCGTCAAAGCCGGTTTGTTCCACGCTAATCGCGTGTAGGCACTCCAGTAATAATTATTGAAAAACTTGATATTTATTAATTCCTTTTCCGCGAGATGTTTTATAGCTTCTTCCTTTGTTTTCCCTTCGTTCACCAAAGAGATAATTAAAGATTCATACTCTTGTCGTTTTCGCTCGCTCGCCGCGTCCCAAGTTTCGCCCTGCTTCATTTCCTTGACGGTTTTGATAATATCGCCGCTATATTTTCTCGTGATGTGATTGTAGGGAAACGCGCTCGCGGAGCGCATTTTTTTCGCGTAAGTCGAAAGTTTGACATCGCGGTAATTTGATTTGGAATTACCGCCCAAAACATCGGCTGAATCTTTTGATGGTTCAGGTAGATCGCCGATAGCGTCGCCAACCGTTACCCAAGGAGTTAGTTTTGTATCTTTCAAATTCGGATCGCAATGTGTCGCGCTCGGAAAACTCGGCGTGGAAACTCTGGAAGCGATTATTATCAATCTTTCTCTTAATTGCGGAACTCCGAAATTAGCGGCGTTCACAATCGCGTGGTCGGTGTTATATCCCAAATCACGCAATAAACTTTCAACGCTTTCCATTACGCTCTCGCCGTTTCCCGTTCGTCCGGTTTTCATTTGCGGAACATTTTCAATCAAAATAAATTTCGGTTTCAACACGCTCGCCACTTCAAGAAAGCGCAAAACCAAATCGTTTCTCGGATCGCGGTCTAAACGGTTATAGCCGCCGAATTTTACTAATTCGTTATTTTCAAGTCGTTCCTCGCTGCGGCGCATCTGCGAAAAGCCTTGACAAGGCGGACCGCCGACCAAACAATCAAGCTCTCCTTTGTTTACACCGCGTCTGGCAAGTGCCTTAACAATCATTTTTGTTGACACTTCCCGAATATCCTGTTGAATAACTTCCGGCTCGCCGAATTCGCCGGCGTGATTCAATCTAAAACTATTGAGCGCGGCTTTCTTTATATCATTTCCAAATACCACGCCGAATCTGCCGGAACGGGCGAACCCGTGAGAAAGTCCGCCACACCCGCAAAATATCTCGGCGACGGTAAATTTACGATTTGAATTATCTTGAAACATACAATAAAAAACTCGCGTGGATAATAAAGCGTCAAAAACAACGGTTACTCTAAAATACAAAATAAACGTAAAAATCTGAAACACAAACAATCAATCGGCAATAAGTTAAGAAAAGATTTGAGCAAAATTGATAAAGTCATAAATTCTCCTCACGCGGCAGATGCGTCGCCGTTTTCTTTTTTCTCGCTGCGGATTTCGCGGCTGATGCGGGCTTCGATGGAATCGGACAAACGTCCGAGCGCGTAGGAATTTTCTCTGAACGCTTCGTTGTGTTTGTCCATTATCAGGTTGATCTGCGCGTCGCGGTTCGCCACGTAATCGGCAAGCTGTTTGTTTGACGAGTTAATGTAATCGAGAAAATCACAATCCTTTTTCGTCACCGTCGCCTTCATATACGCGAACATCTGCCAGAAAAAAACCAAAGCACACAAGGCGACGAAAACCGGAAAGCCGAATTTTTCGATTAATTGTCCGACGGAATTGATTGTTTCAGGATTCATAGTTTTTACCTTGTTTCTTGTAAGTTTCGCTCATATTTCGTTGCTATTTATATTAGCATAACTTATAATAAAGATGCTAACAAAATTAGCGAATCTAAAAATAAATAAGGAAGGTAAAAAATTATGCCAACAGGATTTGATATTCAGAAAAAGTATGACGCGCTGAAAGCCGATTTGTCGGCGGCGGCGGTTTTCGCGGGCGAAGCTCGCGGAACTTCGATTGCGATTCGTGAACCGAATAACTCTTTGACCGTGCTTCAGTTGTCGGCGGATGCGGCGGGCGTTATTAACAAAACGGAAGCCGATGCTTTGCAGTTAATCGTTAATTCGATGAAAGCCGGTCAGGACAGCTTCAACACGGCAAAGGTTTCTTACGATTTAGCCAACACGTCGGAAAACGTCGGCAATTTGTCGAGCGCGTTGGGCGAATATTTCACGGTCTAAAGCGCGTTTTTTCGTTACGGTTTTTCTCCTTTGACTCCGACAGCTTTCAGCGGCTGTCGGAGTTTTTTATATGAAAAATTTAAATCTCGATAATATTTATCGGTCGAGAAAACCTGTCATAAAATCGTGGTTGACGGTGTGTTTATAATGAAAAGAAACGGCGGTGAAAAAAATAATGATTATGCTGCCGCCAACTTTTTCTATTTCGATTATGAACAACTTCCAACCTGCGCTTCTAAGTTTCGCGTTTATTTTATTGGCGGTCAGCGGTTCATTGGCGCAAAGTGCCAAAGCCAGAGAAATTAACTCTCTGATGAGTGCGGAGCATCAGTTGGGGATTTTTAACGGCAGTATTTTGGTCGTGAAAAACGGCAGGATCGTTTACCGCTCCGAGTTCGGCTATTCGGATAGCGGCGGAAAAACTAAACTGACCTCCGATTATCGCTTTAACATCGGCTCTATCGCTAAAGAATTCAACGCCGTCGGAATAATGATGCTCAAAGAACAGGGCAAACTCGCTTTGGACGACAAAGTTTCCAAATATCTGAATTTTCTACCGCCGTGGGCTGAAAGAATAAGCGTCAGAAATCTTTTGCAATACACGAGCGGCTTGCCCGACATCAATTGGAAAACGGTTAAAAGCGACGACGATATTCTGAGCGACTTAAAAGCACTCAAAGAATTGAATTCCGAACCGGGAACAAAATATGCCTACAACAACACCAACGTCTTTTTGCAGCGGCGCATTATTGAAGAAATTTCCAGCATTTCCTTTCAAAAATTCGTGGAAACCAGAATGCTCAAACCCTGCGAAATGACCGAGTCGGTCGTTGACCCCGATTTGCGGGGAAAAAATATCGCCGTCTCATTTAACAATGATTTTGTTGAAGATACGCGACAATTCTCGATACCGATGTCCGGCTGGACGGCGGTGACGGCAAAAGATTTATACAAATGGACGCGATGCCTGCACAATTTTCGTCTGATTAATAAATCTTCTTTCAGGGAAATACTGGAGCCTTTTGCGGCAAACAAACAGTCCGGTTTGGGCGGCGGTTCGATGGCAGGCGATGTAATTAAGGAACACATTCACGACGGACAGAGCCTCGATTTTGAAGCGTTAATGTATAGCGCGCCGTCCGAAGACACGGCGATTATCCTGCTGACCAATAATAAAAACTTTAAGCTCTACGAAATAAAAGACGCGGTAAAATCAATTCTCGACGGAACGGCTTATAAAATACCAAAAAAGTCGCTGTTTGCGGCATTAAATAAAAAAGCCGCTGTTTTGAGCGGCAAGGAAATAATTTCGCTCTACAACGAGTTAAAATCAAAACAGCCGAAAGATTTTGATTTCGAGAGCGAATCGGAATTGAATCGCTTGGGTTATTCTCTGATGGGGTCTCAGCGAATTGACGATGCCATCGAGATATTTGAGCTTAACGTCCGAACATTTCCAAACTCAGCCAATGCTTACGACAGTTTGGGCGAGGCTTATTTCAATAAAGGCGACAAAAAATCCGCGCTTTTCAACTATAAAAAATCTCTCGAATTAAACCCGAACAATGCGGGTGCTAAAGAAATAATCGGCAAAATTGAAAAAGAAAAGTGAAATCCCGGCGTTCTGCCCGATAATTTAACAGACGGATGGGCGAAACCGTAACTTTTTATCATTTCGATTTTCAAATATCAATGACGTTTGACTCCGGCAACTTTTGACTGTTGCCGGAGTTGTTTTTAGCGGATGCGATTCCCGGATCAATGATGAGCCGCCAAATCCGGCGGATGAGCAACGGCAGCCGAACATTACGAGACGTTTGAAGAAAAATATTGTCAGGCGCAAAAAAAGCCGGCAATGTCGTTGATAACCTGCGAAATTGCAGATATTATCGAGTGCATTGGTGTTAATAACTAGTTCAGTGTTTCCTTGTTTCACTGAGGTAGCCTAAATGAAAAAGAAAATCTTGTTGCTCATCTTCTTTGTCGCTGCGCTGACTTTCTGCGTGTCGGCGCAAACTACGAAAACTTTAATCTTGCCTCGACCAACTCCAACGTCGCCTGTTCCAACACCGGGCAATATTGAACTCATAGAAAATTACACGCATACTAAAAGGCGCGGAATTGACGCAAGCGTCGGAGAAATTTCTAAACTTGACGGATTGACAATCAGCTATCTCATTGGGAGCAACGCGGAGTTTGCAGCCAGCCGAGCTTGCGGTCAGAAAAATTCCGACTGTCTTTGGTATAAAAGACAAATAATCAAAGGTCGAGAGGTTTGGCTTGGACTGACCAAAGAAGGACAACTTATTGCGACCTTTCCAGAGAATCGAGCTAACTTTTACGCGGACACGAAAACACCCGAAGATATTGCCGATTTTCTGATAATGATTTTGACCTACAAAGTCAAAGAAGAACCGGACGCACGAGATAAAACAGAAGTGCGTAAACCGAAACAAAAGTGATTTTTGCTAACGACACACCGAACAAGTAAAAGTACCACCGCCAGAGGCGGTGGCTTTGTATTTTCGCCCTCGAAGGTGCGCTGCTGTTCGCTC
>CAXTKJ010000030.1:10338-54585 GCA_964244835.1 uncultured Pyrinomonadaceae bacterium
TTTTTCGAGTCTTAACTTTTCTGTCAGCCAGCCGAAGTCACTTACGTCCCAGTAGAAATTGATTTGTTCGTTCGCAACCTGGAAAAGTTATATTTTGTTCTTTTTGTCGTTTCGCCTCACTGCCTGGTAGAAACCACTGCCGGAGGCAGTGGATTGATTCTTTATTCAATGGACGTGAGGGCGAAACAGCGACTTTGTTTTGGCGTTCTTTGGTGAACTCGGAGTTGCGTGTTGGCGGTTTCGCCCCACGTCATCTCAGCCGCTCTACGGCTTTTAAGCTATGTTAAGTTCCAGAATTTTACAATTTCGACGATCTCTTATGAAAATCAGATTGAAATTCTTTCTGTTAGCGGCTCTACTGTTGTTTTTGGAAGCGTGTTCTTTATCTTCCCCGGCTGACACGGACAAATTTCTTCCTCAAACGATAGGAGAATACAGGCGAAACGAAGTAAGAAAGAGCGGCAATTCCTGGTTTATTGCAGAATATCAAAAACCGGATGTCGAAATTTTTTACGGGTTTGGTCCTTATTCTACCGCGCAGGAAGCTCAAACGCAGGTAACGAATAAAAAATTTTGCGACTCCGCAGATGCCGTCAAGGAAGGCACACTTAAAATTCTCAAGGAAGAAATCTTAAAAGACAAAACGGGTAAGGAAATCGGTAAAATTCTTATCTGCCGGGAAGCGGTCAAAGACAGCTTTCAAGATACGGTCGGAAATTACAAATATAAAATCACCCTCTCGAACGACAAAAATTATATTTATTTGGACGGACTAAAAAGCAGTTTGGCAGATTTAACTAATTTTGCCGAGACTTTGCCTCTCAATTCGCAGGTTGATTTTACCGCATTGAATCTTCAGGCATTGATTGCCGCAAATTCTTCGACCGGCACCTCCGCCGATGAATTAATAAAGCTCAATCCGCCTGTCAGATTGGCGAAAGAGCCGTATATCAAAGGCAAGGTTTTGATTGCGAGTCAGACATTTTCAGGCGTATCTGCGAGCGAAAATTCTGACGGAGTAATTGTTTTCGACAAAAGAGTGGAAAAATACGGGCTGGCACAGGATTCGGTCGCCGATTCCTATAACGAAGCGGAAACTATTATTCAGATTGCCTGCTCAAAAGGCGAAAGACTGGGCGATTATGTAACTAAAGATGCGGCGCAGAAAAAGTTTCCCGCCTACGCTTCAAACTGCAAAATTTCGGTCATTGACAAAACGATTCCCGCGATTATCGCGCAAAAGAATTTTGTCGGAACATTTTTGTCAGCCGAAGAAAATTTTAACGAACGGGATAAGACTTTTCGCGCACCACCGCCGTATTTGGAAATAGGAACTTTTATAAAAACCCTCCCCAAACGGTGAGAAATGGTGAATAAAACCATTGTTTTTGAGGAATAAATAAATTTTGTCTGATAAGGCTACAGATTTTTATCAACGGCGCGTTAAACAATTCGATAGACGTGAGGGCGCGCACAGCGACTTTTTTATCATTTCAATTTTTGAATATCAATAGCGTTTTACTCCGACAGCTTTCAACGGCTGCCGGAGTTTTTTCTTGTCCGCGAATGTGCCGAAAACTTACGAAAAATTCGCGTAATACTGCAAGACCAATAATTTCGCTTTGTGCAGATTCCGATTCTTTTCAATGGCGGCTTTCTGCGCGGCGGACGTTTCCGCTAAATGGGAACGCGCCGCGATGAACGCCTGATAATCGGTGTCGGCGGCGAGCGTTAGGATTAGTTTTGATTTGCGCTGGTCGTCGTTCGTATAAACTAATTTGCTGCCTTCGGGCGCACGCAGATTGGCTACCGTAATCATCGCACTGGCTTTGCGCGTTTCGATTTCCTCGTTTGCCTCGTCAATGGCGGCGACGGTTTCGGCGAGCGAATTTGAATCTGTCTGCACCGTTGACGCGAGCGCGGTCAGTTCATCGTTTAGGTCGTTGATTTGTTGTTCAGTTGACGGCATTTTCCTTCATCTCCTTTAGATAATTTTTTAAGTTAAGCGCGAAATTAAATTTTTCCGCGAGTTTTATTTCTTCGTCCGCAATCGAATTATTTCCGAAACAAATCGCCGAAAATGTCTCGGCAATCGCCGTTTCGATTTTCGATTCGATCTGCGCGTTCGACGTTTTCAGCATCTCGATAGTTTCGCCCGACTCGCTGATTAAGCCGAGTGATATTTTTTCGATCATATTTTTCTCCCTGTTTACGTTTTTTAAGGCAAAAGGAAAAAGGCAAAAGGTAAAAGTGTGGAATTTTGTTTTTGATTTTTGATTTTATTTTTCGACCTTCTACATTTTTCGTGTTCGCTGTCTTTAGCGCATTTCCGAACTTTTACCTTTTGCCTTTTTCCTTTTGCCTTACGCCAACGGCTCAAAGCCGCTGGCGCGTCCGCGTTCGTTTACACAGTGTTCGCATTTCCGATAGCCGCGCCCGTCCGCGTCCGCCATTTTTGCGCCGAAGCAGATAGCACACGGTTCGTCGGAAAACAGACGCGGTGCGCCGTAAGTTTCCAAATCAGATTGCTTTTGGTCTTCGGGAAACATCAACGCTCTGATAAATGCGTCGGAGTTCCCTGTTTGAAATAAATTTGCCGCCAGCCCGCGCGGATTTTTAATCGCATCGCCTTTCGCCACGCACAGCTCGACGTATGATAAACATTCGGCGAGCGTGAACTGCGACAAATTGCTTTTACCGCCGCCGTCTTCGGGAACGATTGTCAACTTCTTAAAGCCGTTCGCGTTTTCGTTTTCGCTTTCGGATTTAAAAGATTTAGAAAAATCACACACGACCACACGGTTTTCCGCGTCTGCGCCGTTTTCGGCGTGTGCGCTCTGTTGTGGTGTGTTTTCTTCTGATCTGTTTTCTTCTGTTCTGTTCTGTTCTAGCTCACATAACTTTTCAGATTGCTTCACAAACTCCCCTTTTGTTTTGTTCGATTTACGGGCGTTGTTCGTGTTTTTTGCGGCGGTTTTTGCTTCCCGAAACACTTCTAAAAACCGAATTTCGAGCAAAACTTTCAAATTTATTTCCGAATTCGCGCCGATTTTCAGGCGCAGCCAGCGTTCGTCGTCGGGAAATTTATTATTTAAACGCGCCGCCAAAATCATTAAACCGAGCGCGTGAAACTTGGTTTGGTCGGGCAGCGCGGAAAATTCGTAATCGTCCAAAATCGCGCAGTGCAATTTAATCCAAATCGGATTGCGGTCTTTATACATCTGCGTTTTGTCGAAGTCGGCGACTTGTAAATATCGTTTGAAGGTCATAAATTCGCAATTCGTAATTCGTAATTCGCTCATTGACACTCTCACCACCCGATTTCGGAAAAATGCCGCTGATTGTCGCCGCGAAATTTTCGGTGATAATTGTGCAGCCGCAGATGTTCGGCTTGACAGGCGACGAGTTCGAGATTGCGCGGGCGATTGTCGCGTTTATTGCCGTTTTTGTGGTGAACGATTTCGCCCGGACGCAGTTTTCTGCCGTGCGCTTTTTCCCAGATGCGGCGGTGATAAAACATCAGTCTGCCGCCGACGCGAATCATCAGATAAGGCGCGGCGATGCCCGTTCCGAACACCAGTCTGCCGCGAATTCGTCCGGCGCAGCGCGGCGAACAGCACCGCGCCTGCCGTTTGGTCAGAAATTTTCCGCAAATAACACAGTTTTTCATTTCGTTTTCTCCCTTTTGCCGCTTTCGTTTCGCGGTTCAAAATATTTTCCGAGCGCGTAAATAATCTGCGCGTGGCGCGAACGCTTTTCCTTTTCCGCTTCGGCGCACAGTTTCGCGTTCAAATCATTCGGCAGATCCACCGTTGTTCTCACAAATTCTTTTTCTTTTGTTTTCATAAAATCATTCTCAGATTGATACTAGCAAAGTGCTAGCATATTTAGCAAATGAAATACCCGCTTGCCGAATAAAAAAAATTTGTTGGTGAATTGAAAAATAAGGCTTGTTGATTTTAGCTCCGTCGGAGCGGCAGTTAATAGCCCCGCGATTGATCGCGGGGTCAAATGTCAAAAAGTCAGCGAGTCCCGTGAGGGACGAAAGAAACTGCCGTCCCTCACGGGACTCAAAATATATTGCGGACATGCCCCGCGATCAATCGCGGGGCTATTAACGAAAGTCCCTGCCGGGACAGAAATCATCAAAACTTTTCGTTCGCCGCCCGTTTCTCTGGCAATGAAAGCGAGCTTGTGATTTAATAGCGTATTACTAGCAGATGATCGAAAAAAAGAAAAAAGATAAATTGTTGACGACGCGCTTTGACGCGCAGACGATGGCGGAATTTTCGGCTGCCGTCGAACTGCTCGGAGCGCGAAGTATTAACGCTCTGGTTCATCAAATGATTTACCAGAAAATCGCCGAAGCCAAAGCGTTGGTTTCCCGCGACGAGTTCGCCGCACTGGTGGAAAACCGAAAAGCGGAGACGGCGGTGCGGAGTGTGAAATATCAACGCGCTTCGCCGTCCAACAATGAGGCTTCACCGTCCGACAGTGAGCCGGAAATCCGTCTCGAATTCATCGGCGAACTTGCACCGAAATCGAAAAATAAACTCCCGATGATCGAAACCGTCGTCGAAACGCGGGAAAAGAAAAAAACCGGGTGAGGATTAGTGGTGAGTGGTGAGTGAAAAGCCAGGGCTTTCATTCTTCAACTCACCACTCACCACTCACCGCTCACCACTAAAGAATATGCACTTTGAAATGAAAGCACTCGCGCCGCGCACGGGAAACAGCGTGATGGTCGCGTCAGTTTCGATTCCCGCCGGTGAAGCATCGGACATCTGCACGGAGCTTGAGCGTGTGGATTTTAACGAATATCTGACGGGCGGCAAGGACGGCGTTTATATGGTGCGCGTCGTCGGCGATTCGATGGAGACGGAAATCCGTCACGGCGATTTGGTCGTCGTCAACCGCAACTTACAGCCGAACGCGGGCGATGTCGTCATCGCGTCGGTCAACGGCGCATACACGGTGAAAATTTATCAGCCGTTCCGCAACGGTCTGCATCTGGTCGCCGCTAATTCCAAATACAAAACGAAAACCGTTACGCGCCGCGATTCCTTTGAAGTTTTCGGAGTCGTAACCGACGTTCTGCACAGCCTGCGAAAGTTATAAGCCGGACGGAAAAACGGACGTTAAAATACATTGATCTTTTTTGCGGTCGCGGCGGTTTTTTATTTTCTAAAAAAACGATTCAGACACAAACTGTTCAAATAAAATCTGCCGCGCAAAGCTATGTATGAAAGTTAAAGAATTGATAAAATTGATTGAGAAAGACCAATGGTTTTTAGTCAGAATAAAAGGAAGTCATCGGCAATTTCATTATCAAACAAAAGCGGAACGGTGACGATTGCGGGAAAGGAGAGCGTCGAAGTGCCAATCGGAACATTGAACAGCGTTTTGAAGCAGGCGGGTTTGAAAAAATAGCGGAGTTAAATATGCAGTATCAATATATGGTTGTCATTGAAGAAGGCGAAAACAGTTTCGGCGCGTATGTTCCCGATTTACCGGGCTGCGTCGCCGACGGCGAAACCGAAGCGGAAGTTAAACAACTCATTCAGGAAGCAATCGAATTTCACCTAGAAGATTTGCGCGATTCGGGCGCGCCAATTCCGAAACCTTTGTCGAAAAGCGAATATGTCGAAGTTTTAGCCGCGTGATTTGGGTGTGGTTTATGAACGGAGCGAAAATTTTCACCGCGCTGACTTTTCTTTTAATTTCTGCCGTCTGCGCTGCGGCGCAAGGCAATCAATATCCGAATGAGTTGAAAGGTTTCGAGTTTTTTGGAAAAGGAAAACTTCGAGAATTACGGCTGACGGTTTCTTCTAAAGATGATGTGATAAAAATCTTTGGAAAAAAGTGTCAGAAGAAATGCGATTACGACGCGGCTTGGTCAGTCAGATTTGAGTATTACGAAGATGTCTGGATTAAAGAACACCGCGATGAAAAGGGTGAAAAACTGAGGTATCTTCTTAATTCAAAGTATTTGGGAAAACTGCGTTCGATAGAAATTCGTCCGAAAAAGCGTTTATCATTTGCTGATGTTGCTTTTCCAGATATATTTCAAAAACTTCTCACGACTTCCACGACCGATACGCGCTCAGGAAGAAGCAAAATGACCGCTGGCGAATCGTTTCAAGATTCGGACGGACTGAAATATGAAATTTACAGTCGAACAAATTACGATGACATTTCGAGCGGGAAGGAAAAGTCTTTGAATAACGATTTAATTCTGATTCGTTATGATATATCTGAAAAATTTGAAAAGACTCTGTTTATTCTGCAAATAAATAATCGCAAAACTTTCATTTGAGGTGAAATTAAACTAAATCGCGGCACGGGTTGAAGAACGCGAGAGTTATTTAAAATCTTCTTCGACTTCCGCAATGAGATGTTTCAGTTCTGTGTCGGAGATATTTTCGGTTTCGGCTTTGTCGTAGATCGAGAGCAGGTAAACGGTTTCGGCTGTTTGATAAACGTAAGAGATAACCCGCGCACCGCCGCTTTTGCCTTTATTTTTGCTGGTGATGGCAAGACGGATTTTATACACATTGCTGCCTATCGAAGTTCCGAGAGCGGCGTTTTCTTTGAGACGGTCAACGAGTTTTTGCAAATCGTTCGGGAAAGATTTATAGCGTTTGGCGAGGCGTTTAGCTTGTTTTTGAAATGTTAGGCGAACGACGATTTTATTAGTCATCTGTTAGTTTCGCAATAAAATCATCGGCAGAAAGTTCGCGGTTCGCGTCGTAATTTTCGTCGCGCAAATCGTTTTCGAGTTCGGACAAAGAAAGTTTAAAATCGTTCAAAATTTGTGCTTTGCGAACGCGCTTTTTAAGTTTAACGAGTTCATTTTGCAGTTTTTCCCACTGTTCTACGGGGACAATAACCGCATTTTGTTCTTTTAGATACCGAATGTTTTGCATAGTGCGAAATCTCCGTTGATGCTCAACAAATCCCGGTAAATTGTAACAAAAATATGTAACTACCGCACGATGCAAATTTTAAACCGATAGCAAAGATTGGCGCGGCGGTGTCGGTATAAATTTTGCAGATGTTTTCGTTGAGGTTGAAAATTATGAATCAAATAAAAACTTTATCGAAAATCATTTTAATTTTTGTGTTCGCCTGTTTTGCCGTGCAGAATGCGGCGGCGCAGAGCGACCGCGCTTTGATAAATCGGGCGACGAGCATTACGAAAGATACTTTTACGGTTGAAGCGAACACGCCGAAAGGAGCGCGAATTTACGCCGTCAGCCAGCCGAATGCCGAAATGCTGAAGGCGATTGATAAAGGTTTAGCGGATTTGTTTGCCGTGGCGCGGAAAAATAATTATCGCAGGCGTTTAAATTATTCCGACTATACGATTTTTATCGCCAGAGCCGACCGAACGCAGGATCGGGACAAAAATTATTCGCCGGACATCGCTGTCGGCGCGGCGCAGTATGCGGGCGGCGTGTACGATCAGGGCGGATTTATTTACGCGGCGGGAATGGTTTTGAGCAACAATCCGTGCGCGTTTGTTTTCGCCGAGCATACGAAAAATTTCGAGCGCGTTTCCGAAGTCGTCCGCTATGAAGGCGAGCATTTAGTTCTCTATCACAACGACCGCCGACGCTATGACGAAACCGCCGACCACAGTCAGGGCGGCGGGCATCCGATTCTTAAATAGTGGTGAGTGGTTAGTGGTAAGTGGTGAGTGAAGAAAGTGGTGAGTGGTGAGTGGTGAGTTGAAGAATGAAAACTTGTGCTTTTCACTTACCGTTCACCATTCAACATTTACCATTCAACATTTACCGTTCACCGTTCACCACTTTCTCCACTCACCACTCTCCACTAACCATATCGTGCAAACGCTCGACCAAATTGTAACTGCCAAATAAATAGACATCTGCCGGATTTCCGCTTAGAATCTGTAAAACTCCGATTTTTACTGGATTTTAATTTTGTTTTCGCGCAATGGCACGACCATTGCCATATACCTTCGCGGATGTCGTAGTTTGATAAACTCCGCGAAGATGGAGGTTAGAATGAATAAATGGTTTAGGACGACCAAAATCTTCGCTTTTAATTTTTTGATCTTTGTAAGTTTTATTTCGGCGCAAACCGATTCGATTTATCAGCTTCAGACGGGAACGATGCTGCGTCTGGAAATGGACAACGAAATAAATTCAAAAGTCGCCAGCGTCAACGATACTTTTACGGCGACCATTGCCGCACCTTTGATAAAACGCGAAACGGTGGTTCTGCCAATCGGCACGATTATCGAAGGGCGCGTGACCAAAGTCCGACGCGCATCGTTCGGCGGCAGAGGCGGAATTCTGGAAGTTTCATTTCAAACGATTCGTCTGGCGGACGGAACAAAGCGCGAAATCGAAGGCGTTCTGGTTAAAGAATTAAAAGTCGAATCGGCGGGCGCGGCAAACGCTTTGACAATTCTCGGCGGCACGGCAATCGGCGGCATTGTCGGCGCGGCGGCGGGAAAATCCGGGAGCGGCGCGTTGATCGGCGCAGGCATCGGCACGGGAGCGGGCTTAGGAACTTATTTTTTCAGAAAAGGAAAAAATTTAAGTATCAAAGCCGACGAACAGTTTGAAATAAAATTAACTAAGCCCGTTAATTTGCCCGTGCAGGATTATTGAAAAAAAGATTTGTAAAAAGATTGGTCGTCGGCATTCGTGCTTTTGCGACCAATTAAAAGCCCGACACGAAGGGGAGAGCGTGTCGGGCTTTTATTTTTTTGTCCAAAGGCGCGGTTTTGCTAACCTCGATTGGCGCAAAAATATGTTTGGGCATTAGAATAGTAAATCCAAATTAAAGTTAAATTAAGGAGAATTACTCATGACACAAAAATTAAATCAGATCATCGCCATTGAAAAAGGCGCGAAAAACAGAATTTATTCGGAAATCACCGAACTGCACAAAAACGCTCAGAAAGCCGATTTGTATTACGGTTTCAGCAAAACTTACGAGCCGAAGGAAGAAGGCGGCGAACAGTTTCCGCCGGAACAGAAAAAGGTTTTAATTCGCGCTGAGGATGTTTTAGCGGAAACGAAAAAACTTTTCGCGGAATTTTTAGACATCACCGCAACGAAAGATTTTGCCAATATATCGGCGAAGGCGGATATAAAAATCGGCGGAAATGTTTTGGTCGCCGACGTTCCCGTGCCGTATCTTTTGTTTCTGGAAAAACAGTTGACGGATTTGCGTACGTTCGTTGATAAAATGCCGACGCTTGACGAGTCGGACGATTGGCGCAAAGAGGAAGCGACAGGACTTTTCAAAACCGAGCCAACGAGAACTCATCGCACGGCGAAAGTGCAGGAAGCGATTGTTTTATATGACGCGACGGAAAAACATCCGGCGCAGACGCAGTTAATTACCAAAGACATCATCGTCGGCTACTGGAATCAGACGAAACAATCAGGCGCGATCACGCGCGGCGAAAAACGGAAACTGCTCGAAAAAATCGAAGCCGTTTTGGGCGCGGTTAAATCCGCCCGCGAGGAAGCCAACTCAATCGAAGCACCGGAAAAGAGAGTCGGCGCGGATTTATTGAATTATATTTTCGCCTAACGGTTGAAAAGAGAGATTACTTTCGGGTAATCTTTCACTTGAGCCGTTTGGCTCAACTTGGACAAGCTGAATTTTAAGCTGAAGTTGAAAACGAGTTTCTTGCAGGTTCGAATCCTGCTCTCCGCACCAAAAAATTTAATATGCGGAGATGGCGGAATTGGCAGACGCGCTTTCTTTTGTTAGAAAGTGAAACTATCAAACTTAAGTTATTCCAAGGAAGTTGAAAAACACGGTTTGAATTCATCTCAAGCTGTCAATCAAAATTTGTCGCTGTTGCGGGTTCAAGTCCCGTCGTTCCCGCCAAAAATTTTTATGGGAACGTAATTCAATGGTAGAATGACGACACTCAGATATAAAGATTGACATTAAACGTCGTTGAATTTATAAACCGAAGCGATTTAGCTCATTTAGTAGAGCATTCGACGTGAAAAATCGAAGGGTAATCGGTGCAATTCCGATAATCGAATTCAATGGCGGGGTAGATAGGCTACATCTACTCCGCTTTTTATTTTTGTGTTTTTTTTTAGCGGTCAACCAGAAACAGATTCGGCGGCGGTTCGGGAAATTCGACATCGAGATAAATTTCGGAAAGCAGAATTTCGATGTTAAACGTCGGCGAAAAAATTTTCGCTTCTAAGCCTACAGCTTCACGTTGAAGCCATTCGTACTCGTTTTGTTTGATAAATTGCGTAACGTGCGGACGATTGACGGCGATTAAAATATATTCCGTAAAACTTTCGATTGATTTGTAATAAGTGAATTTATCGCTGCGATCAAAGGCTTCGGTCGAAGTCGAAAGAACTTCGATGAGCATTTGCGGATTGGTTAACAACTTCATTCCGCCCGCCGTTTCATAAATTCCCTGTCCGCAAAAAGCCGTCAAATCGGGATAACGATATGGTTTATAAACCGGAACTTTCACCTTTAGGTTTGAGCTAAAAACAAAACATCCCCGCCCGCGAAGCAGTTCGCGCAGGTTTGCGCCTGTATTCACGACAATTTGTTCGTGTTCGGGACTCGCGCCAGCCATTGACCAGATATTGCCATCCCAGTATTCAAATTTTTCTTCCGAATCTCTTTCAATCTCGAAATATTCGTCCAAACTGTATTTTCTTCTTGGGATTGCGCTCATAAAATTGTCTCCGCAAGAATTTTGGCTCTTTTGCCGTTTGTCGTCAACTGTGCCAAAATATCTTTTTTATTACACATAAATATTTCAAAACAGAGAGGAAAATTTAAAATAATGGCAGGAAGATTTAAAGTTACGGTGGTCGGTGCAGGGAATGTCGGCGCGACGGCGGCGCATTGGATTGCCGCGAAGGAATTGGCGGACGTGGTTTTGGTGGATATTGTCGAAGGAACTCCGCAGGGAAAATCCTTAGATTTGGCGCAAGCCGCGCCGATTGACGGCTTTGACGTGAAACTCGTCGGCACGAATTCATACGAAGAAACGGCAAATTCCGACGTTGTAATTATTACTGCCGGACTTCCGCGCAAGCCGGGAATGAGCCGCGACGATCTTTTGAAAACCAATTCGGATATTGTCGGCGCGGTCGCCGAACAGGTGGCGAAATACTCGCCCGAAGCGTTTATCATCGTCGTTTCAAATCCGCTCGACGCGATGGCGCAGGTCGCTTTCGTGCGTTCGGGATTCCCGAAAAACCGCGTGATGGGAATGGCTGGCGTTTTGGATTCAGCCAGAATGCGCTGTTTTGTCGCGGAAGAATTGAATGTTTCGGTCGAAAATGTAACCTGTTTCGTTCTCGGCGGACACGGCGACACGATGGTTCCGCTGCCCAGATATTCAACCGTCGCGGGAATTCCGATCACCGAATTAATTGAAAAAGACAAGCTCGACGCGATCATCAAACGCACGGCAAACGGCGGCGCGGAAATCGTCGGACTGCTGAAAACCGGCTCGGCTTATTACGCGCCCAGCTTAGGCGCGGTTGAAATGACCGAAGCGATTTTGAAGGACAAAAAGAAAATCCTGCCGTGCGCCGTTTATCTCGAAGGCGAATACGGAATCAATAATCTTTTCGTCGGCGTTCCGGTCAAGCTCGGCAAAAACGGGGTCGAACAGATTATCGAAATTTCCCTGACCAACGAAGAACGCGCCGCTCTGCATAAATCAGCCGGCTCGGTTCAGGAATTGATTGATGTTTTGGGAATTTGATGAAAAAGCGCGATGAACTGATTTTCTTCGGCGATAATTTTGAATGGCAAAGTTCAAAAGCCGAGGCAAATATCGTGAATCATAAAATCACTTTTGCAGAAGCATCGGAGGTTTTCTTTTTCGACGAAACTCAATACTACGCAGACGATTTGCACTCTTTTGACGAACGAAGATTTTTTGCAGTCGGTTATACGGCTGCGGGAAAGTTGCTGGTCGTATGCTATACTGAGCGAACTCGCTTTCATATTATTTCCGCGTGGAAAGCAAATTCAAGCGAAAAAAGAGATTATGAAGAAAAACGAAACGAATTCAAAGAATACGGCTTCTGAAACCGATAAAGGTCTGAAAGATTTACGGCTGGTCGGTGTTGGACGCAAATATATCGAACAGCGTCTAGCCGAAATGCAAAAGAAAAAGGAAACTTCCGAAAAAGCCTCATTGCATATAAACGGAGCAAAACTAAAGAAGTAAAATTTATCACAATAATTCCGAATTTAAAGGAAAGTCGTTCGCGGCTTTCCTTTTTTCTTTTCGGTCAAACTGAACGATTCGGCGGTTCAGAATGAACGAGTGAATTCCCCGCATTTCGCCCGCTAAAATCTCTAATTCTAATTATTGCTTCATTTAATTCGATGGCACGACCGTTGCGAAAGCGTTCCCGGCGATTAGTGTATCAATCGTATAAAAATTTCTTTCTTGCAGATGGAGCAAAAATAATGATGGACTTCAAAAAACAACACAACTTTTTAACGAAAGCATTTTCTTTCGTTGTATTAAGTTCGTTTGCACTGCCGAATGTCGGCGTGATTGGAGCGTTTGCCAATGATTCTTACAGGAGTTCGGTCAAATCTTCCGTGATGAAAAAATATACGACGGATTTAACTGCACTGGCGCGTAACGGTAGAATCAGCAGCAATGCGCGGTATGGAAAGGAGGTCAGCAGCCTTATTAAAATGTTGACGAGCGGCGATTCGCGGCAGCCGGTGGTTTTAGACGAAAAAGGCGACAACCAAGAATTAGTCGTCGAATCGCTCGCCGCGCGAATCGCAGCGGGCGACGTTCCCGCGAACTTGAAAGACAAGCGCGTTCTGAAACTCGAACTCGACGTTTTATTTACGGCTTCGATGTCCGACGCGGAAAAATCGCAGTATGTTACGGACATCATTAACGAATTGGCTGAGTCGAAAACCGAAACGATTTTATTCGTTGACGAATTAACAAATTTCGTCGGCGCAGCCAAAATCAACGATTCGCTCACCGATGCTCTTTTGCAGGGAAAAGTAAATATCATCGGCGGCAGTTTGAAAGCCGCTTACGACGCGAGAATCGAAAACAATGCGGAACTCGCCAAAGTTTTTCAGACGCTGACGGTCGCGGATTTCGACGGCACCACGGCGGAAGCCAATACTAATCAAAAATACGACGAAAACGCGGGCTTTCGCGGCGATAACGTCGCTTCGGATTTGCGCGAAATGATGGCGAACGACGCGACGGGCAAAAAGCGCGTTGATGTCATCATTCAATCAAAAGATGCGGATAACGCCGCCTTTCGCTCGATAATGGCGGCGAACAATGTTCGTTTGCAAGATCGCATCGGCGATTCAAATACGATGCTCGTCAATATGCCTTTGAGCGCGGTCGAAGCATTGGCGCAGAGCGGTTTAATCAATTATATGTCGCCGGATCGTCCGACTTTGCAGTCGGGTCACGTTGAAAACGCGACGGGCGCAACGACGGTTCGCTCACAGGCGGCAAGCGGAACACGCGCCGCTTACACTTTGGACGGAACGGGTGTCGGCATTGCGATTCTCGATTCGGGAATCTTAGCGTCGCAGAAAGCGTTTTCAGCCAGTAGCGGCAACGCGAGCCGTATCGTTTTCAGCAAAAATTTCGTTACGACTTCGACGACGACCGACGACGATTACGGACACGGAACGCACGTCGCGGGAATCGCGGCGGGAAATTCAAACAGCAACAGCGGAGCTTATCGCGGTGTCGCGCCAAACGCGAACATCATCAATCTGAAAGTTCTCGACGGTCAGGGCAGAGGACAAACGGCGTGGCTTTTGAGTGCGCTCGATTGGATCAAGGCGAATTACCAAACCTACAACATTCGCGTCGCCAACTTGAGTCTCGGCGGCGTGGCGATTGACAGCTACACGAACGATCCGGTGTGCCGCAAAGTGCAGGAACTCAACGCGCTCGGCGTTCTGGTCGTCGCGGCGGCGGGCAATGAAGGCAAAAATTCCGCCGGTCAGAAACTTTACGGGCATATTCATTCGCCGGGTAACGACCCGTCGGCTTTGACGGTCGGCGCAGTCAACACGAAAGATACTGACGGGCGCACCGACGATATAATGGCGACTTTCAGCTCCAATGGTCCGACGCGCTCGTTTTTCACGAACACCGCCGGAACGAAAATTTACGATAACAACATCAAACCCGATCTGGTCGCACCGGGCAATAAAATCATTTCGGCGCGAGCGAAATCTACCTGCTTTCTAGCGTTAAATAATCCGCTGATGATTCTCGGATTAACCAATCTGTTGGACAGCAACGAAAATCAGTTGGTGATGAGCGGAACTTCGATGTCCACGCCGGTTGTGGCGGGCGCGGCGGCTCTGCTGTTTCAGGTCAATCCGAATCTGACACCGCAAATGGTGAAAATGATTTTTGAATACACGGCGCAGCCTTTGAGCGGCTACAATATGCTCGAACAGGGCGCGGGCGAATTAAATTTGGAAGGCGCGGTTCGGCTGGCGAAATCATACCGCACGGACGTTGATTTCAGATCGGCGACGGTTGCTAACGGAACTTCCCTGCTGGCAGCCGGCACGACTTTCCCGACTGCCACTTCGACGCTCAACGGCTCGACTGTCAAATGGTCGCAGGGAATTATGACCGACCACGCATTTTTGAAAGGCGTTACTTTGGCGAACACTTTTCATAACACATACAAAAACGGTATGTGGTTTGAAAAAGGCGTTACGCATAACGCGGCTTACAACTACACGGTCGGCAGCGATTTCTACAACGCCTCGACGATTACGATGACCGCGAAAGCGACGACGAGCAACGGTCTGACGCTCGGCGAAGGTTCGGTCTTCCGCGCATTCGGCGTTCTGATCAGCGACGGTGTTTTAATCAGCGACGGTGTTCTGGTCAGCGACGGCGTTCTAATCAGCGACGGCGTTCTAATCAGCGACGGTGTGTTGTTCGGCGATGGTGTTCTGATCAGCGACGGCGTTCTAATCAGCGACGGCGTTTTAATCAGCGACAGCACACTTGCCAATAGCGTGCTTAATGGTGATGACAACTAAATTAAAAAATAATTAATAAGGAGAAAATCACCAATGAACTTACAAACAGTCGCACACCAAAACAATCAATTCGGAGTTGTCAGCGGACAATTTCTCGTTAAATCAAATCTTAAAGCGGTGGAAGTTTTAACCGAAAATAAACGCGCCGAAGTTCTGGAATTCTTGAAACTGCGTCCCGTGCATACGGTCGTAATGTCGAGTTTCATTCAGGACAACGGTTTGGAAAATGCAGACAATCGCGGCAAATTCTACGGCTATCGCAACGCCAAAGGAATGCTCGAAGGAGTCGCGCTGATCGGACACACGACTTTGATCGAAGCCCGCTCGGAAGATTCGCTGTCGGCATTTGCAGCGGTCGCCCGTCAATCGGAAACACCGATTCACATAATGATGGCGGACGGTCAATCAATCGAAACCTTCTGGAAAGAATTCACCGGCGACAATCGTCCGGCGCGGAAAGTCTGCACCGAACTGCTGTTTGAACTGAATTTCCCTTTCTTCGTGCAGGATTGCGAATGGAACGTGCGCGTCGCCGACGCGAGCGAACTCGAACAGATCGCCGTCGCCCACGATGAAGTCGCCTTCATCGAAAGCGGTGTCAGCCCGATGCAGAAAGACCGCGCAGGATTTTTGAAACGCTGTCTGAAACGCCTCGAACAGGGACGCACCTTCGTCGTATTTGAAAATGGCAAATTGGTTTTCAAAGCCGACATCGTTGCCGAAACTTCTGATGTGATCTATTTGGAAGGCATCTACGTCGCGCCGGAATATCGCGGCAAAGGAATCGGTTCAAGCTGTCTTTCCAAACTCGGTTTGGAATTAATGGGTCGAGTCGAAAACGTCTGTCTTCTGAGCAACGTCGAATTCAAAGGCGCACATCGCAGTTTTGCAAAAGCCGGTTTCAAAAACACCGACTGCTGCCAGACGATTTTTGTTTAACCAAAATAATCATAGACAAAAATGTTTTCGGTATCTATAATTGAGAGAGGTTTGGTTTGAACCTCTCTCAATTTTGTAATCACCAACCGAAATCGAGTTTGAAAACTCGCCATTTCCGGGTCAAAAACAAATCACAAACAATCAGGCAGATTTCAGTTTTAATTTTTATGTAGAAGTTTTTCCACGCTCATCGAATATGAACACACAGTCAAGAACCAAAACTTATATGCTGACGATTCTCGCGTTGGGATGTTTGTGTCTGGCGGCGACTGTTTTTTATTTGCCCTGGGAAAAGCTGGACGTTTATTTTTTGGTTCTCTGCGCTTTGACTATCGGCATCGGCTCACGCATCACGATTCAAATTCCGCGCTTTAACTCGCATATCGCCGTTTCGGATACTTTCGTTTTTCTCTCGCTGTTATTATACGGCGGCGAAATCGCCATCGTTTTAGCGGCGGTCGAAGCGATTTTTTCATCGTGGCGTTTCTGCAATAAAAAAATCACCGTCTTTTTCAATATGGCGGCGATGGCACTTTCGACCGGCGCGGTCGTCGGCGCGTTAAAAATTTTCGGACTGCACACGGAAAGCCAACTGCACGGACAGGGTGAAGATTTCAAAAACTTTTTCATCGCCTTGTCGCTAATGGCGTTGGTTCAGTTTATCGTTAATACTTCTCTGGCTTCTATTTACGGCGCGCTGAAAAGCGAAAAACCGCTCTGGGAAACGTGGAAAGCTCAGTATGCCTGGACGTTTATCACTTATTTCGTCGGCGCGGTCAGCGCGGGCGTTTTGCTGAAGGCTTCCGATTATATCGGTTTCGGCGTGGTCGTGGCGACGTTCCCGATCATTTTCTTCATTTATCTGACTTACCGGATGTATATGAAGAACGTCGAAATGGCGACCGCGCAGGCGGAACAGGCGGAAAATTACGCCAAAATTTTAGAAGAACGCTCGCTCGCCCTGCGCGAATCGGAAGAACGCTTTCGCAGCGCGTTCAATTACGCGCCCATCGGCATCGCGCTCGTTTCGACCGACGGCAGCTGGCTGAAAGTCAACCGCGCTCTGTGCGACATTCTCGGTTACACGGAAGAAGAATTTCTCGCCGCAAATTTCCAGTCAATGCTTTTCGCCGAAGATTTGGGCAACACGCTCGTTAAAATTCACGAACTGCTTTCGGGTAAAATTCCGACCTGCCAGCTTGAACAAAGATACATTCACAAATCCGGCGCGACCGTCTGGGCGGCGTGGAGCGTTTCGTCGGCGATTGACGCGAGCAACGATAATCGTCCGAATCTGATTTTTCAGATTCAGGACATCACCGACAAAAAACTGGCGGAGCAGAAATTACAGTACGAAGCCACGCACGACGCTTTGACGAAACTGCCGAACCGCGCGTTTTTTATGACGCGGCTCGAACAGGCAATCGCCAATTCAAAAGCGGGTCGAAACCATAAAGTCAGCATTTTATTTATTGATCTCGACCGCTTCAAAATCGTTAACGACAGTCTCGGTCACGTTTTCGGCGACCGGCTGCTCGTCGGCATCGCCGAACGTCTGCGCGATTGCCTGCGCCCGAATGATTTAGTGGCTCGTTTGGGCGGCGATGAATTTACGATTTTGGTCGAAGGCAATTACGAACCGTCGGAAGTCGTCCGCATCGCTGAACGCCTTCAGGAAAAATTTACCCAGCCGTTCGATTTGGGCGGACAGGAAATTTACAGTTCGGCGAGTATCGGAATTCTGAATCGTTCGGAAAAACATCTCACGCCCGAAGATATGATGCGCGACGCGGACACGGCAATGTATCAGGCGAAACGCGCCGGCAAAGCCTGCCACGAAGTTTTCAGCGAAGATATGCACGAGGACGTGAAAACGACTTTGCAGTTGGAAACCGATTTGCGAAGAGCGATTGAACGCGAAGAACTGACCGTTTTCTATCAGCCGATTTATTCCTTAAAAAGCAATCGCATTCAGGGTTTTGAAGCTCTCGCCCGCTGGCATCATAAAACGCTCGGATTGGTTACGCCGGACAAATTTATTTCCTTGGCGGAAGAAATCGGTTTGATTGACCAGCTCGGCGAACAGATTCTGCGAAAGGCTTGCCAGCAGGGACAAATTCTCAAAAAGAATTTCCCCGCCGATTCGACATTCACAATGAGCGTCAATCTTTCCTGCAAACAATTTGCCCGGTTGGATTTGGTCGAAACCATTCATCGAATCTTAAAAGACACGGGTTTTTCGCCGCACGAATTAAAGCTCGAAATCACCGAATCGGTATTTATCGAGCATCGTGAAAAAGCGGTCGAAATGCTTCACCGGCTGCGTGAACTCGGCATCGAAATCAATATTGACGACTTCGGAACGGGTTATTCAAACTTGAGTTATCTGATGCAGCTGCCGATTTCGACGCTGAAAATTGACCGTTCATTTATCAGCCCGATTGACAGCGGCGGACGCAATCTCGAAATCGTGCAGACGATTCTGATGCTCGCCAACAGCCTCGGCATCAAAGTCATCGCCGAAGGGGTCGAAACCGAAGCGCAGATCGAACAGTTGAAAATTCTCCAGTGCGAAGGAGCGCAGGGTTATTTTTATTCAAAACCGATGAGCTTCGACGACACGACCGAATATTTAAACGGCGGTATCCCGGAAAACAAAATTATCCGCAGCGGCGAGTTCAAAGACCTTTCGATTTTGGCGACGGTTCAATAAATTTTCGTTTTAGCATTGCGGTTCAAACGCTTTTGCATTCCGCGATAATTTTTCTCCAGCAAAATGAGATAATCCACGCCGAATTTGCCGACCTGATTGGCGACCGCTTCCAAAACATTTTCCGACGAAATGCCGCCGATTTTGAATCGCGGCACTTTTACATCCAGACATAAAACGTGATACGGAATTTCGGGTAAATGGCGCACGTCTTTTCTAATCAAATAAGCCGCTTTGATTTCCTCGTGATACGACAGCGTTCGCAAGACTTCCTTTAAATTTTCCGGCGACATTTCGTGTTCGAGAAACTCATCGGACGCGGCGAAACCGCTGCGTTCTTTTTGACCGAGTTCGATTGCTTCGTATTGTTTTTCGATGGCTTCGAGATAAACTTCGGCTTCTTTATCGCGTCCCTTGCGGCGCAGATATTCAAAAATCACTTCGTCGGCGGAAGTTTTCAAGGCGATGTCGAGACGTTTTGATTTTTCGAGGTATTCGATGCCTTCTTCCTGTTCGTCGTCGAGCAGAACCGCGCCGAGGGAAAAAACGGCGCGGGCGTTTTCGGGAAATCGCTCGACGGTTTCCCTGAGCAGCGGCAGCGATTCTTTCCCGCCGTTTTTTTCCGCCGAAAGTGCCGCCAGTTCATACATTTCGTCAGCCGAAAGCGTATCGCGTCCGGCTTCCAATTTGTCAATGCGCTTCTGCAAATCCGCCAGATATTTATGCCGCGCCTGCCAATCGGCTTCGACGCGCGTCTGCCAAGCCGCATCGAACAAGTCCGCAAATTGTCTCGTCTGCTCGCCGAGGTAAATTTCAGCGGCGTTCCGGGTTACGGTTTGCGGCAGCTCCGGCAAATCGCCCGTTTCGGCGTTCCAATATCCAATCAATTTCAGACGCTCGCCGAGTGCCGGATGCGAATCACGATAATCGGTGCGAACGGCGACGGCTTTCGCCAGATCAACGATATACGAATCGTTTTCTTCACGAAACGACAGAGCCATCTGCGAGAAAACCTTTTCCGGCGGTTTAATTTCGTGCGCGGCGCGGTCGAGAATTTTCCGCCAAAAATTCTGCGCTAAATTGATGCCTTTGACTTCCGTGTTAATCAGGGCTTCGCCCAACTGTTTCGCGCCGACAAGCTGCGCCGCGTCAAGATCCGCTTCGCGTTCCTGACGGCGCATCAGAACGAACGAATACGCGCTGAACAAAGGAAAATACCAGTTGACGAATTTCGTGTAGAGAAACGAAAACTTGTGTTCGTGCTGATCCTGCGATTGCAGAAAACGATTCCAGGTTTCGTGCAGGCGATAAATCCACGCCGTCAATCTGCCGTGCCGCCGCGAGATGTGTCCGAATTCGTGCGCGACGACCGCTTCAAATTGTTCCGGCGAAATCGCCTGCATCAAAGGCAAACCGGCGAGCAGGTAAACTTTGCTCCCGAACATTCCGAATCGCGGCAGAGTCATCACGGCGGCGTTGTACTCTTCAGTCAAAAGAATTACGTCGGGAAATGAAGTGTTTAATTTCTCGCTCATCCGTTCGGCGAGCGCGAAAATTTGCGGCGCGTTTTCGCGGTTCAACTCGATGCCTTCCGGTTCGGGAACTTTCGTCCACAGCGAGCGAATCGTATTCCCCAAGAATCCCAAAACCGCCGCGATGCCGAGAACGACCAGCCAGATTAATTTCAGCGCGGCTTTAATTATGACCCATAAAATCGTCGGAAAAAACCAGATCGAAACAATAATCGCCAGCGGAATCGCCACAAACGCCGCGACGATTCCGAGAAAATAAACGTAACCCAAAACCGCGAGCGCGGCGACGCGCCATTCATATTGATTCGGTTTTTCAGCGGCTAAAATTTCGAGCTTTTCGATGAGCGCGATATATTGAGTGTGTTTCATAAAAACAAAATTTCCCTATTTTCAATAAAAAAGAGAAGCGTAACTTCCGCTTCTCATCATAGATAAAATTAACGAAGTCGTTTTATTTTCGCAACCACCCAAACAGCCCGTGAACCAAAACTTCGCGGTTCGTTTCATAAATTGCGCGGGTCAAAGGCAAACTCATCGGACAAACCTGCACACAATTCTGCGCGTTGCCGCAATTCGTTATACCGTCTTCCTGCATCAATCCTTCGAGCCGTTCATCACGATTCATTTTGCCCGACGGATGCGTATTAAAAAGCCGCACTTGGGCAATCGCCTGCGGTCCGATGTAGTTGTCATCGTGATACTGCGGACACGCTTCGAGACAACAGCCGCACGTCATACAGCGCGAATAAGCGTAGCGTTCGTGAACCGTTTCCTGCGACATTCTGGGTCCCGGACCGAGGTCGTGCGTCCCGTCGAGTTCGACCCAGGCGTGAACTTTTTTCAGATGCTCGAACATCGGCGAACGATCAACTTTCAAATCGCGCACGTTTTTAAATTTCGTCATCGGCTCCAACGAAATCGTGCTGCCGCCGCTCGCCAAAAGTAAATCATCAACCAACGCCGAACACGACTGCCGAACGCGCCCGTCAATGACCATCGTGCAAATCCCGCAAACCTGTTCGAGACAACTCATATCCCAAACCGGCGGCGTGGTCGCTGTGCCGTCTTTGGTTACAGGATTCTTGCGAATATCCATCAACGCCGAAATGACGTTTAAGTTTTTGCGATAAGGAATCGAAAAAGTTTCCCAATGCGCCGCCGCGTCAGGGTTTTCGCGCCGCTGAATTTTAACGTCAATCGTCTGCGGCGGATTCGTCAGCCGCTTTTTTTCGTGATGTCCGTTCGTTTCGCTCATAAATTTTCTTTTTCAAATTCAACCAAATCGTAAATGTCTTCCAGAGATAACTCGACATCAACCGATTCAAAATAAACTTTACTTTTTAATCCGATAGTCGCCTTGATTACCCAATTTCCGTCTTTTTGCTTAACATATCGCTGGACGATGGGTTTGTGCTGCGAAATCAAGACATACTCCTGAAACGATTCGATATTTTGATAAGTAAAAAACTTGTCGTTTTTATCGTAATCTTCCGTGCTTCTCGACAAAACTTCAACGAGCAAAATCGGATTTTCGACGATGCCCGTATTTCCTTTGTGAAATTTTCGTTCGCCGCACACTACGGTTACGTCCGGGTAAAAATACGTTTGGGCTTCTTCAACCCAAACCTTCATTTCGCTGGCGTAGGCTTTGCATCTGCCGCGCAATTTGGTTTTGAATTGCGCGGCGATATTCAAAGTTATATCCTGATGCGCTTCCGTGCCGCCGGCTAATTTGAAAATATAGCCGTCAACGTATTCGCTCCGGTATTCAGATTTTTCCTCCAAAGCGAGATACTCTTCGGGCGTATATCTTTCTTTTTTCGGTAAAACCGTCATTCTAAGATTTGTCATCTTCGTGAATTTCCAAAAAAGATTCGCCGTCTTTGATTTTATCGTCCACTTCACGCACCGTGTTTTGCCGGTCGGTATTTTTCGGTTTCAGTTCGGTGTATGGAGTCGGCACTTGTGCCGCGCCGTCCGGCACGGGCAAACCGGCGGCTTTCGCTTCTTCGGCAACGGCGGCTTTTGCCTTGCCTTTGCTCGAATAATCTCGTTTGCGCGGCTCGATCAAACCGATGTCAACGGCTTCGTAGCTTAGAATCGGCGATTCGGCTGACCATTCGGCAATCGTCGTTTTCAAGAATTTCTCGTCGTTGCGATCCGGGAAATCAGGCTTGTAATGCGCTCCGCGTGATTCATCACGATTCAGTGCGCCGAGCGTAATCACCCGCGCCAATTCCAGCATATTTTTCAACTGTCGAGCGTGCGGAATCGCCTGCGTCGCCCACAAGTTTGAATCGTTAATCGAGATGCGTTTGAAACGGTCTTGCAGTTCGAGAATCTTTTCGTCGGTCGCTTTAAGTTTATCGTTATAGCGCACGACGGTTACGTTGTCGGTCATCCATTTGCCGAGTTCGTCGTGCAATTTATATTGATTTTCCGTGCCTTCGTTTTTGACGATCTGATTATTTATTTCCGCTTGCTTTTTCAACTCCGCTGCGTGAATTCCGTTCGACTCGGTGTTTTTGCGTTCGACATTTTTTGCGTAATCAATCGCGGCGGGCGCGGCGACAAAACCGCCGTAAACACAACTCACTAAAGAATTCGCGCCCAAACGATTTGCGCCGTGAATCGAATAATCACATTCGCCGGCGGCGAAAAGTCCGGGAATATTCGTTTTCTGATCGAAATCAACCCACAAACCGCCCATCGAATAATGAACGCCGGGGAAAATTCGCATCGGAACATAACGCGGATCGTCGCCGACGAACATTTCGTAAATTTCTAAAATCGCGCCGAGTTTTTCCGTCAAAACATTCGGCGCGATGTGCGTCAAATCGAGATAAACCTGATTTTCGCCGTTCACGCCGCCGCCTTCGATACAGACTTGAAAAATTTCTCTGGTCGCAATATCACGCGGGACGAGATTGCCGTAAGCCGGATATTTTTCTTCGAGAAAATAATTGCGTTCGCCGTCTGGAATATCTTTCGGAGCGCGTTTATCCATCGGATCACGCGGAACCCAAACTCGCCCGCCTTCGCCACGCGCCGATTCGCTCATTAAACGCAATTTGTCTTCGCCCGGAATCGAAGTCGGGTGAACCTGTATAAATTCGCCGTTGGCGTATTTCGCGCCCTGTTGGTAACACGCCGAAACCGCGCTGCCCGTGCAGGTTTGCGAGTTGGTAGATTTCCCGAACACCATTCCCGGTCCGCCGGTCGCCATAATCACGGCATCGGCGGCGAATTCTTTTAATTCGAGCGTCTGCAAATTCATCGCAATCAAACCGCGACAAACCTGATGATCGTCCAAAACTAAAGAAAGCATTTCCCAACCTTCAAACTTATTGACCTTTCCGGCGGATTCGTATTTGCGAACCTGTTCGTCAAGAGCGTATAAAAGCTGCTGTCCGGTCGAGGCTCCGGCAAACGCCGTGCGGTGATGCAGCGTTCCGCCAAATCTGCGGAAATCGAGCAGTCCTTCCTGCGTCCGCGAAAACGGAACGCCCATTCGGTCAAACAGATAAATGATTTGCGGAGCCATATCGCACATCTGTTTAACGGGTTTTTGATTCGCCAGAAAGTCGCCGCCGTAAACCGTGTCGTCAAAATGTTTGAACGTCGAATCGCCTTCGCCCTTCGTGTTGACCGCGCCGTTAATGCCGCCCTGAGCGCATACTGAATGCGAGCGTTTGACGGGAACGACCGAAATCATATCAACATCGTGTCCCGCTTCGGCAATTTTCATCGCCGCTGCAAGTCCCGCCAATCCGCCGCCGACAATCGCTATTTTTAATCCGTTTGATGCCATAATTTTTCTCGATAAATTTAAGCCGCTTTTCTTTCCAACACCGAATTTTGCAAAGAAGTGATCGGAATCGTCTCCGCCGTCGAAGGTGTGTAAGCCGATAACGATAAAACATCTTTGACCGGCGCGGAAAGCAAAATTTCCAAAACTATCTCGCGCATTTCCGTCGGTAAATCTTCCAGACCGTTCAGCGGCAAACTACGAAAACCGACTTCCGTGCGTCGCGCTAAAACCGAATAATCAAATAAAGTTAAGCCGACGGCGCGGCGTTCCGCTTCGTTGATCCGCAACAGAATTTGCTCGTTCAATTCGATGCCCGTGCCGTTTTCGCCCGCGGCAAAAGAGATATACATCGTGTCGCCGGGTTCGTCGTATTTGAAAATCGGTTCGTTCATTATATTCACCAAACTTTTTTCTGATACGCCGTTACGATAAAATTATTCGGCGACAAATCTTCCGACAATCGAAAAACAACTATTGCCACTATATGCGTATTACTTGCGGTTAAGTTTTCAAACGCTTTTGAGTAACGATATTTACTCGGATTCAGCATTTCCTGTTTTCGGTTGCCGAATCGAATAGTTTCTCGAAACTCATTTTCGTATTCAAACATTTCAGGATGATTCGCCGGGTTGACGATATGCTCCCAACGCTCTTCCGTCAAATAAATTTCATTGCCCAGACGATCTCGCTCAACCCAACGGCGACCTTCAGACATAAACTAAAATTTCCCCGAATTATTCGGTTCGGCAATGCCTTTTTTCTCGGCTTCCTCGCACAGAGCCTTTGGCAGCAAGCCGCATTTTTTATTGAACGAAACCATTGCATTAATACCGACCGCCGACAGGAAAAAAGCCAAGCCGACGCAGGCGTAAAGTGCGATTTTCTGCGCTTTTTCGCCGATTAGAATTCCCCAGTCAACCGCGAATAAAAAGAACCCGTAAGCCAGATGCCACGCCGTCGCCGTTACGCCCAGAACGTATAAAACGAAAACCCAGGTGATTTGAAATTCCTTTCGGACAATGCCGAACGCCAAATCCGCGTTACCCGCGACCGGAGTCAGATTCAATCCCGGCACCGCGCCGAAACGGAAATTCAAAATGTGAAACAGCAAAAAGAAAAACAGAAAAATTCCCGTTGCGCGCTGAAAAATGTAAAACCAGTTGCGCCCGTAACCGTAATTCAAACCGTTCGGACGCGCTTCCGCTGAAATGTAAATTCCGTAAACCGAATGGAAAAGCAACGGCAGAAAAATCCCGAAAATCTCGATAAACAGCAGATACGGAAGATGGTGAATGTCGGCGACCGCATCGTTGAAAACCTTATCGCCGCTCATCGCTTTGGAGTTGGTGAACATATGGACGAGAAAAAATGCGCCCAAAGGCACGATGCCCGTCAGTTGATGCAGTTTCCGCATCAGAAAAGTTTTGCTGATTTTGATAGCCATAACTGATTTCGATTTTCGATTTGTGGTTTGCGATTTATATTTTGAAATTTTAAATCGAAATTCACAAATCGGCAATCTGACATTTACATTTAACAGTCTATGAATTTTTACTTATAAGATAAAATGAAATCTCTTGCACGAACTGTGTAGAAAAACTTATAATTAGTGGTGAACGGTGAGCGATGAGTGGTGAGTTTAAGAACTTGATTCTCGTCTTTGTCTTACACTAATCACTCATCACTCACCGTTCAACACTAAAAAAGATGCACATCGAAACATTAAAAGTATTTGTAGATTTGGTTGATATGCAGAGTTTTTCGCTCGCGGCGGAGCGAAATTTTATTACGCAGTCGGCGGTCAGCCAGCAGATCAGAACGCTTGAAGATAAATTTAAAAGGCGTTTGCTTGAGCGTGTGCGCGGGCGGCGCGAAGTTCGTTTGACGACTGCCGGAGAAGTCTTTTACCGCGAATGTAAAAACGTACTGGCGAGCTACGACGTTTTGAACGAAAGTATGAGCGGCTTGGTCGGGAAAATCAGCGGCACGGTCAAAGTGGCGACGGTTTATTCGGTCGGGCTTCACGAACTGCCGCCGAAAGTGCGCGAATTTATGTCGAAATTCCCTGCCGCGAAAATTGATTTGGAGTATTCGAGAACGACTCGTGTCGTGCGCGATGTTTTAAGCGGCGCGGTCGAACTCGGTGTCGTCGCCTTTCCCGAACCGCGTCGCGGCTTGACGATTGTGCCGATGGCGAGTGATAGATTAGTTCTAATCTGCCCGCCCGAACACGAATTTGCCGAACGCGAAGAAATCAAAGTTACCGAATTACAAGGACGAGATTTCGTCCTTTTCGAGCGCGACATTCCGACGCGCAAGGCGACCGATAAAATCTTAAAATCATACGGCGTAGAAATTCGCAAAGCCGCCGAATTCGATAACATCGAAACGATCAAACGCTCGGTCGAAGTCGGCTTCGGTCTCGCCATCGTACCGCACCCGTCGGTGATGGACGAAGAACGCAACAATCAATTATGCGTCATCGAACTCGCCGAAAAAGATTGGGTACGACCCGTCGGCGTAGTTTATCGAACCGACCGAACGCTTTCGATTGCGGCGAAAAAATTTGTTCAGCTTCTAGAAAACAAACCGTTAAATGATTCGGTATAAATCTTTAACTGAATTATGTCTTCGTTTTTACATATTAAGCAGAAGCAATGTTTATTGACTTAAGCCATCAATCCGACATATAAATAATTTGGCGCAAGTGGAGTCCTCTTTCCGCCGGAGAAAAAGAATATGAAGTTAGTCTTTTTATTTTTGTGTTTTGTAACTGTCACGGTTGGACAACAGCCCGTCGAAACTAAAGAAATGTGTGAGGAACGCGCTGCAAAAATCGTCCAAACGCTCGAACCGAACAGCTTTCTTCGCAACTCGATTGAGCAGGGCGGAAAGGGAGATTGCGTTCACCAGTCTTGGATGGATACAATGCAAAAGTTTGGTGTAAAGCGAGCGGCGTTTTTAGTTGAGTATTCTTGGAAAAATAATAAAGTCAACTTTAAAGTTAAAAACTTAAGCTATTATCGCTCTTATCATTTGCCCTCTGACGCGGGCGAAATCGAAGATAGAAAAACTTTGCGTGAAATTAAGGAAGGCGGTTTAGAACAGAAGTTGAAAGAGGTAGTTATCGCGCAGGCTAAAACTTCGGCTTTTGCAACTTATGAAAAAGGGCAAGTTAAAAGAGATTCATTCACCGCAAATCTTTACGATGATGAAGCATTACCTGTTTTTTGGATTATCACTTGAAAATAGACGGCAAACTGCAATAATTTATCGGCGTGATGTGGAAACCGTAACTTTCTTATCACTTTATTTTTCACTCTAAACTTGTTCGCAGAGATTTTGCTCCACGTCAACGCCGTTGTTAGAATTTTCGGCTAACAAACGAATTCCTTTTTACCCAAGATCGCCACGGCTTTTCCGCGTATTCTTCAGAGTAATCAATCCCGATTCTTTTTCCCGACGCAATTTCTTCATCAGGAATTTTCACGCCTTCTTCGAGCCAGACTTGATTGCCGAGCAAATCTGCGCGGTTAAAAGTTTTATTAATGCCGAGAGCGATGCAGAGTTTGCCGGGACCGGAAGTTAGGTTTTGGTCTTTCATCTGCCCGCGTCTTTCCCGCATCAATTCGATATTTTCGAGCGGTTCGACGGCGCGAATCAAAATCGCGTGCGGCACGTCAATTTCGCCGACGACGATATTGAATTGAAAATACATTCCATAAATGAAAAAGATATAAACCGTGCCGCCGACGGCGAACATCGTTTCGGTGCGCGGCGTACGGCGGTTGTTGTAGGAATGCGCGGCTTTGTCTTGCGAGCCGCAGTAGGCTTCGGTTTCGACGATTTTTCCGGCGATTCGTTTACCGTCGGCGGTCGGGACGACGAGCGTTTTGCCGAGCAGTTCGCGGGCGATTTGCAGAGTGTCGGCGCGGGTATAAAATTCGCGTGAGAGTTTCCGCATCTGAAGATAAAAAAAATGCTCCCGGCGGGAATTGAACCTGCGACCTTTCGCTTAGGAGGCGAACGCTCTATCCAACTGAGCTACGGGAGCCTGTTAATTTTGGATTTTAGATTTTAGATTTTGGATTGTCCAGTTTAAGAGTCGTATCTGATTAAAGAGCGGACATCGTAGCCGTCAAATTTTTCGCGTCCGTTTAAGAAATTGAGTTCGACCAGAAATAAAAGTCCGACAACTTTGCCGCCGAGTTGTTCGATTAAGTCAACGACGGCTTTGGCGGTTCCGCCGGTCGCCAGCAAATCGTCCACGACTAAAACTTTGTGTCCTTCGCCGACCGCATCTTTGTGCATTTCCAAAGTGTCGGTTCCGTATTCCAAATCATACGAGACGGAAATTTTTTCGGCGGGCAGTTTTTTCGGTTTGCGAACCGGCACGAAACCCGCGCCGAGATGATAGGCGAGCGGCGCGGCGAAAATAAATCCGCGCGATTCGACACCGATCACCGTATCAATTTTTTCGTCTTTAAATTGTTCCGCCATCGCGTCAATCGTCTGCTTCAGCCCGTCGGCATCTTTCAAAAGCGTTGTGATGTCGTAGAAATTAATTCCCTCTTTCGGAAAGTCGGGAACTTCTCTAATTAGTTTTCTTAAATTTTCCATTTTTAATAATAGGTCTTTGGTCTTCGGGTTTCGGTCTTCGTACTGACGGTCAACGAACAATCCAAAGACCGAAGACCAAAACCCGAAGACCTAATATCATTTCTCAATTCTGAATGCCGGATACGAATTGCTCGGCTCTAAAACCGTTTCCTCGATGTGTTCAACTTTTGAATAGCTCGGTCCGGCGGTTAAATCGTGTTTGAAATTTTCCACTGCTTTTTCGTCGCCTTCGGCAAACGCCTCGACGCGACCATTGTCGAGATTTTTCACATAACCGCGTACCTGATGACGTGCGGCGGCGCGTTGCGCGAAGAATCGAAAGCCAACGCCCTGCCCCATTCCACTGATGATAAATTTTCTCGCAACAACCATCTCTAATTACGAATTTCAAATTACGGATTACGAATTCCAATGTGCAGAACTCAATCTTATGATAGTGAAACTTTGAAAATACACAGTTAAATTCAAATTACAAACATTCGTAATTCGTAATTTGAAATTCGTAATTAATCTATCCGAGCGCATCGAGACATTCCATCAAACTTCTTTGCCGGCAAGTATAAACCGGCGTTCCGCGCATCGTGAAACGGCTGGCGGAAGTTTGGCGCAGTTCTTCGACGAGCGCGAGAAAATCCTTCGGTTCGTCGGTTTCAAACGACACGATAAATTCCTGCTCGCTGAAACCGAAGGCGTGCGTCAGATGGATTTTGATATTCTCGAACCGTTTGCCGACCATAAAATTTTCTTCGATCAGCGCGTCGCGCTCTTCGCCGGATTTGTTTTGCCAGTCGCTGTCTTTCGCGCACGGATAAACGAAATGATACTTTTTCGCGCCCGCTTTGACGTGATAACGGTCTTCGGCGTTGGCGTTTTCGTCCGTCGGCAGAAACATCATTTTTTTCGTCGCCGACAAATAATTATCGGTCGTTTCGATATAACTGCCGAAATTCGTGCGGTAAAGTTTCGCCGTCATTTCCTGAATCGAATCGAGCGACGTGCCAATACGCCAGAACATCAAATCGGCTTTGGAATCGAAACCGACGAGCGAATAGCTGAACAAAATCAACTCATTGCTGAAACTTTCAAAGACTTTTTCAAATTCCTCTTTAAAGGTTTTTTTAGTTTCATCGTCGAGTTTGCGCCATTCGGAACTAACGCGCAGAAACATAAAATTGACGAATTGTTTTTCGAGAACCGGAACAGATTGAGGATTTTTGTTATCGGAAACAAGTCGCAGTGCGCCCGGTTCAGCGGTTTGTTTTTCTGGATTTATTAACTGCATTCAGGCTGTTTCGATATTTACAAAGGCGATCTTTTAATTGAATTTCGGTGAACTATTCAACGTGATTATTTTGCCAATTTTCGCCGTCAATGTCCAAACCGTGAATTGATTTAATGGGAAATGGTGAATGATGAATTGGTTAAAGAGACTAATAAAAATCGAGGCTTAATATCAGACTTAGCCGTACCATTCACCATTCACCATTTTTCATCAAATGATTTACCGAAGGATTTCCGTGTCCCAGCAACGGTGCGCGGCGAATCGCTTCGGTAACGAAATGCTTGGCGATTTCGATTGCTTCTTCCAGGTTTTTCCCCAGAGCCAGATTCGCCGCAATCGCCGCCGACAGCGTACAGCCCGTTCCGTGGGTCGCTTTCGTTTCGATATATTCCGCCTCTAAAACTCGTATCTTATCGCCAATGAATAAATAATCCTTTGCCGTCCGCTTTTGATTTTTTTCCTCACTTTTGCCTTTTGCCTTTTGCCTTTCGCCTTCAAAAAAATGCCCGCCTTTGAGCAAAACATTTTTCGCGCCGAGATTTTGCATCGCCCGCGCCGCCTGATAAATGTCTGCTTCGCTTTCGATTTTCATCTGCGCGATTCTTTCCGCTTCGGGCAAATTCGGCGTTACCAAAACCGATAAAGGAAACAGATTTTCGACGAGAACGCGCAAGGCTTCGTCATCAATCAAATCATAACCCGAAGTCGAACGCACGACCGGATCAACGACGAGATTCGGTAGATTATTTTCTTTGATTATTCGCGCCGTCGCTTCGATAATTTCGCGGGTCGGCAGCATTCCCGTCTTTAAAGCCGCGATTTTGTAGTCCTGCAATACCGGCTCGATTTGGCGGCGCACCGTTTCAGCGGTTTGATGCGACGCGCCGAAAACGCCCGTCGTATTTTGAAAAGTCAGGGAGGTAATCGCGCACGCCGCAAAGCATCCGAACGTCGTAAAAGTCTCGATGTCGGCAACGATGCCCGCTCCGCCGGACGGATCGTGTCCGGCGATGGTCAGGCAAACCGGCGGGATTTTGGATTGCGGATTTTGGATTTTGGATTGGTCTGTCATCGGTCAATAATTTTCGTCAAATTCTTGTTTTAATTTTCGCAAATTATTCGCGTCGTTCAAAAACCGGATGGCGGCAAAACCGCTCGCGCCTGTTTCTAAAACTTTCTTGAAATTCGTTTCGTCAACGCCGCCGAGCGCGATAACGGGAAACGAATTTAATCGTTGACAGACTTCTTTTAATCGTTCGATTCCCTGTGGTTCGCCTTTTCCCGACGAATGGAAAATCGGGCTGAAGGTTACAAAATCCGCCGCTTGATTTTTCGCCGCTTCCGCTTTTTCGAGCGTGTGCGCGGAAACTCCGACGATGAAATTTTCGGGAAAGTTTCGTCTGACAATTTCGGCGGAAAGCGAGACGGCGGTTAGGTGAACGCCGTCGGCGTTTGCCGCCAGCGCAATGTCGGCGCGGTCGTTGATTAAGATTTTTGTATTCGTGTTTCTTGTAATTTCGACGGCGGCTGTGGCGATTTCAAAAACTAACCGCGCCGGAATACATTTTTCACGAATTTGAATCAGCGAAACTTCTTCTTCGACGGCGGTTTTGACGAGTCGGATAATTTTTTCTTTTTTTTCAGCGAAGTTTTCGGCGGTCATTGTGCCGTCGGTGATGAGATAAATCAGCGGCTTTTCGAGAGATTCGAGGTTTCGCACTTTTTACTTACCGCTTTTTACTTCGCGCCCTTCGAGCATTTCAACGCTCTGTTTAAAGTGCGCGATTTCCCAGAACGCGAGCAGCAGATTTAAAACTCCCAAACCCGTAACCGCGCCGCGCACCCAGCCGGACGCGACCGTTCTTCGCAGAACCGGCAGGTTCGCTTTGTCCGCGACGAACGCCAGCAGAAAATTATCGCCCCAATCGCCGATCACGCCGAAACTGACCCACGGCAGAAGCGTCAGATAAAGCCCCAGCAAAAGGCAGAGAATAATAAAAAAAACGACGGTCAGTTTTGCAATCATAAGAGGGCGTTTATTTAAGTTTTGTTAATTTCTTCTAACCTCATTTCATTTACTATTTATCGAACGATTAGATTATATTGGTTTATCCGCATTTTGTTAAGTTTTGATGACTTGGCACACTTTTGGCACACAGGATTTTATCAAAAAAGCATCATTCGTGTATTATGTAAAGCGATTTTCATTTTTCCTTAATCAAATATGCTTGATAAAAAGTCTCTCTCAGAACGCGACATTTGCACAAAATTTATCACGCCTGCCATTGTAAAAGCCGGTTGGGATGCAAACACTCAATTTCTTGAAGAAGTTTCTTTTACTGACGGCAAAATTTACGTTCGCGGAAAACTGCATTCACGCGGAACGGCGAAACGCGCCGATTATATTCTTTATTATAAGCCGAATATTCCGATTGCGATTGTCGAAGCCAAAGACAACAAACACACCGTCGGCGCGGGATTGCAGCAGGCTTTGGATTATTCGCGGACTCTCGATATTCCGTTTGTTTTCAGCAGTAACGGCGACGGCTTTAAATTTCACGATAAAACCGTCACGGACGGCGATATCGAAATCGAAATTGATAACGAAAGTTTTCCTTCGCCGGAAATGCTTTGGACGAAATACAAACAATATAAAGGCATCGTAACGCCCGAAGAAGAAAAGATCATCGAGCAAGGTTATTATGACGACGGAACAGGCAGAAAGCCGCGCTATTATCAGCAGATCGCCGTTAATCGAACGGTCGAAGCGATTGCCAAAGGACAGAACAGAATCCTGCTCGTAATGGCGACCGGAACGGGCAAAACTTACACGGCTTTTCAAATCATTTACCGGCTTTGGAAAGCTAAAGCTAAAAAACGCATTTTGTTTCTGGCAGACCGCAACGCATTGATTACACAAACACAAAACGGTGATTTCAAGCATTTCAAACAGTCAATGACGGTGGTTAAAAATCATAATGTTGATAAATCCTACGAAATTTATCTGGCACTTTATCAGGGGCTAGTCGGCACAGATGACAGCCGAAACATATTCAAACAATTTTCGCCGGATTTTTTCGATTTGATCGTCGTTGACGAATGTCATCGCGGCAGCGCGAACGATGATTCGGCGTGGCGCGTGATTCTGGATTATTTTGCATCAGCAACGCAGATCGGCTTAACGGCAACGCCGAAAGAATCGGACATCACCAGCAGCAGCGAATACTTCGGCGACGCGGTTTATACATATTCCCTGAAACAAGGCATTGACGACGGCTTTCTTGCGCCTTACCGCGTAATTAGAATTACGCTCAACACCGACGCGGAAAATTGGCGACCGCCGAAAGGTTTCAGGGACAGAGACGGCAATCTGGTTGACGACCGCATTTATAACCGCAGCGATTTCGACAAAAAACTCGTGATTGAAGAAAGGCGCAAATTAGTCGCGCAAAAAATCACGGAATTTTTGAAAGGCACGAATCGTTTCGATAAAACCATCGCGTTCTGCTGCGACACCGAACACGCCGACGGAATGAGAAGCGAGATTGCCAACGCAAACGCCGATTTGGTGGCGGAAAATTATAAATATGTAATGCGGATTACCGGCAATGACGACAGCGGTAAGCGCGAACTCGATAATTTTATTGATCCGGCGCAAACATTTCCCGTGATTGCGACGACATCGGAATTGATGACGACCGGCATTGACGCGCAAACTGTGAAAGTTATCGTGCTGGATAAAAACATCAATTCGATGACGACGTTCAAGCAAATTATCGGGCGCGGCACAAGAATTAATAAAGATTACGATAAGTTTTACTTCACGATTCTCGATTTCCGAAACGCGACCGACCTGTTTGCCGATTCGCAGTTTGACGGCGATCCGATTCGCGTCAAACCCGTTACGGAAGACGACGATTTGACGACGATTCTTGATGACGAAGAAACCGACGAAACGCCGGTAATTGATGAAATTACCGACGAAGAAATAGTTTTTGAAAAGCCGGAAATCAGAAACCCGTTTTCAGCCGCCGGTTTCGTGCCGAACATTAAAGTCGTTGTCAACGGCGTTGACGTTTCGGTGCTTGTTTCGCGTGAACTTTCTTTTGATAAAGACGGCAAACTTATCACGCGCAAACTTACCGATTACACGAAAGAAATCGTTACCGAACAATTTTCGACGCTGAACGAATTTCTTAATAAATGGAATGAATCGGACAAAAAGGAAACGATTATCAAGGAATTGGAAGAAAAAGGCGTTCCGGTTGAGGATTTGATAAATTCGGTTGATAAAAAATTGGATTTGTTCGATTTGATTTGCCACGTCGCTTTCGACCAAAAACCTTTGACACGCAGCGAACGGGCGAATAATGTCAGAAAGCGCGATTACTTTACAAAATACGGCGAACAAGCGCGGAAAGTTTTAGAAGCGTTATTGGATAAATACGCCGACGAAGGTATTGCAAACATTGAAAGTTTGGATGTTTTGAATGTCATTCCTTTTACTGAATTCGGTTCAAGAGTTGAAATTGTCAAAAACATTTTCGGCGGGCGCGAAAAATATCTGCAAGCAGTTAAGGATTTGGAAACGGAACTTTACAAAGCAGCATAGATGGAACAACCGAAACTTATTATTATCGGCGGCGCGAACGGGAGCGGCAAAACTACCTTTGCGCGTGAAATTGTCGTTAATTTCGGCATCAAATATCTTGGTGCGGACGAAATCGCCGCCGAACTTAACGCAAAACAACCCGAAAAAGTTTCGATTGAAGCCGCGAGAGTTTTCAGCAAAAGACTTAAAGATTCGATTGAAACAAGCGAATCTTTAATCGTCGAATCAACGCTTTCCGGGTTGTCGCTCAAAAAGTTTTTATTGAAAGCCGGTGAGCATAATTTTAGCGTCAGCATATTTTTCGTTTATCTCGATTCGGCGGAATTGTGCGTGTCTCGCGTTTCGGCGCGGGTGGCTAAAGGCGGACATCACGTTCCTCCCGAAGATGTGCGGCGGAGATTTTCGCGCTCGAATCAAAATTTCTGGAACTATTACAAAAATTTAGCCGATGATTGGTTTTTATTTTTTAATGCAGGTGATTCTTTTGAACAGGTTTCTAACGGAGACGCAAACGGCGTTACAATAATTGACGAAGTGAGGTTTGAGCAATGGCAAAAAATGGCGATGTAAAAAAACAAAACGGAACGTCGAGCGATAAAACTCTGCGTAAATCAATCGAATTTCAGCGCATCGGAAATGCCGCCGTTCACAAAGCGCAGGAGGAAAATCGCTCGCAAGGCGTGCCGAATTGGTATTCCATCAACGGCGTAATCGTCAATGAAGCCGAACTCAACGATAAAAAAACACTCAAAAAATAGATGGCAAATTTACAGGGAATATTAAAATCAATCCGCGACATAATGTGGCAGGATAACGGGTTGAACGGCGACGCGCAACGGATTGAGCAGCTCGGCTGGATGCTGTTTTTTAAGATTTTCAGCGATAAAGATCAGGATTTGGAATTGGCGGATGATAATTATAAATCGCCGATTCCGGCTGAACTGCATTGGGGTAATTGGGCAGGCGATGATGAAGGGATGACGGGCGAAGATTTGGTTAATTTTGTTGACCGTGAACTTTTTCCGACGCTTAGAAATATTCCGGTTGTTGATAACAAACGCGCTTTGATTTTGCGTGAGGTTTTTGAAGGCAACAACAATTATATGAAAAGCGGAATCAATATCCGCAAAGTTCTCAATAAACTAAACGAGCTTGATTTTAATAATTCCAAAGACCGCCACGCATTCGGCGAGCTTTACGAAACGATTCTCAAGGATTTGCAGAGCGCGGGAAAGTCGGGCGAATTTTATACGCCGCGAGCGATTACGCAGTTTTTGACGGAAATGGTTGATCCGCAGATTGGCGAAAAAGTTTTAGATTTAGCGGCAGGAACGGGCGGATTTTTGACTTGCGCGATTGAGCATCTTCGCAAAGGCAACAAAAATATCGAAACTTTGAAGGCGATTCAGGATAACGTCATCGGTTGGGAATATAAGCCTTTGCCGTTTCTGCTGGCGACGACGAATTTGATTTTGCACGATGTCGAAGTCCCGAATATTACTTTCCGCGATGCTCTAGATCAGCCTTTGTCGAATTACACTGAGCGCGACCGCGTGAACGTCATTTTGGCAAATCCGCCGTTTGGCGGGATTGTCGCCAACAACAACGAAACGAATTTTCCGCAGAATTTCAGGACGAAGGAAAGCGCGGATTTGTTTTTGATTTTGATGATTCATCTTTTGAAAATGGGCGGACGCGCCGGAATCGTGTTGCCGGACGGAAGTTTGACGGGCGAAGGCGTGAAGCAGCGAGTCCGCGAAAGGCTTTTGAGCGAATGCAATCTGCATACGATTATCCGCTTGCCGAACAGCGTTTTTCAGCCTTACGCGACGGTAGCGACGAATCTTTTATTTTTTACCAAAGGCGCGCCGACCCGCGAAATCTGGTATTACGAACACCGTTTGCCCGCAGGACAAAAGAGTTACAGCAAAATGAAAACGATTCGCCCGGAAGAATTTCAGCCGATCAAAGATTGGTGGCAAAACCGCACCGAATCGGAAATAGCGTGGAAAGTTCACATCGAAACCATCAAGCAAAGAAACTACGATTTGGACATCAAAAACCCGCACAAAACCGAAGACGCGCACGAATACACAAGCGCGGAGATTATCGGGTTGCTTGAACAAAGTTTTGCCAAAAGCGGCAAACTTTTACAAAAATTGAATGCCGAAATGGTTAAGTGATAAACTGAAAAAGTTATGAACGCGACACTTGAACAAATCAAACCTGAAACAGTTGAATTGCTCGAAAAACAAGCGGAAAAATTCGGGCTTTCGGTTGATGATTATCTGCGCCGATTTCTGCCGCACGGCGAAAACGAATTGGCTTTAAAGGCGGAAACATCTGAAGAATCCGCCGCCGAAAAAGAAGTCAAACGACAAAAATCAATCGCGTGGATAAAATCGCACGTCGAAGAATACGGCGGAAAATATGTCGCGCTCGACGGCGACAAACTGATTGCTGTCGGCGATAAACACGGCGACGCGCTGAAAGCCGCCATCAAAGCCGGATATAAAAAAGCATTCGTCGGTTTTATTCATCCGCCGAATTACGTCGGCTATATGGGAGGCTGGGATTGATTCACACTCTCGATTTTTCGCATCTTGTTGAATACGACACGCGCCTGACCGGAATTTCGATTGCCGTAAAAATCAGCACGGGCAAAGATTCGGCAGAATTTATCGCAAAACTTGACACCGGCTCGACCGACTGCGTATTTGCCCGCAGATATGGCGAAGAAATCGGTTTGGAAATCGAAAGCGGAAGGCTCATCGAAATCGGCACTCCAACCGGCATCTTCAAAACTTTCGAGCATTGGATAACGCTTTCAGTATTGAATTACGATTTTGAAATTCCCGCCTGCTTTGCCGCCGATGAATATTTTAACCGCAATGTTTTAGGCAGAACCGGATTTCTCAATCAAATTCTGCTCGGCTTGAACGACTACGAAGGCAAAATTTATTTGAGCAGTCTTGCCGAAACTTGGGTTTAGATTAAAACTTTCACGGAAAATATGTTTCGTCTTGTCGCTGAAAGCGACGAACATTATAGCGTAGGGTGAAATGAGCGCGAGCGATTGAAACCCTACGTAAGTTTGAATCATCAACGCGCTCGCTGAAAGTGAGCAACAATCGCGCCGTCGAATTGTTCGACACTTTCAGCGTCGGATTATTTCTTTCTATCGTCGTAGGGACGCGCTCGTTTCACTCGCTTTCCCTACGCTATATTGTCAATCGCTTTCAGCGACAAAAGACGAAATTGTTATCGAAGGCAGACTTTATTTAAGTAATCTTACGGAAACTCGGCAGTAACGATTTTATGACTTGGCAAACTGTAAAACTCGGCGACATTTTAGAAAGGAAAAAGAATTTAATCAAAATTGAAGATGACAAGGAATATAAACTTGTTACGGTTAGACTGTTTCACAAAGGCGTTAATCTTAGAAAAGTCGCAAAAGGAAGTGAACTATGTTCAAGCAAAATGCACTCTGTAAAAACGGGTGAATTTATTCTTTCCGGTATTGACGCAAGACACGGCGCGTTTGGAATTATTCCGGCTGAATTGGAAGGCGCGGTTGTTTCAAATGATTTTTGGTGTTTGTCCTTTGATAAGGAAATTATCGAGAAACAGTTTTTTCTAAAACTCACAAGCACGACGTTTTTTGATGATTTGTGTAAAAAAGCCAGCGACGGAACGACGAATCGCGTTAGGCTTCAAGCCGATAAATTCTTCAATTTAGAAATCACGCTTCCGCCGATTGAAGAGCAAAAAGACTTTGTTCAGCGATATTCTAAAATTGAAGAAACAAAATTTTCAATCTCAACCGAACTCAATCACCAATTAGCTTTAGTCAAAGAACTTCGGCAAGCCTACTTAAGAGAAGCGATGCAAGGCAAACTCGTTCCGCAAGATGAACGGGACGAACCGGCGGAAATTCTGCTCGAAAAGATCAAGGCGGAAAAGTATAACAGGCTGTTAGCCTGTTCCGGGGAGGCTTCCGACCGCCGAAAGAACGACAGGCTAACAGCCCGTCGGACGAAAGATAAATCTTTGCCGCCAATCAACGCGGAAGAAATTCCGTTTGAAATTCCTTCAAATTGGACTTGGTGCAGGTTGATTGAGATTGCAAATTCAATGTCAACCGGACCGTTTGGAACAATGTTACATCAATCGGATTATGTAAAAGTAGGAATTCCGTTAGTAAATCCAATGAACATCGTCAACGGGAAAATTGTTCCATCTGGAAAAATGATGGTCAACGAAGAAACCAAGAAACGATTAAGTTCTTATGAACTTGAAAAAGGCGATGTTGTTGTTGCAAGACGTGGAGAAATGGGACGGTGTGCTGTTGTTACTGAAAATGAAAGTGGTTGGCTTTGCGGAACAGGTTCTTTTTTTATCAGTTTGAGTAGTTTTATTGACCGTGATTTTTTTGTGAAAGTTTTTAGTTCCGATTATTCAAAATCTTATTTGTCGAGTTTTTCGGTTGGTTCAACAATGGATAATTTGAATCATAGAATATTGAACTCATATCCGTTTCCACTTCCGCCATTAGCCGAACAAGAAAGAATTGTCGCCAAATTGGAAAAGCTGATGAAGTTTTCGGGCGATTTGGAAGTTTCAATCAGACAAGGCATCAAAAACGCCGATCAATTATTGCAAACCGCGCTCAAAGAAGCGTTAGAGCCAAAATAATTTTTTCTATAAAACGATGGATAAAAAAATAAATTTACGCGCTCATCAAAAATTTATTTGTAACCAAACGGTTCGCACCGGTGTCTGGCTTGGTATAAGTCGAAATTTTTGAGGCTTAAATTTAAATATGACAGGGGTTAGAGAAATGAAAAAATTATTGACACTGGTTCTGGCGGTTTTATCCGTCGGTTTTGTCGCTTCTTCCGTTGAAGCGAAAACATCTGAAACTTCTGCAACGACAATCGCGGCAAATGCAACAAATCCGCAGATTAACGTCCGCATCGGCGGAAATAATCGCCGCCGAAATCGCCGCGTGGTCAGAACGACCCGCGTTTCACGAAACGGCAGACGAGTCGTTACCAGAACTTATCGCCCGAACGGGCGGCGCGTGGTAACTCGAACGCGCATCGTTCGCCGTCCTTACAGACGTTACTAATTTCATATAAAAAAAGCCGTAAGTTTTGATGCTTACGGCTTTTTTTATTGCTCGATTCGGATTTAGACAATCATCTACTTCGCCTGATTTGCCGTCTGCAAACTTTCCAGACGACTGCTGACATCACGATAATTGACATCTTCGGTGTATAGTTTTTCAAAATACTGCACGGCGGCTTCAATCTCGCCGCCCGCCTCGAACGCATTGCCGAGTTCGTAATAAAGCGCGTGTTTTTCTTCTTCGATCAAATTGGGAACTTCCAGACTGCGGCGATACCAGATGACTGCCAGATGCGGCATCTGTTTTTCCAGAAAGCAGTGTCCGAGCAAATTCGAGCATTGGAAAAAACGTCGTGTGCCGTCGTTCATCTCGATCAGATTTACCGCGTCCTGAAATTCCCTGATGGCTTCTTCCAGCAATCCCATTTCTTTGTAGGCGGTCGCCAGATGATAATGCGTTTCGTATTTATCGTCTATATCTACTTTTTCGGTTTCTTCGGCATCGAGATCATCCGACAAATCGGCGAAGGTTTCGATTTCCTTGAGCAGCGTGTGTTCTTTTTTCTCGACTTTCTTTTCCGTCTCCGGCTCTTTTTCCGCGACAATTTCGATGTCTGGCGCGGGCGCGAACCCGTAAAGACGAGCGCGTAAATCAACGATTTGCGGCTGCGAACCGAATTGCGCTTCGAGATCGTCCAGCGATTTTGCCGCTAAATCCTGATAGCCCTGCTCGATGTAGAAATCAATGCTTTCGATTTCCTTCTGCAGTTTTTGCTCTTCGGAAAGTCTGAGTTCGCCGGTCGTCTTCGGCGATGCTGAATCATCAGCTGACGGCGCGAAATGTTCGACAACTTCGCCTTCGTAATTTATCGTTTCAGGAAAGCTCTTAACTTTTTTGCCGTTCAGCGAACCATTTTGATTAGCCGGATGCGCTCCGTTCGATTCAAAATCGTGATTCGCTTTTAAGTCGGCGAAACTGAATTCGGTAACTTCTTCCGCCGGATTGTTCGACGCTTCGACCGGCGCGAAGTTTTCAAATTGCGGAGTTTCATAGTAAGTTTCCGCTTCTTTCGCCGTGTTCCCTTCATAGCCCTGCGCGGTGTTTATTTCCTGAAGCCGCTGAGTAGTTCCGGTCTGCGGCGCGGTTAAAACCAACTGCGAAAGTCCGTAGCGTTCGCTTTCGACATCGCCGATGCTGCGGGCGGTTTCGACCAGCCGGTCGAGCGATTCTTTGAGCGATTCGGGATTGCGCTGCCAACCGTAATACTGCACCAGAAGTTTGAGCGCGTCGGTGCGTTCCGGGTTTCTGGCTAAAATTTCGTTCGTCCATTCGAGGAAATTTTCCGCCTGCCCGCCGACCAAAAGATGTTCCGCCGAATGCGTCAGAATCCGTACCGCCGCATCCAAATTATTTCCTTTCAGATGAAGTTTGACGAGTTCTAAAAATTTCGGATAGTTTGCCGGTTCCTGCTCGACTAATTTGAAGATGACTTTTTCCGCTTCCGGCAGATTTTCCGCTTCCAGATAACAATCCACCAAAAGGTACAGAACATCACGGTTGTACGGCTGTTCGTCCAAAACCTTTTCGAGCATTTTCGCCGCTTCGTCCGCGTCGCCCAATCCGATCTGCGCTTTGACCAGACCTTTTAAAGCCCGAACTTCGCTGTTTTTGATTTCCAAAGCTCTCGAAAAAGCCGTGATTGACGATTCGTATTTTTCCTGGTTATTAAAGCGCAGTCCGGCTTCGGTGAAAGCCCACGCCGCGTCTTCCATCTGATTTTCCTGACAATAAGTGTCGGCAATCGTCAGATAAATTTCCGTGTTGTTCGGGTCGAGTTCAGCGAGTTGCCGCCAAATCGCCAGAGCTTCGATTTGCTGTCCTTTTTTCTGATATTGTTCGGCGAGCGATTTGTAATGTTTGCGGGCTTCGGCGACCGAGCCTTTCATATGGTAAAGCCGCGCGAGTTTCGCCGAAACTTCCATTGATTGGGGTTCGATGCGAAAGATTTTGTTGTAAATGGCGATGGCTTTGTGTGAAAACCCCTGTTCGTTATAGTATTCGGCGACCTGCGTAAAACAGCCGACGGCTTCTTCTTTGTTGAAATTCTTGGCGTGTAAATCGCCTAACATATTCAACGTGCTGAAATCCTTCGGGTCGTTTTCGACGACTCGCTGATACTCATTAATTGCCGCTCGAATCTTGCCCTGAGACAAAAATCGCTCGGCATTTCGCATAGCTTTAATTTTATCGAAGCTCATTGTGAATCAAATGCCTGTATTCCGAAATTTGTTTTATAATATACGTCAGATGATGCGTTAGCGAGGACAGGAAACGAGGGGAATAGATATTCCTGATTAATCTCCAAAATGAAATTACCACACCAACACAATTTATGTCAACAAGTTTCAACATTTTTGTTAATAGCTAAAACTTTCCGCCGCCTTCCTCTAAAGCGATTTTGATTTTTTCCGTGCATTTTTTTAGTCTGTATTTATGCAAGCATTGATTCTCGCCGGCGGCAAAGGCACCCGGCTTCGACCGTTGACGGTCTATACGCCAAAGCCAATCGTTCCCGTTTTGAATCGTCCGTTTTTATTATACCAAATCGAAATCCTGCGCCGTGCCGGAATCAAAGACATCACTCTTTCGCTGAATTACCAGCCGGATAAAATCGAGCAGTTATTGAGCGACGGCGCGGATTACGGCGTGAATTTGCGATATTTGACCGAGCCTTCGCCGATGGGAACGGGCGGCGCGTATAAATACGCCGAAAACGAAATCCGCGAAACGACCGTCGTTTTCAACGGCGACGTTTTGACCGACATTGATATTTCCGAAGTCGTCGCGTTTCATCAAAATAAAAAAGCCGACGCGACGATTGTTCTCACGCCGGTCGAAAATCCTTCGGCTTACGGTTTGGTCGAAAGTGAAACGGACGGACGAGTGCGGCGTTTTTTGGAAAAGCCGAAACCGGAAGAACTCAATGATTTGACGACGAAAAATATCAACGCCGGAATTTATGTTTTGGAACCCGGCATTTTGGATTTGATTCCGGCAAACGAAAACGTCTCGTTTGAATATAAAGTTTTCCCGGATTTGCTGGCGGCGGAAAAAGGATTTTTCGCGTTCGTGATGGATAAAAATTACTGGCGCGACATCGGTACGCCGGAAAGTTATTTGCAGGCGCATCACGATTTTCTGAGCGGGCAAATCCGTCATTTTGAAATCGAAAGATCGTCAGAAGCCGAAATTTCGCACACGGCAATCGTTGATAAAACGTCTATCGTGGCGGCGGACTGCATCATCAAACCGAATGCGCGAATCATCAATTCGGTTCTCGGCGCGGGCGTTCACGTCGAGGAAAAAGCCGTCATTGAAAACTCGGTCGTGTGGGCGCACACGCGGATTTCAAACGCGGCGCGTCTCGATAATGCGGTCATCGGGCGAAGCTGTCATATCGGCAGAAACGTAACCGTTTCTGCCGGAACGGTTCTCGGCGACAAAACTTCTTTGACCGATTACACGAAAATATAAGCTAAATCCCGCTGATTTCATTGACATTCGAGGGCTAAACTCTTAAGATTCCGACAGACGAACGCCCAATCAAAACATCGAGTTTTTTCCGTTTCCAACCGAGACGTTCGATTATATTTTTAAATTCAAGCGGCTTCTAACATTCTTTTGGAGGATTTTATCAAAATGCGAAAAAGTATTTTTTCGATAGCGGCAATCTTTTTGTCGGCTTTTATTTTTTCAACGACGGCGGCGGCGCAGCAGAGATTTACTGCCAGCATTACCGCCCCGCAGGAAGTTCCGGTGAGACCTTCGACCGGAACCGGCAGAGCGACGGTGGTTTTAAACACCGCCGAAAATCAGATTACCGTCAACGGGACTTATACCGGCACGACTTCCAACGTCGTTTCCGGTCATATTCACGATGCCGGTCTGGTCGGAGTCAACGGTCCGGTTCGTTTCAACTTTAACTTAACCGGCGCGACGAGCGGCTCTTTCGGACCGCTGACGTTTGCCGTTACCGCCGCGCAGGTCGCCGATTTACGCTCCGGCAAATGGTATGTGAATATTCACACATCAAATTTCACCGGCGGCGAAATTCGCGGGCAGGTCAAACCCGCACAGTCGCAGTATGACCTTGACGGCGACGGACGGACGGACATTTCCGCTTTCCGGCAAAGTGCCAACAATATCTATACACTAAACAGTCTGGACAACAGCATAACAGCCAGTCCGTTCGGGTCGGGATCAGGCGATAACTGGCTGCCGACCGGAGATTTTGACGGTGACGGCAGAAGCGATCTGGTGCTGGTTAAGCTAAATCAGACGACTGGCGACGCATATCACAGTATTCTGCAAAGCGGTTCTAATACGGTTCGTACCGTTCAATGGGGAAATTTCCTGACTGCGAATGCGGAAAGGCTGGCGTATGGAGATTACGACGGCGACGGCAAACAGGACATCGCTGTTTTCCGCAGCGGGACGGGCGTTTGGTATATTTTAGAGAGTTCGACCAACACCGGACG
>CAXTKJ010000031.1:0-23716 GCA_964244835.1 uncultured Pyrinomonadaceae bacterium
AATCGTGTTGTTGACGATTTCGATGTCCTCTCGTACGCCGTTCGCCGCCCACGCGGAAACGATCACGCCGTAAAATTTATTGTTGTAAAGCACATTGTTATAAATTTTTATGCGTCGCGCCGTGCCGCCGTTTTCCGACGAAACGGCAATGCCCGCCGAGCAATTATAAACAGTGTTGTTGAAAACATTGATGTTTTCGGTCGTCTGATTCCAACTGTCAACATAGATGCCGAGCCGCACCAGATTGTGAACCGTGTTGTGATGAATCGCACCGTTTTTTGACCCGGTTTTCGCGTCAATGCCTTCGCCGCCGTTGCCGCCGTTCGTGATGCCGCCGTCGAAAATGTGATTGCCCGAAATTTCAAACCCGTCAACGCCCGACAGCGAGATGATTTCCTGCGTGTCGCGTGTCGTGTCGGGCGACACGCAGGCGCGTTCGAGCGTGTTGCCTCGCACGACGACGTTCTGCGCCTGTAACGCCAAAATTCCCGAACCGCCAGTGTTGTAGGTGTAATTGTTTTCGACCGTGATGTTCCGCGCTTTGGAAATTTTGATGCCGAACCAATCGGGATTTTCAAGGCGAAAGCCGCGAATCACGATGTCGTGAATCGGCGATGTCGTTTCACCGCTGATCTCAAAAATACCGCCGAAATTATAAACGCCGCCGTCGCCTTTCACGACGACCGCGCCGACGGCTTCAAAGATAATCGGCTGATCGGGCGTGCCGGAACGCCGGAAAAAAATCATTCCGCGATACGGTGCAGAGTTCTGCGGCGCGTAAATTCCCGCCGCAACTTTTACTGTATCGCCCGCGCCCGCCGTATTCGCCGCTTTTTGAATCGTAGCGAACGGAGCGGTTTGTGTTCCGGCGTTATTATCGTCTCCGTCGTTTGAAACATAAAAAACAGCGGCTGCCGAAGCCGTCAGAGCCGTTGACGAAGTGATAATAAAAAGCGCAAACAAATAAGCGTTAAATCGTTTCATTTTTTATCCGTTCTTTTCGATGCCCGATTATTTTATGTTTTGATTTTACCTTTTGTCAGATAAATTCGATAGTTAGAACTGGCAATTAAAAACTATGAATAAAAAGATACGTTGGGGCGTTTTGGGAGCGGCAAATATCGCCGTCAAGAAAGTTATTCCGGCGATGCAGGCGGGCGAGTTTTGCGAAATCGCCGCGATTGCTTCCAGAGATTTGGATAAAGCGCGACGGGCGGCGCGTGATTTGAACATTCCGAAATTTTACGGGACATACGAAGAACTCATAAACGACGCGGAAATTGACGCGATCTATAATCCGCTGCCGAACAATCTGCACGTTGAGTGGACGATCAAAGCCGCCGAAGCGGGCAAGCACGTTTTGTGCGAAAAGCCGGTTGCAATGACGGCGGCGGAAGCGCGAAAACTGATTGAAGTGCGCGATAAAACGGGGGTGAAAATTCAAGAAGCGTTTATGGTCAGAACGCATCCGCAATGGCTCGCCGTGCGCGATTTGATTGCCCAAAATCGCATCGGGAAATTACAGGCGATCAACGGATTTTTCAGTTATTACAACGACGACGCGGCGAACATTCGCAATCGAACCGAAACGGGCGGCGGCGCGTTGATGGACATCGGTTGCTACTGTATAAATTTGCCGCGTTTTATTCTCGGTGAAGAACCGCGAAAAGTTTCGGCTCTAATTAAACGAGATGACGAAATGAAAGTTGATAAATTAACATCGGCGATTCTGGATTTTCCGACGTGCGCGGCGACTTTTACCTGTTCGACACAGATTGTGCCGTATCAGCGAATGCAGTTTTTCGGCAGCAAAGGACGCATCGAAGTCGAGATTCCGGTGAACCTCCCGACGGACACGCCGACACGGATTTTCGTTGACAACACCGGCGATTTATACGGCGCGAACGTCGAAACAATCGAAATTCCCGCCGCCAATCAATATACGATTCAGGGCGATTTATTTTCGCGGGCGATTCTTGAAGATTCGGAACAGGCGATTCCGCTGGAAGATTCGGTGAAAAATATGGCGGTAATTGATTCGATTTTTCGCGCCGCCGAATTGGGAAAATGGGAAGAAGTTTAAACCACATATTCACAAAGGACACACAAATTTTTAAATCTGAAATCATTTGTGCCTATGTGGTTCAAAAATTATTTAGCGGTAACGAGCGCGTAATTTTTACCTTTATAAAATCTCACGCCGTCGGCAGCAACGCTCATCATCAAAGGACGCGGACGTTTCATATCTTTATCGCTCGTCGTGGCGACCGACATTATTTCCTTGCTGCTCAAATCAAAAATATGCAGTTTGCCGTCGGCGGAAAATCCGAAGCCGTACGCGCCGATTTCGAGAATTTTACCATCTATACTAATTGGCGAGTCGGTGATTAAAAAACCTTCGTATTTACCGCTGATTTCAGTCGAATAACCGGAAGTGTCAACGAGTCCGGCGATAACAAAGCGGTCTTTCCCGATTCGGGCGACTGCCGAATTTCGCATCTGCGTCGGTGCGCTCTGTCCGGCGAAATAAAAGCTCGTCGGCACGATTTTCGATGCGGCGGTTTGAGTTAAAATCTCCGGCGCGGATTTTTCCTGCGCGTTTAGCGTTGCATTTGATGCGAACAGAAACGCGAAAGCGACAGCACATAAAATAAAATATCTTCGGTTGAATGTCATAATAATTTCTTCTCCTTTTTGGTGTTTTGTTGGACAGCCCAATTTAATTTGCTTGCAGTATTTTAGCGAATAAAATAGAATTGACGAAAGTTTTTCAATCCCGACTTTTTTCAAGGACACAAAAAATCTAATGAAAGTTACAGCTTTATTATTAAATATCGTGCTGCTTACCGCAACCTTTTGTCTGCCACTACAACAAAGTTTCGCCCAATCGAACAGCAATCGAGATTTAGTTACGCGGGAGGTCAGCGACAGCCACGCTTTTTTCCAGGAAATGACGCAGAGACCGAAGCCGGTGCGCGACAACACGGCGCGAATCGAAGCGTTGCTGAAAAAAATGACGCTGGAAGAAAAAGTCGGTCAGATGACGCAGCTTGCCATAGATCAGATAACTTCGGGCGCAGACCAGAACATTCAGATTGACCAAACGAAACTTGAAAAAGCGATTGGCAAATACGGTGTCGGTTCGATTTTGAATGTGAACAGTCAGGCGTTGTCGGTTGATAAATGGCACGAAATTATCGGCGCGATTCAGAACGAGTCAATGAAAACGCGGTTGAAAATTCCAAATCTTTACGGTATTGATTCGATTCACGGCGCGAACTATGTGCGCGACGCGACGCTGTTTCCGCAGGAAATCGGAATGGCGGCGACGTGGAATCCGGTTTTGATGCAAAGGGCGGCGGAAATTACAGCGATGGAAACCCGTGCGGCGGCGATTCCGTGGAGTTTTTCGCCGGTTTTGGACATCGGGCGACAGCCGCTTTGGGCGCGTTTTTGGGAAACCTTCGGCGAAGACCCGTATTTGGCTTCGGTGATGGGCGCGTCGTTCGTGCGCGGGCTTGAAGGTCAAAATATCGCTGACGAAAAGCACGTCGCGGCATCGCTCAAACATTATATGGGTTACAGTCTGCCGACTTCGGGGCGCGACCGTACGCCCGCGCTGATTCCCGAAAATTACCTGCGCGAATATGTGATGCCGCCGTTCGCCGCCGCCATCAAAGGCGGAGCGCACACGGTAATGATTAACTCGGCGGAAATCAACGGCATACCCGGTCACGTCAACAAAAAAATCCTGACCGATATGCTTTACAATGAGTTGAAATTCGACGGTTTTGCCGTGTCGGATTGGGAAGACATTAAAAAACTCGTAACTTTTTGGAAGGTCGCCAAAGACGAAAAGGAAGCGACGCGAATGGCGGTGATGGCGGGCATTGATATGAGTATGGTGCCGAACGATTACAGTTTCGCCGATCTTTTAATCGAACTCGTCAAGGAGAAAAAAGTTCCGATGACGCGCATTGACGAAGCCGTGCGGCGCATTTTAAAAGTTAAATACGAACTCGGATTGTTTGAAAATCCGATGCCTTCACAATCAGCCCGAAACAATTTTGGCAAACCCGAATACGCGCAGGTTTCTCTGCAAGCCGCCCGCGAATCTTTGACTTTATTGAAGAATGACAACAGCATTTTGCCGCTCTCGAAAAACAAAAAAGTTCTCGTAACGGGTCCGACCGCCGATTCTTTGATTTCCTTAAACAACGGCTGGACTTGGGTTTGGCAGGGTTCTGAACCGTCGCTTTATCAGAAGGATAAGATGACGATTCAGCAGGCGATTGAGCAAAAAGTCGGCAAAAAGAATTTTGAATTCGTGCAGGGGACGCGCATCGTTCGCAAAGCCGGATCGCCTTCAAACGGTACGCCGACCGATATTGACGAGGAGGTTGACATCAAAAAAGCGGTTGACGAAGCCAAAGATTCCGATGTCGTCGTGCTGTGTTTGGGCGAAGGTTCTTACACCGAAACGCCGGGAAATATCACGGATTTGACGCTGCCTGAAACGCAGTTGAAACTCGCCGAAGCGGTGATGGCGACCGGCAAACCCGTCGTCGTCGTAATGGTCGAAGGTCGCCCGCGCATCATCAATCGCATTGCCGATAAAGTGCCGGGGATTCTGCTCGCTTTGAATCCGAGCAGCGAAGGCGGAACGGCAATCGCCGATGTGCTTTTCGGCGATTACAACCCGAACGGTAAACTTCCGTTCACCTATCCGCGCAACCCGAACAATCTGATTTTATACGATCACAAATTATTTGAAACCGAAGAAACCGCGTTCGGCAACGTCGCCAACAAACCGCAATTCGAGTTCGGCACGGGGTTGAGTTACACGACTTTCGCTTACAGCAATCTGAAATTATCGTCCGATTCGATTCCGATGAACGGCGAAATCACGGTCAGCGTTGATGTTAAAAACACCGGCGGACGCGCCGGAAAAGAAACCGTAATCGTCTATCTGCGCGACGAAGTGGCGACGCTTTCACCCGCCGGAAAACGGGTGAAAAGATTTGCGAAAATTTATCTCCAACCGAATCAGAGCCGGACTTTGACGTTCAAATTAAACCGCGAAGATTTTTCGTTCATCAACACCGACAACAAACCGATGGTCGAAGCTGGAGATTTTACGGTGATGATCGGCAGTCAAAGCGCGAAATTTGCGGTTAAATAATTAATGAAAAAGAAAATGAAACCACAGATAGACACAGATGAACACGGATAAATCAAAATCTTAAAAAATCTGTGTTCATTTGTGTCCATCTGTGGTTCCAAAATTCTTGTTTTCTGCAATGAAAAAGACAATTTATTTATTATTGATTTTGCTCGTCGGCGCACAAATTGCCGCCGCGCAGACCGTCGCGCAGAAACGCGCTGACCGAATGGGAATCGGGATGAATCTGTCGTATCTCGATAATTGGTGGTCGGGAACGAAGGAGAAAAATTACGCCGATTTCGTCAAACCGGCGGACGCGGCAAAGCGCGAAAAAATGTTTGCCGACATCGCCGCCAACGGTTTCAAAACCGTGCGAATTCCGATGGATTTCGGCGCGTGGGCGAATTATGAAAAGCCTTATAAATGGACGAACGAAGAAGGCTTAAAAACCGCCGATTTGTTTGTGAAATGGGCTTTGAATAACAACCTGAATCCGATCATTGATTTGCATCACGTCGAGCTTGACGGCAAGGTGAAAGGCGCGGCAACGACTGAACGAATTGTTTGGTTGTGGGGCGAAATTGCCAACAGATATAAAAATACCGACCCGGAACGAGTGTTTTTTGAACTCCGCAACGAACCGCACGATATCAAAGCGGAAGACTGGCGCAAACAAGCCGAAGCGATTATTAAAATCGTCCGCACCGTCGCGCCGAATCATACTTTAATCGTCGGCTTTCACGATTGGAATTCGCGGACCGCGTTAATCGAATCGAAACCGTTTGATGACAAAAATATCATCTACACTTTTCATTTCTACGACCCGTTTTTGTTCACGCATCAGGGGGCAACCTGGTCGAGTCCGGGTTTAGCGAAAATGAAAAACGTGCCGTTTCCGTTCGACGCGAAGCAGCCGATTAAAACTCCTGACACGGTAAAAGGAAAATGGGAAGAAGGCTTGATTGTAAATTACGAAACGGATTCGAGCCGCGAAAAAATCTTCGCCGATTTGCAGGCGGCGAAGGATTGGTCGGTGAAAAATAAAGTCCCGGTTTTCGTCGGCGAATTCGGTTCTTATAATAAAAATCCGACGCTCGAAGATCGCTGCCGTCACGCCGAAATAATTTACGACGCGCTCGGTAAATTGAAAATCCCGAATGCGTGGTGGGAATGGGACGGCGGCTTTAATATGTTTGCAAAAGGCACGACCGAAATTGCGCCGTGTATGCGAAAGGCGGTTGATTTATATGCCGCGCCGCTTGTCAAATAAGATATTTTATTCGCTGAAAGCGATAAATTTAGTAGCGTCGGGTAAAGCGAATGGCAATGAGCGGCACCCGACGTGAAATTGCAGAATTTTTCCGACGCTGAAAGTGTCGAATGCCGCGTCATAATTGCTCACTTTCAGCGAGCCGATTTTTTTTGATAACCAACGTCGGGTGTCATTTCGCTGCGCTTCATTCTACCCGACGCTGTTGAGTTTATCGCTTTCAGCGGTGAAGAATTTGTAATTAGATTCCAAAGATTTATGAAGAAAGTTTCAGTCGAAATTTTGTTGGTTTTTATATTTTTCATTGGCAGCGTTTCCGCGCAGGATTTGCAGACGGCGCGGCGAAATTTGATGCCTGTTCCGGCAAATGTTAGTTGGAAAAGCGGCAGATTGCCTGTCAATAAATCTTTCATCGTCGCCGTCAAAGGTCAGACCGATGAGCGTTTGAAGTCTTACATTTTCCGCTTGATGCGCCGGCTCGAAGGACGCACGATTTTAGAGTTATCGCGTGATTTGTCAAACGATTCGGCAAACGCCAAACTGACAATCGAAACGAATTCGACCGGCAATGCGATTCCAAAACTCGGCGATGACGAATCTTACAATCTCGAAATTTCTGACAAGCAGGCGAAAATAACCGCGCCAAATACCGTCGGCGCGATGCGCGGGTTGGAAACTTTTTTGCAATTACTGGAAAGCGATAAAGACGGATTTTATTTTCCGGCGGTTTCAGTCAACGATAAACCGCGTTTTGCGTGGCGCGGTTTGATGATTGATTCGGCGAGACATTTTCAGCCGATGGAAGTTTTGCGGCGCAATCTGGACGCAATGGCGGCGGTGAAGCTGAATGTGCTGCACTGGCATCTGACCGATAATCAGGGTTTTCGCGTTGAGACGGTGAAATATCCCGAACTGGCTCTGCAAGGTTCGGACGGCGATTATTATACGCAGGCGCAAATCCGCGAAATCGTGCGTTACGCGGCAGACCGAGGAATTCGCGTCGTGCCGGAATTCGATATGCCCGGACACGCGACGGCGTGGCTCGTTTCACACCCGGAAATCGGTAGCGGCGTTGGACCATATCTAATCGAACGCCAGCCGGGAATTTTCGACCCGACGCTCGACCCGACGAACGAAAAAACTTACAAACTCCTCGAAACTTTTTTCAAGGAAATGGCGGGACTTTTCCCCGACGCTTACCTACACATCGGCGGCGACGAAAACGAAGGCAAGGAATGGGCGGCGAACCAGAAAATTCAAGCCTTTATGAAAGAAAAAGGCATCAAGGATCAACACGAATTACAGACTTATTTCAATAAACGGATTCTGCCATTTATCCAAAAGAACGGAAAAATTATGATGGGTTGGGACGAGATTTTTCAACCCGATCTGCCGAAAGATGTCGTCATTCATTCGTGGCGCGGACAGAAGGCTTTGGCTGATGCCGCGAAACTAGGTTTTCAGGGAATTTTATCGAACGGTTATTACATTGATTTGATGCAGCCCGCGTCGCAGCATTACGTCGTTGACCCGATTCCGGCAGACACGGCTTTGACGGCGGACGAGCAGAAAAAAATTCTCGGCGGCGAAGCGACGATGTGGAGCGAATGGGTTTCGCCGGAGACGATTGACTCGCGCATCTGGACGCGCACCGCCGCGATTGCCGAAAGACTCTGGTCGCCGCAATCGGTTAATCAGGTTGACGATATGTACCGGCGGCTGGCGGTGATTGATTTACAGCTCGAAGAATTAGGCTTGATGCACCGCAAAAATCAAGCGGTGCTGCTGCGCCGTCTGGCGAACAATCAGGATATTTCCGCGCTGCAAACCTTGGTTTCCGTCATCGAGCCGGTCAAGGGTTATAACCGTTATCAGCAGCGCAAACAAACGATGCTGTCGCCTTTGACCGGATTGGTTGACGCGGCGAACACCGACGCGCCACGCGCTCGAATTTTTAATCAAGCGGTTGACGAAATGATTGCGGGCAAACGGGCAAATGGCGCGGCAGACATTCGTTCGCTGCTCAACGAATGGGGCGACGCGCAGAGAAAACTAATGCCTTCGATGGAAAATTCGGCGGCGTTGGCGGAAGCTAAACCGCTCGCGGAGAATTGGGGAAACTTGACCGCGCTGGCAACCGAAGCGTTCGATTATCTGGAAAGAGGCGAGAAGCCGAACGATGATTGGCAAGCGGCGAAATTAAAGATGCTCGACGAAATCGGCAAACCGAAAGCGGCTCTGGAATTCGCTGTTCTGCCGGGAATTAAACTGCTGATCGTCGCGGCGGTCGAGATGCCGAATCTGAAAAACTTATCGCCGACGGAAAGACGCGAGCGCATCCGCCAACTCGCGTTTCCATCCGGTGCGACGAAGAATTAGAGAGGAAATGAAACCACGGATTTACACAGATAACCACAGATTTCTAAATCCTGATTTCATCAGTATTCATCTGTGTAAATCTGTGGTTTCTAATTTTTAGTTTTTGAATTTATCCGAATGAACGAAGCGATTGCCGGAATAGACATCGGCGGAACAAAAACCGCCATCGCGCTCGAAACTGTTAGCGGCGAGCGAATCGCGGCGCGGCGATTGACGACGCTGGCTGACGGTTACGCGATGGTCGAGGAAATTTTGCGGACGGTTGAAAAACTGCTCGAAGAAAATCAGGCGAAGATCGCGGCAATCGGCATCGGCTGTCCGTCGCCGCTCGACATCGAAAAAGGCTTGGTGATGTCGCCTTCCAATTTGCGCGATTGGAACAATTTTCCTATCGTTAAAATTTTTGAAGGGCGTTTTAAAGTTCCGGTCGTTTTGGACAACGACGCGAACACAGCGGCACTCGGCGAATACTTTTATGGCGCGGGACGCGGTTATAAAAATATAGTTTATGTAACGGTTTCGACCGGCATCGGCGGCGGGATTATTCTGAACGGTGAAATTCTGCACGGTGTCGCGGCGGGCGCGGGCGAACTCGGACACGCGATTGTCCAGCCCGACGGTTTTCCGTGTAACTGCGGTTCACGCGGCTGTCTCGAAACGATCTGCGCGGGCGTTCATATCGCCAGACGAACGAGGGAAAAGTTGGCGAGCGGCGCGGCGAGTTTGATGCACGAAATGGTTTCCGACATCAGCGAAGTTTCCGCAAAAACACTGGTCGAAGCGGTGCGGCGCGAAGACGAATTAGCCGTCGAAATTTGGGGTGAAACTTGCCGCTATTTGGCAATCGGCATCGGCAATGCCATCACACTGCTCGCGCCGGAAGCGGTCGTCATCGGCGGCGGCATTGCGGCGGGCGCGGGCGATCTTTTATTCACGCCTTTGCGAAAACTTCTGCCCGAATTCGTTTCGATGATTCCGGCGGACAAAATCAACATTCTGCCCGCCGAACTCGGCAGCGAAAGCGGCGTGTGCGGCGCGTTGGTGCTGGCGAAAAAAGCGGTTTCAAACGCTTATCAAATTTATGCGGTCTAAAAAAAACAATAACTTGACGCGGCGCGATTTCCTGCAAATCGCGGCTGTCGGAACGCTCGGCTTGACGTTTCCCGGTTCGATTTTCGGGCAAACTTACGGCGATAAAAAATTAAAAGAAATGCTGGTTTATATCGGAACTTACACGAGCGGCAAAAGTAAAAGCGAAGGCATTTACATTTACAAATTAAATCTCGATTCGGGCGAATTGAGATTTTTCACGACGATCAAAAACGTCGTCGAACCGTCGTATCTAACGATTGATAAAAGTCGCAAATATCTTTACGCCGTCAACGAAACCGAAACTTACGAAGGCGCACGAAGCGGCGCGGTCAGCGCGTTTCAGATCAATCAAAAAACGGGCGAACTGACGTTTTTGAACAAACAGGCGAGCTTAGGCGGCGCACCTTGTTACATCACCGTTTCGGAAAATGAAAAATACGTTTTGGTCGCTAACTATTTGGGCGGAAATGTTTCAAGTTTTCCGATTGCCGCCGATGGAAAGTTAGGCGCGTCGGTTGATTTGAAACAAAACAGCGGCACGGGTTTGAATAAGGAGCGACAGGAAGCGGCGCACGCGCATTCGATCAATCTCGACCATAAAAACCGTTTCGCATATCTGTGCGATTTGGGCGTTGATAAAATTTTCATCTACGAATTCGACAAAAAATCGGGCAAATTAAAATCGAACGCAGCGCAGGAATTTTTTCAGGCGAAAGCCGGATTCGGTCCGCGTCATTTCGCGTTTCACCCGGACGGAAAATACGCTTTCGTTATCAACGAACTCGATTCGAGCGTAACTGCGCTCGCCCGCGACGAAGATCAGGGAACGCTGAAAGAGATTCAAACCGTTTCGACTTTGCCCGCCAACTTCAAAGGTTCAAATACCTGCGCCGACCTGCACGTATCGCCGAACGGGAAATTTCTCTACGGCTCGAATCGCGGACACGACAGCATCGCGTCTTTCAAGATTGACGAAAAAACCGGCAAGTTGGAATTCGTCGAACACACTTCGACGCGCGGGAAAACGCCGCGCAATTTTGTGATTTCGCCGGACGGGACATTTTTGCTCGCCGCCAATCAAAATTCCGATTCAATCGCTGTTTTTCGCATTGACGAAAAAACAGGAAAACTCGCGCCCGTCGGTAATCCGGTCAGCGTTCCGACACCGGTTTGTTTGAAATTGATTCCGACTTTTTGAATGGAGTAAAAATTTTATGAAACCACAGATGTTCACAGATAAACATAGATAAAATCAGGATTTGAAAATCCGTGTTCATCTGTGAACATTTGTGGTTTCATTTTTTAGATTTATGAACAATAAAATTCGTTTCGCCTTGATTATTTTTTCACTGCTTTCGGTTTTTCTTTGCGATTCGGCGCGAGCGCAGGCACAGGTCGTCTATCGAAAGACGGCGTTCAAGGACGAATTCAATAAGCCTGTCAACACGCCGATTGATTCGTCGAAATGGACGGCGGAAACGGGCGGCGGCGGTTGGGGCAACGAAGAATTGCAGTATTACACGACCAACATCGCCAACGCCTTTCACGACGGGCAGGGAAATCTCGTTATCAAAGCGATCAAACTCACGCCGCCGCTAAATTTAACTTGCTGGTACGGACCGTGCCAGTACACTTCGGCGCGGCTGATTACGAAAGGAAAGTTCGACCGCAAATACGGGAAATTTGAAGCGCGAATTAAAATTCCGGCGGGGCAGGGAATGTGGTCGGCGTTTTGGATGCTCGGCAATAATATAGATCAGGTCGGCTGGTCAACCTGCGGCGAACTTGACGTGATGGAAAACATCGGACGCGAACCTTCGACGGTTCACGGCACGATTCACGGTCCCGGTTATTCGGGCGTGAACGGCATCACGTCTTCATACGGTTTGTCGAACAATAACCGTTTCGCCGACGATTATCACACTTACGCGAGCGAATGGACGGAGAACAAAATTCAATTTTACGTTGACGGGATTTTATATAAAACCATCACACCGCAGGATTTGCCGGCGGGAAAAACCTGGGTTTTCGAGCATCCGTTTTTTATGATTTTAAATCTCGCCATCGGCGGACCTTGGGGCGGCGCACCCGATCAGACGACCGTTTTTCCGGGTGAGATGAAAATTGATTATGTGCGCGTTTATCGCCGCTGAAATTCAAATATATTTGAGGAAATTTGAAATGAAAAATGCGAGCTTAATTTTGAGTTTGATTTTTTTATTCGCGGCAATCGCATTCTCGCAGAATGCGGCAGCGCGGACGCAGATTTCACTCAACACGGGTTGGCAGTTTCGGGAAGCGAATAAAACCGAATGGAAACCGGCGACGGTTCCGGGCTGCGTTCACACGGATTTGCTTGCCAACAAAATAATCGAAGACCCGTACTACCGCGACAACGAGAAAAAACAGCAGTGGATTGGCAAGACCGATTGGGAATATCAGACGACTTTTGACGTTTCGGCTGAAACGACGCGACGGCAGAATATCGAAATTGTTTTTCAGGGTTTAGACACTTACGCCGATGTTTTCCTCAACGATAAATTGATTTTAAATGCCGACAATATGTTTCGGACGTGGCGCGTCGCGGTCAAAAATAATCTCAGCGTGGGCGCGAATGTTTTGCGAATCAAATTTCGTTCGCCGATCAACGAGATTTTGCCGCGAATGGCGAAACTCGATTACGAACTGCCTGCCGTTAACGATCAGGGCGAAAAAACTTCGCCTTACACGCGCAAAGCTCCGTATCAATACGGTTGGGATTGGGGACCGCGATTTGTAACGAGCGGCGTTTGGAAACCCGTTAATCTGGAAGCGTGGGACGATGCGCGAATCGAAGATTTACAAATCAAACAAAACAAACTTTCAAAAGAAAACGCCGATTTAAGCGCATTTGTTGAAGTGATCGCGGCGAACGCAACTGATGCAGCGATTGAAGTCGAAAATGACGGAAAAAAGATTGCGGCGAAACAAATCAAATTAGTAAATGGCGTAAATAAAATTTCGCTCGATTTTGCGATGGCGAATCCGAAACTCTGGTATCCAATCGGACTCGGTGAGCAATCGCTTTACAACTTCAAAGCCAGACTTTTAATAAACAAAAAACAAGTTGACGAGCAGACAAAAAGAACCGGCTTGCGGACTTTAGAACTGCGCCAGAAGCCCGATGAATACGGCATCAGCTTTACGTTTGTCGTCAACGGCATTCCCGTTTTCGGGCGCGGCGCAAATTGGATTCCGGCGGATATTTTTCCGACCAGAATCACTAAAGAAAAATATAAAACGCTGCTGACATCCTTAAAGGACGCGAATATGAATATGCTGCGCGTTTGGGGCGGCGGCATTTATGAGGACGATTATTATTACGATTTGGCAGACGAGATGGGAATTCTCGTCTGGCAGGATTTTATGTTTGCGTGTTCGATGTATCCGGGCGATAAGGCGTTTTTGGATAACGTCAAACACGAAGCTATTGATAATGTCAAAAGGTTGAGAAATCACCCGTCAATCGTCATCTGGGTCGGCAACAACGAAATCGAAACGGCGTGGCAGCACTGGGGCGGCTGGAAGGATAAAAATCCGAGTTCGGTTTGGGATGATTATCAGAAAATTTTCTTGCGGCTGCTGCCGGAAGTTTTAGACGAATATGATCCGTCGCGTCCGTATTGGCAAAGTTCGCCGAGTTCAAATTTTCAGGCTGATTCCGAATTTCAGGGCATCGGCGACACGCATTACTGGCAGGTTTGGCACGCCGAAAAGCCTTATAAAGAATACGAAAAACAGTTTCCGCGTTTTATGTCGGAATACGGTTTTCAGTCGTTTCCCGAAATTGAGACGGTAAAAACTTACACGACTGAAGAGGATCGCAAATCAATCGAAACGCCGATTATGCTCGCGCATCAACGTCATCCGCGCGGCAATCAATTAGTTCGCGCTTATATGCTGCGCGAATATAACGAGCCGAAGGATTTTGAATCGTTTCTATACGTCAGCCAGGTTTTGCAAGCCGAAGGCATTAAGATCGGCGCGGAACATTTTCGACGGATAATGCCGCGCAATATGGGTTCGCTTTACTGGCAGGCGAACGATTGCTGGCAAGTCGCTTCGTGGTCGGGAATGGATTATTTCGGTCGCTGGAAGGCTTTGATGTATTACACGAAACGGTTTTACGCGCCGCTGCTCGTTTCGCCGCACGTTGACGATGACGGCGTGATGAATGTTTACGTCGTATCCGATTACCCTGAAGCAAGACTGGCTAAATTGTCTTTAACTTTAATGGATTTGAGCGGCAAAATTTTGATGAGTAAAGATGTCGGATTATCCGCTGAACCGCTTAAAGGAAAATCTTATTTTAGTTTGCCCGTAACCGAACTGCTCAAAGGACTGGACAAAAAAAATGTTTTTCTACTTGCACAGTTGAAAGAAAATGACGGCAAAATCGTTTCGCAGAACGAATACTTTTTCAAACCGTTCAAGGAGTTGAATCTTGCGCGTCCGGCGATCAAAACTGAAATCACGTTGTCAGGAAACAATTTCAAAATCACGCTTTCGACCGACAAACTGGCAAAATCGGTTTATCTTTCAGGTTTTACCGAAGGCTTTTTCAAAGACAATTATTTCGATTTGATTCCGGGCAGACCGCTGGAAATCGAATTTCAGTCGAAACGGGGAATGAGCGTCGAAGAATTTCGCAAAAAATTGAAAGTCCGTTCGCTGATTGACGCTTTTTAGATTAGCCTGAGTCGAAACGGACATCGCTCCGCGCATTGAGCAGGTAAAACGATTAAGTAAAGGGTTTTCGTTATCAATTATTTGAAATTCGCACTTTACTCAGACACAAATTCGACTATAATTTAGAAGATTTATAAGTTTCTGAAATCCGGGACGGGCGAAGCAAATATGGTACGGCGAATAAACCTTAAAAACGCGAATGTGGCGCGGTCGAGTACGATTCGTGATATAAACCGGCAAATTATACTCAATCATATCCGTGAAAAAAGCCCGATTTCGAGAGCGGAAATCGCCCGCATCACGGCTTTGCAGCGGTCAACGGTTTCGCTGATCGTCGAAGAATTGAAAAAGATCGGCTTGATCGAGGAAATCGAGGGCGAATCTTCGGGCGGACGACCGCCGCAATTATTGTCGCTGCGAACGGCGCACGCCGCCGCCATCGGCGTTGATTTCGGAAAGAAAAGAACGATTGTCGCCGCCAGCGATTTAGCCGGACGAATTCTCGATCAGGAAGAATTTCCGACCGACCCGGATTTTGAAAAAACGATCAATCGGATTATCACTTCGGTAAGATATTTTATTCATAAAAACGCCGGTTCGATTGAAGGCATCGGAGTCAGCGTTCCGGCGTTGGTCGAGCCGCGAAGCAGTAAAGTTCTTTTAGTCCCGCATTTGAACTGGCACGAACCGGAATTTGCGGAAAGATTAAGAATCGCCACCGGTTTGCCCGTTAAAATTGACAACGATGCCAATGCCGCCGCGCTCGCGGAACTCTGGTTCGGTCGCCCGGAGATCAGCGCAGTGCGCGATTTTATTTTGGTTTTAATCGAAAACGGAATCGGGACGGGAATCGTTTTCGACGGGCAAATTTATCGCGGCAAAGACGGTATCGCCGGAGAATTCGGACATATGACCATCGGCAGGGACGCGCCCATCGCCTGCGCCGCCGGAAAATATAACTGCTGGGAAGCGTTCGCTTCGGAGCGTTCAGCCGTGGCGCGTTACGCGGCGTTGTTCAAAAAGCAAAACGGCGCGGGCAAAATAAGTTTCGTGGAATTGGTCAATCTTGCCCTGAACGGCGACGACCGGGCGCGGACGGCTTTGAAACAGACGGCTTATTATATCGGTGTCGGCATCGCCAATTTATTTCAGGGATTGTCGCCGGAAGTCGCCATCGTTACCGGCAACATCGTTCGCGTTTGGTCATTGATTATCGAAGAAGTAATGGCGGGAGCTGAAGACGCGATTTGCCAGAGCTATCCGAAAGTAAAAATCATTCCTTCGACGCTCGGCGTTTACCCGACGCTGATGGGCGCGTTCAGCTTGGTTTTGACCGATAAATTCGCTTCCGTGGCGATTACCTGATTTGAATAATATCCGAATTATTTTTCCGAACTTTCTTTTAGCAGGCTTTTGGTTTTTTTCTTTATCAGCGAGCTGATCTTAATAACCTTTTCCAAATCAATCTGCGCTTTGACCGAATCTTTCGGGTCAACGATCTCGATGTTTTGAAATATCGAATTGTGTACGAAGCGGGCGATTGATCTATCTAATTCGCCGAATAATGCCTGCAAATTTTTAGAGTCGGCATTCTGATTTTGAGCCGGTTTTTCTTCCAGCTCGTATGGAAATAAAACGGATTTGAGATGCGCCGCGTGATGCTTAATTTCGGCGGCGGCTTTTAGAACGGCGTTGTAATCGGTCGGCGAATTTCCGGCGGGCGTTTGAAAAACTTTGATATTGATTTTTTGAATTTGTTCAAAATCTTCTTTGATCTGCGGCAGCGTCCGTCCGTCGTCGCTGGGAATCGGTCTTCGGGCGGCTTCGCGTTTGGCGCGTTCCAGTTCGACCGAGCGATTTTTTATATCGGAAAATCGCTCGCGTGCGCTGAGAACAGAAGTTTCGGGCGATTGCGCGAAAGACGCGACGACGGCGGCAGCGATTAAAAAAAACGCCGCGAACATTTTTTCAGGCATCATATTAACTCCGCTTTTATTCTGAACTTGGACATCAAATTTATCACAAGACGGAAGCGGCGGCAATAAAAATATTTGCGCCGCTTCAGAAACATAAAATTTCCCATCGAGCGGCAAACGCAAAGCGTCTCGGCTTGCGTAAATAAAGGGGAAATTCTAAAATTTAGTTGATAATTATTCAACTTCTTCGAGCCGACAAATTTCAAATAATTTAACTGTTGAATTTAGTATGAAAATGCGTGTAATTAAATTGACGATTTTTGCGATATGGGTTTTCGCCGCATTATCGTTCGGCGGTTTCAGCTATGTCCGCAGCAGCAAAATGACCGCCGCCGAATACACGGCTTGGATTTCAGAAGGTTACGATTTTCGCTTCGGCAAAGACCGCCCGTTTGCGCCGTCGAATGCGACGACCTTTGACGGGAATTTTATCGCCGGCGACAATTTTATTTCCGCCGCCCGCTGCGCGACCTGTCATACGGATATGCACCCGCAATGGCGCGAATCGGCGCACGCCAACAGTTTCCGCGAGCCGTTTTATCAGAAAAACGTCAAGGATTTACAAAAACAAAAAGACATCACTTTTACCCGCCACTGCGAATCGTGCCATAATCCGCCCGCGCTTTTTTCCGGTGCGCTGACGAAAAATCCGCAGGTTAAGAATCGCCCGTTCGATGAAGACGGCGTTTCGTGCATCGTCTGCCATTCCATCGAATCGGTCAACGGCAAAGGCATCGGCGGCTACACGATGGGACAGCCCGCGCTTTTGCAAAAAGAAGACGGGACGAAAATCACGGAAGCGACCGATCAGGAAATTTTAAACGACATTCCCGGACACAAACGTGCGATGATGCGCGATGTTTTGAAGAAACCGGAGTTCTGCGCGGCGTGTCATAAATCGCAGGTGCCGCACGAGTTGAACGATTATAAATTTATCCGCGCCTTCGCCGTCGGCGACGAATTGCAGATGTCTTCGTTCTCGAAGGAATCGCCGCATCCGTTCTACGTTCGCAACAAGGAAACGTGCAATTCGTGCCATATGGTACGGGACGAAGCCAAGAATTTTGACGTTTCGGCGAAAAACGGCACGATTGCCTCGCACCGCTGGGCAGCGGCGAACACGGCGATTCCGACGTTTTACGGTTACAAAGACCAGCTCGCGGCGGTTGATAAATTTTTGCAGGACGACAAAATGGGCGTGGACATTTTCGCGCTGCACCGTTTGAAGGCAGACGCGAAGGACGCGAAAAAAGAAAAGCTGATCGCGCCGATTAATCACGAAGATTTCAAAATCGAAGAAGGCGACACGCTCACGGCGGATGTCGTCGTTACGAACAAAAACATCGGACATTCGTTTCCGCCCGAACTCAGGGATTTTTACGAAGCGTACATCGAATTCACCGTAACGGACGGCAGCGACAAAATTTTATACAAATCGGGTTTCATCAAACCGGACGGCTACTTGGACGAAGGAGCGCACAATTATAAAACTTGGCTCGTTAAAGAAAACGGCGAAATCAATGATTTGCATTTCATCTGGAAAACCAGAGTCGTCGCACAGAACACGGCGATTCAGTCGGGGCGTTCGGATTTGGCGCGTTATAAATTTACCGTTCCGCCGAACGTCGGCAGTAATATCAAGTTGACGGCAAAATTGCAGTATCGCCGTTTTACCAGAGTTTTTCAGGATTATTCGCTCGGCAAAAAAATAGATTATCCGATTGTAACGATGGCGAAATCGGAAAGAAATTTGTTCGTCGGCAAGGAAAACAAAGCGCAGGCGGTTGACCCGAAAGCGATGCCCGATTGGAGACGCTGGAATAATTACGGCATCGCGCTGTTCGATCAACGCCAGTTTCCACAGGCGGCGGACGCTTTCGACGAAGTGATTGATTTTGATGTCAAAGATTACAAACCGTTTGCGATCACGAACAAAGCTCTCGCGCTGATGGAACTCGGCGGTTGGAAGGAAGCCGAAAAACTGGTTGACAAGGCTTTGGAAATTGACGGCAATAATATGCGAGCCGTTTATCAGCGCGGGCGCATCAGCCGCGTTCTCAGCCGTCTTGACGATGCGGAAAGTGAATACAAAAAAGTTTTGGAACAATATCCGCGCGACCGTCTAACTTTGCAGCAGCTCGGTGAACTCGCCAAAATTAAAAGCGAAGCGGTTGCGCCCGAAGATCGTTTGAATCAACTGAAAATCGCGCAGGGTTATTATCAGAGAGTGCTGGCGATTGACCCGGAAGATGTAGGTTCGCATTATAATATGATGATTATTTCGCAGAAACTCGGCGACCGCGAAACAGCGAAAAAGGAAGCGATAATTTTTAAGGATTTGAAGGAAGACCCGGAAGTAACGAGTCTGGCGGGAACTTTTTTGCAGGATAATTCGACTATCGCCAACGAATCGCTGCCGTATCACACGCACGATTTGAACGCTTTTCAGATTAGATGGGAGAAGCCGGATTACTTGGCGTTCTTGGATTTGAAATAGATTTTAAAAGTTGAAGACTCTCCCGGCGATTTCTATGAAAAATTACATTAAAGCGATGATGTTGATCGCTTTTCTTTCATTCGGCGTGTGGGCTTTGACGACCGATACGGCGATTGAACAGACGAAGAAAGCCGACGGCAAAGACGTTCAAAAACCAGCGGTACGCGATTTATATTTGCGAAACTGCGCCCGTTGCCACGATGCGGACGGGAAAAGCCAATCGCAGCTCGGACAATCGCTCGGCGCACCTGATTTAACCAGCCGTGAAGTTCAGAAAATGAGCCGCAAAAAAATTGTCAAAGTCGTTACCAACGGCGAAGACGAAATGCCCGCGTTCGACAGAAAACTTTCCAAAGCAGAAATAAAAGCGTTAGCCGAATATGTGCGCTCGTTTTGATTTCTTAATAACCGGCGTATAAGTTCTGAGTCCCGTCTTTAGGCGGCAAACCGCCCGGAACAGCCGCCTAAAGACGGGACTCAGAACATTTAATAAATTGTACCAACCAAAAAAATGAAAAAGCTGTACTTTTTTTCGATTTTAATTCTAAGCGCGACACTGAATAACTTCGCACAGGATACTGACCCGTCGAAAGACGGCGGCGTTTCGACCGGCGAAGCGAAAACTTACGCTTCGAGGCGCACCGTTGACATCGTTGATAAAAATGCGCCGAAAATTTACGATGACGTTACAGCGAACACCGCGTTGAAGAATTTTCAATGCGTTTCCGGCGACAAAGCGAAAAATTACATTCTCGAAACGACCGCCTGCACGGTCGCCGTCTTCGATTACGATAACGACGGCAAGCCCGACGTTTTCCTGCTCAACGGTTCGACAATCAATGCCGAACTCGGTAAGGAAAAAGCTCCAAAATCGGCACTTTACCGCAATCTCGGCGATTGGAAATTTGAAGATGTAACCGAAAAAGCGGGTGTGGGAAACGAGCGTTGGGGAATGGGCGCGGCGGTCGGCGATTACGACAATGACGGGTTTTCCGATCTTTTCGTCAGCAATTACGGCACGTCGCGGCTTTATAAAAACAACGGCAACGGAACTTTTACCGATGTCGCGCCGAAATTGAATTTAAACGTCAAAGGATGGTCAACCGGCGCGAGCTTCGGCGATTACGACCGCGACGGGCGGCTCGATATTTTCGTTCCGCAGTATCTCGATTTCGATTTGAAAAATATGCCGCAAAGTCCCGCCGATATTGCCAAAGGCGGCACGGGGCGCAATTTCTGCCAGTTTCGCGGTCAGCCGGTAATGTGCGGACCGCGCGGTTTGAAGGGCGCGAAAGACCGGCTTTTTCACCAGAAAGCCGACGGTTCATTTGAGGATGTCAGCGATAAAGCGGGCGTGAAAGACGAAGGAAACTGTTATGGTTTTTCGTCGGCTTTTGTTGATATGAACAACGACGGCTGGCTCGATTTAGTCGTCGTCAATGATTCGACACCGAAGCAGCTTTATATTAATCAAAAAAACGGCACGTTCGAGGAAAGCGGCTATCCGTCGGGCATTGCGCTCAATGAAAACGGGCGCGAGCAGGCGGGAATGGGTTTAGCTGTCGGCGATTACGATAATGACGGTTTGGTTGATGTTCATATTACGAATTTTTCCGACGATTCAAATACGCTCTATCGCAACGACGGCGACACGAATTTTACGGACATTTCATTTCAAGCCGGCATCGGCGAGCCGACCATTCCGTTTCTCGGTTGGGGAACTACATTCGTTGATTTCGACAACGACGGCTGGAAGGATATTTTCGTCGCTAACGGTCACGTTTATCCGGTTGTGGATAATTATCAATGGGGAACGAGTTTCGCGCAGCAGGCTCTGCTTTTTAGAAATGTGCGAAGCGCGAAGGACGGAAAAATTACGTTCGAGCGCGTCGCCGCCGCGCCCGATAGCGGATTGGCAAAGGCGAACGCTGCTCGCGGGTTAGCCGTCGCCGATTTCGATAATGACGGACGGCTCGATGCCGTTGTCGCCGTGATGGACGGTGCGCCGATGCTTTTGCGGAACGTCTCGGAGACGAAGAACCACTGGCTCGAATTAAAGTTAGTCGGCGACAAATCGAAGAAAACTCCGGCAGATGCCGTCGGCTCGTGCGTGTTCGTTACGACGGGCAAAACGCGCCAGCGTTACGATTTAATCAGCGGCGCGAGCTACGCTTCGCAATCGTCGCAAATCATTCACGTCGGACTTGGCGACGCAGCGAAAATTGACGGTTTGGAAGTAGTTTGGGCGAACGGGCAAACCGAAAAATTTTCAATCGAAAAAATCAATTCGATGTTGACGATCAAGCAGGGAAACGGCGATAAAAATTAGTTTAAAATTTTTAATCCAATATGCAATTCGGAGAATTCAAAAGAGTGGGAAAAATCAATTCGACATTCGGCAAAGCGTTTTTAATTTTGCTCTTCTTATTTTTAAGTGGTGGAACGATCAACGCGCAAATTACCGAAACCGCTTTGCGCGGCACTGTTACGGACGGTTTGGGAAACGCGGTCGCGGCTTCGGCGGTCGTCGCTCAAAATGATGCGACGGCGCAGATCAGCACGACGACGACGAACGAGAACGGCGATTTTGTTTTCCCGTCGCTGCCTTCCGGCAGTTATACGATTTTCGTGCGCGTTCCCGGATTTAAAACTTACGAACTAAAAAGTTTAAAACTGAACGTCGGGCAAACCGCCGCGCTGAATATCAAGCTGGAAATCGGCGATTTGTCGGCGACGGTCGAAATCGGCGGCGCGGAAAGTCTCCAGCAAGTTTCTAACGAAGCCCGCATTTCCGACACTTTCACGCGCCAAGCCGTCAGCGAACTGCCTTTGCCGCAGCGCGATGTGTTCGCTTTGTCGAAATTAAGCGCGGGCGCGACGGCAATTCCGGGCGCGGCGAATTCGACCAAACTGACCAACTCGCCGGTCATCACCGTCAACGGCAACCGCTATCGCGGCAACAATTACGTTCTCGACGGTGCGCTGAACGTCAACGCCAACAACACGGGCGAGCCGCAAATAGTGCCGTCAGTCGAAGTGATCGAAGAAGTTCAGGTACAGACGAATAATTTCTCCGCCGAATTCGGGCGCGGCAACGGTTCGGTCGTCAATATGCGAACGAAATCCGGCACGAATAATCTTCGCGGACAGGTTTGGAATTATCACCGCAACGCCTCGTTAAATGCGAGAAATTTCTTCGCGGCGGAACGCGCTCCGCAGGTTTATAACCAATACGGCGGCAGTCTCGGCGGCGCGATTATTAAAAAGAAAACTTTTTTTTTCGGCAGTTACGAAGGCTCGAAAAACGCGGTTGCGCGGGCGTTTTCGTTTCAGGTGGAAACGCCCGAACTTCGGCAATATGTCGCCGCCGCGCGCCCGAATTCGATTGCCAATCAATTATTTCAAAAATACGCCGCGCCAACGCCGGTTCGCAGCGGAAGCGGTTATTTAAATCAAACGTCGCTCTGTTCCGCGCTGCCGGTCGGACAAGTCTGCACACCGTCAAGTCCGTTCGTTCTGGTCGCGGCGGCAACCGGAACGGCGAACATCAATCTGCGCGATTATATTCGTTCCGATCAATATCTGGCGCGGATTGACCATTCGTTTAATAAGGACAAAGACAAACTGACGGCTCGCTGGATTGCCGAGTATCAAAAAGATCAGGGCGGCACGAGTTCCGCCGCCGCGACGAACGGCAAAGCGGTGCGCGGCGAGCGCGGTTTTTTCGACGGCGCGTTCGGCAATTTCAATTTCGGCTACACGAAACTGCTCAAAAATGCGGCGAACGATTTGCGGTTTTCGGTCGGACTCGTCAATACCAATCGCGGCAATGACGATGCCGTTGTCCCTGAAGTTACGATCACCGGCATCACCGCGCCGTTCGGCGACATTTTCAATTCGCGGACGAAACTTCGCACTTACGAAATCCGTGATACTTTTTCGCTCGTTCGCGGCAATCACACGATTCGTTTCGGCGGCGAAGGTCGGCGAATTTTCAAAGGCTTAGCAATCGGTCCGGCGAACGCGGGCAGTTACAATTTCACGAGACCCTGCCCGAACACCGCGCCGACGTGCGACGTGCGAGCCTTAAATTTATTGGATTTCGTCAACGACCAGCCGTATCGCCAGACTTTAACGGTGAATCCGACGACCGGACAGCCGACCGGCTTTCCACGTTATTTTCAACTGATCGAAGCCGGACTTTTCGCGCAGGACGATTGGAAATTTAATCAGCGTCTGAATCTGAATCTCGGCGTTCGCTGGGATTATTTCGGCGACGCGAAGGAAAAGGACGGCTTGCTGTCCTCGATTATTCTGGGGCAGGGAAGCGGCTTCCGGGAAAAAATTGCGAACGCGGCAATCGGTCACGTTGAAAGACTCTATAAACCCGAATTAACGAATTTTTCGCCGCGTCTGGGTATCGCGTTCGATCCGTTCGGCGATAATAAAACTTCCGTTCGCGCCGGATTTTCGCTGGCGTTTCAGCCGCATCACGGGCAGTCAATCGCCGGTGCGCGCGCCCTTTCGCCCGACGCGGTTTCGATTGTCGCGCAGCCGAACGCGACGAACCCGAATCAGGGTTTCGGAACGCGCATTCTTTACGGCATTCC
>CAXTKJ010000031.1:23726-46694 GCA_964244835.1 uncultured Pyrinomonadaceae bacterium
AATTCGCTCGCGGGCTGAATCAATTCGGCGGCATCAACCCTCTGCCCGGACAGAGCGCGCCGCGCCCGACCGGATTCGTCGTCAATCCGACGATCAAAACGCAATACAGCGAAAGTTTCTTTCTTAATGTACAGCGTGAATTGGGTAAAGGATGGATCGCGGAAATCGGCTATAACGGAACAATCGGCGTTAATCTCGAACGGATTGACGACATCAATCGTTTCACGGGCGACCGTCTGGACGGCGTGGAAAATCGTCTGAATCCGAATTTCGGCGTGTTGCTTTTCGTCACCAACGGCGTGAATTCAAATTATCACGGCGGAACTTTTGAACTTCGCAAAAGTTTTTCGAGCGGATTTTCATTGCAGACGAATTATCGTTTTTCAAAATGGCTCGATACGTCGTCCGACACTTCGACCGGACAGTTCGCCGACAATTCCGAACCCGGCAAAGGAGCGCAGGACGTTGACTGTCTGCGCTGTGAAAAAGCGCGTTCGCTGTTCGATATTCCACACCGCTTTTCATTCGCCGGAATGTGGATGCCGAAGTTTTTCGGTAAGAGAAATGATGTCATTGGAATTAATGATATTCTCGCATTGTTAGCCAATAATTGGGAAATTTCCGCGATTTTCACGGCGCAGTCGGGCAGACCGTTTTCGGTTTGGAACGGCGCGGTTGATTACAATCGGGACGGCGGCGGCGGCGCGGTCGGCGGCGGATTTTACGACCGTCCGAATGCTCCGACCGTTTCCATCAACACTAATTTCAGCCGTCAGGATTTTTTAAACGGGCTTTTTCCGGCTTCCGCGTTTCCCGCGCCAACGCCCGGAACGAATGGTAATTTGGGTAGGAATACGTTTCGCGGACCACACTATATGACGCTTGACGTTTCGCTGGGACGAAGTATTTCTTTCGGCGAAACTAAAAAACTGCTGCTGAAAATCGAAGCCTTTAACGCGCTCAACACGGTCAACTTATATTTGCCGACCGCCGATTTGAGTTTGCAGACTTTCGGCAAATCAACGCAAGCCTTTGAACCGCGCACGTTGCAGGCGAGCGTGAAATTTTTATTTTGAAAATTTTTATAAATATGAAAATTATCACCATTTTATTCGTCGTCGCCGTTTTCGCAATGAACATTTTCGCGCAGGATTGGCGCAAGCTGACCGCTGAAGAATTAAAGAAAACCGTTCCCGAAAAAGCTCCGGTCATCAAAGAGCAGATCGAAACCGAGCTTCGCACGGCTTCGGGCATCACCGACGGTAAAAATAATATCTTCGGCGTGGTCATCATCACCGCCGGTTATGAAGCCGACGGCAAATATACGCACTATTTCAAAACCGACGCGAAGCTGAAAGTCGGCGATTTGGATTTGGACAAAGGCGAATATATTTTCGGCTATCAGCGGCTCAACGCCGAAACTTTGCGCGTAACTTTTTATTATGCGAAAGACGGCGAGCTGATCGGCGCGTTAAAAGCCAAAGTCGAACAGAAAAAAGGCGCGATTTATTCACTTTTAATCGAACCGCCGACCGCGAAAAAAGGAAAGATTTACATCGGCAGATTTACGTTTGATTACGAGTTGGAGTAAGAGCCGATTGACAAGTTCACACCAGTCAGAACCGTTCGCGGTAGCGAATGGTTGAAGATGATCGGTTTGCCGTCCGCTGCAAAACTTAAACCATTCGCTACTGCGAACGGTTCTGACAATTCGCACTAAATTAATCATTGCAGTTAAAAAATCGAAGTTTATGAAAATTACATCAATCGTCCTTTTAATTTTATCCTTGATCGTTTCCGTTTCCGCAAACAGTTCACTAAACGATTTGGAAAAATCTGCCAGAAATAAAATCAACGCCAAACCGCGCGTCGGTTTGGCTGATGTCAAGGAGATCAAAAACGCCGACGCACTCGAATCGGTGAACGTGCCGAACTATATCAAGGCTCTCGCGCAGAACACGAAAGCCGCCGCGCAGCACGCCAATCTCGTGCAGACTTTTCTGTTCGGCGGAACGATTGCGCCCGAAACGAAAATGGCGATGGGTTTGAAAATCGCGCAGATTTACGACAGCGGCTATCTTTTCGCGCACACGAATCGCTGGCTGCGGGCGAGCGAAAGCGGCAGAAATTTGTTGAAAAACTGGGATGATAAAAAATCTCTGACCGAAGCCGAACTCGCCGCGATTGATTATGCCGAAAAATTGACCAACGACATTCACGGAGTTTCGGATGCGGATTTTGCGCGGGTGCGCGGCTTTTATAACGATTCGCAAATCGTCGAACTGACGATGACCGTTTCGTTTTTCAATCATTTTACGCGGCTAGTCGAATCGCTCAATCTGCCGGTCGAAACTTGGGTTTTGGATGACAAATCGCCGAAAATGCCGAATGACATCGCCCGTTTTTCCGTGCCGAAAGCGCGTATCGGATTAGTTTCCGATAAAGAACTCGATGCCGGAAATACAGCTTTGACGAACGCGAAACAAACTCAAGACCCGAAGCAAACGCTCGGTGTCGGCATCGCCAACTCGCAGCGGGCAATGATGCGCGTTCCCGATTTTCAGGCGGCGTGGCGCGATTTCGGTTTTCAAAATCGTCAGAGTTGGACGATTGACCGCAACATTCAACTGCAAATTTCCTTCGCCGTTTCGATGGCGAACGGCTGTCGCTACTGCACTCTGCACCAGGTTCAGGGATTGCGTCGGTTGGGCGTTGACCCGAAAAAGTTGCTGGCGATGAAAAAAGATGATGCAGCTTTAACACCTAGAGAGTTGACGGCGGTCGAATTCGCCAGAAAATTAACCGTTCAGCCGAATTCGATTAACGACGCGGATTTTGAAAAACTGAAAAAAGAATTTGGCGAGCAGGGTGCGGTCGAAGTCGTTTTGCAAACCGGTGCCTTCGCCTTTATGAATCGTTTCACCGACGGTTTGCGTCTGCCGTCCGAAGACGAAGCTGTCAAAACTTATCAGGAAACTTACGGCGACGGAACTTATAAGTCCGACTGGAAATTTCAGAAATAAAGATTGGAGAATTGTATTTAAATTCGGAATAAGTGAAAAGGGATAAGTAAGAGGTGAAAAGTACCACCTTTTATTGATCTCTTCTCATTTATTCCGAGAATCACTTTTCTAACCGCGAGCGCGTTCGAGCAACGTCATCGTCAAAACGCCGAGCAGCACGAGAGTTTCATCAGCCGCCGCAATTTGTCCCTGATTTGAAAGCAGAAATTTTCCTTCAAACATCGCCGGTTGTTTTTGCAGACGGGCAATCGGTGCGCTTTCCGGTTTTGAAACGATATATGCCGGATTAAAAATGTAGCCGGTGAACATTCCGACAATCGGAATTTCGCCGACGAGCGCGTCAACGACTTTAACCCAGCCGTTTTCTTCACGGATTTCCATTACCTGCTGATTTTGTGCATCGAAAATTAAATAATGTGTACGCCAAATAGAACGCATTCCCTGACGTTTGATCGAGCCTAAAAAAACACCCTGACCGTCGGTGAAGTTATAGTTGGCGGAAAAATCAATCACGCGGTCGGCTTTGATGTTATACAAAACCTGCGTCTGATTTTCATCGGCGAAGACGTTGATGTCTTCTTTTAATTTCAAAAGTTTCTGCTTGACGTAGCCAATCAGATTGCCGCTCGCGTCGCGGACATAAATCTGGCTGGCAAGAGCTAAAAGTTTAAATGTTAATGTTATCGGATAGTTCATCAGTTATCTCCTTTTTGCGTTTCTTATAAATTATACTTCCAACAATTTCGGCAGAATTTCGCCGACGGCTTTGAGGCTGCGGTGGATTTGTTCGATTTGTACGAAGGTCAAAATCGTAACGACCGTTTCGATGTCCTGAAATTCCCTGAGCAAAGATTGGCGGGCGCGGTTGAAATCTTTTTCCGATGAAATTATCAAGAACGGTTTCGTGCGCTGGCTTTGATAAGCGCGTTTCAGTTTGGCGAACGCCGAATCTATATTGCCTTTGTGCTGAACTTCAAAAACGTGCGACAGTCGTGAACTTTTTTCCGTTTCGCGCCAGACGACATCATAATACTCGAATTCCATCGCTGCGTAAAATCCGAGAAATCCGGCGATTTCGAGCAAGAGACGCTGAACCTCGATGTGAGAAAGCGGATTGACGGCGGTTTGGGCGATGGTGAAATTTATCGTTTCGGACTCGACCGATTCCCTACCTTTACCCGTAATCGTCCAAACGCCTTGTCTGCGTTTGATAAAACTTCTTTCGTCGAGCAATCTGCCGGCTTTCTGCACCGCTTTGCGCCAGTTCTTATTCGTCCCGTTTTTTATGTCCGAAATTTCCACTTCGCTTATTTGCGGAAAATAGCCGACGAGTCTTTCATACAAAAAACGCACGTCGTCGCTGCCGCCCGTCGCGGCGAGTTCCTGCAAAATCGGCATTTCGATCAGATGGCTAACCGGAAGACTCATTTTTATTAATTACTGAAAGCTATCTCTAAAAATAGTTCAAGCGTTCTGAGTCCCGCCTTTAGGCGGCTGTACCTCAACGATAAGCCCTAAAGGCGGGACTCAGAACATCGCCTCCGATTTTTGAGACGGCTTTCAAAAAATCTTTTGGTAATCGGAAGTGTTCTCAGATATAACGGCGCGCTTCAAATCATCGAGTGTCGCGGACATTTTATTTTCAAAATCAGCCGTCAGCTTTTTTGAATCGAATCGAGCAAATTTATCAAATCGTTCGACCGCGCCGATTTTGACGAAAATCTCCGGCTTGAAATCGCCGAGAAATTCGTAACGCATCGCGCAGGGAACTATCCGGCAATCGCCGATCTTTTCGACGATTCGCGCCAGTCCGCGATAAAAATGCAGCGGGCGCAAATCGTTCGGCAGTATTTCCCCCTGCGGAAAAATCCAAACCGTACGGCGCGGATCGTCTCTCAAAAGCGAAACTGCATAATTGATGCTTTCGATTGCTTGTCGCGGATTTTCCCGGATGACCGAAAACGCGCCGAGCCGCCGGAAGAGAAATAATTTTTTGAGTTGCTTTTCTTCCATCATCACGAAACCGTCAGCCTTCGTTAATCTGGAAATTTCAAAAGCGATCAAACCGTCCCACCAACTCGAATGGTTGGCATAAATTATCTGCGGTTTTTCAGTTTGTAAAACTTCAATGCCGGAAACCCGGAACGAATGAAACCGGCGTTTGAGCAAATTTCGATTATAGACGGCGAACAATTTCTCGAACCAAAAACTTTTTTTAGCCTCCAACATATTTTCGGTTGACGCGGCGATTGATGCCGCAGGTGATTTCGTAAGAAATAGTTTCCGCCTGACGCGCTAAATCTTCAGCCGTTACTTGAAGATTACGGCTTGCGCCGATCAAAATCACCTGATCATTTACTTTAACATCAGTAATTTCCGTAACGTCCAAAAGCGTCCAGTCCATCGAAATTCTGCCGACCACCGGCGCGTTATTATCGTTGATAATGACGCGCCCTTCATTGGAAAGCGAGCGGCGGTAGCCATCCTGATAGCCGATTGGAATCGTCGCAATCAGCGAATCTTTGTTCGTCGTAAATGTGCGCCCGTAACCTAAAGTCTCGCCCTTCGGAACTCGTTTCAGATGAGCGACGCGCGAGTAAAGCGACATCACGGGTTTTAATTCCGGCTTCACGATTCCTTTTGGCAGAACATCGCCGCCCAAACCATATAAAACACCGCCGAGCCGAACCATATTGCCGAGCGTATTTTTATGAGCAATCGCTCCGGGCGAGTTCGCCAAATCTTTATATTTCGGACGAAAACCTCTCGCTTCAAAAATTTCAACTGCTTGGTAAAATCTTTCAACTTGAAGATTCGTAAAATCATTCTCGTTCAAATCGTCCGCCGCCGCAAAATGTGTCATTATTCCTTCGACGTGCAGATTTTTAAAATTCTTTAGGTGATCGGCAAAATCAGCAACCTCATCGTAACGAACGCCGATGCGACCCATTCCCGTATCAATTTTGACGTGAATATTTGTCGTAACATTTCTCTCTGAAGCGAAACGACTGAAATTTTCGGCTTGCGGCAGACGATAAATTACGGGCGTTAAATTATGCTGCAACAGTAAATTAGCCTGACCTTGCCAGAAACTGCCTAAACATAAAATCGGAGTCGTGATTCCGTTTTCACGAAGGGCAAATCCTTCTTCGGGAAGAGCCACGCCAAACCAGTCAACCGCTTCCGTTTCGAGTTTTTTAGCACATTGAATTGCGCCGTGTCCATAAGCATCGGCTTTAACAATCGCCATTTGACTGACTTTCTCGCCGATAAAATTTTTCGTCGAGCGGTAATTAAAAGCTAAATTTTCGAGATTGATTTCCGTCCAGGTCGGACGCGATTCATTGGTTTCCGGCATTGTAAAACTTAAAGTTTTTAATCAACTGTCTGTCTAATTGTTCTAACCACAAGATTTATTTTACAGTTAAAGCATAATGTTAACAGTCCGAATGCCGACCGTTAAAGTAAAACTTAAAGCGGAATATTGCCGTGCTTTTTCGGCGGATTCGTATCGCGTTTGTTTTGCAGCAGCGAAAGGGCGCGAATCAGTTTCGGTCTGGTTTGAGACGGCTCGATCACCTCGTCAATGAAGCCTTTTTCCGCCGCAACATACGGGTTGGCAAATTTATCTTCAAACTCCGCGACTTTTCCCTTGCGATAATTTTCGTCATTTTCGGCGATTTCCTTTTTATATAAAACTCCGACCGCGCCTTCCGCGCCCATCACGGCGATCTCCGCCGTCGGGTAGGCGAAATTGATGTCGGTGCGAATATGTTTGGAAGCCATTACGCAATACGCGCCGCCGTACGCCTTGCGCGTGATGACCGTAATTTTCGGAACGGTCGCTTCGGCAAAGGCATACAAAAGTTTCGCGCCGTGTCTGATAATGCCTAAATGTTCCTGATTAACTCCGGGCAAAAATCCGGGAACATCTTCAAAAGTAATCAGCGGAATGTTGAAGCAATCGCAGAATCTGACGAATCGCGCCGCTTTGACCGATGCGTCAATGTCCAAAACTCCTGCCAGGAACGCCGGTTGGTTGGCGACGATGCCGACCGAAAAGCCGCCTAAGCGAGCCAGACCGATGACGATGTTCGGCGCGTAGAGTTCCTGAATTTCAAAAAAATAATTGTCGTCAACAACCGCGTGAATAATATCGCGGATGTCATACGGCGTGGTGGACTGTTCTGGAACGGCGGAATTAAGTTTTTCATCCATCCGATTGCTCGGATCATTCGTTGCCGCGAACGGCGGATTTTCCATATTGTTCGACGGAATAAATGAGAGCAGTTCGCGGGTTATCCGCAGGCAATGCTCGTCGTCTTCAGCGGCAAAATGTGCCACGCCGGATTTTTGATTATGCGTCATTGCGCCGCCGAGTTCGTCTTTGGTAACTTCTTCGTGCGTAACGGTCTTAATCACATCGGGACCGGTGATGAACATATACGAAGTGTTTTTGACCATCACGTTAAAGTCGGTAATGGCGGGCGAATAAACCGCGCCGCCCGCGCACGGTCCCATTATGCAGGAGATTTGCGGAACGACTCCGCTCGCCAGCGTATTCCGCAGAAAAATATCGGCGTAACCGCCTAAAGAAACTACGCCTTCCTGAATTCTCGCGCCGCCCGAATCGTTGATGCCGATAACCGGTGCGCCGACTTTCATTGCCAAATCCATTACTTTGCAGATTTTCTGCGCGTGCGTTTCCGAAAGCGAACCGCCAAAAACCGTGAAATCCTGCGCGAAAACAAAAACCTCGCGCCCGTCAATCAAACCGTGTCCGGTGATTACGCCGTCGCCCGGATATTTTTGTTTGTCCATCTCGAAATCGGTCGAGCGATGAACGACGAATTTGTCGAATTCTTCAAATGAGTCATCGTCGAGCAGAAACTCAATGCGCTCGCGGGCAGTCATTTTGCCGGACGCGCGTTGTTTTTCCAGACGTTTTTCGCCGCCGCCGAGTTCGGCGAGACGGGATTTTTCCTTTAAGATTTCGAGTTTATTCAAAGGTTTTTGTTCGGGCTGCATAGATTCTAAGTTTAACGAAAATTTCGGGTTGTGCCAACGAAGCCGTCATTTACAAATCCGAAATTTCCGCCTCGATTGCCGGCAGAATTTTACGGCGAAGAGTTTGCACGAAATTTTCAGCCTGACGCAACTCGCTGGCGTTTTGCTGTAAGTTGCGGTTGATTTGCGCCGAAAGCGTTTGCAGATTGCGGCGTTCGGTGTCCAAAGTTCGCCGCCGGTTTTCGCGCAGTTCGTCGCCTTTCGTCGTCCCGATAAACGCCGTATCTCGCTCGACGCTTCCGGGCATCAAACTTTCCTCGATCTGCGACAGACGGGTTTTCACTTCGCCGTCCTTCTGCGTCATTTCGATCTGAAATTTCTGCAAAATTTCGAGCCGCGTCTCGGCACGATTCAAAACTTCATAACCCAAAAGCAATTTCTGCTGGCGGTCGGTCAACTGCATCCCTTTGCCGACCATAAATTTTTCCAGAAGTTCTTTGATACTGTTATTAAGAGTTTGAACCGCTTTGGAAATTTTAGCGGTTTCCTGCGAGATATTTTGCAGCGGATCGGTTGTTTGCGGATAGTAGTTCGACTGGCTTTCAGGCGGCGTTGGCTGATTAGTTTGCGCCGATATTACAAAAACATTTGCCGATAAAAACATTAAAACGAGAATGAAACTCTTCATAATTTGCTCCCATTAGTTTGAAATTTAACTGACACACGCTTTTGCTGATTTTTTGTTGCGAAATAAAAACCTTCGGTCAGACAACCATTCGTTTTCTAATACCGCGCAAAGCCCATTCGAGCAGTAAAAAGGAAATTATCAAAAGATAAACCGTTTCGTAAATATGCCGGAAAGCGAAATTTCCATTCAGACAAGCGCGGGTCAAATCAATAACGGAAGTCGTCGGCAGAATATAGGCGACGTATTGCAGCCAGACGGGAAGATTTTCGACCGGAAACCACGCGCCGCACATAAAGAGCGTCGAGAAAAATAAAGCGAAAAAGATATTGAAATAATCTATTTCGTGAACTTTGGCGGTGATTCCTAAACCCAGAGATGCCAGATAAAGACAGCCGAAAATCAGCGGCAATATCGCCAGCGGCGTGAACAGGGAAGTCGCCGAACCGAAAACCACGACGAGCGGCAGAATGAATATACAATCAATCGCGCCTTTAGTAATCGCCCAGATGATTTCGCCGAACGCCAGCGATTCGGCATTAACGGGCGTGGCTAAAATCGCGTCGTAGGTTGATTGATAAACCATCCTGAAATATGCGCCGTAAGTCATCTCGAAAACCGTCCGCATCAAAACCGTGAACGCGAGAACGCCCGCACCGACAAATGAAAGGTAACTCAAGCCTTCGACCTGTGATGAAATTAATGCGCCCACTCCAAAGCCGAAAGCGAAAAACGTGAAAATCGGTTCGATAATCGGCGCGATTAGTTCGGTTTTCCAGAGCCGCAAATAAACGCGCGAATTCCTGCGCCAAACCGCAAGCGCATCGGTTAAATCTACTTTTAAAACGGCGAGACTCAAAATTTGTAATCAAAAGGAAAACTTTTACGCTCGATCATCTGTAAAACTTTTTCCAGATTTTCGTGAACTTCGTCGCGGAGTTTGTCGGAATAACCGAACCGTTCGGCGTTCGTTTCGTATTCATCAACATCCAAAATCTCGTAAGAAAAATCCTTCCAAACTAAAACGTCAATGTCCAGATCAACGTAATCCAAAACATTATTTTTAAATGTCGGCGGCAAATTTAAGTTGCAGTAGAAATTTCGCAAATCGCCTTCCGGTTCGTGAAATCGAAAGACGTTGTAGCCGCGATCCAGCCAGTAAAATTCATAAGAAATCGTGTCGCGTCTGATAACGCCGAGTTCTGGATGTTCTACTTCTTTTTCAAATTTACCGACAAATGTCAGCAGGGAATCGTTTGCTTCCAAAAACTCGGCTTCCCAGCTTCGATGAACTCGCCAATCGAATTTTCGGGAATTTATTTTGACGATTTGTTTTTGAGCAGTCATTAAATTAAGAACTTTTCGGAGTTCTGACGACTAAAACCGAGCAGGGCGCGTGATGCACCACCGAATCGGAAACCGAGCCGAGCAAAAGTCTTTCCCAACGATTGTAGCCGTGCGAGCCGACAACGATCAGATTGGCGGACATCTTTTCCGCCGTTTCGACAATGCGGCTGTCGGGTGAACCGAAAAGTATCTCAGTTGAAACGACCGTATTTGCGCCGCCGACCATTTCCTTGATTTTTTTGCCGGTCGTCTCCAAAATTCGTTCGGCGGTTTCCTGCGCGGTTTGCTCGACTTCGATGGCGTTCGGCGCAAATTCGGACTGCGGATTAATCACCATCGGCACCGCCATATCAATAATGGTAATGATTTTAATCTCGTCGCCGTCGGAAAAATTAAATGCCGCAATAGCTTCGGTTGCCGCTTCGCTCTGTGCCGTTCCGTCGGTTGCCAATAAAATTTTCACGTTCTGTTACCTCCGTTCGCTTTATCTTTAAATAAACATTTTATATTCGAGGCTGGCAAATGGAAAACGAACGCCGTTCGATTTATTCCGTAACTTGCAGGAAAACATCTTCCAGATTGGAAGGTCTGAGCAACATCTGCCGCGAGCCGTAATGTTTCATCAAAGGCGTTAATTCGTCAGGCGCGGCGGCAAAATAGAGATGCGCCGAGCCGCGTTTTTGAGCGATTATCTCTTTGCCGGTCGGCTGCAAATTAATCGAATTGGTTTCACGAATTTCCAAGGCAAATTTTTTCACCTTTTCCTCGATTATCTGGCTCGGAACGCCTTCGATGACAATCTTTCCGTGCGACATTAAGATCAATCGTCGGGCTAACTTTTCGGCTTCGTCCATATAATGAGTCGAAAGAACTATCGTCAAATTTTCCGTGCGCCGCAGTTCTTCGAGCTTTTCCCAGATTTCCTGCCGCACCGTCGGGTCGAGTCCGGTCGTCGGTTCGTCGAGCAACAGAATTTTCGGGCGATGCAGCAATGCGCGGGCGATGATCAGGCGGCGTTTCATTCCGCCGGAAAGATGTTCGACCTTGGCTCCGGCTTTGTCTTTCAGCCGGATAAAATCTAGCAGTTCGTCGCTGCGCTGTTCGGCTTCGACTTTCGGAATCCGAAAATATCTCGAATAAACAATTAAATTCTCGCGGACATTTAAATCCGGGTCGAGATTATTTTCCTGCGGCACGATGCCGATGACGGAACGGATTTTTCTTTCATCGGTATTGACATCGAAACCTTCGACCAGCAATTTCCCGGAGGTCAGAGGGGAACGACAGGCAATCATTCGCATCGTCGTTGATTTGCCTGCACCGTTTTCACCTAAAATAGCAAAAGTCTCACTGCGTTTAATTTCAAAAGAAACGTCGTTCACGGCGCGAAACTCTTTAAAGTTTTTGATTACATTTCGGGCTTCGATGACGGTATCCATAGAAATTCGAGTTTACAAGTCATTTGACGGCGGCGCAATGTTTTTGCCGAGACTGTCTTTTAGCTTCCCGAAAATCTGTTGAAGAATCAGCTTTTCGGTTTCGGTCAGATTTGCCAAAGTTACGGCTTCCAATTTTATCCATTGTACTTCAACTGAAGCCTTCGCCCGAAAGCCTTTTTCCGTCAGATAAACGCGCACCATTCTGCCGTCGTCTCCACATCTGCGCCTTTCGACAAATCCGTTTCTTTCCAAACTGCCGATCATCTTGTTAATGGTCGGCGATGCCAGTGCAAGGTTTTTAACCAGATCAACCTGGCTTTGACCATCAACTTTCCAAAGGGAAATCAGCACGAAAATCTGCCCGCCGTGAAGTCCGATTTCATTCATCGCTTTTTGCAGATGATTGCGATAAGCGACGGAAATCTGCACCAACAAATAAGTTAGGGAATTTTCTATTTCCATAATAAAATCATTAGCATACTAGATAAATTTGATTAGCTTGCTTGTAGCTAGCAAGCTAATAATAAACCATTAGCTTGCTAGCTACAAGTCCGCAGCCTGATTTTATTCATCGGAAAAATATATTAAACTTACAAAATATGGAAAACAATACGAATGAATTAGCGAGTAAAACGACTCTGCTGAAAGAATCCAGACTTGAACTTTTGAGGCTGCATAAGCTGCTTGTGGACATTGAAAGAAATGAATACGAAAAAAATAACGGGCAAATTTCGAGCGGTCAGTTTCTAAATCTCTTGCTCAACGAAGATCATCTTCAATGGCTCAGAAAGTTTTCGACATTGATAGTGGATATTGATGAAATGCTCGATTTAGACGACGGATTTAGCGTTGAAATGATTGAAAAACATTTGACTGCGATAAAGGAAATCGTCGAGTTGAAAACGCCCGACGAACTCTTTAACAATAAGTATCTGAGTTTTTTGCAGGCTCATTCGGAAGTCGAGAAGAAAAACGAGGAAATTAAGAACTTTCTTTCAAGCGTATAAGGGAAAAAACCGGCTTTTTTAAGCCTTATCGTTTCGGAACTATGAACAAAATTAAATTTACCGCCAGCATCACCAAACTGATGAGTGCATAACCTTTGTTTTCACAGCGTTTGACTGCGAGTAAACCGAGTCCGACTCCGATTGCCAGCAAAAATAACCAAATCAGAAAATTGGCTGAGATCAGAAAAGCCGAAATTGACGAATACGTTTGATTTGCCGCGTAAAGCCATTGCCACCAGTTATGCGAGAGAGCAACGACCATCGGCAAAATTTCAAGCACCTTATAACCGGCAGCCAACCTTTCCTTGATTAGAGAACTTTCCTGCCGGATGGTCGGCGGCTCATCCGGTTTAACCCTTTCCAGAGTTTTTTCGTCGGCGGAATATGGAAGATTGAATGTTTTTTCAGTAAAAGGATCGGGAGCGTTCGATTTAGTTATAGTCGGCGCATCTTTTAATGTTTTGGAAACGGTGAATAATTTCGCCCCGTCTTCCAGACAAAATTCGAGCATCTCGTCGTAGTATTCGGCAGCGCATTGGGAGCAGCGTTTCATATTGCTTTGACAGTATTTCGTAAAATGCCGATGCCTTCGATTTCGACTTCGCAGACATCTCCATCGCTCAGTTTTGAAACTCCCGAAGGCGTTCCGGTGGCGATAATATCACCGCTGTTTAAGGTCATCTGATTAGAAATGTATTTTATCAGGAACGGAACGGAGAAGACCATCTGCGATGTTCTGCCGTCCTGTTTGATAACGCCGTTGACTTTAGTCGTTACGCGAACGTCCGAAACGTCAAGCTCAGTTTCGACTATTGCGCCGACCGGACAAAAAGTGTCGAAGGATTTGGCGCGGGTAAATTGAACGTCTTTTTTTTGTAAATCTCTGGCAGTAACGTCGTTGAGACAGATATATCCAAAAACGAAATCTAAAGGATTTTCATCATCACCAAGATTTTTACATTCGCGTCCGATAACGACTGCAAGTTCGCCTTCGTGTTCGACCTGGTTCGATTGAGAGGGAATTTCAATCGCCTCGCCCTCTGTAATTATCGAAGACGGTGCTTTCAAAAAAAGAAGCGGTTCAGTCGGCACTTCGTTGCCCAATTCAGCCGCGTGTTCGGCATAGTTTCGCCCGACGCAGACGATTTTGGAAGGCGAAGTCGGTGGCAGGAACTTTACATTTTCGATTTTCGTGTATTTGGTCAGTTTTATTTTACCGTCCTCCGAACTGGAGAAATCTTCGAGATCGTCGAGCGGAAAAATAGAATCGTTATTTAACGCGCCCCAATGTTTTTCGTTTTTATATTCAAAATGACAAATTTTCATAAATTTTTACGGAGCCGTTTCGGAGACGACTGCTGAAGGTTCGCTGACGTTTCCTGCCGAATCTATGGCAGTTAAATAATAGAAATAAGTTTCGCCTGATTTGACGCTCGTGTCCTGAAAAGTATTGCGCGGCAAAATGTCGGGAGTTATCAGAAGCCATTCGGCTTTCGGTTGATTCGGATTGGTGGTGCGGTAAATTTTATAACCGACGACATCCGTTTCGATATTGACGGCAAAAAAGATGGATAAATTTTTAGGCGCGGCGGCAATCGTTATTGCGTCCGGCGGCTTGGGCGCAAAAGTATCGAGAGGCTTGATTTTAATTGTATTTGAATCAACGCTCTCGACCGGCTCGCCGCCTGTTCCAAGCGAAACTGTCCTGACAAAGTATTGATATTCCTTTCCGAATTCAAAGAAAGTGTCTTCAAAGCCGTCGGTTGTTACAGGCGCGTCGTTCAAAAGTTTTGTTGAATCGTTTTCCGTTCGATAGACATTGTATCCGAGAATGTTAACCGGCTGCGAGCCGTCAACATTTTTCTGCGGCGCGTTCCATTTCAAGGAAACAGCTTCCTGCGAAATTCCGGCATCTGAAAGCACCGGTTGTTCTGCCGCTTTTGCCGTCGGTTCAATCACCAGAAAATTTGAAAAAGCTGCTTTCTGTCCGGCTTCATTGACAAACCGAACGGCATATCTGAGCCGCGCCGGTTGACCGGCAAATTGAAGCGCGTCTTTATAAACAAAAACTTTTTTTGCAAAATCCGCTTCGGTTAAAGGCACCGAAGCAATCAAGGTGCTGCGCGCCGCAAAATCTTCTTCGGAAACTGTTGTCGGTGCAGACAAATCTTCGGCGAGCCGGTAAATATCCGCTCGTTTGATGTTGAGAAGGCTTTTATCGGAGGCATTTTTATCAGGCAGCGTCCAGGAAAGGGCAACCGTACTGCCGCGCTGAATGCCGGAGATTTCAATTCGTTGAGAAACCTTTTCGATGGGCGGAAGCGGCGGCTTTCGTTTTCCGCAGCCGAAGCCGGTAAGCAAAGCGAAAATCATAAACGCTAATGCTAATTTAATTGCATAAAATCGGCTTAAAGGCAGTTGGTTAAGCATTGTGTTTAAATCTGTGTTGAGCTACAAAACATACTGGCGCAGATTTTGGTCTTCAATCAAGTCTTCCAGTTTTGCGCGCACGAATATCTCGTCTATCTTTTGGACTTTCTCTTCGAGTTCGCCGCCTAAAAAGCTGATCTCTTCCAATAGTTTTTCTAGCAGGGTATGCAGCCTTCGCGCTCCTATATCCTCAGTGTTTTGATTGATTGAAACAGTCATTTCCGCGAGGGTTGAAATTGCCTCGTCGGTAAACTCAAGTTTAATTCCTTCCGTATTAAGCAGTGCTTGATACTGCTTAATAAGCGAATTTTTAGGCTGTGTAAGGATTCGCTTAAAGTCGTCGAGAGTTAGCGATTCCAGTTCGACGCGAATCGGAAAACGTCCCTGTAGTTCGGGAATTAAATCAGAAGGTTTGGAAACGTGAAATGCACCGGCGGCGACGAACAGGATATGTTCGGTGTTGACCATTCCGTAGCGCGTGTTGACCGTCGTGCCTTCGATGATCGGAAGCAAATCTCTCTGAACTCCTTCACGCGAAACTTCGGGACCGCTGCTGCCGGATTCGCGTCCGGCAATTTTGTCTATTTCATCCAAAAATACGATGCCCGAATTTTCCAGTTTTTGAATCGCCTGCCGGTTGATCTGTTCTACATCAACCAGACTTTCCTGCTCTTCCCGGAGCATAAAACTTTTCGCTTCGGAAATTTTTAACTTGCGGCGGACGGTTTTGGTCGGAAAGATGTTGCCGAACATATCCTTAAAATTAACGCCCATCTCTTCCATTCCCTGTCCGCCGACAAAATCAATGGTGGCGTTGGAGCGATCCTGAGTTTCAATTTCTACTAAACGATCATCGAGTTCGCCTCGTCGGAACTGCTCACGAAGTTTCTCACGAGTGCGGTTTGATGTTGATTTTTCGTCCGGTTCGACCGCATCGGAGATTTCCGAGTCGCTTGGATAATACCCGTTGGAAGACGGCAGCAGAATATCCAGAATCTTTTCTTCGACGTTCTGAACGGCTCTTTCCAACACTTCTTCAAACGCGGTTTGTTTCGTCATATCAACGGCAATTTCGGTCAACTCGCGGATCATACTTTCGACATCGCGCCCGACATATCCGACTTCGGTAAATTTCGAGGCTTCGATTTTAATGAACGGTGAATTGGCAAGACGTGCCAAACGTCGGGCGATTTCGGTTTTTCCGACACCGGTCGAGCCGATCATCAGGATATTTTTAGGCAGAACGTCCTGGGCGATTTCCGGCGGAAGTTTCTGTCGCCGGATGCGGTTACGGAGTGCGACGGCAATCGCGCGTTTAGCGTTCGTCTGACCGACGACGTATCTGTCGAGTTCGGCGACAATCTGGCGCGGCGTTAAATCATCGAGTTTCGGTTTGGCGGCAATCGCTGTCGTTTCGCCGCCTAAATAGATAGCCATTTTTTAGATTTATTAAAGTTAAACTTCTTCGATTACAATATCCGAATTCGTATAGATACAAATTTCGGCGGCAATTTTTAATGATTCAAGGGCGATTTCTTTAGCGGACAGTTCGGTGTGTTTGATTAAAGCTCTCGCCGCCGCCAGCGCATACATACTGCCTGAACCGACCGACAACAGTCCTTCGTCGGACGAAATCACATCGCCTTTACCGGAAATTAAGAAAGCGTCCTTTTTGTTGGCGACGATCAAAAGAGCTTCCAAATGTCTCAGATATTTGTCCGTGCGCCAATCCTTGCTGAGTTCGATGGCGGCGCGTTCGAGCTGCCCTTGGTATTGTTCGAGCTTAGTTTCAAATTTGCTGAGAAGTGAAAAAGCATCGGCGGTTGCCCCGGCAAATCCGACGACGACAGAGCCGTTGAAGATGCGCCGTACTTTCCGCGCATTGCCCTTGATAACCGTTTCGCCCAGAGTTACCTGACCATCGCCCGCCATCGCAATTTCTCCGTTGCGTGAAACTAACAAAACCGTAGTTGAGCGGATTTTCGCCTGAATTCCATTTAATTCCATAAAAACTTTATTATCATTCTATTAATTGTTTTGGTATAATTAACAGGCAGCCGCGATTTGTTTGACCATTATAGAGTTTATAAAGCATTTCCTGAGAATGATTTAATAAAGCTGACTAATCACTTTAAGTGATAAAGGAGCGGAAATTATTTGTGATAAGACTTCAGAAAAAGAAGGTTAAAATAGGACTGGAAAAGATATTAGACGGTCAAAGTAATACTTTAGCAAATCTTCGGGTCGGATTGATTTGTAATCCGGCTTCCGTCAATTCGGAATTCAGACACGCCGCCGATTTGTTTTATGAGAACCGGGTAATAAATCTCACTACACTTTTCGGACCGCAGCACGGAATTCGCGGCGATGTGCAGGACAATATGATAGAAACTGCCCATTCGACCGACCGCTTGACGGGATTGCCGGTTTATTCTCTATATAGTGAAACCCGCCAGCCGACCGAAGAAATGCTCTCAGGTATTGATGCTTTAGTGTTTGATTTACAAGATGTTGGCTGTCGCGTTTACACATTCATATACACAATGGCGAACGCGATGAAAGCGTGTGCGAAGTTCGGTAAAAAAATGTTCGTTCTCGACCGCCCGAATCCGATTGGAGGGATTAGCGTCGAAGGAAACTTGCTCGAAATCGGACACGAATCTTTCGTCGGACAGTTCCCGATTCCGATGCGGCACGGTTTAACCGTTGGCGAACTAGCCGGATTATTTAATAAGGAATTTAACATAAATTGCGAACTTGAAGTCGTGAAAATGGACGATTGGAGTCGAACGGACTTTCAGGACGAAACGGATGCGCCCTGGGTGATGCCGTCGCCGAATATACCGACGGTCGAGACGGCGGTCGTTTTTCCGGCGACAGTGTTTTTTGAAGGAACGGAAGTGTCCGAAGGACGCGGGACGACTCGACCGTTCGAGATCGTTGGTGCGCCGTATATTGATGGAAGAGAATACGCCAATGCTCTTAAATCACTTGAACTTCCCGGAGTTATCTTTCGACCGTCGAATTTTTTACCGACGTTTCAGAAGTTTGCTAAACAAGAATGTGAAGGCGTGTTTCTGCACGTTACCGACCGGGAAGTTTTTGAGCCGGTAATTACCGGGTTGGCGATGATAAAAACTATAATTGATTTGTATCAGTCCGAGTTTCAATGGAAGACAGCCGCTTACGAGTATGAGTTTAATCGCAATCCATTCGACGTTATCGCCGGAACGACTAAAATCAGAGAAATGATCGAGGCTGGAAAATCAGTCGAAGAGATTAAACTTTCCTGGCAAACCGACGTAGATAAATTTAATCGAATAAGAGAAAATTATTTTCTTTATTGATAACAGTTAAAGTGTTTTCCAGAAAATGGATAATGCTTTACCTTACAGGTATTTCAAGTAGTAACTTTTGAAATGGTTTTAACAGTCGGCGACCTGACGTTTAAGGTATTACTAAAAGATTTGAGGCAGTCAATTTATGAATAATCCGTTTATCATCGGAATAATTTCCTGGCTTTTGCCGGGTGTCGGGCATATTGCACAGGGACGTTTGAAAAGAGGCTTGATAATCGGCGGAGTGGTCTGGACAATGTTCGTCATCGCCGTCTGGAGCGGCGGCGTTTATTATCCCGGTTTCGGGTTTAAAGACGGCTCTCTGCTTTATCTGCTCAATATCTTCGCCAGATTGGGAAGCGGCATCGGCGGTTTGGTAAGTTTTCTGTTGATGGGAAGCCCGCCGCCGAATATTGTCGCTTCAGCGACGTTTGAATATGGCGGCAGGTTTTTGGAGATTGCCGGACTTTTAAATTATCTGGCGGTGATAGATGCGGTTGACATTTATTTGGGGAGAAAGAAATGATTCATTTTTTGTATCTGACAGGTTTTGCTTTTTTTGTCGCCGTCGTCTTCGGGGCAATTTCGACCGGCAGCAACCGGGAAAAAACTATCTATGGGTTGAAAATTTTTGCACAGTTTTTAGTCGTCAGTTTAGTTTTGGCTTGGATATTTTATTTTCTTCCCTGGTAGAGAGCAGTTTGAACAATGGGTTTATTTGAAACAGAAGGGATAATTCTCAAATCTTACAGTCTGGCGGAAGCTGACAAAATTGTCGTCTTACTCACACAGAATGAAGGTGTCGTGCGCGGTGTCGCCAAGGGCGCGAAGCGTCTCAAAAGTCGCTTTGGCGGCGGACTCGAACCCTTTTCAATCGTTAATCTGACTTATTTTCAGAAGGAAGAAAGAGAGTTGGTTTCGATCAGTCAAATCGAACTCGTGCAGTCGTATTTCGAGAGCGCGAGCGACCCGCTTTTTCTCCAAAAATTTTCGTATTTGGTCGAGCTTTTAATCGAGTTCGCTCCGCCGCACGATCCGAACGAAAGGCTTTATCGAATGGCGAAAGTCTGCTTGGAGACTGCCGCTAAAATTCCCGGAAGTCTCGATGCCGTCGCTTTGTATTTTGAATTATGGATTCTCAGACTCGGTGGTTATTTACCCGATTGGAATCGCTGCGATGAATGCCGTCGAATGCTCAATCCCGGCGAAAATACGGGATTGCAAACAAACTTTCACCTGCTTTGCGGGCAGTGTCAGAAAAGCCGGAAAAACTGGCTGATTTCAGACTTGCAAAGACAAATTTTCATCGAAGCCCAGAAGTATTCGCCGACTGTGTTTGTCGAAATGAACGAAAATCGAGCCGAAGACACTAGAGATGTCTCGAATATCCTGCGGCGTTTGATTTCAAACATCATCGGTAAAGAATTAGTCGGAGAAAAAATTCTGACCGCTGGTTCTCAAAACAAATGAAGCGAATCAGTTGGTTAGTTTCAAAGTATTTAATTCAAGCCATTCTGCCTTACTTCGTGTTTTCGTGGCTTCTCTTGAGCGTCATTCTTTTCGTTCAGCAAGCCGGTCGCTATTCAGATATATTTTTCAGTCTCAACATTCCGAAAAGTCTCGTCTGGCAGTTGACGGTCGCGCTCGTGCCGAACGTCATCGCTTTTACCTGTCCGATGGCGGTGCTGGTCGGCGTGGTCATCGGGCTTTCGAGAATGCAGGGCGACAACGAACTGATCGCCATTCGCAACGCCGGAGTCGGCAATTTTCACATTACTATTCCGGTTATTTTTCTGGGAATTCTGCTTTCAGGGTTTACCTTCTTGATAAACCTTTACGGCGTTCCGCTGGCGGCTCAAATCGTGCGGAAAGTGGCTTTACAAACCGCGCTTTACAAACTCGAATCGCCGATTGAACCCGGCGTTTTTAACACCGAAATTAATGGTTATACGATTTATGTGAAGGATGGCGATTTTGAAAACGGAACCTGGAAAAATATCTTTATTTACAATGAAGATAAGACCAACAATCAGATTCGCCTGATAACGTCCAAAAGCGGGCGCATTGATTCGCGTGAAGACGCTTCGGAACTGGTTTTGGATAACGCGGTGGTCAACACCATTTCGACTTCGGTTCCTAATCAAAACGGTAAAGATAAATACGCTTCGGAAAATGTCGGGCAGATCAGATTTGCCATCAAAACCAGGCGTGGTGAAATCGTCGAAAAGCTAAGTAAAACCGAGGAAACGCCGGAGGAATTAGGATTGGTCGAGTTAGCCCGATTCGCCGCTTCAAAGGAAGGAAAGGAACGCACCGAAGCCCAAATTCTCTGGCAGCGAAGAATCGTCTTATCGGTTACGCCTCTGATTTTCGCGCTTTTGGGAACGGCTCTAGTTCTGCGGTTTAATCGCGGCGGTCGCGGTTTCGGGATATTTTTGGCGTTAGTCAGTCTGGTTTTTTATTACCTGATCGCTTTGTTCGGAGAACAGCTGGCGCGGACGGGAACGATCAGCGTCGCGGGCGCGGGCGTAATTCCGTTGCTGCTCAGTTCGCTGGTCATATTTTGGTTTTTTCTATCGAATCGTCTGCTTCTAAAAAACATTTTCGGCGGCATCGGAAATCGCCTCAAAATCAGTCTGCCGAAAAAATCTAATCGAATTGCGCGAAGTAATTTTTATATTGATTTGACGACGGGGATTTTAGATTTCGATATTATCTTGAACTTGCTAAAATACTTTCTCCTGACGCTGTTTTTTCTCACTTCGATTTATATGATTTTCACGGCGTTTGAACTTTGGAAGTTCGCCGGGGAAATTGACGGCGGCTTGGGGCTTTTGCTGAAATACCTTCTGTTCCTGTTGCCGTTTATTTACATTCAGCTCGCGCCGTCGGCTTTGATGATTGCGACCTTAGCGACTTTTGTTATCAAATCGCGGCAGAACGAAATCGTTTCGTGGACTGCCGCCGGTCAAAGCGTCTATCGTCTGCTTTTGCCGTGTTTCGCTTTGATGATTTTTCTCGGCGGCGTTAATTTCGGCATTCAGGAATTGATCGCCCCGCGCACTAATCGAATTCAGGATGATCTTCGTGCGAATATTCGCAGTCGCGGCGTGAAGGCGAATAAAGACGGAAAACTCTGGGTGGCGAACGACCAGAGAATTTATTCGTTCGAGATGGATGAAACCAAATCCGACCAGAGCCGCCGCGTGAGAAATCTTTCGATTTACGAATTTTCCGACGACCTGACGAAAATTCAAACCGTCTATCGCGTTCCCGAAGCCGTCTGGGAAAAAGACCGCATAGTTTTCTCCGGCGAAGCGGAGCGGCAAAACTGGATTGACGGCAAGGCGACCGTTGCACGTGCCACAAATGCCGAACTGACGGAAAATTCAAATCCTTTCAGTGGTAGTAAAGAAAAGCCGAGCCATCTGAACATCGGCGGAATTAAAGAGCAGATAAAAAATACCGAATCCGATTCGGAACGGCGAAACTTTGAGACGGCTTTCGAGAAAAAATATACGACGCTGTTTTTGCCGTTTGTTATCACGCTGTTCACCGCGCCGTTCGCATTGTCATTGAGCCGAAAGGGAAGAGTCGTAACGCTCGGCTATGCCGTCGCCGTCTGGCTTTTATTTATGGGCGTTACCAGCACTTTTGAGCAATTTGGATCAAACGGGTATATTTCGCCGGTGTTTGCCGTTTGGAGTCCGCTGTTTTTATTCTCCATTATCGGCGCGTTTCTGCTTTCTAAAGTGCGAACATAAAAAAGGCAGCTTGATCGTATCTGATCAAACTGCCTTTTGCTCTATGAAAACCGTTAAATGTTAGTCGGTACCGGTTTCCCAACTCGTCATATATTCGAGCATTTCCGGTGTCAAAGTATCAATCGAAATACCCAGAGCGCGAAGTTTTAAGGAAGCGATTTCCTGATCAACCTCTGCCGGTAAAACGTGAACGCCCGCTTCCAATTTACCTTGGTGTTTAACGAGATATTCCGCCGACAATGCTTGGTTGGCAAATGACATATCCATCACGCTCGCCGGATGACCTTCCGCCGCCGCCAGATTGATTAAGCGACCTTCGCCGAGAACGATGACCGATTTGCCGTTCGTGCCGATGTATTCTTCGACAAACGGACGGCGATTGGCGACTTCCGAAGACATTTCACGAAGAGCTTCGAGATTCAATTCCAAATCGAAATGTCCGCTGTTGCAGACAATCGCGCCGTCTTTCATTGATTCAAAGTGTTCTTTGTCAATGACGTGGCGGTTGCCGGTAACGGTAACGAAGAAATCGCCGATTTTGCAGGCTTCGCCCATCGGCATCACACGGAAACCGTCCATTACGGCTTCGATGGCTTTGATCGGGTCAATTTCGGTAACGATGACGTTTGCGCCGAGTCCGCGTGCGCGCATCGCACAGCCTTTGCCGCACCAGCCGTAGCCGACGACGACGAAGTTTTTGCCCGCAAGTAAAATATTTGTCGCGCGGATAATGCCGTCGAGCGTTGATTGTCCCGTGCCGTAGCGGTTGTCAAAGAAATGTTTCGTCTGCGCGTCGTTGACCGCCATCGCCGGGAAGTTCAAAACTCCGGCTTTGACCATCGCCTGCAAACGCACGATGCCGGTCGTCGTTTCTTCGGTCGTGCCGATAATGGTTTTTGCCAGTTCCGGTTTTTCCTTGAGCATCGTC
>CAXTKJ010000031.1:46704-53745 GCA_964244835.1 uncultured Pyrinomonadaceae bacterium
CGACATCGGAACCGTCGTCAATGATGATGTTCGGGTTCGATTCCAAAGCCATTCTGACGTGGCGCATATAAGTTTCCGTTGATTCGCCTTTGTGCGCGAAAACCGGAATGCCCCAATCAGCGACGAGCGAAGCCGCTACATCGTCCTGCGTCGAAAGCGGATTCGACGCGATCAAAATCGCTTCCGCGCCGCCGGCTTGCAAAGTTCTTGCAAGATTCGCGGTTTCGGTCGTGATATGAGCGCAGGCGATCAGCTTCACGCCTTCGAGCGGTTTTTCTTCCGCAAAACGCTCGCGGATTAAGCGCAGCACCGGCATTTCGCGGTCAGCCCATTCGATTCTTTGTTTGCCTTGCGGTGCAAGGTTGATGTCTTTAATATCGTATTCCATTGAAATTCCTTCTTTAGCCATAATAGTTTTTAGATTTTTAGATTTTCTCTTAGCGGACTTTGCGCCTTGGCGGGAAACATCTTCTCCCGCCAAGGCGCAAAGTCCGCTAAGGAAATAAGCATTGCAAAAAATTGTCTTAATTCAAAACAAAAATAGGGAAATGATTCTGACGAACAAAAATCGTTCGCCGCAAATCATCACCCTGTAGTTAAGTAAATTTAAGCGTTCGTCGCCTGACTCAAAGCGTTGAGCAAAACATCAGCTTTATCAGTTTTTTCCCAAGTAAATTCGTCGTTGGTGCGTCCGAAATGTCCGAATTTGGCGGTCGCTTTGAAAATCGGGCGGCGCAAATCCAAAGTTTCGATAATGCCTTTCGGAGTCAATTCAAAATTCTTGCGAACGGTTTCGGCGAGTTTATCTTCGTCAACCTGACCCGTGCCGTGCGTGTCCACCAAAACCGAAACCGGCTCGGCAACGCCGATGGCGTAAGCGAGTTGAACCGTGCATTTGTCTGCCAAACCAGCCGCGACGATGTTTTTGGCGATATATCGCGCCATATAAGCCGCCGAACGGTCAACTTTCGTGGGGTCTTTGCCCGAAAACGCACCGCCGCCGTGCGGTGCATAACCGCCGTAGGTATCAACGATGATTTTACGCCCTGTCAAACCGGCATCGCCCATCGGACCGCCGACGACGAATCGCCCGGTCGGGTTGATGTGATATTTGGTTTCTTCGTCCAAAAGGTTCGCGGGAACGGTTGATTTGATAACTTTTTCCAAGATGTCGGCGCGAAGCTGTTCGGTCGTAACTTCTTCCGCGTGCTGCGTCGAGATAACGACGGCTTCGACGCGAAACGGTTTGCCGTCGCGGTATTCAATCGTAACCTGCGATTTTCCGTCCGGGCGCAGATAATCCAATTCACCGCTGCGGCGAACTTCCGACAATTTGCGCGTCAAATTATGCGCCAACTGAATCGGCAGAGGCATCAATTCCGGCGTTTCGTTACAGGCAAACCCGAACATCAAGCCCTGATCGCCCGCGCCGCCCGTGTCCACGCCCTGCGCGATGTCCGGCGACTGTGTTCCAACCAAATCCATCACGCTTAAAGTGTTGCAGTCATAACCGAAACTGGCGTTGTTATAGCCGATGTCGTTGATCGTGTCGCGGATAATCTTTTTATAATTAACGATTGCGCTCGTCGTAATTTCACCGGCAATGACTGCCGTTCCGGTCGTTACCAGCGTTTCACAGGCGACTCTCGCGGTCGGGTCTTGTTCCAGAATGGCATCAAGAACCGCGTCGGAAATCTGGTCGGCGATCTTATCGGGATGTCCTTCGGTAACTGATTCCGAAGTGAATAAAAATTTTGCGTTACTCAAAATAGTTTGTAACTCCTTTTATATACAAATAAATTTAGAAATCTTGGGAAAGATAACAAAAGGCAGATTTTAACTTTTAATTAATAAAGTGTCAAAAGTGTGCGAATTTCGGAATCGCAATCGGATAACCGATAAATTTCGATGTTTGGGTTTATGGAAAAAAAACGCTATTCGGATTCTATTGACGCAAAGCATTGGACACACTGCGAATAATTTTTTACGCCTGTTGAAACCGGCGAGTAAATAAAATTTTTCCCGGTTTTTTGGCATTCAAATGAACACGCTAATTTCAAATTTATTTATTCGGCTGGCGGCTTGTGTATTTTTGTTTCCGGCGGTATTTCAGGCGCAAACAGTCCCGCCTGATCCGAAAAAATCAGATGCGCCGCCTGCCGCATATTGTCTGCGGCAGGGCGACAAACTGAGCGTTAAATTTTTGTATCACACGGAACTTAACGAAACCTCGATAACGGTGCGCCCGGACGGGGTTATCAATTTGCAGTTGATTGACGACGTGGCGGCGGAAGGTTTGACGGTCGCGGAATTGAAATCGCGCCTCGAAAAAAAATATGACGAGATTTTAATCAATCCGGTGATTTCCGTCGCGCTGCTCGAATTCGTCGCGCCGCGTGTGTTTATCGGCGGGCAAATCGGCAAACCCGGACGCTATGAGTTGCGCGATGGGCAGACGCTGGTCGAGGTGATTTTCCTGGCGGGCGGATTTACCGAGAACGCCGACCGCCGAAAGGTTCTGCGCGCCCGACCGAACGGCAAGGGCGGTTGGGAAATCGAATCGGCGGACGTTTTAAGCATTCTCGATAAAAAACAGAAACAGACCGATCTGCCGCTGCGCGACGGCGATCATATCTATGTGCCGGATTCAAAAATCTCGCGGCTTAACAAAGCGGTCGAAACTTTTCGCGGGCTGTTGCCGCGATTCTTTTAGAGAGCGAACGGTTCAGGAAAAATAACAGGGAACAGATGAGATATTCAGATAAAAAAAATCTGCCCGGAGAAATCAGGCGCATCGTGTGGGAGCGCAAATTGCTGATCGCGGCGGTTTTTTCGCTGGTCGTCGTCTCCGGCGCGGTCGCCACCTTTTTAATCACGCCGAAATACGAAGCGCAGATGAGCGTTATCATCGCCAGACAAAGGGTTGATCCGCAAATCAGTCCGGGCGAGAAATCCGCCGATGTGCTGCTGACCGGCATTTCGGATGAGGAATTCAACTCGGAACTAGAATTGCTGAAAAACACCGAAGTTCTGGTCGGAACGGCGCAGCAGCTGGATTTAATAAATAATCAGTCGCCCGTCGAAACGGATTCGGCGAGCCGTCTCAGGCGGCGTATCAAACTGTTTTGGGGAAATCTTTTCGCGTCAGATAAAACGGGCGCGAATGAAAAACAGGGCGATTTTGCGCTGGAAAAAATTGCCGGACAAATGGCGGGCAATCTCGATGTCGAGCCGGTCAAGAAATCACGCATCATCAAAATTTCCTACAACGACACCGATCCGGTGCGGGCGAAAAAAACACTCGAAACGATTTACCAAAAATATATCGAACTGCACGTTAAGATGAGCGAAAAGTCTCCGGTAACGAGCGTTTTCGATAAACAATCCGGGGAATTCGACCGCAAGTTGAAACGGACGACCGAGGCGGTTAAAAGTTTCGATAAAAACAACGGCGTAACCGGCGTGGAAATCAATTCGCAGAGCGAAATGCTGCTCAGACAGTTTTACGAAACGCAGAGGCAAGCCGAACAATCGCGCACGGAAATTGACGAAACCGAAAAGCGAATCAGCGTTTTAAAGGAAGAAATCGCCGTGCAGCCGAAGCAGATTCAAACCGGCTCGGTGTCGAAATACGTCGGCGCATTGGACGGGATGAAAAATGAATTGATTCAGTTGAATCAGGAACGAACGCGCCTGCTCCAAAAATACAAGCCGAATGCGCGTTTCGTCGTCGAGGTCGAAGACCGCATCAGAAATCTGGAAAAAGCGATTGCCGCCGAAACCGCCAATCCGCCGCAGGAAAAATCGTTCGCGCTGAACGATCTGCGCCGTCGTCTGGAAAGCGATTTATCGTCGGCGCAGGTCAGTCTAGCCGCGCTCCGAACCCGCGAGCGCGAAATGACGGCGCAGGCGGAAAAACAAAAAGCGGAAGCCGCCCGTCTCAACGTCAAAAGCATCGAACGTGCGCCGCTCGAACGCGAGCGAAAAATCAACGAAGACGCATATCTGCTTTATCAAAAAAAGGCGCGTGAATCGGAAGTCGGTGAGGTTTTGAACCGTCAGCAAATCTTAAACGTCGGCATCGCCGATCCACCGCGCACCGACGGCGAAAAGAAAAGCCCGAAAACGCTGCTGAACTTACTGGTGTTAATCGGTTTAGGCGCGTTCGCCGGATTCGCCGCCGCGCTGCTGGCTGATAAATTATCCGCGCCGGACGAAGAAGATTTTTACGCTCTGCCGCCGCTCGCTTCGCCGCATCTCAAAAGCATTCATCGCATTCCGCGCCTCTCCGAAAAGTCGAAAACATTGACGGCGGGCAGCCGCCGGAAACCGAAATTTTCCGAAGCCGTGCCGCTTGCCGGACAGGTTTTCGCGGCAGACGAAGAAGACGAAAAACTGGCGGAAATTGCGAATTTCTACCACGTTGGCAAGGAGATTTCGATAGACGGAGGACACAGTTAAAAATGAAAGACCGCATCCGTTTATCGCTGATAATTTTCTACCAATGTATTGATCTGGCAATTCTGGCGTTCGCGCTGTGGCTGGCTTTTTTGCTCGGCAGTCCGACAGGGGTCGGATATATCCGGCATTCGTTTGCCGCGCCGAACCTGGAAAGCGCGATCTTTTTCGGCGGCGCGTTGTTTAGCTGGGGATTGGTTTTGTCTTCGATCTGGCTTTACCGCTCGAAGCGGCTCGCCAAACGAAGCGATGAATTTTTCGACGTAACGCGGGCGGTCGCCTTTTGCACGGCAATTCTGGCGACTCTGATTCTGCTGGCGGAATGGGAAATTTTTCCGAAACGATTTCTGCTGATCTTTGCGGCAGCGGCGTTTTTGCTGATGTTCGCGGTGCGTCTGCTCAAGCGTTCCGTGCTGAAACAATTCCGTCTGCACGGGCGCAATCTGCGGTCGGTCATCGTCATCGGCGCGGGCGAACGCGGTCGGAAGATGGTCAGCCTGATCGAAAAAACGCCGGAAATCGGTTATCAGTTTATCGGGTTCGTGGACGATTTGGATGAGCCGGACGTGCTGGGCGGCTTGGACGATTTCGAGCGCGTTCTGGCGGAAAATATCGTTGACGAAGTTTTTATCTGTCTGCCGATTAAAACTTTCTATGATCGGATGGAGACACTCGCGCGGTCGGCGGAAGAACAGGGAATTACCGTGCGCGTTTATTCGGATTTATTCAATTTGCGGCTGGCGCGTGCCGTAACCGGCGAAATCGGCGACACGCCGATTTTGTCGCTGCACGCCGGACTGCGGAAAGATTGGCAGACGATAGCCAAAACCGTCATTGATTTCACCGGCGCATTAATTTTTTTAATACTGCTCGCTCCTCTGATGGCGGTGATTGCGCTGCTCATCAAACTGACATCAACCGGAGCGGTTTTTTTTGTACAGGAGCGCGTCGGCTACAACAAACGACTTTTTAAAATGTTCAAGTTTCGCACGATGGTCGCCAACGCGGAAGCCTTGCAAAACTCACTCGAAAATCTGAACGAAGCCGGCGGTCCGGTTTTTAAAATCAAAAATGACCCGCGAATTACGCGCGTCGGACGCTTTTTGCGAAAAACGAGTCTCGACGAACTGCCGCAGCTTTTCAATGTGCTGTTCGGCGATTTGTCGCTCGTCGGACCGCGCCCTTTGCCGCTGCGCGATTTTGAAAGATTTGAAGAAGTGTGGTTTAACCGCCGTTTCAGCGTCAAACCCGGCATCACCTGTCTCTGGCAAATTTCCGGGCGCAGCGAAACCACTTTCGACGAATGGATTCTCCAAGACCTCGAATATATTGATCGCTGGTCTCTGCGGCTCGATCTGCGGATTTTATTTATGACGATTCCGGTCGTGCTGCGCGGCACGGGCGCGATGTGAGACTGCGGCGAGCTTAATGAACAACGCCAAAAATTCCAAACCGAACATTTTTTCACTGCTCGAATCGCCGCTGCTGTTCGCCGTTTTCGCGGCGATGCTGGCAATCGCGGTCGGCGCGGGCATCATTACCGTCGGCGCGAACTCGGCTTCGCAGACGTATCTGGCGGCAGTCGCCTTATTTTTATTGATCGGCGCAATCGTCTGGACGATTCTGGATTTGCCGGTTCTGGTGTTCGTGCGGCTGATTTTTATCGGCTCGTTTTTTATCAAAACCGAAGTCAGTTTATTCAAAATTGACGAGGTGGAAGACCCTTCGGGATTTAATTTATCGCTGGCAATAGTCTGCGCGGCAATTTTGCTGGCGCACGATTGGCTGATGGCGGACGACGAAAAAGGGGTTCGCCGTTTTTCGACGGTTTTTGCAGGTTTGCTGGCTGGTTTAATGGGTTGCGCCGCGTTATCCGTATTTTACAGCGATGCGGCGATGCTCGGATATTACTCGCTCTGGTCGCTCGCCGGTTCGATGACGATTGTCTGCGCTCTGGCTTCTCATTTCGCACGGCGCGAAAGAATCGTCGAACTTGCGCTCGGCATCGCCGCCGGGTTGATGTTCACGGGCGCGGTTGCGCTATCCCAGTTTGCCATTGATTTCCCGTCGCATCTGCCCGTTTTGGGAACCGGCACGGAAGATGAATTGCTCGGCACACAAGCCATCGTTCTCTCGCGGGCGCAGGCATTTTTGCGAACGCCGACGGAAATGGGCTGGGTTATCTCCGCGCTTTTACCGCTGGTGATCGCGCCGCTGATTTGTCAGGTCAAAGAATTTAATTTCAGCCGAAAAATGATTTTCGCGGCGGCAGGACTGGCTAGTGCAGTTGCCGTTATTTTATCGCTCGCTCGCGGAAGCTGGTTCGGTTCGCTCGCGGCTCTGGCGATTTTAATCATCGGCGGCTGGTTGGTTTTATCGGCGGCGGAACGCAAAAAATATCTGCTGGCGACGGGCGCGGCCGATCTCTTCCTGAGCTACTGCACCAATGCCGGGCCGATCGCGCGCGAACAACCGGGCCAGCGCATGGTCAGGCTTCCCTCCGAGCTTGCCGTCGCCGCCGATTACGGCATGACCGTGATGAACGGCGCCTCGACCAATGCCTATCGGCTGGCGATGTTCATC
>CAXTKJ010000032.1:0-53211 GCA_964244835.1 uncultured Pyrinomonadaceae bacterium
AGCCTATTTGTCGAATCCGCGTTATTTGCTCTTTCCAACTGCGTAAGTTCTAATCGGTTTCGGCTTGATAGATTTATACCAAGCCTTCGCCGCCTTCACCAATCTTTTTCCGATTCGCCAGTTTCAATGGACGCGCATTGACGATCTGCTGCACGTCGTCATCGGCGCGGCGTTAGTCGCGGTCGGCATTTACGGTTTTAAGTCGCAAAAATAAATCGAATCTTGTAGAATGATTCGGCAAATCATCGAAAATCGAAAGATAAAAATAAAAATGTCGAATAAAAACAACCGCCGCGAGTTTTTTAAAATTTTAGGCGCGGCTTCGCTCGGAATCGCCGCCGCGCCGTCGAATCTTTTCGCCCAGCGTCGCCGAAAATCCTGCGTCATCATCGGCGCGGGATTTTCCGGTTTAGCCGCCGCTTATAAATTAAAAAATGCCGGTTGGAATATAACAATTTTGGACGGACGGAATCGCATCGGCGGTCGCGTTTTCTCGCAGACTTTTGCGGAAAACCCGAATCTGGTTTACGAACTCGGCGCGGAATGGGTCGGCGAAAGTCACGAACGAATTAAGTCTTTGTGCAGAGATTTTTCAATCCCCTTGCAGAAACATCAATTTGAAGATTACCTTCTGCAAAACGGCAAAGTTTCGCGCCCGAACGAATGGAGTTTTTCGCCGCAGGCAAAAGCCGCGTTTGAAAAATTGATTAAAGGTTACGACAAATTAACCATCGCGCAGAAAACGAATCTCGACCGTTACGATTGGTGGACTTATCTGGAAAAAATCGGGTACACGGAAGACGATCTGCGACTCAGAGATTTGATGGACAGCACCGACTTCGGCGAATCAATCCGTCACGTTTCGGCGTTCGCCGCGCTCGCCGAATACGCCGAATCGAGTCCGAAAAACGAGATGGATTACAAAATGACCGGCGGCAATTTGCGCCTCGCCGGTGAATTTGCCCGAAGAATCGGCGCGGAAAATATCAAACTGAACACGCTCGTTACAGAAATAAATCAACGCGCCGGAATCGTTACCGTCAAAACCGCCGCCGGTGAAACTTTCAAAGCCGATGCCTGCATCTGCACCGCGCCGACGAACAGTTTACTGAAAATAAAATTTAATCCGGCTTTGCCGTCTGCTCAGTCCGAAGCCGCCCAAAAATTGATTTATTCGCGCATCTGCAAAAACAGCGTGTTGTATGAAAAGCGTTTCTGGAAGGCGGAAAATTTTTCGATGGTTTCCGACACGGCTTCGCATTTTTATTTTCACAGCACGCAGAATCAAGCGGGCGAACAGGGAATTTTGACGAGTTACGCGGTCGGCGAAAAAGCCGATCTGCTGGCTTCGCAGTCGGACGAGCGGCGAATGAAAATCATCACGCGAGATTTAACGGATTTTGACGAAGACGCGCCGAAAATGGCGAAAGCGATTTCTTCGTATGCGTGGCAGCGCGACGAATATACCGACGGCGCGTACGCGCTTTATCGTCCCGGACAATGGTTCGGCATTCGCCCGATTTTACAGCGTCCGCACGGCAAAATTTTGTTTGCGGGCGAACATCTCGCCGATTGGCAGGGCTTTATGGAAGGCGCAATCGAAACGGGCGAAGCCGCCGCGCAGAGTTTGATTCGTTAAGATTTTTCGTAATCGGCTTTGCCGCCCGTTTTCGATTTCAACTGAATTTCAGTAATCTGAATATCTTGCTGCACGGCTTTACACATATCGTAAATCGTCAGCGCGGCGACCGAAACAGCCGTCAATGCTTCCATTTCCACGCCGGTCTGCGATGTGGTTTTCGATTCGGCTTCGAGTGATACGCCAAACTCTGTAATGTCGGTTTTCACATCAACTTTTGAAAGGTTGATTTGGTGACACAAGGGAATCAGTTCGGAAGTTTTTTTTGCTGCCATAATTCCGGCGATGCGGGCGATTTCGAGCGGATTGCCTTTCGGGTTTTCACCTTCGCGCAAAAGTTTAATCGTCGCTTCATTCAGCAAAACTTTAGCCGACGCAACGGCTCGCCGCGCCGTCGTTTCTTTCTCGGAAACGTCAACCATTTTAATCGTTCCGTCTGCGTCGTAATGTGAAAGTTCGTTCATAAATTTACGATAGAAAATAAATTTCGGCGACATCGCCGGTTTCTAAATTTTTCCCTTGCGGCACGAAAACCAGAGCGTTCGCCCGCGCAAAAGCGATAAAATTTGACGAACCGTTAAAGCGCAATGATTCGATAATCAACGCGCCTTTTTCATTCGTCGTAACCGACGCGGGCAAAACCGAATCGCGTTCTTTCGCGGCTTTGATTCTTTCGGCGACGACGGCAAAATCTTTTCTCAATTCACAATCTTTCGCCGACTGCATCAGCAAAATCGCTGCCCTCACGAACAGGTAAAATGTTACGGCGGACGAAACCGGATTTCCCGGCAATCCGAAAATCAAACAATTTTTTCGCTTGGCAAAAACCGTCGGTTTGCCGGGTTTCAGTGAAACTTTTTCAAAAAAAATCTCCGCGCCCAAATCTCTTAAAACGGGTTTCGTAAAATCATAATCGCCGACCGAAACGCCGCCGGTCGTTAGCAAAACGTCGTAATTTTCGAGCGCGTTTTCAATCGCCGCCGTTAAATTTTCCACGTCGTCCGCGACGTGCGGCAGAATTCGAGCGTCGGCAAATCGGTCGGCGAAAATTTTCAGCATCAGCGAATTTGAATTGCGAATCTGGTCGCGCGGCGGCGTTTCGGAAATCTCGACGATTTCGCTGCCTGTCGAAAGAATCGCAATTTTCGGTCGTTTAAAAACTTTAATTTTCGCATAACCGAACGACGCAATCGCGGCGATCATCTGTTCGGTGATAATTTCGCCGGTGCCGAAAATCTTCTCGCCGCGTTTGATTTCTGACGCGAATGGATTGACGTTCTGCCCGTTTTTTACTGATTCTAAAATTTCAACCAAACCGTCTTTTTCACGGACTTCCTCTACTTTTTGCACCGCGTCCGCACCATCGGGCAATCTCGCGCCGGTCATAATCCGCACGGTTTCTCCCGCTTTTAATTTTCCGTCGAAACCTTTTCCGGCGATGGATTCGCCAATGATTTTCAAATTAACAGGAGCATTTTTTACGTCTTTCGATTTCACCGCGAAACCGTCCATCTGCGAACGATTAAACGGCGGCAAATCCATATCGGCTTTGACCGTCTGCGCCAAAACGCGATTGACGGACTTTTCCAAATCAATCGCTTCAGCGTTGAGCGAAAAAGTCTCGCGCTCAATGATTTTTAAGGCTTCGGAAATTGGAATCATAAAAAACTCGTGTCAGAACCGCCTGCGTGAGCGGGCGGGTTTTGCTCGTCGCACAAAACCCGCCCGCTCACGCAGGCGGTTCTGACGATTACCGAATCAAATAAAACTCGGTCTGACGCGGGCGAATAAATTCGTAGCCGTTTTCGGTCATCACGGCATCGTCTTCGCCCATCAGCGTAACTTTCTGATTGTTCCATTCGGGAATGTTGGTCGAGGTGTTCAGTTCGATGGAAGTGTAAGAACCGAGCCGAAATCTTTCTTCCGCGCCGCCGATTGCCCTGCGAAAATCTATTGACGCGCCGAGTCCGTGTCCGTGTGTTCCAATCGGGTGCGAATAAATCATCGCTTCGATATTCCGGCGTTTCATTTCCGCCATTGCATTTTCATAAACCTGTGCGCCGGTCATTCCCGCCCGCGCAAATTTGAAAATCGCGTCCTGCAGCGCGTTCGTATTTTTTAGCGCGTTTTTCAATCCGGCGGGCGCGTCTTTTTCGCCTTTCGGCAAAATGTAAGCGTGTTTCTGCCAGTCGGTCGAAAGTCCCATATAATCCAAACCGCAGTCAATATGGATAACATCGCCGCGCTCCAAGACTAAACTTTCGTCGGCGACCGACAAAAATTGCTGATTCGTCGCCGTTGTTTTCGTTTGTCTCTGCACCCGCAAATCCGGCTGAAACCAGACGGTCAAACCGAGATTATTAACCTGCTGTAAAAACCACCAACGCACGTCGCCGACCGTCGTTTTTCCCGGCGTGATGACTTCGTTGGAAAAAGCGCGGCGCGTCAAAACGTCGGTCAATAAAACGGCGGTGCGATAATGTTCGAGTTCTTCGGGCAGCCGCGTATCGAAAAATTCGACGAGCAAACCCGCCGCCGGAACGAATTTCTTTTCCGTCTCCGCGCCCAAAGTCTCCGCCAGAAATTTATACGAAGCCTGCGATAAACCATTCTGCTGTCCGCGTGTCCCGTTGTAATCGAGCGCGATGGTTTTCGGATTATATTTAGCGACGGTCGAGCGCAAAGTTTCGGCGATTTTATCGCGTGAAACACTCGTCATTTGATAATGATTTTTCAGCCGCTCTTCGGCATAGCGGACAATCGCAATCTTCTCCAATTTGTCGCCGCCGTTATCAACAAAAATAAAAAAATCACGACTCCCGACCATCGGAATCGGCGGCACGAGATAAGCCGTCGCCGGATCGGGATTAAATTCTTCGTTGACGACAATCCACATCGAAACATTATTCCGCCGCATCATCGGCAGCAGTAAATTATCGAGCCGTTTTTTCAGCCACATTTCGCGCACGTCCATCTGCTCGCGCTGCGAAAGAAGTTTCGGCATCGCCGGAATCGGTTCGTTCGATTTGTTCTGGGCGAAAATCTCATTCGCCGGGAATAAACAGAAAAACGCTGCGACGCAAACGATTACTTTTGACGGAAAAGAATGAAATTTCATAGATTTGCATTTCGGAAAGTTGAACAGAAAAATTTTACCGTATCAGACGTGAAAACCAGAATCGCATTTCGATATACTTCGTCGGGGGCTTTATCTTTTTCCGTTTCGCGGGCGGAGCAAGGTTTTTGACAAAATGCTAGAATAATCGCACCATTTACTTACGAATCTATAAAATAAAAAAGGAAAATAATAAAAACTGTGATTGATTTTGAATTAAGCGAAGAACATCTGGCGTTAAAGAAAACCGTTAAAGAATTTTGCGACGGCGAAGTTGCGCCGTTTATTAAAGAATGGGACGAAAAATCGCATTTTGAACGCAGCGTTTTTGACAAAATGGCGGAACTCGGACTGTTGGGCGTGTGTATTCCCGAACAATACGGCGGCGCGGGATTTGACTATATTTCGCTCGGACTCGTTTGCGAAGAATTAGAGGCTTGCGATACGTTTTTGCGCGTGGCGATGTCGGTTCACGTCGGGTTAAATTCTTTGAGTTTGTTGACCTGGGGAACCGAAGAACAGAAACAAAAATATCTCGTGCCGCAGGCGAAAGGCGAAAAATTGGCGACGTTTGGACTGACTGAACCGAATGCGGGCAGCGATGTCGTCGGAATGCGCTCAAACGCGAAACGCGACGGCGACGGTTGGATTCTGAACGGCGAAAAAATGTGGATTTCTTTGGGCGATGTCGCCGATCATTTTCTGTTTTTCTGCTGGACGGACGCGGAAAAACAAAAAGCCCGCGACCATTCGGGCATTAGCTGTTTTATCATCGAACGCACGATGGAAGGATTTTCGTCCGGGACGCTGCACGGAAAATTGGGAATCAAAGCCGGCAACACCGGATATTTTTCGCTTCAGGATGTGCGCGTCGGACAGGAAAATATGCTCGGTAACGAAGGCGAAGGTTTCAAGATTGCGATGTTCTCGCTGGAAAACGGACGTTACACGGTGGCGGCGGGCGCGACCGGCGTGATTCGTGCGGCGCGTGATGCGTCGGTGGCGTATGCGAATACGCGCGAAGTGCAGGGACAGACGATTGCGAATTTTCAACTCGTCAAACAAAAAATCGCTAATATGGAAGCCGATTACGAAATGACGCATCTGCTGTGGCTCAAAACGGGTTATCTGAAAAATCTCGGCAAACCGTCAGCCAAAGCCGCGAGTCTGGCGAAATGGCAGGCGACGACCCGCAGCGAAACCGCCGCTTCGATGGCGATTGAGATTCACGGCGCGAACGGCTACACGAACGATTATCCGGTCGAGCGTTACTTGCGAAACTGCAAAGCCGCTGTGATTTACGAAGGAACACGCGATATTCACACGCTGATGCAGGCGGATTGGGCGTTAGGTTTGAAGAAAGAGCCGAAAGCGCGAGTTTCGCTGCCCGCGTATAAAGCTGCGAACGCTTAGGAAAATGATCTGAAAGTTGATACAGAAAAGCGGATTGATTGTTTCAAATCAATCCGCTTTTCTACGGGCAGAATTATTTGGTAGAAGTCGTATTGGAAGTTTTCACGTCAGGGCTTTCGATAGTTTTTTTCCATTCGCCGTTTTCTTTGAGGAATTTGATTTTGATGCCGTTCGGGTAACTGCCGCCGCGCACTTCGGCGATGATCGTATCGCCCGTGACGGTTTCGTTTCGCACTTCAAAAGGTTTGTCCGGCACGGGTTCGAGGTCGGTGATAAATTTTGAAAGCGAAGTTTCCTTTTCCTCTTTCATATCCGTTTCGTAAGATTTCAAAGTCGCCTGCGACAAAGTTTTTCGCAGTGCCGCGTCGTCTTTTTTCTTCAAAGCCTCGTAATAAGCCGCCATCACCGGCGCAATCGTCGGCGCGGCATTGGTCGTCGCCGCTTCGGGCGGTTTAGTCGTTTCGAGCGGATTATTGGAAACAGTCGTCGTGTTAGAAGTATTTTTGACGGGCGCATTGCTTGCCGTGCTGGTATTGACGGTTTCTGTCGTGCCGCCGCAGCCGACGAAAAAAATTGTTGAAAATAATAAAATATAAAATCGCATTTTACACTCCGAAAAATTAAAATAGACTGAAAACAAACGAGTATAAAACATTCGACAAAAATGGACAAAACATCACGCCCGGAACTGCGCCGCGTCTTTCTATTGGAAAATCTGCCCGAACCTTTAAAACGCGCCGACTATCACTGGCAAATATTTGATAATTACATCGAAAACACGCGCCTGCGCCTGCGTTCGATTCGCGTTCCCGAAACTAAAGAATGGACTTACATTTTGGAACAGAGATTTCCCGTTGACGAAAAAGATTTGACTGTTTGGAGCGTCGCGCAAATTCGTCTGAACGAAGCGGAACACGCCGCTTTTGAAGCGTTTGAGGGCAGGGAAATCAGACAAAACGAGCGCGTCGAAACGAACGAAATTCGTAAGAATCGTTATTTTTATAATTACAGCGAAAAGGAAATCGAAATAGACGTTTTTCTCGGCGCGCTCTGGGGATTGAATACGGCGAAGATTTGCTTTGATAATGCAGAAGAGTTGGAAAATTTCCAGCCGCCGTCTTTCGTCGTCGCGGAAGTTACGAACGACGAATTTTTCGTCGGCGCAAACTTGATCGGTAAAACTTTCGCCGACGTTCAGAGCGAGTTTGAAAAACTCGCAAGGCAAAAGTAAAAAGTGAAAAGGCAAAAGCAAGAGACAAATTCAATACTTTTGCCTTTTGCCTTTTCACTTTTGCCTTCCTAAAGCCCGCCCGCCAAATCTTCAAAATCTTCGATTGAAGGCAGCTCCGATAAATCCTTCAAACCGAACTGAATAAGAAAATCCTTCGACGTGCCGTACTGCATCGGTCGTCCGACTGTTTCCTTTCTACCCTTGGCGACGATGAGTTTTTTATCGAGCAGCGTTTTGATCGCCGAAGCCGACTGTGTGCCGCGAACTTCCATTATTTCGGGAACGGTCGCCGGTTGTTTGTAGGCGATGACGGCGAGCGTTTCGAGCGCGGCGAGCGATAATTTCGCGTTCGGGCGCGTCTTTAAAAATCGTCGAACTTCGTCGTGAAATTCCGTCCGCGTCGAGAGTTGCCAGCCGCCCGCGATTTCACGGATTTGCAGACCGCTGCTCCGCTGTTCGTATTCGTTTCGCAGTTCTTCGACTGCCGCGCTGACGGTTTCCTTATCTTCATCCAAAACTTCCGCCAGAAGTTTGACGGTTACGGGTTCGTCGGCGACGAAAATCAGAGCCTCGACGATGGACACGATTTCGGCGATGCTGCGCGGTTGTTTTTCTTCAATTTCCAAATCCATTTTCTAAACTTTTTTCAAAATAATTTCGCCGAAAGTCGCCGATTGAGTCAGTTTCACGCTTTCCGTTCGCACGATTTCCAGAACGGCGATAAATGCTGTAACGAGTTCGCGGCGCGTGTGCATTTCTGCGAAAAACTCCAGCAGATTTAACTCCTTCGCCGCGAAAATTCGCTTCTTTAAGTTTCTCAGCATTTCCGCCAGACTGATTTCTTCGCGGTGAATTTCCATCTGAACTTCTTCTTTGTGTTTGCCGAGAATTTTCTGAAAGACGTTCAGCAAATCGAAAACCGTCGCGTTCGTTTCCGTATTGGTCTCATCCGTCTCAATCGCGCCGCGCCCGAAAACCGCCTGCTCGATAGTGCTGCGCTCGTAAAGCATTTCCGCCGCGTTTTTAAATTTTTGATGTTCGAGTAGACGGTCAATCAATTCCTGTCGCGGGTCTTCGATTTCGTCTTCCTCCGTTTCTCCCGTAATTTCACGCGGAAGCAGCATCTTCGATTTTATCTCGATCAAAGTCGCCGCCATCACGAGAAAATCAGCCGCCAGCGCGATGTCGAAGGTTTTCAGCAGGCGAATGTATTTCAAGTATTCGTCCGTGATTTTCGCAATCGGAATGTCGAAAATGTTCGCCTGTTCCTGTTTGATTAAAAACAGCAAAAGGTCGAGCGGTCCGGCAAATTCGCCGAGCCGCAGACTCAGTTCTTCGCCGCGCGTTTCGGCGACGATTTCCGGCTGAACGCGGTGAAAATCGAAAGTTAATTGTTCGGGCGCGGTTTGTTCCATCAGAAGTTGTTCGTTTTTCGGCGGCTGTTAATTTCCGCGACGATTGAAGCGATGAGCAAAATAAAGATTATAGCGTTTATGCCGAGCAAATAAAGCGTGTGCAGCGCGTGAACGCCGCCCGCGTGCATTCCGGCGACTGCCGTCATAAACATCCAACCGACGAACAAAAGCTGCAAAATCAACAATCTGATCCAGTAAAAACGGCTGAAAGAATAAGGTAATAATACTGCCGCGATGATGATAAATTCAATCAAAACCATCACGATGTATTGCTGAAAATCGCCCGCGCTGTTGTGTCCGTATTTCTCCGTCCCGGTCAGCGCGGAATTAAATGGATCGGTGATGAAGTAATCGCGGTAAATCAAAAACGCGAACACCGCCGACAGTGCGGCGAAAACCGTCAGCACGATTGTTTTGAACCGGACGTTTTTAATGCCGAAAAAAAGCATTGTTTCGTGTATCGTAAATCGTGAATCGTGAATCGGAAAAAACCATTCACAATTTACGATTCACGACTTTCGTTTCGCGCAGATAAATGATGTAGTCAATTTTCGGCGGCTCAAAATTTTCCTCGCGCAATTTCAGAATGATGTTGCCGCGATGAATCGAAGAATGAAAAAGAACGTGCGTCAAAAGCTCGCGGAAAGTGTTTTCGTGCCAAACGCCCTCGCTCGTGCGGTAATTGGTTTTTAAATCAAGCCCTTCATCGTCGAATTTTCGCAGCAGCTTCTCGAATCGTTCGGCATTTGCACGCGCCAACGCACCGCATTCTTCCAAGCTCAAATCCTGCCAGAAATCAAAACCGAACGAATCTTTGCCGTATAAACGCTCGAAGTATTCCTGCTCGGTAATCAAAAGATGTGCGAGAATTCGCCGGGATTTTTCGCTCGGCGCATCCTTCAAAGCGCGGATGATTCGCCGGTTCGCCCAATCGTTGTAAATATAAAGCTCGCGCAGTTGTTCGATTGAATCCATTTCTATTCGTCCAAACGGTGTTCTTTTAAATCTGCGAGCGCGACGACTTTCAAAGCCGATTCGTGGCAGGATTCCAGCACGACCGGCGGCGCAACGCCGTGTTCCAACGCCTCTTTCCATCGCAGAACGCACAGACACCATTTGTCGCCGTCAACCAATCCGGGAAAAGCGTATTCCAATCGCGGCGTGGACAAATCATTGCCGACGGCTTTGGAAAACTCCAGAAAATCGTCGCTGACCTTTACGCAAACCGTGTGTCTGCCCGTGTCGTCCGCGCCCGTGCGACAAAACCCGTCGCGGTAAAATCCCGTCAGCGGTTTCAAACAGCAGCACTTCAATTCGCCGCCCAAAACATTTTTCGGCTTCGGACGATGCCCGTTCCCGTTGCCGTTTCCATTCGTTAAACTCATAATTTATTTTCGCCCTTGATTAACTCAATCGCCTTTTCAATCGGTCTGGCTAAAACCGCCCGACCGCCGATTTCGACAATCGGACGCTGTAAAATTGAAGGGTTTTCGACGATCAATTTTATCAATTCATCTTCGTTTTTGACTTCCGCAATTTTCAAATCTTTATAAACCGCTTCGTTTTTTCGCACTACCTCAAACGCCGAAAGATTAGCTTTGCCCAATAAGTCGCGTAATTTCGCTTCGGTCAAAGGCTCGATAAAATAATTGACCGCTCGGTAATCAACGCCATTTTCTTTAAACAATTTGTTCAAATTGCGACAGGTCGTGCAAGTCGGTTTTTCGTAAACTGTAATTTTGACAGACACAAATTTATTCGCCACTTTTATTTTCTATTAAATTAGCCGCATCTTTCAGCCATTTATTCTCCGACTCCGCTAAACTTTGAACAATCACTTTTATTTCTTTATCAGCTTTAAGCTGCTGGATTAATTTTGCTTCTTTTACGTCTTCGTAAGGAAATTGATTGTAGTAAGCGGGAAGTTGTCGAGGATTGATATGCTTTCCGCTCAACCATAACAGCGAAGCCAATAGTTCTGCGGTATCTTTTGATTTCAGAGAGTTTTTCCAGGCTTCTGCCGAATGTCCGCTGAGGTTTAATCCGATAGCAGCGTCCGGCGATTCGTAAATATTCAGAACGGTTTGTTGTTTGTCGTTTTCAAGTCGTATCGGCAAAATTTCCGTTCCAATCAAAGCATAAAACTGTTTGGCGATGTTGCGTCCGTTAATGACAGGTTCGCTTTCTACCTCGATTATTTCTCTTTCTATTTCGGAAGAATAACGGACTTTTATGTCTTTCAAGCCGATTCGATACCCGGCATTAAAAGAGAGATAATTTAAGTGTTTGCCATCCAAATCAAACAAATGAATTCGCAATCTGCAACTTCCGGGAATTGTTATGAGCGGGTCTTCGCCGATTAAAATGTAAAAACTTTGATTATTTGCGTTCGAGATGTTTGAAATCAATCTTAAACTTCCAAATCCGCCTTCATCATCTCGAACAAGTTCGTCTAACGCCGCTGATAACTCTGTCCTTCGGGAATTTTCCAAAGGACTGAGTTTTTGGTTTTCAAAGGATAAAAATGTTTCCCAAGCCTTGGCTGAGTTAGTTAATTTTTCAGAAACCCGATGAGTTGCCGAATCCTTATCACTCGAATTAAAAAAGTAAAAAGCTGCGCCGAAAATACCGACGGTAAAAGTAAGTAATGCCGCACCAATTCGTAAGCCGTGATTTTTCATAATTACAAGAGTAGATTTTTTCTTTTCAAATCATATCGCCAATTTTAGTTTCGATTAAATTCTGCGATTCTTCAAAAGTAAAAACTCTCGATTTTGTCACGAACCGAACGCCCAAAGGAATTTCCAGCGAAAACGACGCGCCGCGTCCGGGCGTTACGTCAATCGTTAGTTCAGTGTGTTTCCAAAACTCGAATTGATCTTTCGCCATAAAAAAATCGCAATCATCAATTTCACCCAACCAGACATCGCTTCGCCCGACGATAAATTCGCCGTCCGCATAACACATCGGCGAAGAACCGTCGCAACAGCCGCCCGATTGATGAAACATCAACTTGCCGTTTTTTGCTCGCAGTTTAGCGATAATCTTTTTCGCTTCGTCGGTAACGAGAACTCGCGGAATGTTTTTCATAGAATCTTTTTGACGGCGTATTTGTTTGTAATTACAATGTTATTATGAAAGCAAACATCGTTCAAATCGGCAACTCAAAAGGCGTTCGGATTCCGAAAACGCTGCTCGAACAACTGCGGTTCGAGAAATCGGTCGAGTTTCAGGTTACGCCCGAAGGCTTGCTGCTGCGTCCCGTTTACGAGAATGCGGAAAACAAGCCGTCGCCGCGTCTCGGTTGGGACGCAATGTTTCAAACGGCACTTGCCGAAAACGGCGATGAATCGGCAGAATTTGCCGATTGGAATCAAGCCGCATTAACCGAATTCGACGAACGCGAATGGTAATCAAAAGATTTGAAATATATTGGGTCAACCTCGATCCGAGCGTCGGGCGCGAAATCAATAAAACTCGTCCGGCAGTCGTCATTTCGCCGAACGAAGTCAACGACGCGCTCGGCACGATTCTCGTTGCGCCGATCACTTCGAGCAAACGGAATTTTCCGACGCGAATCGGTTTTGAACTGAGCGGAAATGAAAACTACATCGCGCTCGACCAAATCCGCGCCGTTGACAAAACTCGCCTCAATAAAAAAATATCCGTTCTAAACGGGCAAACGGCACAGACGGTTTGCGAAAGATTACAGGAACTGTTCGCTTTTTGAAAAATCTCGAACTAATGTGAGAAGTCAGCCGATAACTTTTTTCGCTTTATCGGTTACTTTTACACGCGGAATGTTTTTCATAATGAAATGGAATTCGATTGCCGAAACATAATCATTAACAGAATATATGCGTTAGTTGCAATCGGGGTTGATACTTCGGACAGGCTTCTACAAACTGATTTTCAACTGCAAACTCGGAAGAGATTACGATTATTAAATATAAATCAAGTCAACTTGACTCATCCTAAAAATCTATGTTACTTAAAATGTAATAAAAATCATCAAGAGCTTTACAAGGTTCATCGGTTAATTAAAAAATCTTGTTCCGGTGCTTTTCATTTCAAACTAGAGAAAAATTATTTTCCGTTGATAAATAAAGATTTTTTGAACATTAGAACTCCTTTTCCTTCAACGCTAAATTATTTTTTTGTTAATAAAAACTTTTCGCTAGTGTCTAAGGCTTTAACAGCATTGTCAAAGCCTTAGACACCACTATCAAAGGCTTTCGCACTACTATCTAAGGCTTAGATAGTAGTATTTAAGGCTTCGACAGCCCTGTTTTAAGCATTAACACCACTATCAAAGGCTTAAATATCACCGGAAACACCATAAATTCTCTTGGCGTAAGAGAAAATTCACGCGCCGGACGCTCTCACGTGCCGGATAAGGCAAAAACTTTAACGATTGCAGCACAAAGGAGACTCGAAAAATGGCTAGAAATAAAAGATTATCACCAAACCAACTTACTGAAGAAAAAGGATATTTTACCAACCTGAAAAACATCGCGGCTTATAAATCGCAGAAACCGGAATACGCCGTCGCCGCGATTCAGACGGTCGTTGACACATTGGATTCGGCACTGACGGAAGAAACCCAACTCATCGCCCGCCTCGCCGAAGTCCGCGACATCATCGCCGCCAACTCCACATCATTCATCGAGAAAAACGACGGCGCAGTCATCCAAGTCGCCGCCCAATTCGGCGAAGATTCGCCCGAATATCAATCTTTAGGACGCAAACGCAAATCCGAACGCGCCACTACCCGCAAACGTAAAACTGGCAGCACCACCCCAAACGGTTAATTTTTATTCAAATTCAGGTCGCTGTTTCCGTTCAAACATACATATACGAAGGGAAATAAGGACAATCAACTTCAGCGATTTAGTATAGCCTTCAAGCTAAAAGGAGTATTTTATGGCAAAAAACGAAGATACAAGAATTCTCTCCGTTATAGATAACATTAAAGTTTTCAGTGATGTAACAAAAACCCTGTTTTTCATTATTGGTTGTGTTTTGGTCGGTCTTTTTTTTATCTGGCGGCAGGAAAATGTTAAAGACATAACCACGCCAATATTTTGGTCGCTTGCGTGTCTGGCATCAGGTGGAATCGTCGGTTTTCTTTTCGGCATTCCGCGCGTTTTGCAGGATAATCCTGCGGTAGCCGTCAGCAATAATGACAACGCTGTAAATAATGGTGACGAAAAGAATGATAGCAATACCGAAACAAAAACCGCACCGCTAGCTTACCGAATTATGGTTAATACTAATTTGGAACAAATATCGGATTGGTTGACCAAAATTATCGTCGGTATCGGATTAGTTGAACTTCGCAACGTGCCGAGTTACTTAAATAGTCTCTCGGCATTTTTCAGTTCGGGACTGGATGAGAAGACACAAACACAGTCTTTAGCATCAGCAATTATCGTCTATTTTGTTATCGTCGGTTTTCTCGGCGTTTATTTAATGACGCGAATTTATTTAGCGCAGGTTTTCTCGAAAGCTGATAGAGAAACACAGGGAACAGCGAAATTTGGCGGCGAAAACTTAACCTTGCAGGAAGTAAGCGAACAGTTATTGAAAAAGGTAAACGATGTTGAGAACCAAGTTCTGAATCCTCAGCCGCCGATAAAAGGCGCACTGACTGTTGGAACAACAGAAGAAACATCTGTTACCAGCGGAAAACCTAAGGTGAAAACAATTCTTTGGGTTGACGATCATCCGAAAAATAATAGCTTAGATATTGAAAATCTTGAGAAAAAGGGGATAGATGTTGTTCTTTCATTTACAACTGAAGATGCCCTTAAAAAACTTAATTCATCGAAAACATTCGATAGGATAATTTCTGATATGTCGAGGCGAGTGAACGGCAAATATGAAGATAAAGCTGGAATTGATTTGCTTAAAACTGTCAGAAGTCAAGGCAAAGATACTCCATTTTTAATTTATTGTACAGAAAATAGTGTGCTTAGAAACAAACAGGAAGCTATTGAAGCAGGGGCAACGATAATTACTTCTTCATCCACTGAACTTATGAAAGCCTTACAACTTGATTCCTAAACCTTTTACCTTCAATTTTCAGGGTGAACGCAGATTATTTTCGATTTGCGTTCACCCTTTTCCAATCAGCCTTTAAAAGAATCCCATCGCCTTCTTGTCATAAGAAATCAACATATTTTTGTTGTTGCGATAATGGTCGAGCATCATTTTGTGATTTTCGCGTCCGAAGCCGCTCTTTTTGTAGCCGCCGAATGGGGCGTGCGCGGGGTAATTGTGATAGCAGTTGACCCAGACGCGACCGGCTTTGATGGCGCGGGGGATTTGGTAGAGTTGGTGCGCGTCGCGTGTCCAAACGCCTGCGCCCAAGCCGTAGAGCGTGTCGTTGGCGATGGCGATTGCGTCGGCTTCGTCTTTGAAAGTCGTGATTGACGCGACCGGACCGAAGATTTCTTCCTGGAAAACGCGCATTTTGTTGTGTCCTTTGATCAAAGTCGGTTCGATGTAGAAACCGTCTTCCACTCCTTCGTTTTTCTGCGCCGCGCCGCCCGTCAAAACTTCCGCGCCTTCGTCTTTGCCGATTTGGATGTAGTTCAGGATTTTTTCGTATTGATCCTGACTCGCCTGTGCGCCGATCATCGTTTCAGGGTCGAGCGGATGTCCCATTTTGATCGCTTTCGTGCGTTCGATGACTCGCTCAATAAATTTGTCGGCGATTGATTCCTGCACCAGAATCCGCGACGGACAAGTGCAGACTTCGCCTTGATTTAAGGCAAATAACGCCGCGCCTTCCAGACATTTATCAAAGAATTCGTCGTCTGCGTCCATCACGCTTTCAAAGAAAATATTCGGCGATTTGCCGCCTAATTCGAGCGTCACGGGAATCAGATTTTGCGACGCATACTGCATAATAAGTCGTCCGGTCGTCGTTTCGCCCGTGAACGCGACTTTGGCAATTCGTTCGCTCGTCGCTAGCGGTTTGCCAGCTTCGGGACCGAAACCGTTGACGATATTCAAAACTCCCGGCGGCAGAATGTCTTTGATAAGCTCCATCAAAACCATAATGCTCGCGGGTGTTTGTTCAGCAGGTTTGACGATGGTGCAATTCCCGGCGGCAAGCGCGGGCGCGATTTTCCACGTCGCCATCAAAATCGGGAAATTCCACGGAATAATCTGCGCGACCACGCCCAAAGGTTCGTGAATATTGATCGAAACCGTATTCGCGTCGAGCTCGGTCGCCTCGCCCGTTTCAGCGCGAATCACGCCCGCGAAATAACGAAAATGGTCAATCGCCAGCGGCAAATCCGCCGCCATCGTTTCCCGAATCGGCTTGCCGTTGTCCCAAGTTTCGGCGCGGGCTAATAACTCAAGATTCGCTTCCATCGTGTCGGCGATTTTCCATAAAAGATTGCTGCGCGTCGTCGCCGAAGAATTGTTCCATTCGGGCGCGGCTTTGTGCGCTGCGTCTAATGCGAGTTCAATATCTGCCGCCGTCGAGCGGGCGACTTTGGTGAAAACTTTGCCGTCAACCGGCGAGATTACGTCGAAATACTCGCCGCTCACGGGTGCGACAAATTCGCCGCCGATGAAATTGTCGTATTGTTCCTTAAATTTCGGTATGTCGTATGATTTTTGTGCTGCGTCCATAGTTTTTGCTCCTTAAAATTGTTTACTGCCGAAAGAATTTTCGGTTATTTGAATAGATTTCGGTGAAATTTATTTTATCACTTCCGCGCCGCAAATTCCCACAATGGAAAAAGACGAAACGAGATGTGTCCGCACGATAATGACCGGAAAATTTTTCATCTGACCTGCGCTTTAACTATTATGACCCACGCTTTGAGCGTTATGACCGCCGCGCAAATTGTCCTGACCCGCGCCCGAGTTCGCTGACCGCCGTTCCAATCGCCCTGACCGGCGTTCAAAACCGCTGACCGATGTAAAAATCCTGCTGACCGACGTTTGATAATCGCCGACCAACGGCAAAATCCCGCTGACCAACGCCCGAACAATCGTTTGCAGAGTTTTTTTCGCTATGACCGCCTTTCAGAATGTCGTTACCGGAGCATTTTTGTTGTTACCAATTTGATAATTGCTTGATTTGTGCGGCTACATTATGAGGTTTGTGTCAAAAACAGTTGTTTTCGTTAATTCATTTGCTTTGAAAAATTGTAGAAAGTTTCATTAGACATTACAGCTAAATTCACGAGTGTCTGAGGAAGCAAAAAAGACGGAAAAATTGAAACCTAGTAATTGCTATCAGACAAAACAGTTATTTTGACTACAACAAAAGTAGATTCGGCTAAATTTACTTTTGCATTCCATCGTAAAATTATGGAGTAGATAAAAACAGAGTTATGAATATGAAATATATTGCATTTTTAGTAACCATTATCCTAATGTCTATTGCGGTTGATACAAAAGCGCAAACGAAAAACAAACAAGAAGGAAAATCAATTATGAAAAATATCGTATCGGTAAAAAAAGTCAGCTTCAAATCCAATTCAATAAAAATTGCCGCAAACCTTTACTATCCCGAAGGATTCAAGCCGGGTGATAAGCCGACACCGGCGGTTGTTGTGGCACATCCGGCAGCCGGTGTAAAAGAACAAACAGCAGGCTTATTCGCGCAGCGATTAGCAGAAAAAGGGTTTATCACTTTAGCTTTTGATGCCGCCTATCAGGGAGAAAGCGAAGGAACTCCGCGAGGTTTGGAAGACCCGGCACAACGGGTTGAAGACATCAGAGCCGCCGTCGGCTTTTTAACTACAATAAAGGATGTAGATGCTAAAAATATAGGAGTTCTCGGTATCTGTGCTTCCGGCGGTTATTCCATCGTGGCGGCGGCGACAGACCATAATATAAAGGCACTTGCCACAGTTAGCGGCGTAGATTTGGGCGACTGGAACAGAAAAGGTTCTGACGGAAAGCAAGACCCAAAAGTTTTTCAAGATATGCTTGACGCTGCTGCGGCTGACAGAATTGCCATACTCAACGGAAAAGCTCCCGGCACTTTTGGCATTCGCTTTACAGAGGAGCAGGCAAAAGCATTGGGCGGTATTAATTATGAAGGATGGCAATATTACTCAACCGATAGAGGACAACATCCCAATCAATCCAATTTCACTCCTTTGAGTAGTATTGAACGTATAGCAAGTTTCTATTCGCCGGATTTTGCCTACCTGATTGCACCGCGCCCGGTATTGATGATCGCCGGAACGGATGCACAGACCTTATGGATGACAAAAGATGCTTACGAAAAAGCCAAAGAGCCAAAAGAATTGTTTTTAATTAAGGGAGAAACACACGTTTCTCTCTATGACCACGTTTTAGAATCTGTGCCTAAATTGGATGAATTTTTTAAATCTAACTTAAAATAAATGCTCGTTATACGTCGTGCTTGCAAAACCTATTAACACTAATTGACAAGCATCAGTGCAATCAATAATGGAAGGAAGATAACAAAATATGTGGACGACAAAAGAAATCCCTGACCAAAAAGGAAAAACTGTCATTGTTACAGGGGCAAATACAGGTATCGGGTATGAAACCGCTTTGGCGTTATACAAGGCGGGAGCAAATGTAATAGTTGCCTGCCGGGATAAAGCCAAAGGAGAGAAAGCCATTGCTAAAATGGAAACTGAGAAAGGCAGCGGTTCTTTGGAAATCGGCGTGCTTGATTTAGCAAGTTTAGAATCTGTCAGAGCGTTTGCCGAAACATTTATTGAGCAGCATAAACAGCTACATTTATTAATCAATAATGCCGGAGTCGGAACACCGCCGGCTTCAAAAACAAGCGAAGGATATGAATTGCAATTTGGCGTGAACTTTTTGGGACACTTCGCACTTACCGGACTTTTATATCCGTTACTTCAGGAAACGCAGGGTTCACGAATAGTTACAGTAAGTAGTTTCGGCTATAAAGGTGCAGCTATTGATTTTGATAATCTAAAATCAGAAAAAGGCTATGATGCTGTTCGTGAATACGGTCAGAGCAAATTGGCAGACCTGATATTTTCAATTGAATTAGACCGAAGAATTAAAGCGAAAGGACATCAGGTATTATCCATCGCCGCCCAACCCGGAGCAAATACTACCGAACTGACCAGACATATACCCGACGAAGCCGTGGTTGCGATGAAAGAAAGGTTTGACGGCTTTATGAAACCGTGGCAAGGTGCTTTGCCGACGCTGTATGCCGCCGTTTCAAACGAGGCAACCGGCGGGAATATGTATGAGCCGGACGAGAACGGATTTAAAGGTTATCCGACATTAGCTACGCTGCAAGAAAACGCACTGAACGAAACAGTTGCAAAAAAACTTTGGAATTTAGCCGAGGAAGCAACGGGAATAGTATATCCAGTATAAATAGCAAATTATTTGAAAAAAGTGGATGAAAAAAGAAGAAAGAACACCACATAAATTTAATTCTATCTCCGACTTGCATCGCGTGCTGGGCTTACCGAAGCCTCTGCATCCGATGGTCAGTATAGTGAATAATCGTGATGTAAAAATTGCCGAAGACAAACTGCCTCCATCGTTGCTGCTCAATTTTTATAAAATCGCTTACATCGAAAATCTTCAAGGGAAAGTAAAATACGGACAAAGCGTTTATGATTTTGATGAAGGCGGAATGATATTTATTTCACCGAATCAATTACTTTTTGCGCCTGACGATTCCGAAATACATCAAGGCATCAACCTTTTCATTCATCCCGATTTTTTGAGGACGTATCCATTAGCCAACAAGATTAAAAAATATGGTTTTTTCTCTTATGCAACCAATGAGGCGTTACATCTTTCAGAGAAAGAAAAGACAACCATTATTTCCATTTTCAAAATTATCGAAGATGAATTACAAAGCAGAATTGATGATTCAAGCCAGGATGTCATCATTTCACAATTTGATTTATTGTTGACTTACAGCAATCGTTTTTATAAACGACAGTTCATTACCCGAAAAGCCGCAAGCAGCGACTTATTACAAAAGTTGGAAGAACTTTTAGAAGATTATTTCAACGACGAAAAGACATTAATGCAGGGTTTGCCGACGGTTCACTACATTTCCGAAACCTTAAACGTCTCGCCTAATTATTTGAGCAACTTACTTAAAGTCTTAACCGGACAAAGCACCCAGCAGCACATCCACGAAAAACTAATCGAAAAAGCCAAAGAAAAATTATCTACCGGCAGTTTGTCCGTCGGCGAAATAGCTTATGATTTGGGTTTTGAACATCCCCAATCATTCAACAAACTATTCAAAACAAAGACCAATTTGTCGCCGTTGGAATTTCGGAAGAGTTTTCATTAAACGAGCGGCAAAAGTTTTTGAAGATGCGGAATGTTAAGACACGAAGCTAAAATTATAGGCGGAAAACACTGCACGAACGAACAAAGGGGAATTATGAGCAACGATAAATCAGAGTGTGCAAAAACTACTCTTTTTGGCTGCCCTACTATGTTTTGGTTTAACCCTATAAAATCAGAATTATTTAGCAATCACTTTGAAGGTTTTTGCACACGCATTTATATTGGACATTTCGATTGTTTTGACCAATTAAATAATGGTAAAAATCCCTTCTAAAACTTTTCTGCTTTGATTTTACAGACCGTCTCTAAAATTTGTCTTGAAAATTTTCACGAAAAGGCGTATAAATTCAGACACACCGCACCGGGATCAGACGAAATCTCTTAACTGATCCGACGGGTGGCGGTCATCTTTCATCAGTCTAAAACGGAGTTAAAAAATAATATGAGCGACAGAAAAAGAAATGTTCTGGAGGCGGCGGAGCGCATTGACTATTTCGGCAAAGCGAGTCCGCAACTGGCAGCCGAACTGCCTTCGACGGTGGAATTATTCGCCGCCAATGCGAACAATGTCGAGCGTCTGCATCAAGCCGGAATCACGTCGGCTTCGTCGGGCAGCGCGAAGACGAGCGGCACGCGCAGCAAAGTGGCGCGGGCGAATGAAATCGTCGCTGATTTAAGACTCGTCGCCAGAACAGCGAAAATTATCGAAAAGAAAAACAAGAATTTTACTAATACGTTCACCCTGCCGCGCAGCGGTTTGATCTATCAGGAAATCACCGAACGAGCCGCTTCGTTTATCGCCGACGCGCCTGCCTATAAGAAAGATTTTGATAAATACGCTTTGACGACGGAGTTTTTCGCCGAACTGGGAACGGACGTGGAAGAGTTTCGTGAAGCCGCGCACGGGCAAGCCGACGCGCACCGCACCGGCGTTGGCGCGACCGCCGATACCGAAGCGATTCTCGCCGACACGCTCGACACCCGCGAAGAACTCGACCGGGCTTTGCGAAACCATTATCGCAACAACCCTGCCAAACTCGCCGAATGGCTGACCGCCAGCCACATCGAGCGCAAAAAGAAAAGCGCAGGCACACCGCCGGATGAAAATCCGCCGACACCGTAGGCTCGATTTCATCCGAATCGTTTTTAGATTAGCGAACGCCGCAATTCTATCCCGCCGCGCCGACGATGCTCATTTTTGCGTGCGCGTCCGGCAAAGTCTATGGGCGGCTTACCTCTCTACATTTCGGGTTTCCTGAAATAAAACAAATCTACAAGCCTCTATAATAATTCCGCCTCTTTGACGGTCTCATCCCGATTGGTTTTATTTATAATGTTAAAAAATGTTGTATAATGAACCTGCGAGACGCGCCGATGCGTGAAATATCTAATCGGAAGTAAGAGATTATGACTGGAAAAGACGCGGAAACGAGCGAAAGAATTACCGACGGAAAAGCGCGGGAGAATAAGGAAGTCATCGAATCGGAAATTGCGAAGTCGTTTGAAAAAAATCAACCGACTGATGAATTTCGGCAGACTCTGCTGAAATCCGGCTTGGACGTTTCGGAATTTCACGTTGACGAAGCGAAACCTGCGCCGATCTCTGCCGATAACTCTTTGAAAAGCGACGCAGTTTATTCTGCAAAAAGCCGGAACGAATTTTTAGAAGCCGGACTGATTCAAAGTTCAGTCGCGCCGCCGAAGTCCGGCGGAAAAATTTGGTCGCGCTTTGGTCGGTGGCAGCATCTGACGGCGATGGCGGGAATTTTGGCGATCATCATTTTGCAGTCCGCGTTCCAGTTTTCCTTTATTCAGGACGAAAAACTGCGCGTCGCGGAAAATGTGGTGAACAGCGATTTGCCAACCGCGCCGGTTCTTGAAAAGCCATCGAATGCGCCGCCAGTTTCCGAAGTCTCCGTCCCGGAAATCAAGGAAGAGGCGAAAGTTGAAACAAAAACCGCCTACAAAAATTCGCTGGCGGAAATTTCGACACAGCCGAAAAAAGCCGCCCCGAAAGTTCAGCGCGAGGTGCGAATAAGCGTGCCGCGTCCGGCGTTGCGGAAAAAAGAAATGCGCGAATCCAACGCCGAGCGGCTGCGGCGGGCGGAAAAAATCTTAACGGGAATTTAGACGCTTGACTGATCGGATTAAACGGAGTTTGAGGAAGTAATGAATTATCAAATTTTAACAATCGGCATTTTCAGAAGTTTTGTAAGAATGACGGTCGCCTGTTTATTAATTCTTGTCATCACCGTTGGCTCGTTCGCACAATATAAAGGCGCACCCGTCAAAAAAGACCGGCTGCTCAAAGCCTTAAAATCGAGACAATTACAGACGGCGGATATTGTTACGGTCATCAACACCAACGGTGTTAATTTTCGTCTGACGGAAGAAGTCGAACAATCGCTGATCGCCGCCGGAGCGCGTCCTGAAGTCATCAAAGCAGTCGAGAATAATCCGCGTCTTTCCGCCAACGCCGACGGCATTCTCGCCAAATCGAAACGGCGCGGTAAATCGTCCGCCGATTACGACGAACTGCTTGATCAGGCGATTTACTCGTTCAAAGATCAAAATAATCCGAAAAACGCGGCGCGGATTCTGCAAGCCGCTTTGAAACTGCGACCGAAAGATTCGAAGGCGTATCAAATGCTCGGCTTCGTCAACCTTTACGGGCTGAATAATCTGATCGAAGCGCAGAAATATATGCGTCAGTCAATTATCAACGGCGGCAGCGCGGTGTTTCGCGTTTATCACGACGACAAGGGAAGTTTTACCGAACGCTGCACGGGGTCGCTCTACGTTTCGCCCGAAAGAATCCGTTTCGAGTCGGACGACAACATTCACACTTTTGAAACTTCGACGGTCAATATCGAAAAGATCCAACTCGACCGCGAATCGTCGAAGATTTGGAAAAATTACCCGATCTTCAAAATCTCTCTGAAAATCGGCAAGTCGGAAGCGAAGTTCAGATTTGCACCGATTACGGGAAAACTCGAAGAATCGCAGATGGCTTCACGCTTTATCGAAGAATCGAAATCGAACAGTTTTCCGAGCGCGGCGATGTTTTAAGACGGGCGCGAATTTAAGTTTACCGACGGGAAAATTATCAGGCGATAACTTTCCCGTTTTCGATTTTAAGGCGATGTTGTCCGAGCCGCTCGGCTTCGGCTTCGTTGTGCGTAACGTAGATGAAAGGAATGTCAGCGCGGCGTTGCGCGTTTTCGATTTCGTCGAGTAACCGCGAGCGCGTTTCGACATCAACCGCCGATAAAGGCTCGTCGAGAAGAACGATTTGCGGGTCGGAAGCCAACGCACGGGCTAACGCCACACGCTGCTGTTCGCCGCCGGACATTTCACGCGGCAGGCGATTTCTGATATGTTCGATGCGAAACAGTGCGAGCATTTCCCGCGCCTTGTCCGTCTTCGACTGAACGCCGTCCGATTTCACGCCGAAAGCGATATTTTTCTCCGCCGTCAGATGCGGAAAAAGCGCGTAATCCTGAAAGACGAAACCGACGCGGCGTTTTTGAATCGGGAGATTTATCTTTTGAACGGAATCGAAAAAAGTCTGCGAATTTAATCGAATCGAACCCGATTCGGGCGTTGAGATTCCGGCGATGAGACGCAGAATCGTCGTTTTGCCCGCGCCGGACGCGCCGGTTAAAACCGTGAATCCGTTGCCGACCGAGAAAGAAACGTCGAGCGTAAATTCGACTTGCGCTTTGTTTCTGAAATGTTTTTTGATTTGGGCGGTCAACATCAACATTTACCCGTAAAAATTCGAGCGGCTGATTTTGTTAGTCAGATAAATCGCCGAAATCGAGATCGCCGTTAAGATCAGGGCGAGCATCTGCGCCTGCCGTTCCTCGCCCGCCGCGACCGCTTCGTAGATGGCGAGCGGCATCGTCTGTGTTCTGCCGGGAATATTTCCGGCGATCATCAAAGTCGCGCCGAATTCGCCGAGCGCACGGGCGAAACTCAAAACGATTCCGGCTAAAATTCCGCGTTTCGCTAACGGCAAAACGACGCGAAAGAAAGTTTCAAATTCGCTTTTGCCGAGCGTGTAGGAAGCGATTTCGTAATTCGGATTAACGCTCTCAAGGCTCGCCCGCGATGCTTTAATCATTAATGGAAGAGAAACGACGACTGCTGCCACGACCGCGCCCTGCCACGTAAAAGCGAACGTCCAGCCGGTCAAATCGTAAATATATTCGCCGACGATTCCGCGTCTGCCAAGCAGCACGATCAAATAATAACCCGTAACGGTCGGCGGCAAAACGAGCGGCATCGTCAGCACCGCGTCCAATAATTCCTTGCCGCGAAAATCGCGCTTGGCGAGCAGAAACGCCAACGCCAAACCGAGAGCGGCGACGATTACCGTCGAGATGCTCACGATCAAAAGCGATAATTTCAGCGCGTCCCAAATCATTTGATTTTGGATTTTAGATTTTGGATTTTGGATTTTGAAATACGGAAAATTCCTTGCTGTATATTCATAATCTCAATCATTTATTTGCCGACTTAAAGCAAATTCGGGGTTAGTGTAAGGCAGGCTGTTAGCCTGTTCTGCTTTTTTACCATCTACTAAATACGCATTTGCTCTAGGAGATTACGAAACCGCCGAAAAACCGTATTTTTGCAAAATCTTTTGTCCTTCCGCGCTCAAGATTAAATCAACAAATTCCTGCGCCGCCGCTTTTCGTTTGGAGTCTTTGATGACGGCAATCGGATAAAGAATCGGTTCGTGCGCGTCTTCGGCAGCGGTTGCCGCGACACGGATTTTTTGTCCGGCGGCTTGCGCGTCGGTGGCATAGACGATTCCCGCATCAACTTCGCCGCGCACGACGTAATCGAGAACCTGCCGCACGTCTTCGGCGAAAATTAATTTCGACTGCACGGCGTTTTGCAGATTCAGTTTTTCAAAAACCTGCGTCGTATATTGCCCTGCGGGAACGGTTTTCGGATTGCCGACGGCGATTTTCTGGACTTCGATTTTTGTTAATTGAGAAAAATCCGTCAGGTTCGATTTTGAATCGGTCGGCACGATTAAAACCAATTTGTTTTTAGCGAAATTGCGCCGCGCTGTCGTTTCAACCAGACTTTTTGAAACGAGTTCGTCCATCTGCTGTTTGCCCGCGCTGGCGAAAACGTCAACCGGCGCACCCGTTTCGATTTGCTTTTGCAGTGCGCCCGACGCGCCGAAGTTAAAACTAACCGTGCCGCCCGTTCTTGATTTATAAATTTCGCCGATTTCGTTAAAAGCGTCTTTGAGCGAAACCGCCGCCGAAACAGTCAGTGTTTCGTTGGTTTGAGCGGCGTTGTTTGATGTCGTCGAATCAATCCGACAACCGGTAAAGAAAACGAGCGACAGCAGTACGAACAAAATTTTTCGGTTCATTCTTTAATTTTCCGCCCCGACGATGCCCATTTTTGCGTAAACATTCGTCAAAGTTTCCCGCGCAATAGCGCGCGCTTTTTCCGCGCCGGTTTTTAAAATAGCTTTCAAATCTTCGTCCGAATAATCTTTGACTCGTTCCTGAAACGGTCGCAGAAATTCGATGACGGCTTCGGCGGTTTCGGTTTTGAAATTTCCATAGCCTTTGCCTTCAACGTTTGCTTCGCATTCTTCGGCTGATTTGCCGGTCATCAGTTGATAAATCGTTAAAAGATTGTTGATCGCCGGACGCGCTTCGTCGAATTTTATTTCCGTTCCCGAATCGGTTACAGCCTTTTTGAATTTCTTGAGAATCGTGTCGGCATCGTCGAGCAAAAAAATCGCGCCGTTAGCGTTTTCGTCCGACTTCGACATTTTTTTCGACGGCTCTTGCAGCGACAGGATATTCGCGCCGACCGGCGGAATGAACGGTTCGGGAACGACGAAAGTTTCGCCGAAATCGCGGTTGAATCTTTCCGCCAAATCTCTGGAAAGTTCGAGATGTTGCTTTTGATCTTTACCGACCGGCACGAGGTTCGTTTGATAAAGCAGAATATCCGAAGCCATCAAAACCGGATAGGTAAAAAGCCCGACTCCGGCGCGTTCGGCGTTGCCTTTGCCTTTATCTTTGAACTGCGTCATTCGTTCGAGTTCGCCCATTCGGGCAATGCACGACAGAATCCAAGTCAGTTCGGCGTGTTCCGCAACGTCCGATTGAATAAAAATCGTCGAGATTTCCGGGTTCACGCCCGAAGCCAGATAAATGCGGGCTAAATCCAGAGTTTTCTGTTTCAGAATCTCAGGCTTTTGCGGCAGAGTTACGGCGTGAAGATTAACGATGCAGAAAAAACTTTCGTACTCGTTTTGCAGATTAACCCAATTTTTCAGCGCACCGAGATAATTGCCGATGTGCAGATTGCCCGTCGGCTGCGCGCCGCTGAAGATGCGTTTTTTCATAAAGCTAAAAGATAATAAACGAGGGCAAAAACAGGAGTCATAATAATGCGAATCAAGCCGAAATAAATCAACGCCATCAAAATCAGAAAGCCATATTGTTCCATCATATCCAGAATCGGCTGAAATCTGGCGGGCAGAAAAGTTGATAAAACCTTGCTTCCATCAAGCGGCGGAAACGGCAGAAGATTGAAAATCGCCAGCGAAACATTTAGGAAAATAAGATTCAAAAATAAACTCGCCAGAATTTTTGGAAAACCGTCTAGAGTGGCTAATAAATAACGTAAATCTTGTTTTGCGACTCCAAAACCAAGAATATCAAATGCAATAAACGCTTTGAAAATTGCAAATCCGATAATTGCCAAAATGATATTCGCGCCGATTCCGGCAATCGAAACCATTACATTCGCCTGTTTGAATTTTGTCCATTTACGCGGGTTGACGGGCGTTGGTTTGCCCCAGCCGATCAGCGGAATCGCGCCTAATGCGCCGCCGATTGCGCCGAAAACGAAACTCAAAATCGGAAGCAGAAGCGTTCCGACCGGATCAGTGTGCGCGACCGGATTGAGCGTAACGCGACCGAGCAGATACGCCGTGTCGTCGCCGTATTTATATGACATCCAGGCGTGTCCGGCTTCGTGCGCGGAAATCGCAAAGAGTAAAACGACCATATAAATAATCAAATTTGAAACTAAATCTATCGCGTTAATATCGCCCATTTTATTTCTACTCCAATTTCCCAAACTGCCGAATTTGCAAGTTATTACTCGTATTTGTTAGTGTCAAAGCATTAACTTTTTGTTGTCCGAATGATTTTGATTGTGCCACTCTTTGAGCGCAAAATAAAATCGCCTTTTGAGAAAAACGCCGGTTGAACCGGCGGCTTTTACCTAAAATTTCTTCTATGAAAAAACACATTGTCTGCATTGCGAGCGAACACAAGGGAAATGAATTTTTGGAAGAATGTCAGAACGCGGGCTGGCTGGTTACGCTCGTAACGCGCAAGGATTTGCTTGATTATCCGTGGGCGTGGGCGAGTTTGAACGATGTCAAAACGGTCGAACGCTATGCCGCGCCGGAAGATTATGTTCGCGCCGTTTCCAACATCGCGGGAACCCAGCCGATTGACCGCATCGTCGGACTTGACGAATTCGATGTTTTGACCGCCGCCAAAGCGCGTGAGCATCTGCAAATTGAAGGCGTTTCCGGCAGTTACGGACTGCGTTTCCGCGACAAACTGCGGATGCGAAATCTCGCCTTGAAAATCGGCATTCCGTGTCCCGAATACGTCGGCGCGTTTAATTCCGAAACGATCAACGACTATCTGAGTCGCGTTCCCGCGCCGTGGGTTGTGAAGCCGCGCACGGAAGTTTCGGCGTTCGGCATCAGAAAATGCGAGACGAAACAGCAGGTTTGGGATGTTTTGATGGATTTGGACGAGCGCGGAACGTGGCGCGATCATCCGTCGCAGTTTCTGATCGAAAAGTTTATCGAAGGCAAAGTTTATCACGTTGATTCGGTCGTCAATCACGGCAAAATCGTTGCCGTCGGAGTCAGCGAATATGGCACGCCGCCGTTCACCGTAACGCATCAGGGCGGCGTTTTCACGACTTCCATCGTGCCTTACAAATCGAAAGAGAGAAAGGAACTGGAAAAATTAAATAAAAAACTGCTCGAAGGTTTTGAATATCAAAGCGGTGTTTCACACGCCGAATTTTTGCAGTCGGCGGAAACGGGTGAATTTTATCTTTTGGAAGTCGCGTGTCGCGTCGGCGGCGCGTATATCTCAAATGTTCTGGAACAGGCGAGCGGTTTTAATCTGTGGCGCGAATGGGCGAAATTGGAAATTGCGAGCGACGACAATCCGTATAAAGCACCGAAACTCCGCAAAGATTTCGCGGGCGTGGCGTTGTGTCTGGCGAAGGAAGACGCGCCCGATACTTCGCATTACACGGACGAAGAAATTGTCTATCGCGTATCGAAACCGAAGCACGTCGGCTTGATTTTTTATTCGCCGAAAAAAGAAAGAGTCGCCGAGCTTTTAGATGTTTACGCCGCTCGAATGACCGAAGATTTCCTGCTCGTCGCGCCGGTCAAGGAAAGATACGACGATTGATGGACGAGGAAATTGAGAACAATCAGGAAAAAGGAAAAGGCTGCGCGGTTGCCGCAGCCTTACTTTTTTTAGCGACGCTCGGTTTCACCTTTCTCGCCGTTTATCTGCGTAACTCGATGCTGAATTATCAACCGTCGCCGGATCAGCCGAAAGAAGGCGATATGGTTTCGGCGTTGGCGATAAATTTTTTATTCGGCGCGGCGGGGTTGAGTTTGTTTGCCGCGCTCTATTGTACGCTGGTCATTTATGCCCGACGAAATTGGCGTAAAAAAGACTCGGCGAAATAATCACTTGGACTTTTTGAGCGATTTTGCGTTGAATGAAATGACGGCTGCCGCTTCTTTATCAATCGCTTCCAAACGATAGTTAAATCTCACAGCTTTCAAATCTTTTTCGACGGCTGGCTTCGACGGCAAGAGCAATTCGAGCGGCGACACTTCTTCCTCGCGTGTTCCCGTGCGGCACGGGATGCCCAGATTGACCGCGATTTTATCCGCTTCGAGCCGGTCGAAATAAAACGATTCGAGAAAATTTTCCGGGAAGTAACAGCTGTCAATTTTGCGCGTCGTCCCTTCGGTCGGTTCGCGGTCGAAGGCGGCGAAAAACTCTTTCAAAGTTTTCGGCGCGGCGATTTTGCGGCTTTTCAAATCGTCGGCGATCAGCGGATAACGATTGAGCGCGTCGAGAATTTCCGCTTCGCTGAAGAAATTCGTCAGAGAGATTTTCGCTGTCGGATTTGATAAATCAATCGCCGTGTAAATTTGATTTTTATAACTTTGCGGACTGTAAGAAGTCGTCTCTTCCAAAAAAAGCATCGAGCCGACGGCGTTCAAAACTCTGTACTTAAAAGTGTAATTTTCAAAACTTAATTCGCCGTTCGACGCGGTTTTCAGACGTTCGAGCGCGAACTTGCGGGCGGAGAAAACTTCTTTGTTTTTATCACGAGCGTCTATGTTTTTCTTCGCCCACAGAATGTAATAAACGCCGCTCGCGCCTCGCCATACTTCGTCTCGCGGAATCCGCATCGAAGACGTGGCGGACGGTTCCGGGGCGTTCGAGGCGGACGAAACGCTATTAGATTCCTCTTCCAAACCCGCCGTCTTCGCGGACGAACAAGCGTTCGTCAAACCGAACAGAAGACAAAAAATATTGATTGCTAAAATCGTTTTCATCGCTGTCATTCATTTTATACGTTTAGGACAAACTGCTTTGAATAATGTTAATATACGCTTACCGTTTGTGAAATTCAAACAATTTTTTTTCGACCGTTTATGGCTTCCAATCTCGTTTCGTCAGACGCTTCACCGGCTATTTTAGATCACGATCTTCAAAAATTTTTCCCCGAACTTTTGCAGTTTGAATCGTCCGCTGAAATGGAGAAATCCGCCGTTTATCGGGAAATAAAACCGACGGTCGAACGAATCTTAAACTCGGTCGTATGTGAAAATTTCGCGCCGGAAAACTCAAAACTCGAGACTCAAGACTCAGAATTAGTTTCGGCTTTGGCGTGGAACATCGAGCGCGGCAATATCTACGAAGGCATCGTCGAAGCATTAAAAAATCACGCCGATTTGCGCGACAAAGATTTGCTTCTTTTGACCGAACTCGATTACGGAATGGCGCGGAGCAAAAACCGTTTCGTCGCGCAGGAACTGGCGAAAGATTTGAAATTAAATTACGCTTTCGCGCCGGTTTACATCGCTTTGCAGAAGGGCAGCGGTGTTGAAGCAGAAGCCGCAGGCGAGAATACGAATTCGATTCACGGGTTGGCGATGTTCTCAAAATATCCGATTAAAAACGCGCACGCCGTCGCTCTGCCGAACGGGAAAGACAAAATGATCGGTAAGGAAAAGAGGCTCGGCTATTTGCGGGCTTTGATCGCCGACATCGAACATCCGGCGGGAACTTTCCGCGCCGTAACGACGCATTTAGACGCGCATTGCTCGCGCCGCCATCGCCATCTGCAAATCAAAATTGTTCTTGACCATCTCGAAACTTTGCCTGCATTGCCGACCGTGATCGGCGGCGACTGGAACACGACGACTTTTAATTCGCAAAGCTCGACGCGGGCGATTTTAGGTTACTGGCGGCGCGTCGTGATGGGACCGAAGCGCGTCGTCAAAAAACATTTTCCACATCCCGACCGCTATTTCGAGCGCGGTCTTTTCGGTGAATTGGAAAAGCGCGGATTCGATTATAAAAACTTAAACGAAATCGGTGTCGGAACGCTGCATTATGATATTGGCAGCATCGAAAAAAACACGAATCTGCGCGATTGGGTTCCCGAATGGTGCTTTCCATTCATTTTCTGGGCGGCAGGGCGCGTTGGCGGCATCGTTTCAGGACGCTTGGATTGGTTCGCCGGAAAGAGAATCGAAGTCAAAGGCAAACCGAAAACCGTCGGCGATTTGAAGGATGAAAACGGCACACCGCTGTCCGACCACGACGCGATCACTTTGGACTTTACGCCGTCGAAACGATAGACTTAAGCCTCGAATTCGGCAGTAAAATAATTTTACCGCCCAAAAATTACGGAGAAAATAAAATGCCGGAAGTCGCCTTTTGCCAGACCATCAGTTACAACGCCGATACATTTGAATACGAAGCCGTTTCGCAGGAAAACGGCAACGCGGCGGTTATCAAATTCGAGATTGACCAAACCCTTTACAGTCCGGGCGATGTCGTCGTCGTTTTGTCGAATGATGAAATAGTTTTTCACGGGCTGATCGGAAAAATCGAAGACGGCTACGCCTTCGCTTCCGACCCGAAAGGTTCTCTGCTGCCGGCGACGGTGCAGTAGCTTTTAATTCCAGATTCCAGATTCCAGATTTAATTTGGAATTTGGAATCTGGAATCTGGAATTGTCTAACTTGACAGTTTAACCATAGATTTTTATCATCAAATTTCATTCGTGGGGATGTAGCTCAGTTTGGCAGAGCGCTGCGTTCGCAATGCAGAGGTCAGGAGTTCGACCCTCCTCATCTCCACCAACAAATACTTTACTCATAAGGCAAGTTGTCGAATTTGCCTTTTTTCTTTTTTCCTCGACTTGCTCAAATCTTACTTGCTCGTTTCTATTCTGACCAATCTTTGCATTGCTTCACGCTTCGCTTTTTCCGTCGCGTGAGAATATCTTTTGGTCGTTCGGATGTCAGAATGTCCGAGAATTTCACCGATGACGGCAAAATTTACTCCGGCATCGGCTAACCGAGTGGCGCAGGTATGACGTAAATCGTGGAAACGGAAATTCGCAATCTTCGCGTCTTCAAGTGCCTTGTGAAAACCTTTTTTGATGTCAATGAACTTTCCGTTCGTTTTCGGACTCGTAAAAACATATTCGCTTACTTTAGTCGTATTCTCAAGCATTGAGCGCAGTCTATCATTGATCGGAATGGCTCTGTCCTTGCCCGTTTTGGTCTGACGAACGTATAAAACATTCCGTTTCATATCCGCATCGAACCATTTCAGATTGAAGATTTCGCCGCGCCGCATTCCCGTATTGATCGCAAAGATAACGTCGCGCTCGAACTCGGTAATTTGCAGCACGGGCTGCTGACTTATTCGCTGGTCAAAAACGGCATCGAACTCGGTCTGGCGGATTATCAGCCGAAGGACGGCAAACTTTTCAGCAATGAATGGCTCGGCTATGCGGTGAAGGACGTGCCGAAACTTTACGAAAAACTTTTGAACGGAAAGGTAAAAGGCTTGCTGATTAACGGCGTGAAACCGAAGTCGGACGTTCTGTATTTGGACGAGCAAAAAAGCAATCTCAATTTGCAGCAGCCTTCGCTGTTCGATTTCAGCCGGCGCGATAAGCAGTTTGAGCTTTTAAATATAAGTTTGAAGGAAAAAAGGACGGCTAATTAAACGAAGTCTATGTAGTAGGAGTTACGCAGTTGACAATAAAAGACTATCGAAAAGTGAAGTAAAACAGGCTGTCAGCCTGTTTCCGCACGGCGCGGGAAACATCCCGCACCGCAGCCGTTTGAACAGGCTGACAGCCTGTTCTACTTTTCAACTGCGTAACTCCTATGTAGAACGAAAACACCTGTAAATTAAATATTCGCAATTCAGCCGGTTTTTATTTCGACTGCGAGACTTCAAAAAAAGGAAATAAAAATGAACCTCAAAAAACTCATCATCCTGCTCGGCATCGTTACGGCATTACTGAAAACCGCTCCGAATTCTGCGAAAACGCAAACGCTGACCGCTGACGATTGCGGCAGGCGGGAAACAACAAAAAACAATGATACGCCGCGCTTCGCTCTGCTCGTCGGCATCAAGGAATATAAGCACCGGGAAAATCCGCCGATTCCCGGTGCTGAAACAGATGTCCGTTTGATGAAAGACGTGCTGGTGGAAAATTACGATTTTCCAGACGACGGCAGGCACATCAAAATCCTGAAAACGGCGGAAGCGACCCGCGAGCGGATTTTAGAGGAATTTCGTAATTTTCTGGTTGCCAACGCCGCCGCCAATAATTCTAAAAATCCGATCATCGTTTTTTATTTCAGCGGACACGGAACGCAGTATGAAAATCAGCCGGAAGATAAATCGGACGGCGACGCGCTCGACGGTTTGGACGAGGCAATCGTGCCTTACGATTCACGCGACAGGGGCGTGTTCGATATTCTCGATGACGAGTTAGACGATTTATCAGCCGAACTCGCCGAATACAGTTCCAATATTCTTTTCGTTTTCGACAGCTGCCATTCGGGAACGGTTTCGCGGGGCAAACTGGCGCGGGAAACCAAACCGAATCCGCGCAATGCGGCGCGAAAACCTTACGTTCGCAAGTTCTCGCCGACGGATGCGGACGAAGCCCGCCGCACGAAAATCGTGACGCTCGCCGCCGCTCTGCCGCACCAGTCGGCGTATCCGAAAATGGATTTGTCCGGCGGATTGATGACATTTCATCTGGTCGCCGCGCTGCGCCGCGCTTCACGTCAGACGACTTATCAGGAATTGATGCGCGAAGTTCGCTCCGGCGTGCGAAGCGAAAACAACGATCAGCACCCGTTCGCCGACGGCGATGAAATGCGTACGGTTTTAGGCGAAGCGTCAAACCGCCGCGATGCTTCGATTCCGATTTTGACGGAGACGGAAAACGGCGCAATTAAATTCGGCGCGGGACGCATTCACGGCGTACAGGTCGGATCGCAGGCGGCGATTTACGACCGCTGTGCGGCAAAATACACCGGCGACGAAGGATTTTTGACTTATGCTGTTGTTTCGGAAGTCGGCGACCGCGAATCAATCGCCGTGCTGCCCGACGCGCAGACGAATCCGAAAGTCAGAGCGGTGAAAAAAGATTCGCGGCTCGTTTTAACCGCGCCGACTTTCGGCGGCAATCCGGTTTCCTTGCTGCTTGACGACGCGACGCTTTCGACGAAAAATGTCGGTGCAGAGGCGGCGGACGTTCGCGCCGCAATTCGCCGCCTTTTAGACGCGCCGGACAACGAATTAAAAAGAAACCGGCTGATCGAATTGGTTGAACGGAACGATGCGCGAAGTTCGCCGAAAACCGCCGAACCCGGCGCGATGCTGGTTTTGCGGCGCGGAAAATTCGGCGCGGTTTTCCCGGATGCGAGCCGCGTTCGTCTGCCGGAAATCTGTCGCGCCGCCGGCGCGATGTTTCCGCCGCCGGAGACGGAAATTTATTATCTGCAAAGCGCGACGGCGCAGCGGGACGAAAAAATCGCGCCGCTTTTCGGACGTTTTTTTTCAGCGGAAAATCCGACTGCCGCCGCTGAAGAAATCGTTAAAAGCATCGGCGTTTATACGCGCCAGCGAAACCTGATTAATCTGGAAAACAAAAGCTCAACCCTTAACGACCGCATCGAGTTGACGCTGAACGCTTATCCGCTCGCCGTCATTCCGTCCTGCCCGATTGCCGGAAAAAAGACTCTGGATTTAAAAACCGACCGCTGCGACTGCGCCGACGGAAAATCAGCCGTCATCGGCGAAAATAATAAAATCCCGCAAAACGCGGCGTTCCAAATCGAAATCAAAAACGTCTCGCGCCCGACGCTGGCGGGAAAATTGTATATCGCCGCGCTGCTCGTCAGTGCCGACGGCAAGATACGATTGGAAAGTCCGAAAGACGCGGCGAAAACCGAGTTGACGAAGGAGAAACCGCTGAAAATTACGTTCGTCGCCACGCAGCCGGCGGGCGCGGAAATGCTGAAGGTCATCGTTACTGCCAAACCCGAAGATTTGGAAGGCATCGCGTGGCTGGAAACGGCGGACGCAAAGCAAAGAAACGGTGTAAATTCGCCGCTCGCCCAACTTCTGAGTCAGTCGGGCGCGAAATCCAGAGGCGCGTCGCTGATTCCCGACAGCCCGAATTCGTGGGGTGTCAAAGCGATTGAATGGACGGTCGGCGACGCGAAATTTACCTGCGCGTGTAATGGGAAAAAGCCGAACGATTAACCGAACGAATTTTACCCTGAATCAAAAAAATGGAAGGAGAAACAATGAAAAAAACAATTACGACAGCCGTCCTGCTTTCACTTGTATTCGGTCTGGTTTTTTCGCTCGCGCCGCCCGCCGCCGCGCAAACGAAATTGGAAAAAACGTCGCCGAAAGCCGAGTTGACCGGCGGACGTTTCGCTCTGCTCGTCGGCATTAACCAGTATCAGGACAAAAGTATCAACCCTCTCGGCGGCTGTGAAAACGATGTCCGAATGATGCGCGAATTATTGATGAAACAATACGGGTTCAAGGATGACGCGGCGAACAAAGACACCAGCACTTTGCTTAACGCACAGGCGACTCGCAAACAGATTTTAGAGGCTTTTAACACGCAGCTGCTGGCGAAAGCCGAAAATTTTTACAAAGCCAATAATCTCAACGCCAACAAAAAAGATCAGGGCGCGACCGTCGTTTTTTATTACAGCGGACACGGCGCGACTTTGCCGGATTTGGACGCGGCGAAAACGAAACTCGCGGGCGAGGAAGCCGACGGGCTGGACGAAACGATTGTGCCGCACGATGCGAAATCAGACGGCACGAACGCCATTGTTGACGACGAGTTCGACGATTTATTTAACAAGTTAAGCCAATACACGACGAACATCGTTTTTATTTTCGACAGCTGCCATTCGGGAACGATCACGCGAGCCGGAAGTCTGACGCGCCGCACGGAATTTAAGGATTACAAACTGCCCGCTAAAGTCGCCGCTGAAATCGCTTCGATGCAGTCGAAAGGACGCAATGTCGGCAACACCGCAGCCTTGACCGACGGCATCAGCGACCGCATCGGCGAGGACGAAAAAATCGGTTATGTAACGATTTCCGGCTGCCTGCCGAACCAGCTTTCGCAGGAAGATTATCTGATTGACCCGCAAACAAAAAAAACGCAGACGAACGGTTTGCTGACTTTTTATCTGATTCAGGAACTGCGCCAAAATCCCAATGCCACTTACGGCGAGGCGATGCGGACGGTGCAGAAGGCAGTGCGTCTGAAAAATCCCGAACAGGTTCCGCAGTTTGAAGGCGATGTTGACCGCCCGGTTTTCAATCTCACTGCTGCCCGCAACACAAAATCGCGCCCGAAATCAATCGCTTTTGAACGGCTGGCGGATAAAAAAATCAAACTCGAAGCCGGAAAAATCGTCGGCGCGTTTGAAGGCGGCATCATCGCCGTTTACAGCAAGGACGCGATGAAACTCTCCGGCGAAGACGAGCGTCTGGGAAGCGGCACGATTGAAGCCGCCGACGATTTTACCTCGACCGTGCAGATCGCTTTTAAAGACGCGAAACTAAAAGAAGTTCCCGCCGATTCTCAAATCGCGTTGGTAACGCCGTATTTCGGGAGCGCGAAACGAATCATCGCGCTTGATAATTCGCCAATCAAAAGCGGCAATTCCGCCGACGTGATGAAGCGCGTCGCCGAACTCTCCGCCAACGATAAATTCGTTACGACCAAAGAATTAAAAAATCTGCGCTCGCTCGACCGGCAAGCCCGCGATTGGGACGCGGCGGTTTTGCGAATGACTTATAAAGATTTTAAGTTCGGCAGCGAACAGGCGCAGATGAAAACCCTGAACGCGCCCGCCGATGACGAAGAAGTTTACGTTCTCGCCGACAAAAACGATATGCCGCTCTACAATTTTTACGTGCGGACGGCGGACGAAAACGCCGCCGCGAAAATTGTCGAAGCGTTGGAAAAGCACGTCCGCGTCGAAAACATCCGCAATTTCGGCAACGGCGCGGGCGGCATCAACGACCAGTTAAAACTGGAAATCGTGCCGGTCGCCGCCGAAAAAATCAATCCCGGAACGGGAATCTGTCCGGTCACGAAAATCGCCGCCGAAGGGCGCACGCGCAGCGGCAGCGTTGAAATCTTAAAACCCGGTCAGCAGTTCTATTTCAAAATCACCAACAATACCGGGCAAAATTTATACCTCTATTTATACGACATCGCGCCCGACGGTTCGGTCTCGTGGCTTTTCCCGGACAAACGCCGCAACATTGACGAACCGCTCGAAGACGGAAAAACAATCGCCACCTTCGGCAAAAATCAATGTTACATTTTCCGCGTCTCGATGCCCGACAAATCGGACGCGCCGTTCGGCATCGAAACCTTCAAATTGATTGCGACCACCCAGAAAATCAACGGGCGAATGCTCGAATCCGCCGCAATCGCCAAAGGTCAGCGCGACGGTTCAACACCGCTCGGACAACTGCTCGCCCAAGCCTCAACCAACGAACGAAGCTCGTCGGTTGACATCAGCCTCGAATTCAGCGGCTGGGCAACGGTCAATTTAGATGTCGAAGTGCGCGAGAAATAATAAATGGAACAAATATGATTTTGCGGTAATTGACGCAGCGAACAGATTTGTTGTTTGAAAATTTATTTGCTAGGTCTGTAACCTTTTTTGCGGCTTCACCACCTGATGGTGAAGCCGCGAAAGGCGGCATTCGTAAAATTAAATACAGACAGGAATAATTAAAAAATATGCAAAAACAATTCAAAACAATCGCAAGTAAATTTTTGACAATCGCCGCCGTCGCCGCGACTTTCTCAACCGGCACGGCGTTCGCGCAAACATCCGGCAAAACGGCGCACGTCCTTCAACAGTTAGTCGAAACGCAGCGGCAAATTTCTGCGCCTCAAATCGAAACATTGACTGCCGCCGACAAAATCTACACTGAAAGCGGCGCGGCGGAATTAAAGGCTAAAACGAATTTCCAAATTGGTAAAGACTTCGGTTTGGCGGCGTTCGACGCGAACAGCATTGACGAATATAAGGAAGGCACCGATTACACGATTCTCGACCTCGTATATTTGATTAACCGTCTCGAAGGACAGCCCGAAGCCGCCCAACTGCAAAAAACTCTGAAAGCCGTAACCGGCAAAACGGCAACCGCAGCGCAGGCGGGCAAAGAAATCGAAGCGGCTTCAAAAACTTTTCTGGCGCGGCAGAACGCCGTTCAGAAATGGTATTTCATCGCCGGTCAAACTTCCGTCAATCTCAAGATTTCGGCTTATCTGAACGAAGACGCAAAGACCAAACAAGGCTTAAATGATTTGCAGTCATTAATCACAACCGCGCCGCCGGGAACATCGAAAGAGATGCTCGCCACGCTGAACGCTCTGGCGCAATACGCCCCCAAAACGGCTTTAACGGAACAGGATTACATCGCCATTTTCGACGGCGCAGCCAAAGTGATAGACGCAGGTTCGGCTTAATAAAATCAATACGGAATCCATGCAGCGGAAAAACGATCAGATTTTCCGCTGCCCAGAGCAGGTTCGGGCTTTTTTGAAGGCGGAAACCCGCGCGTGAGCAAGGGTGCAAAAGTTCCGGTTGAGACACCCTTGCTCACGCGCGGTTTCTGCCCCTGACATCAATCTCGAATTTGCTCTAAAATACCGGAAGCTGAATTAACACAGGCGATGAAACGGCACAGTTGTAATATCTTTCGTCAGCGTAAAGTGAACTTTGATTAGATTCTCTTCCGCGCAGTTTTGCTGTAACGCTGCGAATTGACGTTGATGCGGTCGGCGAAAATCAAAGCACGGCGCACACCGAGTAACGGTTTTTGTCGGGCGCAGCGACGGCGCGGAAACCGAAGAAATTACTTTACTGTGAGCAAAGCGCGGTTGGTAAAAAGTCAGGAATCCATTTTAATTCTCGGTTGTTGGGTCGAGCGACAAATTGATTTACCAGTAAATCTCGACTAAGTTGGATTCGCCGATGGCGACATCTTTGCTGATTAACGGAAAATCAAGAGCGACGGCAGTGGCGACAATAGCGGCATCGAAAATATCGTCGTTGAAATTATAAGCGATTGAATCTTTGATAATTGATGCGTCGAAAACGGCTTCGGCGAAACCGGATTGAGCGAGCAGAGAAGTTGACCATTTGGAAAAACCGTCTTGCAAGCGGATTTTGCCGAGTTTTTCTAAAACGGCGACTTCCCAAAAAACGACGGTCGGGACGTAAATTAAAATTTCGCCGTCGTCGGCTTGTTGAAAGGCGCGAAGCACTTTTTTGGAAAGCGACGAATATTTATCGGTGGCATACCAAACAATCGGATGTGTGTCGGTAACATAAACGGACATTTGAGGTTATAAATTTCGAGCAGTTTCCGATAGAGATTTTTGTAGTTGTTCAGCGATTTGCCGACTGCCGTTTTCCAAGTCTTCATCAAGCAATTCGATTGAACCGCCAAGCCGCCAGTCTCGGTCGGATTCATCGGTTTGATTTATTCGATTGAGAAACCGAAGCAGAAGCGTATTAATAGAAACACCGTGCAGGTTGGCGGTATTTATCAATCTTTCCGCTACATCTGTTTGAATTTCGATTTTAGTAGTCATAGCTTTATCTCCGAACCGATATTTATAATATAAGAAAACCGGAATAAACCCAAAATAAATCGAAAAGCGTGATTGAAAACATCAAACTCTGTAACCTTTTCGGCAAAAATGACCTTTAAATATGGAGAGTTTTTTAGAAGTGCATAAAATAGAAAAAACACTGACAGGAGAATACATCAATGAAAATGATAAAAACATTCAACTCGATTTTAGCTTGCGGATTATTGCTGATGAGCATCGGTTTGGCGTTCGGGCAAACGACGGATGAAAGAAAAATCGAACTCGTCGTGCAAAGGGGACATTCCCAACAAGTAAGTTGTTTAGCGTTCTCTCCTGATAACCGATTTATTATTTCAGGTGATGGGTCTGCAAGCGTTTGGATTTTATGGGATGTTGAAAGCGGTCTTGAAATAAGGCGTTTCACCGGAAACTCTCATGGATGTTCGGCAATAGCTTTTTCTGCTGACGGACGATTTATTGTAGCTTCTACTACAAACGATAAGACTATAAGAAAATGGGAAGTGAATACAGGCAAAGAGCTATTAAAGATAAATACCTCCGAAATTGAAGAAATAACTCAAATTGCTTTTACCGAAAACGGCAATAAAATCGTTGCCGGAAATTCATCTTCATTTAGATTATGGAACGCTTTTTCAGGAGAGATTTTAAATTCACAAGTAGGAAAAATTATATGTCTGAGTTTAAGCGGAAAAAATGCTCTGGTAAAACAAAATTCGGCAATTTTTGAGTGGTGGGACATAGAAAAATGGCAAACAATCAGTTCACTAAATTTTGAAACAGAATTTCCCATAGGCGATTTTGAAACCGCAAAGATTTCTAATGACGAAAAAACAATTATTTTTGTTTTTTCAGATGGTGAAAAGGTGTATGCAGAAGATAAACAAAGAATTCTGTCCAACAATAAAAAAAAGGTTTTGAAATGGGAAGTCAAAAAAGAAAAACTTCCAACCTTGGTTTCTACATTTGAGTTTTTGGGAAATGTTAAGGAAAGCATTATTTTACCTGAACGTAATGTTGTTGTTTATCCTTGTCAAAAAGAGCGTTCAGTTTTTGAAACAGTATGTGAAAAAGACTTCGCTCAAAATTACCAAACAGGAGTATATTCCGTTAATTATCAAACAGGTGAAAAAACATATCTGAAAATTTCCAATAGATTGCTTGGATATAATCCAACGATTGACACATTTACGGCTTCATCTGACGGGCTTTTCGTAGCGGCTGGTGGAAGAGGAGATGCTACGACTACAATTTGGAATCTTTCAACAGGAAAAGAAATATGGCTGGCAGGTAAATTTCCTTGGGTAAACCAAGTAATCATAGAAAAACAGGGATTAATTATAATTGATGAAAATGGAGGAAAAATATCTTGGGATTTTCAAACCGGACAAGCAAAGTTGGTTGTGAAACGCGGCAACAAGCAAACAGATAACGAAGCATCTTACTTTTATTCAGTAAAATCACCGAATAATATATTTCGTCTTTCTTCCAAAATGACTACGGAAAATCTTAAAAATGAAACAGTTTTATCAAAAGACCTAGTTCTATCCGATGCGCGAACAGGCAAACAGTTATATATTCTTCGTGGGCATAGGGGGCGTGTTTCTTCTGCTAAGTTTTCTTCGGATAGCCAGTTTGTAGCAACAGGAGATTTTTTTGGCGAACTATTCTTATGGGATGTCAAAACAGGAGACTTAATCAAAGTTTTTTCCAGTCATCAAGGAAATATTACCTCAATCAATTTTTCACCAAACAAAAAATATCTAATTACTGGAGGCAAAGATAGCACAGTAAGGTTCTGGAATATCGAAAATGGTCAAGAAATTGTTAAGCTAATTACATCTTTTGAAGGCGATTGGATTGTTATGACTCCAGACGGACGTTTTGACGCTTCCGAAGGCGCGTTGAAATTGATGCACTATGCTTACGGTTTGGAAATCATCAATCTCGAACAACTTAAAGAAGCCTATTATGAACCGGGACTGCTGCAAAAACTGCTCGGTTACAGCACAGAACCGCTGCGCCCGATTGTGCCGCTCAAGGATGTCAAACTTTATCCTGAAATCGTTTCGCAAACCGTCGCGCCGGATTCGACTAAACTTCAGATTAAATTGAAAAATCGCGGCGGCGGCATCGGCAGGGTGCAGGTTTTCGTCGGCAACGAACTCGGCAATAAGCTCGTCGTCGAAGATGCGCGTGATGCGAAACTCAGACAAAATCCGAATGTCGCCGAAGCCGCGCTCGAAGTTGATTTACGGGGAACGAATTATCTCAAAGGGCGGACGAATAAAATCACGGTCGTTACTTCCAACTATCTCAAGGAAATCGGCAAAGGCAATATCCAGAGTCGCGGCTCGGAAATCGTCTGGCTCGGCGAAGGCAGCGAAGATTTTCAGTTGCCGACGCTCTACGCGATTGTCGGCGGCGTGTCCGATTACGACGGCGAACGGCTCGATCTGCGCTTTGCCGCCAAAGATGCCGAAGATTTCTCCAACGCTCTGAGTTTGGGGGCGCGGAAACTTTTCTGCGATAAATCAAATCCGAATTGTCTCGACAAAGTGAACATCACGACGCTTTCCACCAACCGCGAAAAACCGGAAGAACAGCCGACCAAAGAAAATTTCAAAAAGGCTTTCGCCGACATCGCCGCCCGCGCCAAACCCGAAGATATTGTCGTCGTCTATCTCGCCGGACACGGCGTTTCATTCGGCGGCGGCACGGATTCTTACTTTTACCTGACCAAAGAAGCGCGGACGGCAAGCGCGGACGAATTAGCCAAAGTTCTGAAAACCTCGACCATTTCGAGCGAAGAATTAATCGACTGGCTGACCTTCAATAAAGACAACGAAAACGACATTTTCATCAAAGCGATGAAGCAGGTCGTAATTTTAGACACCTGCGCTTCGGGCAACGCCGCCGGACGACTCGCGCTGACGGCGAAACGCGATTTGTCGGGCGACCAAATCCGCGCCGTCGAATTCTTGAAAGACAAAACCGGCACGTTCGTCCTTATGGCAAGCACGGCGGACGCGCCGAGTTACGAAGCCTCGCAATTCGGACAAGGACTTTTAACGTATTCGCTGTTACAGGCGATGAAAGGCGCGGCACTCGACAAAGGTGAATATGTTGACGTGCAGCAGCTTTTTTCCTACGCGCAAAAAGAAGTTCCGCGTCTGGCAACCAACATCGGCGGTATTCAGAGTCCGATTGTTTCCGCGCCTTTGGGAAAAACTTTCGTCATCGGGCAGATGACCGATGCGGAAAAGCGAAACTTAAATCTGCCCGCGCCCAAACCGTTATTGCTGCGCCCGCTTTTAACCAATCCCGAAACCGGCGATGACGATTTAAAATTAATTTCAGCGTTGCGAAAAATGCTCGATGTCGAAAGCAGTTACGAAGCGATGCGGCGCAGCGGCAAAGGCGAGCCGGTATTGTTTTATATTGACGACGACAATTTTCCCGGCGCGGTTCGTTTGACCGGAACTTACACGGTCGAAGGCGAATCGGTGCGCGTCAAATCCTTTCTGCGGCAGGACGGAAAAACCATCGCCGCCCTGCCGGAAATTCTGACGACTAAGGAAAAACTGGCGGATGAATTACTGAAAACAGTCCGCGACGCATTGACAAAAATTCAAATGAAGTAGATATTTGAGGACAAAAAATCGGAACTTCCTCCCGCAAGGAAAATCACAGATGCTGAAAAAAACTTTTCTATTATGCTTGACCACTTTCGCTTTGACGTTTTTTTGTCTTAATGCTCCGGCGCAAACCCGGAGAACTCCGTCGTCGCCGAATAAGTCGGTGCTGACGGAAATCGAACTGCCCGCCGGCGCAGTCAAAATCGCCGAATCCGACCGACCGGCGGATGTTAAAACCAAACTTAACGCCTTGATCACTTTGCTCAACAAGGAGCTTCCAGCCGGTTCAAAAACCAAATTTCAGCAGGGCGATTCGGAAGTCGTTTCGTGGACGGGAATCGGGGTAAATTCAACGAAAGCCGCGCCGCTGATGAAAAAGATCGAAGGCAATTTTCAGGCGGCGAAATGGAAATACGAACTGCTCAAAAATAAAGATGCCGACCCGACGGCGTTTTCGCTCAAACGAACACAGCCGAAATCCCGGCAGTTAATCGGATTTTTTATGACGGAAACCGATGCGCTGTTACTCGTCGTCGCGGAACTCGCAGCGGTTGAAGCGGGCGGCGTTGACGTTACCGGCAAATGGAATATGATCGGCGAAGCGATGGGACAATCCATTCCCGTAACGCTCGAATTAGAACAGAGCGGCGAAACCGTGAACGGAACTTTTTCCTCGCATCTCGGCAACGGAACGATTCAGGATATAAAAGTTACCGGCAACACGCTCGACGCGCTCGCCAAAGTCGAAGTTCAGGGGCAAATCGTCGAACTGAAACTAAAAGGCAATGTTGACGGCGACAAAATGAAGGGAACTTTAAATGGAAAAGGACTTCCGCCGATTAATTTTACGGCGACCAGAGCCAAATAAAATCGGAGGCTGAAATGCGTAAGATATTTCACGGGCGGAAAACTTTCCGGCAAACATCAATCTTCGTTTTATCACTCGCCTTTGTTTTCAGCGCGTTTCTTTTCAAATCTTTCGGACAAATCCCCGACGACCGACCGGACGCTGCCGAAAAGCGTTATAAACCCGAACTCGTCATTCAAACAGGTCATACCAGCTTAATCAATTCGGTCGCTATTACGAAAGACGGCAAAACTCTCGCTACCGGCGGCGGCGACGACACGCTTAGATTGTGGGATGTCGAAACCGGTCGGCAAATCAAATCGTTTTCCGGTCATAGATATTACATTATCTCGGTCGCCTTATCGCGGGACGAAAAGTTTTTGGCGAGCGGCGGTTTCGATCAAACGGTCAGAGTCTGGAATATCGAAACCGGCAGGCAAATCAACTTATTTGAAGGTCATACCGATTTTGTTCTCTCGGTCGCGTTTTCGCCGGACGGAAAAACATTAGCCAGCTGCAGCCGCGATAAGACAATTCGACTTTGGGATTTGGAAACCGGCAAACCGACTTTGTTGGAGGGTCATAGCGATTGGGTTTTCTCCGTCGTGTTTTCACCCGATGGCGCGACTTTGGCAAGCACGGGCGTTGATCAAACAGTCAGACTTTGGGATACGAAAACGAAGAAGCCGATCAAAACGCTCGAAGGACATACGGACGAAGTACTGTTCGCGGCGTTTTCGCCCGATGGAAAAACTCTGGTGAGTGCCGGGAAAGATACGACCGTCAGATTGTGGAATGTCGCTGCGGGAAATTCCCGGCAGATAATCGAAAATCAGGAATCGCTGATTTATTCGGTCATCTTTTCGCCCGACGGAAAAACGCTGGCAATCGCCGGCAACGACAAAATCAATTTGTGGAATCTTGAAAAAGCGACGCTCGTTAAAACTCTCACGGGACACACCAGCTATGTCCGATCAATCGCTTTTTCCGGCGACGGAAAAACATTGGTCAGCGTCGGCAGCGACCGCGCCATCAAGTTGTGGGCAGTCGAATCGGGCGAGCAGATAAAATCAATCGAAGGACACGCGACGCACGTTTTGGCGAATGCCTTTTCGCCGGACGGCAAAACGCTGGCGGGCGCGAGTTTTGATAACAAAATAAAACTTTGGAATCTCCAAACCGGGGAGCAATCCAAAACGCTCGAATCGGAAAATAAACAAGCCGCGCTTTTCGGATTTAATGCCGCCGCCATCACCACGCTGGCATTTTCGCCGGACGGGAAAATGCTGGCGAGCGGCGACAACACTGATAAAACGATCAAGTTGTGGAACGTCGAAACCGGCAAATTGATCAGGTCGCTCACCGGGCATACTTCTTCGATTCATTCGGTCGCCTTTTCGCCGGACGGCAAACTGGCGAGCGGCGGCGAAGATAATTCGGTCAGATTATGGAACGTCGAAACCGGCGGCGGCAGGACGCTCGGCAGTCACGAAAAAGGAGTTAACGCGGTAGCGTTTTCGCCGGACGGATTGACGCTGGCGAGCGGCGGCAAAGACGGGATAATTAAATTTTGGAACGTGGCGGCGGCAAGCGAGATCAAATCTTTCGCGGCTCATCAGGATGAAATTTCTTCAATCGCTTTCTCGCCGGACAAGCAAACGCTGGCGAGCGCGAGTTTCGATAAAACGATTAAACTGTGGAGCGCGAAAAACGGGCAAATTCAAAAAACTTTGAATGCCCGCGCCGATAAAATTAATTCGATTTCGTTTTCCATAGACGGAAAAAATCTGGCGAGCGCGGACAAAAGCGGCGCAATCAATCTGTGGGATGTCGAAGCCGGAAATTACAAATCGTTTCAAGGGCATACCAAAGAAATTTCTTCAATCGCTTTTTCCCCGGACAAAAATTTATTGGCGAGCGGCAGTTGGGACGCGACGATAAAACTCTGGCATACCGACCGCGAAAAATGCGCCGCAACTCTGATTTCACTCGATAAAAACGATTGGGTGGTGATTACGCCGGACAGCCGCTTCGATGCTTCGCAGGACGCGCAAAAACTGATGCACTTTGTCGTTTTCGATTCACCGACGAATTACGAGATTATCAGTCTCGACCAGTTGAAAAAAAACTACTATCTGCCCCATCTGCTGCGCGATATAATCGCCGATCAAATCAAACCGCGCAGTGAATTTTCCGTAACGCTTTACCCGAAAGTCGAAATCACGCAGTCGAAACAAAAAAACAATACTTTGGATTTAAAGCTGACTAACCGGCGCGGCGGAATTGGGCGCGTCGAAGTTAAAATTAACGGCAGCGAAGCGGTCAACGACGCGACCGGGGGAAAATACAAAAATTCTAAGGAATCGGAAATCGAACTGCACGTCGAAATTCCTTTAGATAAACTTCAAACGGATATTAATACCGGGGAAATCATCACCTGGAACGGCGAGGGCGACGTGCAGAGCCGCAGCGAAAAATTTTACCTGCAAAAAATCGGCGAGACGATTGCGCTTCGCGGCTCGGAAATCGTCAATCTCGCTAAGGAAAAAAGCGAGCCGTTTGACGGCAAGTTTTACGCCGTTATCGCCGGTGTTTCCGACTACGCCGACCAAAAACTGAAACTGCGTTTTGCCGCTAAAGACGCGGAAGATATGACACTGGCGTTATCCATCGGGGCGCGGAAACTTTTTTGCGGTAAAGAAATCGAGGCGAAAATTCCTTGTGAACGGGTAAATCTGCGCCTGCTCAGTACCGAAACGAATGCCGCCGCGCAATTTAATCCGCCTGCCGACATCAAACAAAATTTTCGGCGTTTCGAGCCGACGAAAAAGAATTTCAAAGCCGTCTTCGCCGAAATCGCCGCGCAAGCCAAACCCGAAGATATTGTCGTTATTTATCTCGCCGGACACGGCACGGCGATCACCGACGAAAGCCGCGAAGCAGCGGAAAAAAGCGCGTTCTCCGACATCTATTTATATCCCACGAGCGAGGCGGCGACGCTCAATAAATCCGATTTGCAAAATAAATCCATTCGTGAAAATACGACCATCAGCAGTTTGGAATTAGCTGATTGGGTCAATGAATTTAAGGGCGGAATCCGGGCGAAAAAGAAGGCGGTAATTTTAGACACCTGTGCCGCCGGCGCGGTGCAGGCTGATTTAACCGCGCCGCGTCCGCCGCAAGCCCGCGACGAAAGTGCCGAACAGGTGCGCGCGCTTGACCGGCTGAATGAACGGGCGGGTTTATATGTTTTAATGGGCAGTACGGCTGATGCCGTCAGTTACGAGGCGGGCGAATACAGTCAGGGATTATTGACTTATTCTCTGCTGGAAGCGATGACGCTTAACAATCGTCTGCGCGGAGAAAAGTTTTTAGATGTCGAAAAATGGTTCGGCGAGGCGGGCGAAAGAGTCGAAGAACTGGCGAAAAGCATCGGCGGCATCCAGCGTCCATACTACATAAAATTGAACACCGATAAGGAAGCCGTCAGAAACTTCGACATCGGTTATTTCGATGCGCCGGAAAAGGAAAAGATACCGCTCGCCCAACCGATGCCGGTAATTTTGCAGCCGTTATTTTTTGAGAAAGGCACATTTCAATCGGATGAGCGATTGCGGTTGAGTGATAAGTTGGAAATGCTTTTATCGAATCCGCCCGAAAATCGCAGCGGACAGTCGTCGGTAAAATATGTGAACGCCAAAAAATCTCCGAAAGGCTTGAGTCCGCGCGGAGAATATACGGTTGTCAATGGATTAGTAACAGTTGAAGTCGGTTTGCTGCGCGATGAAAAACCGATAGCAATTTTTAAGGTCGAAGCGGCAGAAAACGAAATCGCTAAAAAAGTCGCTGACGAGATTATTAAAAACGCCGGAAACAAATAAAGTCGAAAGTGGCAGCAACTTTGAAAAAATTGTTTGCCAAAGCATTTGCAAAGAAGAGCGGCGGCTGGATATGGACATCCTGCCGCCGTTCGTGAGGTCGGTGAGAAAGTTTGCCGTGAGGTGATTTCGGGTGATTACCGATTTGCCAATGACCCGCAATCATTTTGTGAAAGAGCGGTTTGTTTCAAGTAAAAATCATTCGACAATCAAGGTGTAATCGTTATAAACTTTGCCGCGATTGATGACTTTAATAAATTTATCCGATTCATTTTCTCCTCAAGTTTATTTTTTCCACTTATTTATTTGGGGCGGCTTTAACTACGCCCGCTTACTGACAGGTGGCGGAAAAAGAAAAAAGGTTACTGAAGAAAAATTAAATTTGTTTTGTATTGAATCGGGAAAGAAAATATTAGAGCAAATTCGAGATTGATGTCCGGGGCGGAAACCCGCGCGTGAGCAAGGGTGCAAAAAGTTCCGGTTGAGGCACCCTTGCTCACGCGCGGGTTTCCGCCTTAAAAACCATAGACAAAGCCCGAATCCGCTCTGGTTTATCGTTCAAAATAATTTGCTGAAAGCAATAGTTATATCAATCAAATACCGGATATAATGAATAGTTACCATTAGAATCCATTTAATTTTCAGGAAGTAAAAAAGCCGCTTCAGGAACGGTTTTTTATTTGATCGTCGCATTTGAAAAACGCACGAAAATCGAAACAATGAGCGAGCCTTATTTTATTGTCGAGCCGCGAGGCGAACGAGTCCCGGTAATTCTGAGCGTGCCGCATTCGGGAACGGAATTTCCCGAAGAATTGAAATCGCAGTATCGTCCCGAATTAACGGCGCAGCCGGACGATACTGATTGGTTCGTTCACGATTTGTATGACTTCGCGCCGGATTTGGGAATCACGGTGATTCACGCCAAATACAGTCGCTGGGTGATTGATTTGAACCGCGATGCGGGGAATAAGGCGTTATATAATGACGGGCGAATTATTACCGGCTTAACGCCGTCCACCGATTTCCTCGGCAATGATATTTATCTCGACGAAAAATACATTCCCGGCGACGACGAAACAGAGAGGCGTTTGGAAATTTATTACCAACCTTACTATCGTAAAATCCAGAGTCTTCTGGCAGATACCGTAAAAAAATTCGGGCAGACGTTATTGTGGGACGCGCATTCGATTCGGCGGTTTGTGCCGACCATCAACCCCGAACCGTTTCCCGATTTGATTTTGGGAGACAACGACGGAAAATCTGCCGACCGGGAAATTATTGACATTGCTTTGAACGGATTAAAAGCGGGAAAATATCAGTTGAATCACAACGCGCCGTTCAAAGGCGGACAGATTACGAGATTTTTCGGGCGACCTGAAACACGAATCCACGCTTTGCAGTTGGAGATGGCGAAAACGCTTTATATGAACGACGATGAATTGACTTTTGATAGTGAAAGAGCCGACGACGTGAGAACTGTTTTGCGTCCGGTTTTTGAAAGTTTAATCGCGCATTTGACGAAATGAAATCATACCGATTCAAAGCATTGCTGCAAAACGACGGCTGGATTGAAAACGCGGCGGTTTCGATAGATGAAAACGGCGCGATTGTTTCCGTTTCGCAAACCGAAAATCCTGACGCGGAATACATTGACGGCTACGCTCTGCCTGGATTTCAGAACGCGCATTCACACGCCTTTCAATATGCGATGGCGGGTTTGGCGGAACGGCATCCGAGCGGGCGCGAAGCCGACGATTTCTGGTCGTGGCGCGAAGCGATGTATCAACTGGCTTTGAATCTCGACCCCGAACAGGTAAAAAGCATCGCCGCGATGTTGTACGCCGAACTTCTGCGAAACGGTTATACGAACGTCGCCGAATTTCATTATCTGCATCACGATAAAAACGGCGAGCCTTACGGTAATACGGCGGCGATGGGCGAAGCACTCGTCGAAGCGGCGCGGGAAGCGGGAATAAAAATTACTTTAATCCCGATTTTTTACCAGAAAGGCGGTTTCGGTGTTCCGCCGAACGAACGACAGCGCAGATTTATTTCACAGACTTTTGACGATTATCAAAAACTTTATGAAGCGACGGAAAAGGTTTGTAAATCTTATAAAGACGCGAATGCTGCCGTCGGCATTCATTCGCTGCGCGGCGTTGATTCACCCGACATTTTGCGCGCTGTTAAGGAATCGGCGCAAAATGTTCCGTTTCACATACACATTTCCGAGCAGTTAAAAGAGGTTGAAGATTCTGTAAAATATCTCGGCAAAAGACCCGTCGAATGGCTGCTCGATAACGTCGAATTAAACGAAAGATTTCATCTCGTTCACGCGACTCATTTAACCGAAGATGAAACCGAACGGCTGGCGAAATCCGGCGCAAACGTCGTGTTGTGTCCGAGTACCGAAGGGAATTTGGGCGACGGCATTTTCTCGCTTCGCCTCTTTCAATCGTTCGGCGGAAATTGGAGCATCGGAACGGACAGCCATATCGGATTGAATTTTTTTGAGGAATTGCGGATTTTAGATTACGGTCAACGCCTAACAACTCACAAACGCGACACTTTCATCGGCGGCGAAATCGAAGACAGCGGATTATACGCCGTCAACAAGGCGACCGTCGCCGGACGCAGAGCGATGAACAACTTCGAGCCGGAATTGTTCGCCGCCGGCGCACCGTTCGACGCTTGTGTCGTCAATGCCGACGAACCGCTGCTGGCAAACGTAAAAACGGAAAACTTGACGGCTTCGATAATTTATACGGCGGACGTTTCACAGGTTTACGGTACGTTCGTCAACGGCAAACTCATTTGTAAAGACGAAAACTATCAACGCCTCAAGCGCGATTTTATCAACTGCGTGATTCAGTTTCGCTGAAGCGTGAAAATCCTTGATATATAACGGAAACAGCAGCGTGAAAATTATTTCAATGGTGTCAAAACGCCTCGCTTCCGGCGGAAAATAACTATGCCGAAAGAGAAATCCGTAAAGTCGTCATTGCCCGCAAAATGAGTTGCGGTTCACAAAGCACGGAGGGCGCGAAAACCGGAGAAACTTGTATCTGTGTTTTGCAGACACTCAAAAAGCGCGAAGAAAATCCACGCGATAAATTAGTAAAAGCCTTAAACAAATTAAGCCGAACCAAAGGCTCGGACATCGCCGCAGAATTATTCGGCAGTCCAAAGTCTTGACTCGGCTGAAAATCATTCCATAACTCTTTGCTGAGGCATTAGCGGCGGCGAAAAAATTATTTACAAGCGGTGCGATGTAATTTACAATGTATCGTCGCTTAAAACTATCGGAACAAATCCTTTTGGTGATTGAGAATCAACGATTTTCAATCGAATGTATTTTTTCAGGAGTATAACAATGAGTCAATCCCAACTTTCCTTCAAACGAGTGATAATGTTATCGCTCACATTTTTATTTCTAACCGCCTCTTTTTCCACCGTTCGGGCGGCGGGCGAAGTGGACACTTCATTTAATCCGGCTTTGGTACAGGTCAGAAACAGCAGCAGCATTGACCAAACGAGAGTCAATCGGATAGCTGTTCAGCCTGACGGAAAAATACTGGCTGCCGGATACTTTCAGGCGGCAAATAAATTCGCCAGAAGCGGAATCGTTCGCCTCAATACCGACGGCACGATTGATGCGACCTTTAATCCGCCGATTATTTACAGCACCAGAAATTTCGGTATATTCGGCGGAAATATCTTTGCCGTTGCCGTACAATCGGATGGAAAAATTATCATCGGCGGCGATTTCGACACGGTTGGCGGTCAGGCGCGACCGGGAATTGCCCGTCTAAATTCTGATGGTTCGTTAGACGCTTCATTTAATATATTGAGAAACGGGGCGACTTTTAGCGGCTCGATTCTCGATTTGAAAGTAACCGCCGACGGCAAAATCACGTTCGGCGGCGGCTTTACATATAATGCCGCCGGATCGCGTTTCGGCGTTGCCAGAGTGCTTGCCGACGGTTCGCCCGACGCTTCCTTTAACTCACCGGCAGTTCTTACTGCCACAACAGATATTTGGAAAGTTGAACTTCTTTCCGGCGATAAAACTTTGATTAGCGGTGCCGGTGCCAATACAAATTTCAACAGCGGTTTTATTTATCGTTTAAATGCCGACGGTTCTCAGGATGCTGCCTTTTCCGCGATTACGACGGCTGGATCAAATTCCGGCAGCAGTGCCGTTACTGCGCTTCGCGTTCAATCGGACGGAAAAATTCTCGGCGGCGGCAGTTTCACGACCGTCAACGGTTTTCCGGTGAGAGGATTAGCACGTTTTAACGCTGACGGCTCGATTGATACGAGTTTTAACTTATCCGGCGCGGGATCGAACGGTTTTATTTTTGACATAGAAATCACGGCTAACGGCAGAATTCTGCTCGGCGGCGGTTTCTCGACCTACAATGGAACCAGCCGTATGAATGTAGCTTTGCTTGATGTCGGCGGTAATCTCGATAATTCATTAGTCTACAGCGGCGTTCAGCAAGAACTGAGAGATGTCCAGATTTTGCCTGACGGAAAAATTTTATTAGGCGGCATAGTTAATCAAGATACCTTAATTCCCGCGCTGATTAGATTAAATGCCGACGGTTCGGCTGACTCGACATTTAATTTGATTCTCGGCAACAGCGGAAAAAGCACCACGGTTCTCGTCCAGCCTGACGGAAAAGTTTTAATCGGCGGCGGTTTCACGCACACGGATAATCAGGTTCGCTACAATCTTTCAAGAGTCAACGCTGACGGAACACTCGATGCGGCATTTACGCCGACACCTTCCAGCAGCGAAATAACCGGATTAGATATTCGCGCCGACGGGAAAATTTTAGTTTCAACCAGTAACAGCGTCTATCGTTTGAATACCAACAGTTCATTCGACAGGAGCATTTTTCCGGGCGGAGCCGCCGATGCCAAATTTTTACCCGGCGGCGGGGCGATTGTGTCATCGAACTTTCACTTGAGAAAAACTCTTGAAACCGGCGGAGCTAATCCGGCTTTCGATGTCGCTGCCAACAACAACATCAGAACGATCCTGATTCAGCCGGACGGGAAGTTTGTCGTAACCGGCGATTTTACACAGATCGCCGGAGTAACGCGCGGTCGAATCGCCAGGATAAATGCCGACGGAACGCTCGATGCGACGTTCAATCCACCGGGCGGCGCAAGTAATTCGATTTTCGACGCGGTGTTACAAACCGACGGCAAAGTTATCATCGGCGGAAATTTTCCCGGCATCAATTTCAATAATAATTATAAATATCTGGCGCGGCTGAATGCGGACGGTTCGCTCGACACAAGCTTCAATCCGCTGGTCGAAGGCGGCGTGCAGAGTCTGCGAATTCAGCCGGACGGCAAGA
>CAXTKJ010000033.1:0-21860 GCA_964244835.1 uncultured Pyrinomonadaceae bacterium
CGACAGCGAAAATGCTAAGACCGGCGTTTTGAAACCAATGCCGTTGTAATCTTCAAAATCGGTTCGTCGGTCGTTTTTCTGCCCTAGCAAGGTAACAATCGCAAACGCTCCCAAATTTGTTACGGCATAAGTCAGCATATAAAACGCGACTGAAGCGATTGCCGCATCACGCGCCGCCGCGTCTTTTGCCATTCCCGCGCCGATAAATCCGACGAGCGCGTAACCGGCGTGCGCGATTGAAGAGTATGCGAGCATTCTTTTCACGTTGTTCTGCACAATCGCCGCGATGTTGCCGACGGTCATCGTCAGCATTCCCATCACCGACAACGCCGTAATCCACGATTCGTGCAGGTAGCCGGAAGCCTGCGCGCCCGCAATCAACGGAAATCCGATAACGAAAATTCTGACGAACGAAGCGAACGCCGCCGTCTTCGGACCAGCCGCCATAAACGCCGTGATCGGAGTCGGCGCGCCTTCGTAAACGTCGGGTGTCCAGACGTGAAACGGAACGGTAGCGACTTTGAAACCGAACCCGACGATCAGCATTGCGCCGCCGATTAAAAGCAGCGCGGGGAAATTCGGATTGCCGACCGCCGCCGCGATTTCCGTTACGTTCGTCGTTCCGGTTGCGCCGTAAATCAAAGCCATTCCGTAAAGCAGAAACGCCGACGCGAACGAACCCAAAATAAAATACTTCATCGAAGATTCATTCGAGCGTAAATCCGTTCGCCGCAAGCCCGCCATTACATACGTCGCAATCGAAGAAGTTTCGAGTCCGAGAAAAATCACGACCAGATCATTCCCCGAAGCCATAAACATCATTCCGACGGTCGCAAACAATAAAAGACAATGATACTCGCCGATTGGCACGTCTTCGCGCTCCGTCCAGACGGTAGAAATTAGAACCGTCATCGCTGTAACAAACAGAAAGACGAACGAAAATCCGAGCCGCAGATTGTCGTTGACGACCATTCCGTTCCAGGCGTTCGCCGCGCCCGCGCCGTCCGTCCACATCGTGTATAAAACAATGCCCGCCAAAACTAATCCGACGATGGAAATGATGCCCGTAACGCTGCGCTGTTTCGGAAAAAAAGTGTCGTAAAGCATTACGACGATTCCGGCGACGGCGACGATTACTTCGGGCAAAATTATCGAAATGTTCGTGTTCGGGTTAGTTAGTTGAAATAAAAATACGTTCATTTAATTATGGTGTCGGTATTGATAAATTTCGGCAAATTTTCTTTGCTAAAAGATTCGATACCTCCGTGTGTCTCGGCACGGCTTCGGTCGCGCCGGTTTGCGGATTGCTCCACAAAGAATGTTCTTTTCCTTCGCGTTTCAAAAAACAGCCGTGTTTTCGCAAATGCTTCAAAAGTGAACCGCGTTTCATACGCCGACCGTTACCGTTTCACGAATCGCTTCCGGCGGAACACCGCGCAGAGCGTCTTCCCGGCGGTCGGCTAAAATTAAACTGATGGCGGCGGAAAGATTCGCCCGACATTCTTCTAAAGTTTTTCCCTGTCCGTTCGCTCCCGGAATTTCCGGGCAGTAGGCGATATACCAATCTTCGTCTCGTTCGATAATCGCGGTAAATTCGCTGTTCATAAAAAACTCCTCATCGCCCATTTATTGATGCGCTTCCGCCTTTTCAATCGGTTGGCTTGCAGGCAATTTCAAAACTCGCGCCTGAATATCCAAAATGCTTTTTTGCGTCGCGTCCAAAAACGGTCGCGGATAAACGCCCATAAAAACCATCAGGAAAAGAAGCGGCGCAATCAAACCGAGTTCGCGCCAGTTCAAGTCGAGCAGGCGTTTGTTGCTCGGATTGGTAATTTTGCCGAAGAACACGCGCTGAATCATCCAAAGCAGATAAACCGCCGCAAAAATTACACCCGTTCCGGCGAGCATCGTGGCGACGTAATTCCAGTTCACCGTATTCGTAATTTCCAAAACGGTCGAATTCCACATTCCGAGCATAATCAAAAACTCGCCGACGAAGCCGTTCAAAAAGGGAAGTCCGATGGATGACATCGAAGTAAAAACAAAAATCGTCGCAAAGATCGGCATCACATTCGCAATCCCGCCGAATTCGGTGATGGCGCGAGTGTGTCGGCGTTCGTAAATAAATCCGACGAGCAAAAACAACGCTCCCGTCGAAATGCCGTGATTCAGCATTTGATAAAGTGCGCCCTGCATTCCCTGTTCGGTGAACGAAAACATTCCCAAAATCACGAAACCCATATGCGACACGGACGAATACGCGACGAGCCTTTTAATATCCGGCTGAACCATTGCGACGAGTGCGCCGTAGATAATTCCAATCACCGCGAGCGTGATAAACAGCCACGCGAATTCACGCGAGGCATCGGGAAATAAATTGAAATTAAACCGCATCAAGCCGTAAGTTCCCATTTTCAGCATCACGGCGGCAAGCACGACCGAACCGGCAGTCGGTGCTTCGGTGTGCGCGTCGGGCAGCCAGGTATGAAACGGGAACAGCGGAACTTTAATCGCAAAAGCCAGCGCGAACGCGAAGAACAAAAGCGTTCCAATATATTGCTGATTTCCGACAAAAGCCAATTTTCCGGCTTTCATTGTACTGAGCAAAGTAACGTAATCGAATGTTCCAACGCCCGTCGCCGTCGCGTGCAGATAATATAATCCGACGATTGCCGCCAGCATCAGCAAACTTCCTAACGCCGTATAAACGAAAAATTTGACCGCCGCGTAAATCCGATTATCGCCGCCCCAAATTCCGATCAGGAAAAACATTGGAACGAGCGACGCTTCAAAAAACAGGTAGAAAACCAGCAAATCTAACGAAACGAAAACGCCGAGCATCGCGCTTTCCAAAAGCAGAAGGAAAACGTAAAAAGCGGTCGAGCGTTTTTCGACGGCGTGCCACGTCGAGATAATCGCAATCGGCATTATAAACGTCGTCAAAACTACCAGCCATAAACTCAAACCGTCCACGCCGACGTGATAATTCGTGTTGATCGCCTTAATCCAGGGGATATTTTTCTCAAAGAAAAATCCGTTCGCCGAAACCGCGCCTTTGTCGAAAATCAAAAACAGGGAAATGACAAAGTTCAGCACCGTCCAGAAAAGCGTGATCCATTTCAGCTTGTCCTCGCTCTTCCAAAACATCTGATGCCCAAGCACCGACAACGCCCCGAATGCCGGAAGTAAAATTAAAATCGTTAAGAGATTGGATAGAAAATACTCTTGTATAAAATCCATAAAATTATTTTTTTATCTCGCCGAAAGTCATCGCCCAAAGAATTCCGAAAATTTTGTCAATATCTTTCAGCGTCAGCAAATTCGGCTCGATTAATCCCTGATTGCCGCGCAAAATCAAAAATCGCCACGCATCGCCGGTCGTTACCGTGCCGTATATTTCGGTTTGCGGATTGTTTTCACGTTCATTAAAAATTCGTGCGCCGACCATTTCAGCGAGGCATTGCGTCGTTCCTTTATCAAAATCCTGCTGTTTGGCTTCGACGGCGACGACGATGGGCGATTCCATCACCGCCTGATAGGGCGTTCGTGAAACCAGAAAATCGCATCTGCCCGTCAAACCCTGACTCGCGTCAATATTCAGTTCCCAACCGGAAAAAACGCTGATTTTTTCCGCTGCCTGCTGTCTTAATTCGGCGAAAATCGGCGCAATAATAAATTCGGAACGCGCCTTTTCAGTTTTCTGCAAAATTGCAAAATCAGTATTCTGCGCCAAAAAAGTCGTCAGCAAATCGCTTATGGGACGCGGCTTAACGTCGTCGAACATTTTGGCGCGAAATACTTCTTCGACTCCAAATCTATCTTTCAAATTTTTAGTTGTGAAATTTGAATACGACATTTAGCTGATTAATTTAAACCCGTAATAAATAAAATATCCGATGACGATCAACGCGCCGAATAAAATAAACGCGGCGTAACTGCGAACGAAGCCGACCTGAACGGAACGCGCCACCGAACCGAGCGCGGCGACCGAATGACCGATGCCGTTGACGATGCCGTCAACAAATCCGACATCGAAACCTTTCCACAAACCGTTGCGCGAAAATCTGGTCAACGGGTCAACGATATAGCCGTTATAAAGCTCGTCAATGCGCCATTTGTCTTCGAGAATTTTCGGCATTTGTCGCAGCGGCGTTTTACCGAATACTGCAATCCCGATGCCGATTCCGGCTAAAGCCAGAAGCACGGAAACCGCTGCTAATACTCGTTCCCAAAATAAATCATCCGCGTTATGTACGGCGTGTTCGCCGCCGGTCGAATGTTCTTCGGTTTTCGCGGCGGGCGCGGAAGCATAGAAATGCTTGACTTCTTTTTGCGGTTCGACCGATGTTTCCGAATGCGTCGCCGACGGCGCGTGTGAATCGTGTGCGCCAGATTTTTTATAAATTATCGGTTCGAGAATATGTTCAAACGTATTCACATCGCCTGCCCCGACTGCCGAACTCATCGCGTATGGAATGCCAATTAAACCGCCTAACGTCGAAAGAATCGCCAGCACAATCAGCGGAACGGTCATCACCCAGGGCGATTCGTGCGGTTTGAAATCCGCTGTCAGATGTTCGTGATGTTCGTCGTCATCGTCGTCGTCGTGCGCCGCATCGTGTCCGTGCGCGTCGTGATGCGTATCGTGTCCGTGTGAAACCTGTGCGTCGTGCGCGTCGCCCATCGCAAAAGCATTTTCTTCGGCGCGGGACGCTTCGTGCGGATTTTCGACGGTCGGCAAAACGTAATCGAAACGCGATTCGCCGAAAAACGTCATCCACATCAGCCGCGTCATATAAACCGCCGTCAAAACCGCCGTGAATAAACCGACGACCCACAAAATTTTATTGACGTGAAAGCCGAGCATCGTCGCGTCCGCCGTCGCATTAGTCGCGGCGAAAGTCCGATAAAGAATTTCGTCCTTCGAGAAAAATCCCGCCCAAATCGGAATACCGCAAATCGCCAGCCAACCCGTCGCCATCGTGATAAACGTGATCGGCATATACTTTTTCAAGTTGCCCATTTTCCGCATATCCTGTTCGTGGTGCATTCCGTGAATGACCGACCCCGAACCGAGAAACAACAGAGCTTTGAAAAAAGCGTGCGTCATAACGTGAAAAATCGCCGCGACAAACGCGCCGACTCCGCAGGCGAGAAACATATAACCGAGCTGTGAAACGGTCGAATAAGCGAGAACTTTTTTGATGTCGTTCTGCGCGAGTCCAATCGTCGCCGCAAAAATCGCCGTCGCCGCGCCGATGATCGCTACGATAAACATCGCCGTCGGCGCGTTTTGGTAAATTCCGTTACAGCGCACGACCAGATAAACTCCGGCTGTAACCATCGTCGCCGCGTGAATCAAAGCCGAAACCGGAGTCGGTCCCGCCATCGCGTCCGGCAGCCAGACGAACAGCGGAATCTGCGCCGATTTTCCCGTCGCGCCGATAAACAAAAGAATCGCAATCGAAGTAACGCCGCCGAAAACCAACGCGCCCCAGGTGAACGGGTCAGCCGCCATCGCCGACAAAATGTTAATCGAACTTTCAACTTTCACGCCGTCCACCGTTTTTTCAAAAAACGAGATCGAGCCGGTCGTCGTGAAAATCAAAAACACGCCCATCAAAACGCCCCAATCGCCGATGCGGTTGGCGACAAAAGCTTTTTTCGCCGCCTTTCTCGCTTCGTCGCGCTTGATGTAATAACCGATGAGCAGATAAGAACACAGCCCGACACCTTCCCATCCGACGAACATCAGCAGAAAATTATCCGCCAGGATGAGCGTCAGCATCGAGAACATAAACAGATTCAGATAAGCGAAAAAGCGGTAAAAACTTTTATCGCCGTGCATATAACCCGTCGCAAAAATGTGAATCAGCAAACCGACAAACGTGATAAAGCAAGCGTAAATCCCCGACAGCCGATCCATTCCCAAGCCGAAATCAGCGCGAAAACCGCCGACCTGAATCCAAGTCCAAATCTGGTCGAGAATCGGCGCATCAGCGTGTAACGCGCCCGTCTGTCCCGTGCCGATACCGAACGCCACCATAAACGCCACGACGCACGAAACGCCGACCGCTGAACACGCGACCACGCTGCTGAAAAGTTCGTTCCTCAGCCGCCCGCCGATCAAATAATTGATGACCGCACCGAGCAAAGGCGCGAAAATTATTAGACTTAAAAAATTGTTTTCAGTCATTTGTTATCAGAAAATTCAAACAGATTTTAAGGATTCAAGACCGCTTTCTTATTGACTTTTTTAATCTTTCTAAAGAAATAAAAGAAATCAAACTGATTGCAGTTAAAGCCAGTAAAATTGAGAAAGTTATTATCCAGCACACTTCAAACCACAAGACTGCACCAATAATAAAAATCCAAATAATCATAGTTGCTAAAGGTAAATAATCAGCGACACCAATTCCTCTCAAATAATTATTTTTAATCATCCAAGTGATTTGGGGAAAACCCTCTTTGATCATTTCCTTTTCAACGAATTCTTTTATTTTTTCAATGTTATTTTCGTTAATTTTATTCTCACATATACTTGAAAACCAAAGAAAACGTAAATTCCCAAGTGAATCAAAAGCTGCACTTATACTAAAAAACGTAAATAAAGCCAAAACATAACCGAAAACTCCGAGATAACAGAGTATCGCAGTTTTATTATCGAAAATTTTTTCGTTTGGTAACAATGAACCAAAAGCTACAAATAAAAATCCTTGCGACAATAGCAACCAATTTAACCTTTGATTTACCAAAGAATCTTCATGCTCAACTTGTTTGCGTATCCGATCATAAAGAAGTCCGCGTGTGCTTGACGTGCGTAATTTTATTTCTTCATTACTTTCGCCAGTTGAATCGCCTTCCTCGTTCATAATCGCTGTTTAATAAAATTATAATAATATTTCAGATCAGCATTCTAAAAAATTAAATCTTCGTCTTCGTCCTCAAACTGAAAATTCTGACTGGAAATCTCCGCCCAAATTTCCAAAACCGAATCGCTGACATTTTTCGCTCGCAAACTTTCCGAAACTTTTTCTTTCAATTCTGGGAATCGCAACAGCAACATTCCCAAATCTCTGTAATCCGTTCCCGCTTTCGGTTTGCCTTGGCGCGAATGATAGGAAATTACTTTGCCGGTCAACAATTCGACCGGCGACAAAACTTTAATTTTCTCAATCGTTTCAGTCGCCGGAAATTCTGAAACCATTCGTAAATCTACCAGATGACGATTGCCTTCGTTTCGGATTTGGTAAACGCGAAATCCTTTGCCGTCGGCAACTGTCCGCACTCTGACGGCGATATGAAATTTTTGATTCAAAAAATCTTTTAGCTCTTCGGCTAACTCGTCGGCACGTGTCGAGAGCAAATCAATATCCTGCGTCATTCGCGGTTCGCTGACATAAGCGTTGACGGCTTGCGCCCCGAATAAAACGACATCTTCGCGCCCCTGCAAAAATTCAAATACCGCTTCGTGAATTTTTGATAACGGTAATGTTTCGCGCATCGCAAACTCCTGAAATGTCAAAACACCGGCGTTAATCATTGCGAAAAAACTAATTCTTCAAAATACTCGCGTCGTCCGTGTCAATCGAAAGCCGGTTGCGGAAAAACGCGATGATAATTCCTAAACCGACGGCGGCTTCGGCAGCGGCGACCGACATCACCATAAAAACGAAAAGCTGTCCGGTTACGTCGGCGTAATAGCGCGAAAAGGCGACAAAAGTTAAGTTGACGGCGTTGAGCATCAGCTCGATGCACATAAACATTCCGAGCGCGTTGCGCTTGAAAATCACGCCGACTGCGCCGATACTGAATAAAATTCCTGAAAGTGCCAGATAGCTTGCTAAACTCGGTTCCATAATCTTAAATTTTACATTCCCAAAGGAACATCTTCCTTGCCGGGGCGTTTGCTCATTTCGTTGTCAACGACTAATTCCAACTTCGGCTGGTCAATTCGACGCGCCAAAATCACGCCGCCGATGACTGCCATCAACAGCAAAATACCGACGATTTCGACCGGCAGCAGATATTCGGTGTACATCGAAGTCCCGATGCTCAAAGTTTTGCCGACCGTAACTTCCGTGTTCACTTCCTGCTTCGGCGCGCGCATCACGGCGTAGAAAACGAAAAATGTCTGCACCAGTAAAACCAATCCCAAACCGCCGCCGACGGCATATAAATACCGTAACCTGTTCAGCGGTTTATCGTCGTCGAGATTAAGGAGCATAATGACGAAAACGACCAAAACCATAATCGCGCCCGCGTAAATCAAAATCTGCACGGCGGCGATAAACGGTGCGGCGAGCGTGATATAAACGCACGACAGCGCGATGAACACGCCGACCAGAGAGATCGCGCTGTACAGCGGATTTTCGTGATAAACCATCGAAATCGCACACGCGATGGCGAGTCCGGCGAAAAGAAAAAATAAAGCGGTTGTTGCCATTCCAGTAGTGGTAAATGGTAAGTGGTAAGTGGTAAATTTCGGAAAGTTTTTCACTTACCATTTACCATTTACCACTTACCACTAAAAGTTATCTATTCAAGAAATAAACGACGATAATTGTTACGATCACGTTTGCCAGCGCGAGCGGCAGTAGAAATTTCCAGCCGAAGTTCATCAGTTGGTCGAAACGGAAACGCGGTAACGTGCCGCGAATCCAGATGTAGAAAAACAGGAACGCGCAGATTTTACCGATAAACGCGACGTGGCTGACGAGCGCGTAGGGAATCGAACCCGGATCGAAAATGTGTCCCAAACCGGGAACATACCAGCCGCCCAAAAACAGAACCGTTACCATCACGGAAACGGTGAACATATTCACATATTCCGCCATAAAAAACAGCGCGAATTTCAGTGCGGAATACTCGGTATGAAATCCGGCGACGAGTTCGGTTTCGGCTTCGGGCAAGTCGAACGGAACGCGGTTCGTTTCCGCAAATGCCGCGATTAAGAAAACGATAAAACCGATGAATTGCGGAATGATAAACCAACGCATATACCACGGAGAGGTAATCTGCGCCTGAATAATGCCGCCCAATTCTAATGAATGGGAAAGCATTACAACGCCGATGACCGACGCGCCCATCGCCAATTCGTAGGAAATCATCTGCGCCGACGAACGCAGTCCGCCCATCAAACTGTATTTATTATTCGACGACCAACCCGCGAGTGCGATGCCGTAAACGCCGACCGATGTAATTCCCAAAACGAACAACACGCCGACATCAATCTGGGCAATCGTCATTGGCAGTTGCCGAACGCCTTCGCCCAAACCGTAGGGCAGAAAAGTCCAGTCAACCGTCGTAATCGCCGGACCGAAGGGATAAACCACAATCGGCAGCAGAGCGCAGGTTAAAGCAACCAAAGGCGCGAGAAAATAAACGAATTTCGTTGATTTGTCGGGCGCGATGTCTTCCTTAAAAATGAATTTGAAAAGGTCGGCAAACGGCTGCAAAACGCCCCACGGTCCAACGCGGTTCGGTCCGATACGTCCCTGCATCCAACCCAAAACTTTGCGTTCCGCCAAAACCGTGTAGGCAACGATCATCAAAACGCCCTGAAACGCGGCTAAAATGCCGACGCTGATGACGGCAATCGGGAAAACTGCTTTTACGATAGTTTCCATAAACTTATGAAATTTTAATAACGCGAAACTGTTTCAGAATAAACTCTAACCGTTTTCGCTAGGCTTTTCCGTCAATCGCCTCTGCGCCGACGGTGCGTTTGACATCGGAAATTTTGTCCGTTTGATTGACCGCTATGGCGATTTCCGGCGTTCGCGGCGTACCGTCCAGATTAAACTGCACGAGCGGCGAAACCAGTAAATTATCCGGTTTCGGATTGCCGTTTGCTAATAAATGAAATTGTTTCGTCCTGCTCGTCATTGTCGTCAAACGGTGCAGTTTGTGTCCGACGCGCGGCGTTTCGGTGGTTTTATTAGCTTCGTCAGAAAGTTTTTCGACGCTCGCTTTCAGCGCGTCTTTTTCCTTCGATAAATCTTTCGCCGCCGAAATCGGATATTTCGCCTGAACGGGTTTTGATTCATCTTTCAACGCCGGGTAACGAAGCCCATCGTAAGCCGGAACATTGTCCGCAATCGCTTTGAAAACCATCGTCGCTGACCGATTGTAATTGAAATCAACGCCCATTTCTCTGGCGACCATCGAAGTAATCATCCAATCGGCTTTTGCCTGATTGACCGGCTCGATTGCCTGCCGAACGCGCTGAACAAATCCGGTATTGTTCGTATAAGTCCCGTCCATCTCCGCAAAACTCGCGGCAGGCAGCACGACATCAGCAAATTCGGTCGTCGCGGTTTCAAAGAGTTCCTGCACGACGACGAAATCTTTGTTCGCCAATAAATTAACCTGTTCTTCCGGCAAACTTCCGGCGATCAAAAGCGATTTCGAGTTCTTCAAAACTTCCACGAGCTGTTTTCTGCCCGTCGTCATATCGTGTGCGCCAACCGAATTGTTGTAAAGCGGCAGCGGATGAAATAAAACGCGGCTTTTTTCGTTGGCGAAAACGTCCGCCGCATTCGCCAAAATCGTCTGCGCTTCGATTGATAAATCGCCGCCGAACATCACGACGAAATCGCCTTCGGTTTCGTCAATGGTTTTGAACAAATCGGCGAGTTCCGTGATTTCGATGCCGAGTTTTTTCGCGTTCGCCGCATCGTTTTCCGAGTCGGTTAAAGCCGCGACGAATGCATCGTAAGAATTCGGATTGATGTGAACGAACTGCGTCGCCTGCGCTGTCAGACGAATCGGAGTGTCGTTGACGACGATGAATTTCGCGCCGTCGTTGCGAACCGCTTGACGAATCTGTTTCGCCGTAAAAGTCTGCTCTTCTTCCGGTTCGCCGCCAATCAGCAAAATCGTTTTCGCTTTGCGAATTTCTTTATGTGTTGCCAAAGGCGCGGACAAATTATCGAAAAACGGCGACAAATCATATTTATCGGAAATCGCGTAATTATCGGAATTAGCGACTTCTTTCGCAAACCTTTTCAAAGTGAAAATTGATTCGTTCGTCAAACGCGCCGTGCCGACGACACCGATATTGTTTCCGCTTTCCTTAAATTTATTCGCCACGAAATGAATCGCGTCGTCCCACGTCGCCGGAATCAATTTACCGCCTTTTTTATAACGAATCATCGGCGTTTTGATTCTATCGGCGTGATTGATGAATTCGTGCGCGAATCTGGCTTTCACGTCCAAAAATTCGCCGTTCAAACCGTCAACGTATCGGTCGCGGGCGACGATTCGATGCACCAAACCGGCGCGTGAACCGATTGAAAGCTGCATTCCGTCCGACGAATATGTGTCGGTCGTAATCGTCTGATCTAATTCCCAAGGTCGAGTTTCGTGCCGGTAAACGCCGTCTAAAAGCGTTCCCGTCGGGCAAACTTCGATACAGTTTCCGCACTGCGAACAGCCGAGCCAGCCGCCGTAAGTTCCGATGACCGTATTCGCGCCGCGATTTCCGGCTTCGATGGCATCTTCGCCCATCCATTCGTCGCAAACTCTCGTGCAGCGTTTGCAGACGATACAGCGTTGCGGGTCATTGGCGACAATCGGCGACAAAAACTTCTCCGGCGTGGCGTTTTTCTTTTCGGTAAACCGCTCTTCGACATCGCCCCAATCGAAAATCATTTCCTGCAATTCGCACTCGCCACCGCGATCACAAACCGGACAATCAAGCGGATGATTAGCAAGCAAAAACTCGCCCATCGCCCGTTGCGCTTTTTCGATTTCCGCGCTCTGCGTCGTCACAATCATCCCGTCCGTGCAGGTAATCGTGCAGGAAGTCTGGAGTTTCGGCATCTTTTCGATGCGAACCAGACACATCCGGCACGAAGCCTGCAAAGCAAGGTCTTGATAATAGCAAAACGAAGGAATGTTAAAGGCTTGCTCGCGGCAAACGTCAATCAGCCGCGCACCTTTTTCGGTTTCAAATTCCTGCCCGTTAATCGTAACTTTGATCGGTTCTGACATTTTTTAAATAATAAAACTAAAAATTATTCTTCGTTTTTAGTGGCTGCTTCTTTGTTGGTCGTCGCAGTTTTCTTTTTGCCTTGCGGACGGGTTTTGCCGAAACTTCCGGCGAAAATTTTACCTTTTCGTGTTCTTTTATCTCCTCTACCCATAATGTTTTTCCTCCTTAAATAAAATTAATGTGTTCCGTTTCCGTTACCGTTAGAAAATTTCTTTCCTTCGGTCAGATACGGTTTGAAATCTTCGGGAAATCTTTTAATCGCGCCCTGAATCGCCCACGCTGCCGCGTCGCCGAGAGCGCAAAATGATTTGCCTTCAATGTTGTCAACCAAATCTAAAATCAACTGCGCGTCTTCCGGTCGTCCGCCGCCGTCGGCAATGCGCGTGAAAATCTTGGTCAGCCAGTCGGTTCCTTCGCGGCACGGAGTACACCAGCCGCACGATTCGTGTTTGTAGAATTCGGTCAGATTTTTGGTCGAATCAACCATATCAACCGTTTCGTCCATCACGATAAAACCGCCCGAACCGACGAGCGAACCGGCTTCAACTAAACCTTCATAATCCAATCTGACTTTTTTTCCGATAATCTGGTCTGCCCGCATCGCATAAACCGACGAGCCGCCGGGAATGCAAGCCTTCAATTCGTGTCCGTCGCGGATGCCGCCGCAGTCTTCCATTATGAACTTTTCCATATCCATATAGCCCATCGGAAGTTCATAAACGCCGGGTTTTTTAACGTGACCGGAGACCGACCAAAGTTTTGTGCCACCCGATTTTTCCGTTCCTAAATTATGCCACGCTTCGCCGCCCATTTCGATAATTTGCGGCACGGCGGTCAAAGTTTCGACGTTGTTGACGACCGTCGGCGAAGCGTATAAACCTTCGATTGCCGGAAACGGCGGCTTCATTCGCGGATGTCCGCGATAACCTTCGAGACTCGATAAAAGCGCGGTTTCCTCGCCGCAGATATACGCGCCCGCGCCGGTGTGCGTGTAAAATTCGCACGAAAAATCGCTGCCTAAAATGTTGTCGCCAATGAGATTAGCCGCTTTCGCTTCCGCGATGGCTTTATCCATTATGTCAATCAGATATTTGTATTCGCCGCGATAATAAACGTAACAAGCCTTCGAGCCGAGTGCGAACGCCGCAATCAGCATTCCTTCGATCAGCGCGTGCGGATCGCGTTCGAGCAAATATCTATCTTTAAATGTTCCCGGTTCGGATTCGTCGGCGTTACAGACGACATACTTCTGTTTCGGCGTTTCTTTCGGCACAAACGACCATTTCATTCCCGTCGGAAAACCCGCGCCGCCGCGCCCGCGCAACGCCGACTTTTTCACTTCCTCGATAATATCGGCGGGCGACATATCAAGAGCCTTTTTCAGCCATTTATAACCGTTATTTTCCTGATAAACCTTCAGCGTGTGCGAATCTTTTAGATGTACACGTTTTAACTGTAAAGGTTCACAGCCGATTGCTTTGATTTCCATAAACTAATTTACCAACGCTTGCCATTATCGTAATCTTCTTTGCGAATAATGTTGCTGACAACTCCTAAAACATCGCTTCTTTTAACGGTTTTGTGTTTCCAAAATCTGCTGTCGAAGCTATTCGGACGATTATCTCCTAAAACGAAATACTCACCTTTCGGAATAATGATTGGCGCGAAACTATCGGTTGATTCGATTTTTTCAAAAGGCTCTTTTAATAATTGGTCATTGATGAAAACCTTGCCTTTTTTCAGTTCAACTTTTTCACCTTCCATTCCGATTACCCGAAAAACGAACATAGTATCTTCTTTTATATTTTCCTCACTGTTGGCGTAAACTTTGAAAACGATAATATCAAGTCTATCCAACAATTCTGTGTCATTCGTTTTGACTCCGCCGTAACCAAAATGATCGCCTGCTTTAATTGTCGGAGACATTGATTCTGTAACAGCGACTCCGTGACCAATCGAAATAAAATTTTGAAGTCCGCAACTAATTGCCAAGCAACAAAAAACCAGAATTGTGCAAACGAAAATACTTCGCATTACTTTTTTAATTCGTATTGCACTTTCAAATAAAGCGTGAACTGCACCATCGGTTCGATTCCTATCGGATTAATAACCGAATCGAAATCGCTCGCATCGAGCGGTTCGTAATAAAAAGTTTTCGTCTTGCGCTGTAAAATTACTCTATTATTATCGTAACCGCCGTAAGTATTTCCTGCTTCAAACGCCTGATAACCGGCGTATAATTCGCCCGGATAAAATACGTCGTATTTTTCGTTGGCGACGTTTGACGGCGATATTTTTATACCGAACGAATTAGCGTAAGCTGCTTCCTTCTGCTTGACGATTTTTACCGCTTCTTCATAAAGCCGTGCGTTGACCGATTTAATATCGTTCACGACATAATCAACTTTTATCAAATCAAAGATCGAATTTTTCGTTGCGGCGGCGATGATTTTTTCTAAAATCTCTCGGTCGCTGTAACGCACGGCGATGTTCTTCTTAGTTTCAAAACCCGTAAATTTTTCCGTCGTAACATTGCCGCTCGCCGTGTAATCATAAACTTTGTTCTGCGTAATAAAGTCCACGAAAACGTCGTTGCGTTTAACGCCCAGACTTTCCAGTTCGCGTGTGAAAGCCGCGATTAAACGATTGATTTTATCGTTACTTTCCGCCGCCGTCATCGCTTCCTGCGACAGACCGAAAACCGCGACGTAAGCGTCGGCTTTGACGTTCATTGCGACATTCGCTTCGACGAAATAATAATCTTTTCCGTTGATATTCACGGTTAAAACGCCGGAATTTTGCGTCGGTTTGCGCCGCTGTTGATTATAATTACGGTTGCCGCTTTCCTGCGCGAAGCCGATTGAATTGGCAAAGAACAATAAACTAAAAATTAAGAAAATTTTTCTCATTAAAATTTATTCAAACCGACAAATCCCGGATACCCGGATAATTTCAGATTTTAAATCTGAAATTATCCGAAGCCATTTCAAAACCAATACCAAACCGTAACGACTCCTTCGTTGTTATCGCACGAATGGGAAATGCCGATTAGACGATCCCGACCGATGCGACCGGCAAATTCCGCCGCTTCCTGAAATAATTTCTCCCAACTGGCAAAAGTTCCGCGAAACATTTCAAATTTGACTTCCATTATTTCAGCGAATCCAAAATCCTATCAACCTTTTCCGTCGTTAAATCTTCGTGATAATCGAAATTTATCTGCATCATCGGCGCAGTTCCGCAGGAACCCAAACATTCGACACGCGACACGGTATATTTTTCGTCGCTCGTCGTTTCGCCGACGTGAATGCCGAGTTTGTCGCAAATATGCTCAGTAATTTCTGGCTCGCCCATAATGCGGCACGACAAAGTTTTGCAAACCTGTATATGATATTTGCCAATCTTTCGCAGATTGAACATCGAATAAAACGTCGCCGTTTCCCAAATGTCCGTAACCTGCAAATCAAGAAATTTTGCCAGAAAATTCACGCCCGGATTATCCAGATAACCACGCTCGCGCTGAACGATGAACAACAGCGGAATCAACGCCGAACGCTTCCGCTCCGGCGGATATTTCGTCAGATGCGATTTCATTTCCTCGACGACCGCCGACGAAAACTGCGCTACCTCGTCGGTTACTTTAACTTGATTGGTAAAATCCGTTGCAACTGCTGATGCCATAATTTTTAGTGAATTCCGCCGCGCAAATCCGACATATCTTTTTCAACTGCGGTTAGCCTTTTATCATTCGTCATTACCGTTTCGGCAATGCTATCTGTTTTTGCGTCCAGACGACTTAAAATTTGAGAATGCTCATTCAGGATTTGAGAATGCTCATTCAATGTCACTTTAATTTCCCGAACATCCGTTTGAATTGTTCGCACTCCCGTAACCAAAGTTGCGAGAGTATTAAAAAGTTCTTTTTCCTGATTTTCAGTCATAAAATTATCTGTCAATTTCACCAAGAACAATATCAAGCGAACCGATAATCGCCACGACATCGGCGACCATTTCGCCTTCGCTCATTACGGGCAGAGCGGCGAGATTGACGAAACTAGGACCTCGAAAATGAACGCGGTCGGGTTTCGGTCCGCCGTTCGATTTCATATATACGCCGAGTTCGCCTTTTGACGCTTCGATGGCGTGATAGACTTCGCCTTCCGGGACGTTGAAACCTTCGGCGACGATCAGGAAATGGTGAATCAGCGAATCCATATGTTTTCGCATATCATCGCGGTCGGGCAGCACGACTTTCGGCGCGTCGGCTTTAATCGGTCCCGGTTTCAGACGTTCTAAAGCCTGTCGGACGATTTTGTATGATTCGACGAGTTCGCGCATACGAACTTTGAATCGCGCCCAAACATCGCCGTCGCGTTCGACCGGAATATCAAAATCGTAAGTTTCATAACCCGAATATGGATTATGACGGCGCAAATCTAATTCAACGCCGCTGCCGCGCAAACACGGTCCGGTTAAACCCCAATCAATCGCTTCCTCCGCCGTAATCACACCGATTCCTTTTGTGCGCGACTGCCAAATCGTATTTCCCGTAACGAGCGTTTCCAGCAAATCGAGCGCGGCAGGGAAATCTTCGAGAAACTGTTTACAGCGACGTTCAAAACCGGCGGGCAAATCCATCATCAAACCGCCGATGCGAAAATAACTCGGTGTCATTCGACCGCCCGAAGCCGCTTCGATTAAATTTAAAATCTTTTCGCGCTGACGGAAACAGTAAAAGAACGGCGACATCGCGCCGATGTCGAGCGCGTGCGTTCCGAGCCAAACCATATGCGACGCGATGCGCTGTAATTCGCAGAACAAAACGCGAATCGTCTGCGCCCGTTCGGGAATTTCGAGATTCAGCAATTTTTCCGCCGCCATCACATAAACCAGATTGTTGCCGAGCGGATTCAGATAATCCATCCGGTCGGTGATGACGATGCCCTGTTGATATTTTTTATACTCGAACAGTTTTTCCATTCCCGTATGCAGATAGCCGATGTCGGGAACGGCTTTGATGACCATTTCGCCATCAAGCTGCAATTCAAGCCGCAAAACGCCGTGCGTCGAAGGATGCTGCGGTCCCATCGAAAGCGTCATTTGCGAATCTAACGCCTGATCGGTTACTTCAAATTGGCTCGGTATATTTTCTACTGCCACGCTCATAAAATTAAAATTTAAAAATGTCCGTCAACTTTAACGAGAAATCCGGCAAAAGCGGCGTTTCAATCGTCTCATAAACCTCGAATCGCTTGATTAAATTCTGCCCGTTTTCGTCGAGGCGATAAACTTCAATCGTATTAAATAATCCATCAACTACCCAGTATTCTTTTACTTTATATTTGCCGTAAATTTCACGCTTGAAAACGCGGTCACGCTCGATGTCTTTCTTGCCATATGACAAAATCTCGACAATTAAATCCGGCGCGGCGGTGAATTTCCCCTCAAACTTTTGATCTTCACCCGCGACGTTTTGCTCAACGGTTTCGTGCGTCGCAAAAATGAGGTCGGGAATCACGGCATCTTTCGGACTGAAAATTACGCCTGGAGTTTGCACGACTATTCCAATCGGATTTTTCCGCAGATAAATTCCGAATTCGACTTGTAAATTTGAAGCCAGTTTTTGATGGTCGAGATGCGTCGCACGGGACACAAATAATTTTCCTCCAATCAATTCGTAGCGGTTGGTGTCTTCCGGCATAAAGTCCAAGTCATCCGCCGTATAGGAAATCGGCAGCGGACGAATCTCGGTCAAAGCGTCTCGAAGAGTTTCGGTAATCATTTTTAAGTCAAACTATACGGCTCGTAACCACGCAACGGATAATCTTTTCTCAATGCGTGTCCGTCAAAATCGGACGGCAGTAAAATCCGTCGTAAATCAGGATGACCGTCGAAAATCACGCCTAACAAATCGTAAGTTTCGCGTTCGTGCCAGTTCGCCGTTTTCCAAACCGTTACGACGGTCGGCACATTTGCTTCGTCTTCGCTGACCAAAACTTTCAAGCGCAGGCGATTGTGATGTTTGGTCGAAAACAAATGATAATTGACTTCAAATCGCGGGTCTTCTTCCGGTCCGCGATCTGCGCCGCACAAATCGGCGAGCATATTAAAATCGTGCTTCGTTTTCAAAATCCAGCAAACATCTACGATAGATTCACGCGGGATGGTGATCGTAACTTCGCCGTGCGAATCTTTGAAATCAGTTACCCAAGCCGGATTTTCCGCTTTTAGTTTTTCGATGTATTCGAGTAAAACTGCCGTGTCAGCCATATTTTATTAAAGATAAACGATTTTTGTCTGCGTCTGAAAATTTTATGACGACCGTCTTTTTTCGTGTTTGGAAGCCGTCGTATAAGGACGATTCGCCGCCGTGCGCGACGTTTCTTCGAGCGTCGTGCCGACCGTTACAGGCAAAGTTCCGGGAACGATTGATTTGCGCGATTCGGCTTCATAAGTGTCGCGGCGGTCTTTAACCGATTCGTTCATAATCTTTTCCTGCAGCATCATAATCGCGTGAATCAGCATTTCCGGTCGCGGCGGACAGCCGGGAATATAAACGTCAACCGGCACGATTTTATCAACCCCTTGCACAATCGCGTAATTATCGAAAACCCCGCCCGAAGTCGCACACGCGCCCATCGAAATTACCCATTTCGGTTCGGGCATTTGATCGTAAATACGCCGCAGAGCCGGAGCCATCTTGCGGGAAACTCTACCCGATACGATCATCACATCAGCCTGACGCGGCGAGGCGCGAAAAGTTTCCGCGCCGAAACGTGATAAATCGTTTCGCGCCGAAACGCTGTTCATCATTTCAATGGCACAGCAAGCCAAACCGAATGTGGCAGGCCACATAGATGATTTACGCGCCCAGTTAATAACCGCATCAAGTTTGACGGTGATGACATCGGGCAGTGATTCAAATAATGTATTTTCTAAACCCATAACAGTAATTCCAGATTCCAAATTGCAGATTCCAAAATTGAAATTTGCAATTCTTTAAGCGGCGCGTTTCAAAGTTTCGATGCGCTGTTTCTTTTTGTTAATTAAATCCTTCGCTTCGGCGCGGGCTTCGACGCGAGCCTGAACGCCCCAATCGAACGTGCCTTTTTTCCAGACGTAAATATATCCGATAATTAAAGTGGCGATGAACACCAGAATTTCTACCAGTGCGATTGCTCCGAAAGCGATGCCGCTGATTTTTTCTTCTGCCAGCAAAGTTTTGAAGGCGACGGCAAACGGAATCATAAATAAAACTTCAATATCGAACAGCAAAAATATAACTGCCACCGTGTAGAACTTTATCGAAAATCTATCACGCGCCGAGCCGACCGGGTCTTTGCCGCATTCATACGGCATCAGCTTGACGGCAGTGCGTTTGCGCGGTCCGATGAGCTGCGTTACCAATAGTTGGCTCGCGCCGAAACCGGCAGCGACGATGAACATCATTATTATCGGTGCGTAATCGAATAAGTTATATTCAGACATAAATTTTATTGAATTTAATGATAACTTTTCCCATCGAAAAATAAAAATTTATCATAAATTATCTTGTCTTTAAGTTTGAGAATTATATCACAATTAAATCGTAAGTGATGCCGAAATGAGAGTCAAGACGTAATCTTCGGAGAGTTGAAAACCATCGAACGGCAATTTATTTTCCCGTTGAAATTTTTATTTATTGACCGCCGTCGAAGCCGTGTGTTACCTTGATAAATAGCTGTTCAGGCGAAAATCTGCCACAATTTTTCCCGCCGATTTTATTTCAAAACACCGTGATTACAGGTTTCAATACAGACATCGAATACGAGGGCGTTACATACCACGTCCAGACCGAGGATAAAGGAATTGCGACACCGCTGATCCTGACTCTGATCTATGATCGCGGGACGATTCTGGCGAGCAAGCGGTCGCCGTATGAAGATTTGCTGATTAGCGGCTTTGACGAGAAGGTTTTAACCGAGCGTTTGAAAAAACAGCATAAGCTGATGTGCGGAGCGATTCGTGCGGGCAGGCTTGAAGACCTCAAGCGAATGTCAATGAAGGAGTCGGAATCGCGCAAGCAGGGTTTGATCGCTCAAAAGGAAATCAAACCGCCGGAGAAAAAAGAAACCGGTTCTTTGCCGGACATCAGCATTCAGGAAGCTCCGATGCCGATGCTTCTCGAAGGCAAATCGCCGGGTTTTGAACAGGCGAGAGCGGAAGAAATATCTTTCGATCACGCGATTTGGGACATTCCGCTCGAAATTGTCGAAGAACCGGCGGAGGAATTCGTCGAGACGGTCGAAGAAGAAATCATTCTGCCTGCCGAAGCGGTCGAAATTATCAGCGATCTGGTAAAACACGAAACGGTTGACGACAAACTGAAAATCGAACTGCTCGGCGATGTGAAATTCAAAGGCGGCGAGCGCAAAACGATCAGCTTACTGGCTTGGCGCGGCAGTCGGGATAACGGTTTGAGCGGAGCGCAGATTTTGGTCAAAGTCATCGGCGCGTCGTTTCGTCCTTTGATTTTTCACGCGAAGACCGACAGCAACGGCGTGGCGATGGTGCATTTGCAGTTACCCTATTTCAAAGCCGGACGCGCCGCCGTTTTAATCAGGGTGATGAACGAAGGCGAAGAAGTCGAATTGCGCCGTGTCGTTCGTCAGGCGTAGAATGAGTTTCTGGTTTCAAGTTTCTGGTTTCTGGTTTGGAAATGACGATTACGGTGAATGGCGAAGCGAAAGACATCGCCGAACAAATAAATCTCAGCGAATTGCTTAAACTGCTCGCATTGCCTTCGGAACGGATTGCGATTGAACTGAACAGGGAAGTCGTCCGCAAAAAAGATTGGGCGAATATCATTATTAAAGACGCGGACAAAATCGAAGTGGTGCATTTCGTCGGCGGCGGTTAGAACAATTACGAATTTCAAATTACGAATTACGAATATGCGGATTAAACATTTCTAATGTTAGTCCGCATTTCTTTTGCGCGGATTTTTGCTAACATAAATTCGTAATTCGTAATTTGAAATTCGTAATTGATTTATGACTGATTCATTTGTTTTAGCAGGGAAAACTTTTAATTCGCGGCTGATTATCGGCACGGGAAAATATCGTTCTTTTACTGAAATGCAGAACGCGCACACGGCTTCGGGCGCGGAGATGGTAACGGTGGCGGTCAATCGCGTTCCGCTTGACCGGGCGACCGAATCTTTTCTGGATTATCTCAATCCGCAGATGCAGATTCTGCCGAATACGGCGGGTTGTTTCGATGCCGAACACGCGATTCGCACGGCGAGATTGGCGCGTGAAGCGTTGGAAACCGATTGGGTAAAACTCGAAGTCATCGGCGATAAAATTACCTTGCTGCCCGACAACGAACAAACGCTCGAAGCCGCCAAAGTTCTCGTCAAAGAAGGCTTTATCGTGATGCCGTATTTCTCCGACGATTTGATTATGGCGAAAAAACTCCTGGACATCGGCTGTCCGTGCGTGATGCCGCTCGCCGCGCCGATTGGTTCGGGGTTGGGCGTGCAGAATCCGGCGAATCTGAAGATTATGCGCGAACAGCTGCCCGACGCGATCATCATCGTTGATGCCGGTGTCGGCGTTCCGAGTGATGCCGCGATTGCGATGGAACTCGGCGCGGACGCGATTCTGATGAACACGGCAATCGCCGAGGCGAAAGATTCGGTGCAGATGGCGACCGCAATGAACTACGCCGTCAAAGCCGGAAGATTGGCGTATTTATCAGGCAGAATGCCGAAAAGATTATATGCCAGCGCGTCGAGTCCGATTGAAGGCGCGATAAAATAAGGGATTTTTGATAAAAATCACCGTCCGCTTCGTCGCTGTTAGACGGAGCGGACGGTGCG
>CAXTKJ010000033.1:21960-42597 GCA_964244835.1 uncultured Pyrinomonadaceae bacterium
AGTAATGTTCGCAGTCGTGCGAGTAATGTTCGCAGTCGTGCGAGTAATGTTCGCAGTCGTGCGAGTAATGTTCGCAAAGAACGCGAAGTTGTAAATGTCGGTCAAATGAAGTATCTCAAATGTTTTACCGTCGGATTGTTCGCTGCTTTAGCGATTTTCGCCTGTTCAACCGGCAAAGCCGGACGCAGCGGCATCATCATCGCCGACAGCAAATCATACGAAGCCTCTCTGTTTCGCCAAAACTGCGCGATTTGTCACGGTCAGGAAGCCAACGGCAAGGAAATGGACGGCAGACAAATTCCGTCTTTAAGATATGGCGAAGCGGAAACGAAGACCGAAGAAGAAATCTACCTGCAAATCAAAGAAGGCAAACTGCCGATGCCCGCCTTCAAAAATCAATTAACCGAAGAAGAAATTAGGCGAATGGTGAAATTTATCAGGCGAGATTTGCAGGGAAAATCCGAAACGGATAAATAGATATGGAAAACGAAAATAAGTCTTATCAAAAACAATGGGAGTATCATCGTTGGGTGATTAGAAGTTATTTCATTACGCTTGTGATATTTCTGCCCTGTATTTTTCTCTTTGCTATTAAAGAATGGACGATTTTAGAAAAGACATTGGTAGCCATCGGCGGGCTGGCTTTTGCAGCCAATGTGATTATTTATTTGAATATAATCTTCTGGAAATGTCCGCGTTGCGGAGAATTGTATTTTCGTTGGTAGAATAATCAAGATATATTGTTTTCTAAAGAATGCACCATTTGCGGGTTAAAGAAATACGAAGGCTCGAATATAGAAGCATTACTCTCCTGATATTTAATTTCTCAGCAAAGAACTCGGACACAAATTTTCCAATATACATTCCGCGCATTTCGGCTTTCGCGCCTGACAAATTTTTCGTCCGTGCGCGATGAGCCAATGCGGGAATATTATCCAATCTTTCAACGGCACTAACTCGCTTAAATCCTTTTCAATCTTTTCGGGCGCGGTGTTTTCCGTCAAACCCAATCGCTGCGAAAGACGCGAAACGTGCGTATCAACGACCACGCCCGACGTGATACCGAACGCATTGCCCAACACGACGTTCGCCGTTTTTCTGGCGACACCGTTCAAAGTCAAAAGTTCGTCCATCGTGTTCGGAACTTCGCCGCCGAAATTTTCGATGATCTTTTCCGCCGCGCCGCGAATGCTTTTCGTTTTATTGTTGAAAAAGTTGATTGATTTCAAATCGTCGGCAAGTTCGGCGGTTTCGACGTTCAGATAATCATTCGGCGTTCGATATTTGCGAAAAATCACGCCCGTTACCAGATTAACGCGCTCGTCGGTGCATTGCGCGGAAAGAATCGTCGCCACCAAAAGCTCGAACGGATTCGAGAAATTCAGAGCGCAGTGCGCGTCGGGATATTCTTTTTTCAGGCGTTTAATAATCTCGGCGGTTCGCGCTTTTATATCAGCAGTCATATCAAATAGATTATCAGGAAAGAATTAGATTTTTCGGTGTCAAGAAATTGTCTGTTTATCTTTGGCATATACAATAAATTTCCTAACGACGATCCCGATGATAAATGAGAATGCAACAGTCATTAAAGAGATATTCAGGAAGTTATATTTAACAGAATCAACGAATAAGAAGAATTCACCGAGACTTTTTTCATTGAGTTTGGATAAAGAATAATCAATAAAAGAATATAAGAAGAAAGAAATTACATATATCTGTGAACCAACGAAAATCGAGAGAATTGTATGAAATAATGATTGAACTTTTTTAAGCCAATCGAAAAATACGAAAGTTAAAGCACTGCTGATACCGATAATTATGCCGCTGTTGAAAATTTCTACGAAAACACTGTAAAGACTTGTTGGATTGCTAAAATTAATTTTCGTCGGACGGGAATTTATGTGCTGAATTAAAGCGAGAAAAACGAACGGAACTATGTACGTTAAGGAAGTGCTTAGAAAAACTCCGATGAATAAATTTAGTTTCTCGCGTTTCATATATTTTGAAAGATTGAAATTCTATCTTTTAATTAATCTCTCTGTGGCTGATGCAAATATAATCTTTTTTATCTAAAATAAAAAGAAATAATTTGATTTCATAATTCATAGCGATTACTTGATGAAAGTTCCTTTATTAGACTTAAAAGTTCAAAACGACTCTCTGCGGACGGAGATTGATGCGGCGATAAAAAAGGTTCTCGACTCGAACGGGTTTATTCTCGGTTCGGAAGTCGTGGAACTCGAAAAAGAGTTAGCGGCTTATTGTCAGACTGATTTCGCCATCGGCTGTGCTTCGGGGACGGACGCGCTTTTGCTGGCGTTGATGGCTTACGACATTAAAGAAGGCGACGAAGTTATCACGACTCCGTACAGCTTTTTTGCGACGGCGAGTTCGATTACGAGATTGGGCGCGAAACCCGTTTTCGTTGACATCAATTCGGGCGATTACAATCTGAATATCAAACAGGTCGAAGCCAAAATCACCGAACGCACGAAGGCAATTCAGCCGGTTCATCTGTTCGGGCAGTGCGTCGAAATGAATTTTTTGAAGGAAATCGCCGACAAACATAATGTTCCGCTAATCGAAGATGCAGCGCAGGCAATCGGCGCGGAATGCAATGGTAAACGCGCCGGAGACATCGGCGCAATCGGCTGTTTCAGCTTTTATCCGTCAAAAAATCTCGGCGCGATGGGCGATGCCGGATTTATGACGACGAACGATGAAGCATTAGCGAAAAAGTTATTCGCACTGCGCGTTCACGGTTCGTTCGAGCGTTATTATCACAAATGGGTCGGGCTGAATTCGCGCCTCGACGCGATGCAGGCGGCGATTTTGCGCGTTAAACTGCCGCATCTCGATTCCTGGACGAAAGCCAGACAGCGCAATGCCGCGATTTACCGTGAATTGTTCGTTGATAAAGGCTTGACGGAAACGATTCACGTTCCCATCGAACGCGAAAACGTGCGGCACATTTACAATCAATTCGTCATCCGCGTTCCCGAAAAGCGCGACGAACTCAAAGCATTTTTACAGGAAAACGAAATCGGAACGGACATTTATTATCCCGTGTCGCTGCATTTGCAGGAATGTTTCGCGTATCTCGGTTACAAAGAAGGTGATTTCCCTGAAAGCGAACGCGCTTCACGCGAAACGCTCGCGCTGCCGATTTATTCGGAACTGACGCACGATCAAATCGAATACGTCGTTGATAAAATCGCCGAATTCGCCGCTGTAAATTTATGACGGAAAAAATTCCCGGCGAAATTGAAATCGAAATTCTCGATGCGCGGCAAACATTCGTGCGCGTCGGGCTTGTTCTGGTAATCATCGGCGCATTGATTTTCGGCTGGTTCAGCGTGCGTTGGCAGTTGGGAAATATGCTGGCTGATATGACTCCGCCGAGCGATGCGAACGCGAAAGGCATCGCCGATTTAGCCGTCGGTTTCGCGCCGAACGATCCGACGACGCGCTGGCTGCTGGCGGCTTCGCAGAAAAACGTCTTTACGACCGAAGCGATTGACCAGACGGCGAAAAGTTTCGAGTCGGTCGTCCAAAAATCGCCGTACGATTATCGCTGGTGGGTCGAACTCGGACGCGCCCGCGAGCAAGCCGAAAAAACGGAAACCGCCGAACAAGCCTATCGCCGCGCCATCGAACTCGCGCCGAATTACACATATCCGCACTGGCAAGCCGGGAATTTTTATCTGCGCCAAAACCGCAGCGAAGAAGCCTTTGCCGAATTGAAAAAGACAGCGGCATTTTACTCGGTCTATCGGGATCAGGTTTTTTCTATCGCGTGGGACTATTACGAAAAGGACACGGCGCGGCTCGAAGAAATCGCGGGCGATGCGCCGTCGGTGCGGGCGAGTTTAGCCAGATTTTACGCGGCGAAACAGCGTCCCGAAGATTCTCTGCGAATCTGGAACACTCTGCCCGAAGCCGATCAAAAAACAAATGAAGCGATTGCCAAAGTCATCGCGCAGGCGTTTTTCGAGAAAAGATTTTATAGGCAGTCGCTCGAATTCGTGCGCGGTCTCGGCATCGCGCCGGATTTGCGCGGCGAAACGATTCAGAATGCGAGTTTTGAACAGCCGATTGCCGAAACCGAGGGGAATTATTTCGGCTGGAAGGTTTTGCCGCTCGAAAAAATGGACGTGAAGCTCGATCCGACGCAGAAACACGAAGGCAGCCGTAGTCTGCGCGTCGCTTTCGGCGGTTATGCCGATCCGCTGCTGTATCACGTTTATCAATTAACGACGGTCGAATCAGGCGCGAAATATCAACTTAGCTTCTGGGTGAAAACCGACAGTCTGAAAAGCGGCGGAATGCCTGCCGTCGAAATTTTCAATGCCAACGACGATAAAAATATCGTTACGAGCGAAACATTTGCGACCGGAACGACGGATTGGCAGCCGGTCAAACTGGAATTCACCGCGCCGCCGAACGCCGAAGCCGTTGGCATCCGTCTGACCCGCGCCGCCTGCGCCGCGCCGTGTCCTCTGTTCGGCACGATTTGGCTTGACGATTTTAAATTGGAGCGACTGAAATGAGGTTTCTGGTTTCAAGTTTCTAGTTTCTGGTTTTTTGCATTGAACTAGAAACTTGAAACCAGAAACCGGAAGCCGGAAATTTGAATGACCAAAGAAATTGAAACAACCCGCACGAGCAAGATTTTGTTCTTTCTGCTGTGCTTCACAATCATTTTCACGACGCTGGCTTACGGCACGGTGCATCAGCCGTCGCTCGCGGTTTTTTATCTGCTCGCCGTTGCCGTTGCCGTTTTGTGGTCGGCTGATTCGCTGATCGGCGGCGTTCTGCGGTTTCATAAAAATTGGGTGCAGATTCCTTTGATCGCCGCTTTTTTCTACGCGCTCGTGCAGATTATTCCGTTCGGCAGTCTGGCGGCTTTGGCGAGCGTCGAAGATATTCCGCGCACGATTTCGCGTGATCCGTTCGGGACGCAGATCGCCGCTCTGCATTTTCTCGCGCTGCTGATTTTTCTTGCGGCTTTTTTAACGTATCTGGACAGCGCGAAGCGTTTGCGGAAAATCGTGATGCTGATTACGGTTTTCGGTTTCGTCTTCGCCTTTTTCGGGATTCTGCAAAATGTTCTCAGCCCGCAGAAAATCTACGGCATTTACGATGTGCCGTACGCCAAACCGTTCGGTTCGTTCGTCAATCGTCATAATTTTGCGGCTTATATGGAGATGACTTTGTGTTTGCCGCTCGGTTTGATGTTTGTCGGCGCGATTGAGAAAGACCGCCGACTGCTTTATCTGACGGCAATCGCTCTGATGGGCATCGCGCTGATTCTGAGCGGCTCACGCGGCGGTTTGATCGCGCTTTTGGCGGCGATTTTTTTCCTGATAATTTTAACGAACAAGACCAGAAATACTAAACAATTCGCGCTGAAAATCGGTGCCGCCGTTTTGCTTTTAACGACCGTTATAATCGGCGCGGCTCTGATCGGCGGAGAAACTTCGCTGGCGCGAATCGGGGAAGCCGACACGACGGCAACGACGCGGACGCACATTTGGGGCGTTACGTTAAGCGTGATATTAAATAATCTGCCGTTCGGCGCGGGTTTGGGCGCGTTCGGAGTCAGCTACACGCCGTTCGATTCGCTGAACGGTTTGGAGCGCGTCGAACAGGCGCACAACGATTATTTGGAGGTTGCGGCGACCGCCGGAATCGTCGGTTTAATTATCGGCGGATTTTTTATTTTTCAACTGTTCCGCACGGGTTTGAAAAACTCAAACACGCCAAATCTTTTTCGGCGCGGCGTATGCGTCGGTGCGTTGGCGGGCTGTTTTTCGATTTTAGTTCATAGTCTTTTCGATTTCGTTCTGCACACGACGGCGATTGCGACGCTTTTTATCACGCTCGTTTCATTGGTCGTCGTCAGCGGCACGGCGTTTCCCGACGACCGGCAGGAATACGAACCGCGAGAAAACAGAAAACGGCGTTCCGCTAACGTCACGCCGTTCGATAAATCGAGAAAGAAAAAAGAATTGGAAGGTTAAGCCGTTTCGTTTGATTCGATTGTTTCCTTGCGCTTCGGAGTGAATAAGCTGAAAAAATACCAGACGATTCCGTGAGCGACGTAAGCGAAAGCAATGCCGAACAGCATATACTGCGAGTAAAGCCAGATCAGCATTCCGAGCGCGGCGATGACGAGAATCAGATAAATACTCTGTCTGCCCGTTCCGGCGGTTTTAAAGCTCGAATAACGAATCGTGCTGACCATCAAAAGCCCCAGCACGATCATTAAAACGATCATCAATATCGTGTAAATTCGCCCTGCGTCGCCATAGACGTTCAACGGCAAAGGGTGCAGATAAATGATTGCCGCCAGCAGTCCGGCGGCGGGCGGAATCGGGAGACCGACGAAATTTTTCTTGTCAACTTTCGGCGTTCCTTCAAGCAGTACGCGCGGGCGCGTGGCTTGCAGATTAAATCTGGCAAGGCGAAAAGTGCCGCACATCAGATACATAAATAAAACGAAAATGCCGAAAGCGTGGAGCGAACTGCCTTCCTGAAGCGTTGCGCCGACCGCCCAACTGTACATCAAAACCGTCGGCGCGATGCCGAAAGTCAAAACGTCGGCGAGCGAATCTAACTGCACTCCGATCTCCGTCGAAGTGCGCGTCATTCGAGCGACGCGACCGTCGAGCGTGTCGAAAAGAATGGCGAACGCGACGGCTTTGGCGGCGTAACCGAAATAAACGGCGGCTTGGTCGGGATAAGCGACGACCAACTGGAAAGCCCGTACGGAAGACAACACCGCCAGAAAACCCATTGCGATATTTGCCGCCGTGAACGCCGTCGGAATCAGATATAAACCTTTTTTCAAACCGCGATGCGGCGGATGAGTCGGTTCGTCGTGTTCGTTTTCTTCCATTAAATTTATTCGGAAAGTTTGGCGATGATCGTTTCGCCGCCGACTACGCGGTCGCCGACTTTGACGAGAATTTCGACGTTTTGCGGCATCAGCAAATCGGTCCGTGAACCGAATTTGATTAAGCCGTATTTTTCGCCGAGTGCCAGATTATCGCCTGTTTTGCTCCAACAAACAATGCGCCGCGCAAGGATGCCGACGATTTGGGTGCAGACGACCGTCATTTTTTCGCCTTCAATCGTGATCGCGTTGCGCTCGTTGATTTCGCTGGCTTCGTTGCTCGTCGCCGGTGCTTTTTTTCCTTTGAACTGTTCGACTTTGATAACTCTTCCGGCAATCGGAGCGCGGTTGATATGAACGTCAACCGGCGACAGAAAAACGCTGACGAATTTGCCGGTTTCACGTTCTTCGACCCGTGTAACTTTGCCGTCAGCGGACGAAATGATAACGTCCGCTTCGGTCGGAATCACACGATGCGGATCGCGGAAAAAATACGCCATAAAAAGTGCGAGCGCGACGAACAGCGCGACTGCGAACCAGATTTGAAAAAACGCGAATCCGGCGGCGATTAAAAGCGGGATTAGAACGAATGGAATGCCGTCTTTGACCATAAAAAAAAAGAAAATGTCAGATGTTAGAAAAACTAGCATCTGACATCGAAATCTAACAACTTCAAACATTTTACGTTAAATTGTTGATTTTGAGAAACAAAAAAGCCCGATGCCGTAGAACATCGGGCGAAAGGAGGATTGTATGAATAGAAGTTTTTTATCTAATCGGATTTTCCTTGGCGTAGCTGTAAGCACACCAAGCGGCGATCAGATGGACTACCCAGCCCAGCAAACCCGCCGAACCAATCCACGAAACACCCGTTAAAACCAGCCAAATTACTCCGATAATAATTCTGCCGTTATAGATTTGCCCGACTCCTGGGATTAAAAGACTCAAAACTCCGGCAATATATGGTTCTCGCATAATTAGTAAATTACCTCCGTTTTCTAATACGGCGGGTTTTATTTTAAGTTCCGAAGAATTTTAAATTCCAGATTCCAAATTCCAGATTCCAAATTCAGAAGTTAAATCTGGAATCTAGAATCCTAAACCTTCCGCACCTCAATCAGCTTTCCGCGAAAGATTCGCAGGGCTTTTTTGACCAGCGGATGATTGTTGGCGTATTCCCACATTTGCTCTTCGGTCGGGTTTTCGGGCAGGACGGGGATTTCATTCGATTCATTTTCGCTGAAATCGGGAATGACGAAATTCGTTTTTACTTTCGCGGGCGCGGTTGCCGCCGCTGTGCCGTTCGATGTTTCAATCGTTGCGCTCAAATTATTTTCACGATTTTCGGCGAGTAGAATTTCGACGAGATTGGAAGCGGTTTTGATCGGTTTCAAATCGTCGCCCAATTCCTGAAGCCGTCTTTCGTAAGCGTCGTCGAGCCAGTTGTCTTCGATGTGTTCGAGTTCTTCCGCCGAAATCGGCAGCATCTTAATCGGCATTGCTTCGATGACTTTAGCAGCGCGTTCGGCGAAAGTCGGCTCGGCGACCGGTGCGATTTCGGGTTCAAAGTAATTTGATTCGATTGGCGGAAGTTCCTCGAAAGTCGGAACGAAGTCGGTTGGAAAATTATCTTTCCCCGTTTCTTGTGGAATATCTGCGTCTGATTTCTCAGCGTTGACTTCCGAAACTGCGCCGCCGGAAACGGGAAAGGGAACTTCTTCGAGTGGAAAATCAACCGTTAAAGTTTTTTTTTCCGGCTGACGTTCGATGATTTTATTTTGAGTCGGAATTTCAGACGGCGCATTTCCGTTGGCGAGCGCGTTTTCGAGTTGAATCAATCGCTCCAGAATTTTTTCAATCGAAACGACGCGGCGCATTTCGACCAATTTTACCAAGCCGATTTCGAGAACGTAACGCGGCTGTGTCGCTTCACGCAGTTTCGATTCAGTTTCGCTCAGAGAGTTGAAAAATCTGATCAAATCGCTTTCCGAAAACGGCGCGGAATTATCGCGCAGTTCGTCGCGGCTTAAAACCGCCGTGTCGAGCAGATTTTCCGCATCGCCCGCCATTTTATAAATCAGCAAATCGCGGAAAAAAGATAAAAGGTCGCGGCAAAAATTTCGCAAATCCTGCCCGCGCCCGATTAAATCGTCCACGACCATCAAAACTTCCGACGGTTTATTTTCGGCAATCGCCTTCGCCGTTTTGACAAGCATTTCCGCACCGGCTAAACCGAGCGCGATGACGACATCTTTGCTTTCGATTTTCTCGCCGGAAAAGCTGATGACCTGATCGAAATTCGATTGCGCGTCGCGCATCGAGCCTTCGCCCGAACGCGAAATCTCGCGCAGCGCGTCAACTGAAACATCAATCTTTTCAGCTTCGGCGATGATTTTCAAACGCTCGTAAATCTTCTGCGATGGAATCGTGCGAAACTCGAATTCCTGACAGCGCGATAAAATCGTGTCGGGAATTTTATTTAGTAAAGTCGTCGCCATTATGAAAGCAACTCGCGGCGGCGGCTCTTCAAGAGTTTTCAGCAAAGCATTAAAAGACGAAGGTGTCAGCATATGAACTTCGTCAATAATAAAGATTTTGTAGCGGTCGCGTGCCGGATTGATGTTTATTCCTTCCAGAATTAAATCGCGGATGTCATCAACGCCGGTGTGTGAAGCCGCGTCGAATTCCAAAACATCGAGCGAGCGACTTTCGGCGATTTCGCGGCACGAAGCGCACGCCGTCGGGTCGTTCACCGAACACGGGAAAGCGGTCGGTTTATCGCTTTTATGACAATTCAACGCTTTCGCCAGAAGCCGCGCCGTCGTCGTTTTCCCGACACCTCGCGCACCGGAAAAAAGATATGCGTGATGCAGCCGGTCGTGTTCGACGGCGTTCCGCAGTGTCCGCGTAATCGCTTCCTGTCCGGTAACTTCTTCAAATGTTTGCGGTCGCCATTTGCGGGCGATGACTTGATACGACATTTTTTAATGGTGAATAGTGAATGGTGAATGCAAGAACGAGATTTCATTCATCATTCACCATTATTTCGGCTGAATTCTTAATAAATAACTGCACACGGCAATCGGAACTCCCGGCATTACGTTGATTCTTTGTCCGATTTGGAGTTCGTAATTGTTTATCGTCGCCGGATTGCGTCCTTCGTTGATAAGGGAAAAATTTCCCGCGCCGTCGTAAATCAAACTGACGTGGCGGCGGCTGATTTCCGGGTCGCCGGGAAGCGCGATGTCAACGGGACTTGATTTCGAGCCGCGTCCGATGCTGATTTGATTTTGATAAACGGGAACGACGTTCTGCCGAACGCCGCCGCGCCAGACTTCGAGACGATAAAGTTCCGGCTGATGCCGTTTCTGAACGTGCGTCATCACTTCGCCCGCCTCGTCCGGCGGCGGGAAGTTTGACGGCATTACGGTCGGCGGCGGCTGATAGTTATTTGAGGTCGGATTGTTTGTAAAATTCGGCGACTGCAATGGCGGATTATTTGGATTGGTCGTCGTCGGAACAAAAGTCTCTGCCGGGTTCGGTTTCGGAACGAAGGTTTCCGCCGGATTCGACTTCGGCAGTTCCGGCATATTTTTTGGACGCGCCAATACGCCTGTTTTATTGCTCGAAGAATCGTCCCACGAATGGGAAACGCGGATTTCGCCTTTCTCCAAAGTTCCGTCAACGCGCAGTTCAACCGAAAATGACTGTGTTTCGAGTTTTTTCTTGCCGGCGATTTCTTTGGCGCGTTCGGCGAGAATATGATAAAGCCCCTGTTCCAAACCGCGCCGTTTCACGCCCTGCCATTCCTTGTCGTCTTCTTCGCTCAAAAAAATCGTGTATTCGGTCGGAATGATCGTCGTGCCTTGCGGCAAAGGGACGAGTTCGCGCTGCATCACGGCTTCGACATCTTTGGCGATTTTGACGATGAATTCCTCCGCGTTGCTGCGCGGTTTAATCGCCGCGTCGCGGGCGGCTTCTTCCAAAACCATCTCCGCCGATTCGCCGTCAATCCATTTTCTGACTTTATCTAAAACGCTCATTTGGATTTTGGATTTTGGATTTTGGATTTTGGATTTTAATCGGTTGAATTGGGCGCGTTGTTTTCCAGTAAACCCCTTACCTTTCAATCCAAAATCCAAAATCTAAAATCGCAAATCCCTTCACTCCTGCATATCAATATATTTTCCGCTCACCCAGCCGTGGTCAATGTATTCGGGTTTGTCCTTCGGGCGACCGTATTCGATGACATCAACTTCGTACCAGTTATCCTGCGAATTCACGATTTTCAAACGCGAACTTTTGCTCACTAAACCGACCGGCGGATTGTTCGTGTTCGGCGTGGAGCGCAAAAAAATGTCGCCGTTCGCCGTCGCTGTTTGGGTCTTGAACGGGTTGCGAATTTCGGGGAGAATGCCGCGCCCGCGCAGATAATTATGCGTCGAATACAAAATTCCCGCAAACGCGCCGAGAAAAATCATCAGCATCATCAACCGCCGCACGAGCCGGTTTTTTTTGCGCGGCGCGGGATTTTGAAAACTTTCGAGAACCGGATGATTGCCGTTTTCCGCTTCTGCAACCGGCGGCTGTGATTTCGGCAACTCGCCGATTCCGTTCGCTTTTCCAATCGGCACGACGAGCGGCGCGCGGTCGGCAATCGGTAAATCTTTTAATTTCAAATCCTGCGAAGTACTGAAACGCGGTTTCTGCGGCGCGAGCGGCGTGTAGCCTTTGGCGACGTGCGCCTGCGGAACGGTGTGCGGGCGAATTCTGATTTCCGATAAACTTTCGCTGACTTCGGATTCGTCGAGAAATTTTATTTTCGACAACGCCTGCCAGAATTCGTTGACCGTTTGATAACGCTCGCGTGAATCGTTCAGCGTTGATTTATTTAAAACTTCGACCAGAGCGTTCGCCCAAGATTTCTGCCGCCACGCGAAGGGAAGTTCGGTGATCGGCTGGTTGGCGAAAAAGCGCGGCGATTCTCCGGTGATCAAAACATACGCCGATTTCGCCAGCGAATAAATATCGGCGGCGGGCGTTAATTTCGTGAAAGTTAAAGTTCCGGTCGTGCCGGCAAACATCGGGCTGTGTTCGGGCGGCGCGTACATATTCGTCCCGACGCGGGTGATCGGCGAATCGGACTGCGAAACTCTGGCGACACCGAAATCGGCGATTTTCACCGTTTTTCGGTCTTCAGTCAAAAGCAGATTCTGCGGTTTAATATCGCGGTGAATAATCCCGTTCTGGTGCGCGTGTCCGAGTCCGGCGCAAACCTGTTCGAGATAACTCAACGCCTGCTGCAAAGTCAGATTTCTTTCCCGACACGCCTTCGCCAAATCGCCGCCCGACAGATATTCCAACACCAGATAGTGAAAAACCGTGTTATGTAAATCACGCGCCGAACCGTGTCCGAGACGGCTGATGATATTCGGATGCCGCACGCGGTCGAGCGCGACCGCTTCGTTCTGAAAATTTTCGACGAGCGTCCGCTCCAAATCCGCGTCCAGATCGTTTTGCAGAAAAACATTGAGAGCTTTAATAACGACGATATTATGCGGCGACTGCGGCGAAGCCAAAGTATCACGCGCCACGAAAATTTCCGCGTAACTGCCTTGTCCGAGTTGACTGCGGATGTCATAGCGACCGTCGAGACGACTGTTTTGTAAAGAGAGTTCGCGCATCGGCTGTTTGGGAAAGTATCGCTTAATTCAAAACCATTTACCTACTACGACATTATAAAGTCAAAGTTCGCCAAACTCCCAACGCGAAAAAAATCGTCCGAATGTTTCGGGCAAAAGCCTTCTCACTCGAACGATTTGAATTGTGAACTAAATTATCGAAACGGCTGATTTATTTTAAATCGTCAGTCGCGTTTTTAGTCGTTGGTGCGCTGAAATCCGGTCGTCTGCACATACTGAAAATATGGCGTTCCGGGCGGCAACCGTTTCGGGTCGAGGAAACTCGAATCAAAAACCCAGTTACGATTTGGCGCATCATAGACAACAAGACTGCTTTTGTATGATCCGTTATTGTTGCGGGCGTTAAATAAATTAATCAGCGATCCGCAGTAATTTAAGTTGACACTACCGCTCCATTTTTCAAGAAAACGCTTGAAGTTATGAACTCCGCCGCCAAGTCTTTGGTCAGCGTTACCCTGATTCGGAGTATCGTTATTGCTGCTCTGAGCATCGCCGGCAAGCATCGCAAAGCGGGTAAATGTTTCGGTAGCCTGTCGGTTGTTAGCATCACTTTTGAAGGGAAAACGAAAACTCTTTGAATCAAGCCAACCGTCTTTATTAGTGGAAGTTGGCGCGTAGTTTGAAAGAATCGTGACGGCATCGGCGACGATGGAAGCCGGAATATGTTTCGCGCCGACAGTCCCTTTGCCATTGCTAACGCCGTTGACATAAATTATGCCCTGCGGCAGATAATCTTCCGGCGGAGTCGGCGAGCCGGTGCTGCCTGCGCGAATGCCGTAGGCATTATAATTTCCCTGAACGTAAACACCGTTTTCCGAAGCGACGGTAAATCCTCGTGTATTTGCTGAATTGTCCGGGTCGAAGATTCCTGGAAGCGTCTCGCCTCTAATCAAACGAACGCCGCGCCGGTAATACGGGTGGTCAAATGTCGCGGCTAAACCTGGAATGACTGACGACGCTGGCGACGTACCGGTATAACTGATCGCTTCACCGCTCGCCAGACCGCCAATATCCAAAACTCCGTTAGAGTTGACATCTTCGCCTTTTTGCAAAGTGCCGTTATTGTTGCCGTAAACATCTTCCATATCATATTCGCCGTCAAAATCGGCATCGCCGCGCCGGTCGGAAACGTAAATCACCCAACCGCTATTCTGCGGAACGCCCGTATTTGTCAAAACGGCGTTCGGAGTTCCATTTGTGTAATAGTCTGTTCCGGTCGGCATATTGCTATTGAAATCGCCGTCGAGAAATTTTTTGAAGTTGGCTACGTCAATGTCAATCATACTCATCACACCTGCCCAGGGAACTTTTGTTCCGTAAGTCGTGCCGATGTTAAGAACCGAGTTGTCGAAGTTATAAACACCTTCGCGCGAGTCGAACATCTCAATCGGAAACGGAACAACTTTTCCGTAAGTCAGGGCGTTGAATGCGGCGTTCTTTTTATGACTCGTTTCGCCCGTCCCGACGGTATTATTAGGTTGAGCGGTGCAGCTTAAAAAAGTGGCTAAACAAAGATTGTCGGTCAGAACCATATTGTAACCGGCGTACTGCGTATCCAAACCGGCAAGGTATGTCATATAAGGTGATGAAGACGTGGTACTGACCATATCTACTCCCGGCATTGTAAATCGCTGCATTTTGATGACCGAGCGGCTGTCAATAAAAGGGGCGGAACTATTAGTCGCGTTGCAGGTACCGCTATAATAATTCGGACTGCTGTCTATCCAAAATTTACCCTGAATGCAGGGCGCGGGTTCGGTTACGCCGAGACTCAAAATATCCGCCGTTACATCTTTGGTGATAATGGCGTTCGATACCGCGTCCCGGCTGACGAGTTCGATTTTTATCCACATCTGCCGTCCGACATCTGTGCCGGTTGTGCCGAGGCGATTGCCATTGAGCCGCGTCGCCTGATATGCCGTGCCTGTTCCGGCGCGCATCGCCACCGGCTGATAACCGCGAGGCGTTCCGGCGGTGGAAAAATCGCCTTCGCTGTTGCCGTCCGCGTCGCCGTCAAGTCGTTTGCCGCAATCTGTGGTAACGGCATCCGTTCCGGTGCCGGAAGCACAGCCGGGAAGTTTCGATTTTCGGTCGGCAAGCGAAATGCGGATACCTGTTTTGTTGTAATACTTTTCGCTGACCGTTACGTCGCTGTCTTTGGTGGCGGCGGTAACGGGCGTTAAAACGCCTGCGGGAGTGGCGTATAAATCGGTACTGTTGGTGCCAACATTTCTGCCGCGTTTTATTAGTTCAACATAGTCGAGAGGTGCGCCAACAGCGGCGGAAGTGGCTTGGATTTTCAGCGGCAGATCAAGCGATTTTTGCAGTGCTTTCAGATTACCGCCGAATAAGGCTTCATTAGCTGTCCAACTGGCGTTGGTGTATTCAACCGGCATATCAGTGTCATAAAGTTTCGGTTTGTTAGCCAAATCCTGAAAAACCGCTATACCATTTGACGGAGAATTCAGAACGCTGCCCATCGTGCTGGACAACTGAACGTCCGAACCGCCGTTTTTGATAAGAATCTGTCCGGTTCCGGGAGCGGTAGTATTTCGTCTGAGGTCGGTTACGATTTCACCGACTGCCGAGACCCTCGAATCGAAATACAGCTTGCTGCCGTTGCCCGATGACAGGAAAATACTGCCGTTTGAATGAACGCGCCCGCCGAAAGAGAAATTCGGTCCGGGGTGAACCTCAAGATTGTCATTGTAGAAAATCCCGAATTGAAAAATCGGAATGCGATTATTCAAAATGTTGCGCGTAAGCTGAACCTGAACACCGTTTGTATCAGTCGCGGTCGTCCGCAGTCTCCAATTATCCTGGCTGGCGTATAATCCGGCGTAAGAACCTTCGTTGATGACTGAATATTTACTGACGCTGGTTTGCAGGACTTCACGATCAAAGGTGTATTGCGATAAGCCCTGTTCTGTTTGAGTCGGAGTGCGAACCGCATTAAAATCAGTGTCGGCAGGGCTGAGTTTGGTTTCAAATACCTTGTTGAAATTTCTCGTCATCATTTCCAGACTGCCCTGCGCCGCATAAAATGTACGGGCTTCCGACGTTTCGTTACCGATTGCCGCCGCTTCGGTCGCGGTTCGGGATAATGCCAAGGCGACGAAAACACTGACGAGGATTAAAACGAATACCGCAATGACGATAGCCGAACCGCGCTGGCTCGGATCGTCTATTCTTTTTGATGAATTTTCCTGTTTGATTTCTAAATTATTCATGTTTTGCTTTTACCTCTTCAGCTTATTAATTCGGTGTATATCCTAAATTTCTCGTTCCGAAAGTCGAAGTCATCGTTACTCTGTAAGGTTGACCAGCAGGATTCAAGTCAACCGTTTTGGCATTGACCGTAAATCTAATTTGTCGAACGGTTGATAATTTCGTCTGTACGTCGTCATTTGTACCGGCACTATTGTCCGCCCCTGCACTCGGATTATCAGTCATCGTGCCGTCGGCTAAAATGTATTGGATTTGAAAATCATCTACGCCATAAACCAGAGGCTCGTCAACCCAGTAGGTCGTGGTGGTCGCGGTCGAGATATTGGCAAACTCCCGCCGCGTCAGAATCCCGTCGGCGGTAACGTAATAAGTAATCATTTTAACCCGCTGCATCGAAGCCGCGCTCGTTATTCCCATTAAAATCGTTCCGCCGCCGTTTTGATTGAAACCGAGAACGTCGGTGTTACCAAACTGAATCTTGTTGTCGTCATCGTCGTCAATTCTTGCCGTTACAACGGCGAGTGTCGAACTGCTGCTGCCGGTAATCAAAAAAATGTCGTTGACGTTACAGGACGTATTTTTTTCCTCGACTTGAACCTGGTTAATTCCGCCGGATTGGGTTATGTTGCCGGCTTTGATGGATAGCGGCTCCGAGACTTGCTTGTTTGCCGGTCCCGCTGCCGGAGTTAAATTGAATGTTGTATCTTTGAAGAGGAAAGTAACCTGATCCGTGTTCGTATTCGGGACGGCGAAGGTATTAGTCGTAATGCCGTTTCCGGCGATGACCGGCGGAATAGTATCTGGAGTGGCGTTGGTATCAACCGGAACGCCGATGACGGTTGAAATGCGGTTATCGCGTAAAATGACCGAATCCTTCAACGGATAGCCAAATCCGGCATTGAAAGTATCGCGCCCGACGATGTTTAGCGCGAGTCGGACACTTTTGGTCAACTGCACCTGCGAACTGACGGTCGTTCGACTGCGTTGAGCGACCACTAAAATTCCATAGACGGATCCCGTAACAATCAAAAAAACCACCATTGAAATGATAACTTCCAACACGGTAAATCCTTTTTCGTGATTGTTGGCGGATGTATTTTTAATACCGGACGAATTTGAATTATTCAGCATTTCTTTTCCTTCTAGTTGGCGATGTAATAATCGGTCAAAAGCGTTCGCAATTCTTCCTGCCTCTGAACCGTCCCGACGAAATAAGTAACGGTTACGACTACCGACCGGATTTTAACCTCGAAGTTTCCGGGCGCGGCGCAGTTCGGAGAAGGGCGTGTCGTGTCGCACTCGTCGGTGATAACTATCCGGCGTTGGAAGCCGGGAATATCAGTGCCGGTATCGTCTGCCGTGCCGATGATTTCGTCAGGTCCGGCATTAGGTTTGACGTTCTGAAAGCCGACTACGAAGATGCCTTGCGGAACACTGTTCACCGGATTGCTGCCGACATTGCCGACTTTCTTCCAACCGAACTGGTCGGTGTCGGTTTCCTTGACCGACATAATTGATTCCATCGTCGAAGTAGCTATTTGCTTCGCATCCATTTGCTGTTCCTGTCCTTTAGACTGAAAGACCGCTCCCGTAATGGCGGACAGCAATGCTAAAATGCCGACCAAAAGAATGACGATGGCAATCATCACGTCAATGTATGTAAATCCCTGTTCCGATTTGTTTTTCATAACTGTTAATCGTTCTTTAGCTGACTGGTACGAAGGTCGTGCCGTTATGCTTCCAATATCTGACCGCGCCGCTGCCGCCGAAAATAGTCACTGCCCGCACTTCATTGAGACTGCGCGGCGTAGTGCTGCCTGTCGTTTGCGGCGGATAAAAATATAAGTTGGCACTAAACAGATTATCAGTGCTATTGACGACCGATCCGTCGCGCTTAAATCGCACTGCCCAAACGGTATTATTCGTAACACTATTGCCGCCTGCATCTTTATGTCCGATAGTATCGGCAGCAAACGCGGCATCATTGTAATTCGGCGGATTCGGTTTGGTAACGCCCGTCGGAATCGTGTCCACGAATGTTTCGTTAACCGGATCTAACGGAATTGCTTTAATTTGTTTTTGGTCATCGGCTGCGGTGGACGGATCTCCTGTTTCATCAATAATCAAAAGTTGATTGCTCGTCCTGTCAATTTCCAAACGAAATGTTCGGCGGCGCGTGATCGCCAACTGACCGGCTTCGCGCATCAAATCCATTACTTTTAACGCCTGGTCTTCCGAGCGATAACGAGTGCGGCTTTGAAAAATATAAGGAATCGAAATCGCCGACAGAATGGCAATGATTACCAGCACGATGATAACTTCGACCATTGAAACGCCCGCCATCGTTTGTCGTTGTCTGGCGCGGCGAAAATTTGCTTCGTTAAAATTTGCTTTCATTTTATTTGGTTGTCCGTTGATGGCGTTGGACAGGAGTCCTGTCGCTGTTTGCCGAATAGTCGGCGGAATCGTCTGGAATCAGAATCCGTCATCAAAATTCAGGCACTTGAATTTACGGGCGAACGATTATTTAAAGAAATATCGCCGCAGTGCGAATAAACTACATTTATAAAGCCTAACGCGCTCCGAAATTGAGTTGCGACTTATTTCCGCGAATGAATAATGTCTTTCAAATTGATTGGTAGTTCAGGCAATTTTGAACTGAAATGACGTTTTTCCTTAAGAAAAATTTTGTTTCGACAGTATCTTTCGTCAAATTATACCGGCTGAAAGCGGGGCATTGCTTTCGCCAATCTGACTACAGGCAATAAAATTTATAGCAGATTTAAAAACAAATTACAACAATTATTTTAATTGTTTAAACAATGTGTTGATGAAAACGAAGTTTTACTTTCGTTCGCCGATTCAGCTAAAATGACGGCATATTTGTAAGAGTCTTTGCCAACATTTTTCTATAAACTGAAATGTCTGAAGAAATAAAATCTCCGGCTAAAAAAAGCATCTCCGCCGATTGGTTCGTGCGCGGGATTCTGACGCGGATCGGCGAAATTTTCGACCGTTTGACGGGACGAAGCTGGAAGCCTTCGAGCAGTTTGGCGACGAGCGAATTGATTGAGAGATTAAAACTTCTGCTCGATCAGGAAGCCAGAGACCTCGGCGACAAAAGAAAATTCGTGCCGCACAATATCAAGCTCAAAATGCAGTGGGACAAGTTTTCCGCCGATAGCGATGCGACCGTCAAAACGCTCGAAAACGAATTGCTGATTGCTGCCATAGATCACATCAACGACCGTCGTTATTACACTTACGCGCCGATTAAACTGGAAATCAAAGCCGACTATTTTACCGAAGGCGTTAAACTTTCCGCCGGATTCGACAATTTCGGCGACGAAAACCAAGAGGATGAAGCGGCGATCAACGTCAGCATTCCCGATTTGAAAAACGTCATCGTCAGTCAAACGCCGGAGCTTGCCGCCGCGCCGCCGAAGGAAATTTTTACGGCTTCATTCACCGTCAAAGACAAACCGCGCACGAGGGAACTGGCGTTTGCCGACCGCGAGCGTTTGAGCGTCGGGCGGACGAAGGAAAACGATTTATGGCTCGACGACGGGAGTGTTTCCAAAATGCACGCGGCTTTGGTTTTAAATTCTGACAAGCAATTAATGGTCGCCGACACCGGCTCGACCAACGGAACATTCATTAACGGCGAGCGTATCGCTTACGGACGAGCCTTTATTTTGAAAGACGATGACCGGTTAAAAATTGGAACGGTCGAAGTCGCGCTAAAACGGCAAATTCGGGAAACTGTAACTGAAAAATTCGATGCCGGAGAAATTGGCGTTGAAGAAATTTCCGACACGGAAACAACCATTCCGATTGTCGAAGAAAATCCGGTCGGCAGCCAAACGATACCGATAAATTCCGATACGGTGGTGAAAAACGAAGCGGCGAAAACTGCTGTGAACGCTTCGCCGACCGAACAGCGAGTCGTTTTGGATTTTGAAAAGTGAAACCAAAATTGTGAGTGATGAAATATAAAAACCAATGACATTTCTAATTTTCTTACTGCAATTCGATTGGGAAAAACTGCGACCTGAAAATCTTTTCGGCGGGCAGGTTTTAGAGCGCACACCGGCGGGTTTATCAATCGTTTACCTGATCGGCACAGCGGTTTTGCTGGTTCTTTTAATTCTTTCATTTCTCAGCAATTTTCGACGACCGAAATTCAGTTTCGAGATGGATTTGCCGAAGGAAGTCAAACGCCGTCTGACGACGACCAGAACGAATCGAAGTCTGCGGATTTGGCAATTCGTGTTCGTCGCACTGGCTTTTTTCGTCTATGGATTTCACGTTTATTGGACTTATTTCGCCGACGACAGTAACGAACAATTTCAGGCTTTGAGTTACAAAGATTTACGAAATCGTCGGACGCAGGCGGCGCGTCTGCGTGGTTGGATGCTCGACCGTTCCGGGAAACTGGGCGGTGCGCTGGCTTATTATAAACTCGGACAGGACGGCGACATCAACCGCGCTTTTTCGCTGCCGAAAGAGATGGCGCATCTGCTCGGAACGGAACGCGGAACGCCCGGATTAGAGCGCACGATTTACAAAGCCGAAGACGACGCGATGCCCGAAGCGTGGGAAATTCTGACGAAAATCAAACGTAAGGAAGACGAACAGCGCGATGTCAAAATCACGATTGACCGCGATTTGCAGGCGTTTATCGCCGATCAATTAAAAGATAAAAAAGGTGCGATTGTCGTGCTGAATCCGCAGACCGGCGACGTTTTAGGAGTTTATTCAAATCCGGCATTCGACATCACGCAGGCGCAAAAGCTGGAAGATTATTTG
>CAXTKJ010000033.1:42607-53074 GCA_964244835.1 uncultured Pyrinomonadaceae bacterium
AAACTCGAAGGCAACAGCCGCGACAAGCCTTTATTGAATCGGGCGACACGCGAATTTTACGTTCCCGGTTCGACCTTCAAAACTTTTACGATGCTGTCGGCGTTTCGTGCCGGCAAACAAAATACGACTTTCACGAGTTCCGGCGAAGGCTTCGTGCCGTTTCGCGGCTCGCGTTCGATTACTGATGCGAACGGCGGCTGTGAACCGCCTTACGGCTGCACGACTTTAAATATCGCGCAGGCTTTCGAGGCTTCGAGCAACCAATATTTCGCGCAGATGGCGGTCGAATTGGGCAAAGAAAGAATCCGCGAAACCGCCGGAGCGTTAAGCATTTTGGCGGTTGACACGCCCGAAGACGCGCTTCAGGGAATCTTTTTTGCCGACATCTGGAACACGAGCAACAGCCGCATTAAGAATGCGCTCGCGCCCGAACAGTCAACCATCGTAACGGGCAGTAAAATCTCTGCCTACGATGTCGGACTCGAAGGAATGGGGCAAGGCTACGCCGGACAAATGACACCATTTCAGATGGCTCTCGTCGCTTCGGCAGCGGCGAATATGGAAGGGAAGTTGATGAAACCGCGCATCGAAATGGATGTCGCGCCGCAAGCGTTTTCGCAAGTCGTAACGCCGCAGCAAGCCGCGCAAATCCGTGAAATTATGTCGCTCGTTACCGAAGGCAGCGGCGGCACGGCGACCAGAGTTTTCGGCGAAGTGCGCGGCGCGGGCATTCGTTCCGGCGGCAAAACCGGAACGGCTGAAAAACAGGCTCCGCTTTACGACGAAAAAACCGGCAAACTGAAAACCGTCAAGAAAAAACGCAAAGACGAAAAGGGAAATACCGTCGAATACGATGCGCCCGTAATGTATGAACGCACGGACAGTTGGTATATTTCCATCGCGCCGCTCGAAAAACCGCAACTCGCCATCGCCGTCGTCGTCGAAGGCGGCGGCTACGGCGCGGCGGTTTCCGCTCCGATTGCGGCGCGAATTATTTTGAAAGCCAGAGATTTGGGACTTTTGGGCGAGCAGTATAAACCGAAACCGCAACTGCCGAAAGCAACTGCGCCCCCGAAGAAAAAGAAACTCTGAAATGGCGAAAGAAAAAACTGCCAAAAAAGAAGCGAAAGCAATCGCCCGCCAAAATGATTTCGGCGAATTGTATAACCGTGTCCGCGAAATTTTAGAATTGGCGCGAAAGCGTACGGCGCGAAGCGTCAATTTTGAAATGGTGCAGGCTTATTGGCTCGTCGGACAAGCCATCGTCGAGCAGGAACAGCAGGGACAAAGCCGTGCCGATTACGGAGAAAAATTGATTGTGTCGCTGGCGGAGCAAATGAAATCCGAGGGTCTTAAAGGTTTCGGACGGAACAACCTTTGGTATATGCGGCAGTTTTATTTGAAGTTTCCTGAAAAACTCCACGCACTGCGTGGAGAATTGAGTTGGACGCATTATCGCTTGCTTTTGAAAGTCATTTCCGACGCAGCGCGTGAGTATTATGAAAAAGAAGCAGCAGAAGAAAACTGGTCAACCCGCGAACTCGGACGACAGATAAATTCGCGTTTTTACGAATTTTTACGAACGCGCAGCGGCTTCCAAAGAAAAACGGCAAATCAAAAGCGACGACAAAAAGCCGACCGAAAAATACCAGCCGCAGGATTTTATCAAAGACCCGTTCGTACTGGAATTCTTAAATATCAAAGACATTCCCGATTTAACCGAATCAAAACTCGAACAGGCGTTGCTCGACCATTTGCAGGAATTCCTGCTCGAACTCGGCAAAGGTTTTTCGTTCGTCGCCAGACAGAAGCGCATCACGATTGACGGCGACCATTTTTATATTGATCTGGTTTTATACAATCGGCTGCTGCGCTGTTTCGTTTTGATCGAATTGAAACTCGGCGAATTGTCGTATCAGGATGTTGGGCAAATGATGCTTTACACGAATTATTACACACGCGAGATGCTCGAAGAATGGGAAAATCCGACTATCGGCATTCTGCTGTGCGCCGAGAAAAACGATGCCGTGGTGCGTTACACTCTGCCGGAAAATGAAAAACAGATATTCGCTTCGCGTTATCAGGATTTTCTGCCGACCGAAGCCGAATTAGTCGCCGAAATCGAACGCGAACGGGCGAAATTATTACAACTGAAAGGACTTGAAAAAGAATGGAAAACCGCGCATCAACCCACGTTTTAATTTTGCTTTTAATAGTCGCGCTGACCGCCGTCGCGCATTATTCGATTCATTACGGCGCGTTGATTCGCGGTTATGAGACTTCTTATCTGACGGCGGGCAGAAATCTGGTAATTTTATTCGTGCTGGCGATTCTGCCGATTTTTCTTTCACGGTTTGCAAGGTTTCAGGGCAATTACACGCTTTACACTTCGGCGATTTTGCTGTTTTCGATTGGCTTGACGGTTCAATATCGTTTGTTCAGCGATCCCGAATATACTTCGCGCAAGGACAAAGCCGAAGCGCGGCAGGAAAAAATCAAAACCTTGCAACTTCATTACATTCAGGAAAATTATTCCGCCGAAAAAAAGCAGATGATGGGTTTGCCCGCCACGCCGCCGTCGCCGGTGGATTTGTCGGCGGAAAAACCGCGTCCGGCGGAAGGCGATCTGACGGACGTTTTTCTGTCGGGCAGAACTTTGATTCCGCTTTTTTCGATTGCGTGTTTTCTCGCTACTTTTATTTTATTTAAACGCGACGATGTTTTGGAATTTTTACAGCGTAACGGTTTCGCCGTCGTTTTGCTGACGCTTTTGCCGCTGCTTCTGGCGGCGGTTACATCGCGGGCGGGAAAATCAATCGGGAATATGACACCGTGGGAACCGGCGAAGATTCCGTTTCTCATCGGTTTTGCGGCGATTCTCGCCGTGCTTTATAAAAATCTGGCGCGGACTTATTGGGGCGTACCGCGAGCGAAAGACGTGATTCCTCTCGTGTTTATGGCGATTATTCCGTTTATTCCGTTTTTCGTCTTAAAAGATTTCGGGCAGATGATGGTTTTCAGTTCGGTTTACGCGACGCTTTATTTAATCGCCGTGCGCCGTTTCCCGCAAAGATTCGTTCTGGTCGGAAGCGTCGTTTTGCTCATCAGCATTCTGGTCGTCGGCGCATTGCCGGACAAAACGCAGGAAAAAATTCCGCTGCTGCCGACGCTCGCCGCGCCGGTCAAAAAAGTTTTGCCCGACAGAATTCAGCAGCGGTTTCATTTGTGGCTCGACGGTTTTAATCCGCCGACACCGGAAACTGATTGGTGGAAGGCAGATTACGACGATTATTACGCAGATTTAGTGAAAAAAGACCCGAATCTGCCGCAGATGCTCGAAGAAGACCCCAATCTGCAAAAGTCAATCAACATAGATGCGTGGTTCGACGTACTGGCGTTTCAGCCCGCGCAGGCGACGTTCGGCGTGGCTTCGGGCGGCACGACGGGACGCGGTTTGGGACTCGGTTTCGTCGAATTGATTCCGGTCGCCGATTCGGATTATATCTACGCGGCAACGGCAGAAGAACTTGGACTTTTCGGCGGTTTATTGTTAATCTTTGCGCTGATAACTTTTGTCAGCGCAGGTGTTAGAACGGCGGTTGATGCGCGCGATATGTTCAGCAAATTATGCGCGGTCGGTTTGACGGCGTTCATCGGATTTCAGGCATTGGTCAATATGGGCGGCATTACCAGGGCGTTGCCGATGACGGGAATCACGCTGCCGTTCGTCAGTCACGGCGGTTTTAGTTTGATAACGAGTTTTGTAATGCTCGGAATGCTGCTGGCTTTTTCGCACCGCAACGCGGCTGACTATAATCAAGTTCAAAATCTGGAGAATCAATGACGGGTAAAAATTACCAAATCGAATCGGCGGCAGTTTCTGATAGAGGGTTAAGTGAAAAGCGTCCGCAAAATGAAGATTCATTTTTGGAATTAAATAAAAGTGGTTTGTTTGCCGTCGCCGACGGCGTGGGCGGAGCGCAGGCGGGCGATGTCGCATCGCAGATGGCGATGGAAATTTTGGGCGAAGCGTTTATCAACATTCCACCGAACGCCGATGTCGAAGAACTGATGAAATTCGCTATCGAACGCGCCAACGAAGCGATTTTTCAGATGTCGCACGATCTCGCGTCGCTCTCGACGATGGCGACGACAATCGTCGCGGTTCATATCGCCAATAACATTGCTACTATCGGTCACGTCGGCGATTCACGCCTGTACCGGCTCGACCCGAAAGGCAATCTCTACCGCGAAACGCAGGATCATTCGATGGTCGAAGAAGAAGTCCGCGCCGGACGAATGACCGCCGAACAAGCACAAAATCATCCGAGCAAAAATATCATTTCACGAGCGTTGGGCGCGGAAGACACGGTGGAAGTTGATATGAAAACGATAATGATCGAACCGCACACGAAATTTCTCGTGTGTTCGGACGGCATTACGCGGCATATTGACGATTTCCAACTGCGCGATCTACTTCGCTACAAAGACACGCCCGCCAATACCTGTCAGGCGATGAAGGAACTTTGCTACCAGCGCGGCGCGGAAGATAATCTGACGGCGGTCATTGCCGAAGTTACCGATAAAATAATCGAAGCACCATTTATTGCTGCGCCGCCAATCGAATTAGAAGAGCCGACGATTGCCGCCGCTCGTCCACCGCAAATTTCCGAACCGATTCATTTTGAGGAAGAAATTCCGACGCAGCCTCTGGTGATGCCGGTTGCGGAAAATTACGCGCCGCCGGAAACCGAGCCGGAAAGAATCGTTCCCGTTTTAGAACCGAAGCCGGTGGTCGAAGAAGTCGTTTCACAACCGGAAAGGGAAATTATTAAAGAAGAAAAAATCTATCACGCCGAAGAAAAACGCGGTGGCGGAACATTGAGCAATCTTTTATCTTCGCTGCTTTTGCTCATCGTCGGCGGAATTTTGGGCGCGGGCGGGTATTATTTATGGTGGCAGAATAATCGTCCGGCGGAAACGCCCGTCGTGCCGCAATTAGCTCCGCAGTCGTCAAATGTCGAACTTACGTCTTTTGAAAATCTGCGCCGCAGTGTTGATAACGACCCCAATAACTATATCAACAAAAACGCCGCTATCACGCAGGATGCCGAAGGTTCGTATCTTCTGGGGCGTGCTTACTTATTGGTCGGGAAGTTTCCCGAAGCCAAAAAATCTCTGGAAGACGCTAAAAATAAACTCGCGCAAGCTAACATTATCAACAGCAAAGTTTTAGCGACCGACATCGCACTCGCCTTAGCGATTATTGAAGAAGCGGCGGCGCAGAATAAATTTCAAAGCCAAATAAAAACCGGCAATCCCGAAGCGAATGTACAGAATAATTTGAACAGCGCGGTTAAATCAGGAAATTTTTAATTGCAGAAACACGCACGAAGTAAGTGTGCCGAATGTTTGCCCACTTACTTCGTGCGTGTTTCCGCATTCTGCCGTTTGGCTTCAAATAAAATCACGCCCGCCGAAACCGCGAGATTCAAACTTTCGACGTTATTCGCCATCGGAATCAAAAGACTTTCATCAATTTTCTGAAATTCTTCCGCGCTCAAACCGTGCGCCTCCGAACCGAAAATCAGAAGTCGCGGTTTTGTCCAGTCAATTTCTAGGTAACTTTTCTTCGCGTTGACATCGGCACAAACGGAAGTCAGATTTTTGCTTTTCGCCCAATCCAAAACTTCGTAAAAATCGGCATTCGTCCACATCGGCAGACGCATTGACGCGCCCATCGCGCCGCGCAGAGATTTCGGCGAAAAAGCATCTGCCGAATGCGTCGTCGTGATCACACCCGAAACATCCACCGCTTCGCAGGTTCGCAGAATCGCGCCTAAATTTGCAGGATTATTGATTTGATGAAGCAGAACGAACAGGGAAGTTTTCGATATTTTTGTTTCAATTATTGCCTGACCCGTTCGCGGTTTTTCGCAGACTAGGACGATGCCCTGCGAATTTTTCGTATCGGCGAGCGATTCAAAAATTTTGCCGGAAACTTCAAAACATTTATTCGTCTCGACCGACTGCAAAAATTCCTCGCCGCGCATCGTCAGCGCAAATTCATCGGTGAAAAAAACTTCGGAAATTTGCAGTCGTGAGCGCAGAGTTTCTTCTGCGAGACGCGCACCTTCGACGAAAATCAAATCATCAACCGCGCCGTCGCGCACTCGTTTGGCTGATTTGATTTTTGGATTGTCGCGGCTGGAAATGACAAGCATTTAAAAAAGAAAAATACTCGCGGCGGGATTCGAACCTGCGGCTTCTTCCTTCGGAGGGAAGCACTCTATCCACTGAGCTACGCGAGCATAAACTTGAAAAATTATTTCGGTTGAATCGTAATGCTTTTAATTACCACATTTTCCAACGGTCGTTCGCCCTGTTTCGGATTCACGCCGGAAATCGTGCGGACGTTGTTCATTCCTTCGATGACTTTGCCGAAAATCGTGTATTTCGTATCGAACTGCGGTTCGCGTTTGAGCATTATAAAAAACTGCGAATTCGCCGAATTCGGGTCGGGCATTCGCGCCGCGCCGACGATTCCCGTGTCATACAAAATATCCGAAAATTCCGCTGGAACATTCGGCTTGTCGGAATTTCCCATTCCGTCGTTCGACGGGTCGGCATCTTTGGAATTCGGATCGCCGCCCTGAATAACCGTCTGGTTGATGCGGTGAAAAGTCGTGCCGTTATAAACGCCTTCTTTCGCTAATTCCTTGAATCTGGCGACCATCTGCGGCGCGATGTTCGAGTACAATTCCATTTTAATCGTCCCGAACGCGCCCGCGTTTTCCATTTCGATGACGGCGATTTCCGGGTCGGCAATTGGCGCAACGCCGCGTTTGACTTCGGCGTTTACGGCAGATTTATTTGCCGCCGGTTTGTTGTTGCAAGCCGCAAAAAGCACGACTGAAAATATCAATAGCAGGATATGAATTTTTTTGTACATATTTGTTAGAAAAGTTTGTCGCTGTCGAGCAGAATCGTTACCGGACCGTCATTCACCAATTCGACATCCATCATCGTTTGAAATTTTCCCGTTTCGACTTTGCTGATTTGTTTCCGCGCCTCGCTGACGAAAAACTCGTAAAGTTGATTTGCCTCTTCCGGCGCGGCGGCTTTGATGAATGAAGGACGACGACCTTTTCGCGCATCGCCGTAAAGCGTGAACTGCGAAACGACGAGCAAATCGCCTTTGATGTCGGCGAGCGAAAGATTCATTTTATCGTCCGCGTCCTCAAAAATTCGCAGGTTGACGGTTTTTTCTAAAAGATAAACCGCTTCTTTTTCAGAATCGCCGTCAGCCACGCCGAGCAGAATCAAAATCCCGCACCCGATTTCGCCGACACTTTCATTCTCAACCGAAACTTTAGCGCGGGAAACTCTTTGGATAACGGCTCGCATATTTTTAAGGATGAAGGATGAAGGATGAAAATAAGATTCGGCTTATTCATCCCTCATCCTTCATCCTTCATCCCTCGATTGTTACCTTGTTCATCACGACCCGTTCGCGTGGTTTGTCGTTCTGACCGACCGCGACTTCAGCGATGGCATCAACGACTTCCTGACCTTCGATGACTTTGCCGAATTTCGTGTAACTCGGCGGCAGCGGATAATCAATGTGCATTATAAAAAACTGCGAGCCGTTCGTGTTCGCTCCCGAATTCGCCATCGCCACTGTTCCTTTGTCATACGGACCTTGATAAAGATTTGAGCCGCGATTAATTTCGTCGTCAAATTTTCCGCCCCAAGCCGATTCGCCGCCGTAACCTTCGCCGAGCGGATCGCCGCCCTGAATCATAAAATTTTTAATCACGCGGTGAAAAATCACGCCGTCGTAATAACCTTTTTCCGCCAGCAGACGAAAATTTTCCGTCGTCTTCGGTGCGTCTTCTTCTAACAATTCAAATTTAATTGTTCCCTTGTTCGTTTCAATCGTTGCAATTCTGTTTGCCATTAAAAACTCCTTAATTATTTTTATTGTATTCAGATATAAATTGCTGAGTTACATCTGTTGTTTGGTATTTATTAACTACTTCCGGCAATTCTTTACCGGAATCAAAAATAAAACTGAAATTATTTCTTTCTGCAAAAGACGTTATAGCGTTTCCTATTTTTGAGCATTCATTAATCTCTGAAAAATCATTTAGATCACAAACTTTTTTTGCTTTGATAAGATTACTTATGCCGTTTTCTTTATCAAAAAAATTTGTCGAGTTGATTGTCGCTATTTTATTACTCAGAACAGGAAGTTCAAATGATTCGCCGGAAGTTCCTGACTTATCATTAAAATATTTGATGAACTGTTTTGTAATATCAAATCGTTCATCTACCGCCAAAACCAATCTGTTTTTGTTTAATTCAACCGCATCAAGAATAAGGATATTATTTTCGATTTCAAACCGTTTTAGTGAAATAGAAATTTCGTTGAGAATCGGGTTAGCAAGTTTTTTTGACCACAGTTCGTGCGTTTTGTTGTCGCAAGGTGAAGGAAAACAATCAAGCATTTCCAAAGCATCATACGCTTTGGTAAGTGTGATAATTCCATTCTTGGAATCATCAAAAGCCTGCTTATTGACATAAGTAACTGCTTTGTATTTTATTGATTCTTTTTCCTTTGAATAGTTTATTGAAGTAAAAATGAATGAAAAAGACATTAGCAGAAACATTCTGACAATCAAAAATTCTTTCTTGATATTATGATTTTGTTTCATTTAATCTCCTGTATATTTATTCGTTTGTTTCATTTAACAAATCTTTGCGACTCGCTATTTTAACAATTTCCTGTTCGAGTAATCCAATCGCGTCTTGCTTTTTCGGCGGCGGAACTTTGATCGTTTCGCTGCCATTTATTTGTTTGACCGTTTCTGTCAGACGATTGACGCGGCGCACGATTCCACGGTCGAAAAGATAAAATGAAATTCCGCGCATCAGCACGCCGACGAATAAAACGACGAACAGCAAAATATAATCGCGCTTGCGAATCGAATTGATTTCTTCGACGCGCTCGCTCAAAAGTTCCGCGTCCCGATCCTGCATTTCGCCGAGATTGGCGCGAATCGCGTCCATCAAATTTTTGCCGTTCTGCAAATGCTCGAACAACGCCGCGCGGCGTTCGCCGTCAATTCTAAACTGCTGCGATTTGGTAAGCGAAACCAACTGTTGTTCGATTAAATTTTGAACTTTCGCCAGACTGTCGAATCTTTCCTGCCGCTGTTTGTCGCCGGGTTCTTCCTGAATCGTCTGTTTTAACGCTTCGATTTGCGGCGGAATATCTTTGACCGCTTCATTATACGGGGCGAGAAATTCTTCGCGGTTCGTCAGCAAAAAACCGCGCTCGCCCGTTTCGGCGTTAATCATCAGATTCATCAAATCGTTATATTGTCGAACGAGTTTGAAACGCCGTTGAATGTCGTATTCGATCCAGCCGCGCTGATTGTTGCCGTGAATGGCGAAAATAAATGAAACGACGACGGCGACAATCGGAATCAGCGAAAGAATGCCGCCTTGAGCGCGAATCGGCGCACGATTCCAAATCGTCAAAAAACGCACCCAACGCCATTTCAAAACGCTTTTCCAATTCATAAAAAAACGCGGACTTATTTGATTTTTACGACCGGCTGATCGGGATGCGCGGGATTGGGAACTAACCTTCGATTATTGCAGTCAACCAGCATATCAATCACTTCCAATATCGTTTGTCCGATAATTACTTCATCGCCTAAAACCATCACGTTTTCCGACGTGATTCTGCCGATGATGTTAAAGGTAATCGGTTCAGTCAGTTGAACGGTGTCTTTTCTACCGTCGGCATATTCGGCGACTCGTGTCCCGATAGATAAAACGCCGAGTTGTTCCATTACATTTCGCGGAACGACCGAAGAAACCGCGCCGGTATCAATTAACGCATCAGCTTCGTAAGTTCTGATTTCCGCTTCGCTAATTTTACCGCGCCGCGCTAAACCTTCGTCTATCGCATTCGTCAATTTAACCTTTACTCGAACTTCGCCCATAGATTTTCACGCTCCCAAAATAAATTTCTCTATCGCCAATGCTACACCGCTTTCGTCGTTCGACAAAGTTTGATGATATTGCGGGTTTTCCAATAATTCGGGCGCGGCATTGCCCATCAAAACAGGCGTTCCGGCATATTCGAGCATTTCCAAATCGTTGAAATTATCGCCCATCGCCATCACATTTTCGGCGGTCAGATTATTGATGAGCGCGAGTTTTTCTACGCCGATTCCTTTCGATGCGTCGGGCGGCAGAATATCAATCAAAGTGAAATCGAGCGACGGGTAAACCGTCGTCAAAATATTCACCGAGTCTTTTAATTCGCTCTGCAAAACCGCTTCCAAATCAATCATCGCCGCGCACGCGCCGGAAAATGAAACGTGAACGGTTTCGTAATCGTCAATAATTTCAGTCAAATTTTCGACGTGCTGCACCGCTGTTTCCGCGTCC
>CAXTKJ010000034.1:0-52707 GCA_964244835.1 uncultured Pyrinomonadaceae bacterium
CGAATTTTAACGGTTCACGCTGAAATATCAAATTTATTTTGTGTGACTGCTTAATAAAAAACTTCTATGGCTAAAATTACCCAAAAAGACATTAACGACGCGGTTTGGAAAGCGTGCGATACGTTTCGCGGCAGCATTGATCCGAGCGTTTACAAAGATTATGTGCTGACGATGCTGTTTATCAAATATCTGTCGGACGTGCGCGACGACAAGTTTCAGACGTATTTGCAGAAATATAACGGCGACGGCGACAGAGCGAAACGGGCGATGCAGCACGAGCGTTTCGTCGTGCCGGAAAACAGTCATTTCCGGCATTTGTTCGACAGCCGCAACGAAACGAACATCGGCGAATTGATTGACATCGGCTTGGCGGATTTGGTCGAAGCGAACCGTGAAAAACTTTACAGCGAAGACGGCGCGGGCGTGTTTCAAAATATCAGTTTTAACAGCAGTGTGCTGGGCGACACGAAAGATAAAAACACCCGGCTCAAACATTTGCTGCTCGATTTCAATAAAGAATCGCTCGATTTAAAGCCGTCGCATCTCGAAGGCACGGACATTATCGGCGGAGCTTATATGTATCTGATTGAAAATTTCGCATCGGACGCGGGCAAAAAGGCGGGCGAATTTTTTACGCCGAAGGAAGTTTCGACTTTGATTGCAAAGCTGACGAAATCGAAACCCGGCTCAAGGATTTGTGATCCGACGTGCGGTTCGGCTTCGCTGCTTATTAAAGCGGGCGAAGAAGTCGGTTCGGACAATTTTTCTCTTTACGGGCAGGAAGCGAACGGCAGCACCTGGGCTTTGGCGGTGATGAATATGTTTTTGCACGGGTTCGATAACGCCGTGATTCGCTGGGGCGACACGATTCGCAATCCGAAATTGAAGGAAGGCGACGCGCTGATGAAGTTCGATACGGTCGTCGCTAATCCGCCGTTCAGCCTCGATAAATGGGGCAAGGTCGAAGACCGCGAAAGCGGCGCGACGATTAGTTACGACCCGGAAACGGACAAATACAATCGTTTCTGGCGCGGTGTACCGCCGAAAAGCAAAGGCGACTGGGCGTTTATTTCGCATATGATCGAGACGACTTACGAAGGCACGGGCAAAGTCGGCGTGGTCGTGCCGCACGGCGTTTTGTTTCGCGGCAGCAGCGAAGGCAAAATCCGGCGGAAAACCATCGAGCAAAACATTCTCGAAGCCGTGATCGGTTTGCCCGCCAATTTGTTTTTCGGCACGGGCATTCCCGCCGCGATTTTGATTTTTAATAAAGGCAAAGTGGACAACCGAAATGTTTTGTTCGTTGACGCGAGCAAGCGTTTCGAGAGCGCGAAAAATCAGAATCGTCTGCGTCATTCGGATATTGAACACATCGTCGAAACTTACCGCCGATTTAACGCGGGCGAACTCGCCGCCGGAACGGTCGAAGAGAAATTCAGCTATGTCGCCAAATTTGAAGAGCTGGCGGAAAACGAATTTAATCTGAACATTCCGCGTTATGTGGACACTTTTGAGGAAGAATCCGAAGTTGATATTGCGGCGGTACAGACGGAGATTGAACATCTGGAAATCGAACTGCAAAGCGTTCAGACGGAATTGAACAAATATCTGGCGGAGTTGGGAGTTTAACGATGGCTGATTCTGAAAATACAAAACCTTTTTACAATTCCACCATTCCGAGCGATTGGGAAATCGTCAAACTCAAAGACGTTGCCAAGATTACATCTGGAACAACGCCATTGAGAAGCAATTTGGCTTACCACACAGACGGCACAATTTCTTGGGTTAAAACGACTGACCTAAACAACAATGTAATTGCTGAAACGGAAGAAAAAATAACAGCTTTAGCCTTAAAAGAAACATCTTTGAGAATTTATCCAAAAGACACTGTGTTAGTGGCAATGTATGGAGGTTTTAACCAAATCGGACGAACAGGAATTTTAGGAATTGAAGCCGCTATAAATCAGGCTTTGTCAGCTATTTCCGTAAAGAAAGATGATATTGAACCGAAATTTCTTTTGAATTGGTTGAATGCAAAAGTTGGATTATGGAAGAATCTTGCAGGGAGTAGTAGAAAAGACCCAAATATAACGAGTAAAGATGTAGGCGATTTTCCCTTTTTAAAAGTGCCGCTTGTCGAGCAGAAAGCGATTGCGCACGTTTTGGGTTTAATGGATAGTGTTATTAACCTCAACAACCGGCTCATTGCCCAAAAAGAACGCCGCAAAAAATGGCTGATGCAAAATCTCTTGACCGGCAAGAAAAGGCTGAACGGCTTCGGCGGCGAGTGGAAATCAATCAGATTTGGAGATGTTTTTGAATATATTAGGTCTTACGCAATATCAAGAGAATTTTTGACGAGATTAGACAAGAGCAATCTAATTTACTGCATTCATTATGGCGATATTCACGCTTTGTATGAAGATTCTTTTTTAGATTTTTCTACTCAGCAAAACATTCCGAGAATAATAGATAATTTCTACCCAATTAGTGAAAAAGACTATTTGAAAGAAGGCGACATAATTCTTGCGGACGCTTCGGAAGATTATGAAGGTGTCGGTGAAATAGTTGAGGTTGTCAACATTGACTCGAAAACCGCTGTTGGCGGACTACACACAATCGTTCTCCGAGGCAATACCGAAATAGTCGCAAAAAGATTTCGCGGCTATTTGTTATCAAGCGAAACGGTTAGAAATCTCTTGAGAAAAATGGCAACGGGAACATCCGTTTATAGCGTTACAAAAACTACGCTTAATAATTTATCCGTCGCAATTCCTTCATCAATCGAAGAACAAACCGCCATCGCCCAAGTTCTGCAAGCGGCGGACAAGGAAATCCGTTTGCTGAAAACGAAAACCGAAAAATTGCGCCAACAGAAAAAAGGAATGATGCAGCAATTATTGACGGGGAAAAAGCGTTTGAAAATCGAGAACGCCGATTTTTCGTGATTGAAGGAAGCCTGCTTTAGGTCGCCGAAGGTGACAAATATAATAGCGTAGGGTAAAGCGTCCGCGACACCCTATGTCGAAATTAACAATCGGACGCGACGCTGAAAGTGTCGAACAATGCCGCAGATAAAAATCCGCAAACAACGGTTGCTCACTTTCAGCGAGCGAATATCAATTTGCAGCCGACGTAGGGTTACATTCGCTATCGCTCATTACACCCTACGCTATTATATTTGTCACCTTCGGCGACAGTTAAACTAAAAACCAATGACTATTCCGGTGGTGAACAAAAAGTAATGCTGAATGTTTTTTTGCTCCAGCGGAGCATTCGTCAATAGCCCCGCGATTTATCGCGGGGCTGAAGGCGAGAAAAATTTCCAGTCCCGCAAGGGACGGCAGATTCTTTCGTCCCATTCGGGACTTTCCCCAAACGGCGATCTGCCCCGCGATAAATCGCGGGGCTATTAACATTTTGTCCCGCCGGGACGAATAAACTCGGAACATTACTTTTTGTTCACCACCAATATCCCAAGTTTCAAAGAAGACCACATCAGCCAAATTCCTGCATTGCAGACGCTCTGATTATTGGAGAGAAACAAGTTAAAGACATAAAATTGAAAAGATGACGATAAACGAATTAAAACAACTCAAAGAAACCGAAAACAAAGTCGAGTTTCAGGAAGCCGAAGGCGGCAGATTCGGCGGCGAATTGCTAACAGCTAATTCCCCGAAAATTCCCCAGAAATTCCCCATATTTTCACCATAAATTCAAAGCAAAATGAAATATCGTGAAGGAAAACTATTGAAAGCAAAAAGATTACGGCTATTACGGAATTCCCTATAAATTTCGCAGAATTCCCCAGAAAAACAATTAAGATGAATATCCCAAGTTTCAAAGAAGACCACATCAGCCAGATTCCCGCGCTGCAAACGCTGCAAAAGTTGGGCTACATTTATTTGAGTCCGGCAGAAGCGGAACGGCTGCGCGGCGGCAAGACGAGTAATGTTTTGCTCGACGACGTTTTGCGAAAACAGTTGAAGGAACTGAATTCGGAAAAAAGAATCAGTTCGACCAAAACGATTTACGTCAGCGACGCGAATATCGAAAACGGGATTCGCGTTCTGAAGGAACTGCCGATGAACGAAGGTTTTATCGCGGCGAGCGAAGCGGCGTATAACCTTGTAACGCTCGGCAAAGCCTTTGAACAGAGTTTCGATGGCGATAAAAAAAGTATCACGCTGCAATACGTTGACTGGAAAAATCCGGCGAACAACGTCTTTCACGTTACCGAAGAATTCAGCGTGATGCGAAGCACGGGCAAAGAACATTATCGTCCCGATTTAGTGCTGTTCGTCAACGGAATTCCTTTCTGCGTGATCGAATGCAAAACGCCGACGCTCGGTAAAGACAAAATTTCGCAGGCGATCAGCCAGCATTTGAGAAACCAGCAGGAAGATGGCATTCGCTCACTATACGTTTATTCGCAGTTGATTTTAAGTCTCGCCTGCGACGACGCTTCATACGCGACAACCGCCACGGACGAAAAATTCTGGGCGAAATGGGAAGAAAAATTTGCCGACGACGCTGAAGAAAAGCGTTACCGCGACGATTTACAATCGCTGAAAAATCAACAATTATCGCCGGAACAGAAAAATAATTTATTCTCCGACCGCTTCAAATACGTCCGCGATTATTTCGACGCGCTTGAAGCGAAAAACATTCTACCGACCGTGCAGGACGAATATCTCTATGGTTTGTGCCGACCGGAACGACTGCTTGATTTAACGTATAACTTCGTGATGTTCGACGACGGGACAAAGAAAATTGTGCGTTATCAGCAATTTTTCGCCATCAAAAAAGCGATGCGCCGCGTGAGCGAATTTGAAGGCGGCAGAAGAAAAGGCGGTGTTATCTGGCACACGCAGGGCAGCGGAAAATCGCTGACGATGGTAATGCTCGCGCAGGCAATCGCAATGGATTCGTCAATCCGCAATCCGAAAATCGTTCTCGTTACCGACCGCACCGATTTAGACCGGCAAATCACCAATACTTTTCAAAAATGCGGGCGGTTCGTCGAAAACGCAACGACCGGACAAAGGCTCGTCGAACTGCTCGAAAGCAAAACCGACGCGGTTGTTACGACGATTATCAATAAATTTGTTGACGCGACTAAAAAAATCACCGAACCGCTCGAAAGCCGCGACATTTTTGTTTTAGTGGATGAAGGTCATCGAACGCAGCACGGAACTTTTAATATTGATATGCAGCGAACTCTGCCGAACGCCTGTTTTATTGCGATGACCGGCACGCCTTTGTTCAAAAAGGACAAAAGCACGGCGGCGAAATTCGGCGGGATAATTGATGCCTACACGGTAGATCAGGCGGTTAAGGACAAAGCCGTCGTACCGCTTCTTTACGAAGGAAGATTGGCGCGGCAGGATGTCAACGAAAGCCCGCTGGATAAATTTTTCGGAATGATTTCCGAACCTTTGACGAGAGAACAAAAAGCCGATTTCAAAAAGAAATTCAGCCGCGCCGACCAGTTAAACGGCGCGGAGCAAAAACTTTACGCGATTGCGTGGGACATCAGTCTGCATTTCCGCGACGCTTGGCAGGGAACGAAATTCAAAGCCCAACTCGTCTGCGATAAGAAAGTGAACGCCATTCGCTACAAAGAATTTCTGGACGAAATCGGCATCGTCAGTAGCGAAGTCCTGATTTCTTCGATTGACGAACGCGAAGGCGAAGAAACCGCGTTTGAAAAATCCGGCGAAAAGGAAAACCGCTTTTGGAAACGAATGATGGACGAACACGGCAATTCAAAATCTTACGAGAAAAACATTATCAGCCGTTTCAAAAATCAAGCAGACCCGGAAATAATCATCGTCGTTGACAAACTTTTAACCGGCTTTGACGAACCGAAAAACACGGTTCTTTATCTGACCAGAAATTTGCAGGGACATAAATTATTACAGGCAATCGCCCGCGTCAACCGCGTTTATTCCGGCAAAGATTTCGGCTATATCGTTGATTATTACGGCGTGATCGAAAATCTGGACGACGCGCTCGAATTATATTCGTCGTTTGAAGATTTTGACGCTGACGATTTGGAAGGAACGCTCGTCAACATCGGCGAGGAAATAAAAAAACTGCCGCAAAAGCATTCCGAGTTATGGGATATTTTCAAAACGATTGACAACAATCTCGATGCCGAAGCCTTTGCCGCGCATCTGCGGGACGAAGCCGTCCGCGTCGTGTTTTATGACAAATTGGCGGCGTTTGCGAAAAACTTGAAATTAGCACTTTCCGCCGTCGAGTTTCATCAGCAAACCGCCGAAAAAACGATTGACCGTTACCGCGACGACTTGAAAATGTTTCTCAAACTTCGCACGGCGGTTATGGAAAGATACAGCGATGTCGTTGATTACAAACAATATGAAGGACAAATTCAGAAGTTGATTGATACGCATATCACGACGGAAAAAATCGAAACGATCACCGAATTAGTCAACATTTTCGACAAAGACAAATTTCAGCAGGAAGTCGAAAACACCGTCGGCAAAGCCGCCAAAGCCGACAAAATCGCCAGCCGCACCGCCAGACACATCGCCGAGAAAATGGACGAAGACCCGGCGTTTTACAAAAAGTTTTCGCAGATGCTGAAAGACACTATCGCCGAATACGAAGCCAAACGATTGGACGAAGCACAGTTTTTGACGAAAGTTCAGGCGATTATGGAAAATGTTTTGACGCACACCGACGGCGATATTCCCGAAAAACTGCGCGGAAAAGATGTCGCCAAAGCCTTTTACGGAATCGTCAACGAAGAATTTCACGGCAAATTTGATGACGCTGATTTCGGGCGGGAACTCGCGGCGGACACGGGACTTGCGATTGACGAAATTATCAAAAGCATCGTTCGTGTTGACTGGCAAAACCACGTTGATTTTTCAAGAAAAATGATTCACTTAATCGGCGATTATATAATTGACGAAATCCGCGACAAGTTTCATCTCGCCATCAGTTTCGAGGAAATTGACCGCATCGCCGAACGCTGTGTTGATGTTGCAAAACTTCGATATAAACAATGAAAGAACAAATACAATTCGGCTCGAAAACAATCGAATTCGATCTTTCATACTCGGAAAGAAAAACGCTCGGCATTACGGTTACGCCGGAACTGGACGTTTTGGTCAAAGCTCCGATTGACGCGCCAATCGAAAAAATTCACGCAAAACTGCGCGGCAAAGCTCCGTGGATTCTCAAACAGCAGAGTTTTTTTTTAACCTTTCACCCGAAAACTCCGCCGCGAAAATACATCGCCGGCGAAACGCATTTATATCTCGGCAGACAGTATCGGCTGCAAATTGAAATAGAAAAATCAGAGTCGGTGAAACTGAAAGGTCGGTTTATCGCGGTCAATACGTTTGATGTTTCCCGCACCGAACAAGTGGTCGAAGAATGGTATTTAAGAAACGCCAAAGTAAAATTTCCTCAAATTGCGAAACCGCTGATCGAACGATTTAAAAGGCACAAAGTCGCGCCGACCGCCGTCGTTTTGCGGGAAATGGCGGCGCGTTGGGGAAGCTGCACTCCGCAAGGCAAAATAATTTTGAATCCCGAACTAATCAAAGCCCCGAAAAGCTGTATCGAATACGTCATCATTCACGAATTATGTCATTTGATTCATCATAATCACACGCAGAAATTTATTGATCTCCAGACCAAAGAAATGCCGGATTGGGAAAAGTGGAAAAATAAATTGGAAATGAATTTAGCGTAGTCCTTTGCCGCAAACTGCATAACCGGAAAGCATTTCTTCAGACTTTCATTCGAGGTGTTTCAGTAATGCAGTTTTGCACCTCTGAGATTTTGCCGCGCATATAGTGCAAATTCGAGATTGGTGTCTGGGGCAGAAACCCGCGCGTGAGCAAGGGTGCAGATAACTTGAGCCTTTCGCACCCTTGCTCACGCGCGGGTTTCCGCCTTCAAACCATATATTAATCCCGAATCTGCTCTAAGTTATTGAAACAGAAAGTTTTAATAACTTGTAAAATGTTCCGCTTTTAGCGGCAAATAAAATTTTAAATCTTCCCTTTTGATTTATCGCGGAATAAGCATAAAATTTGTTTCTAAATAATTTACAGCTTGCTTTGGAGGTTTTTACATAAAATGTTTCCGACAGATACTGATTTTGAAACGAAAGTTACGCTTGAAACAGAAACGTCTCCGGTTGACGATGATTTGCCTTTCAAAATACTTTTTTTAGGTGATTGGCGCGGCAGCAGCAATACTGCAAATCCAGCCGATTCAAAACTGCGCCCGATTGAAATTGACAGAGATAATTTTGACGAGGTAATGAACAAACTTCAGGTCAATTTGGATTTGGCTTTTGACGACAGCGGCAACAGTCTGACGCTCGATTTTACCGAACTCGATGATTTTCACCCTGACAAAATTTTCGAGCGAGTGCCGCTTTTCTCGAATCTGCGCGAAATTAGAAGAAAGCTGAAAAATCCCGATACTTACAACGAAGCCGCCGGAGAAGTCCGTTCGTGGATTAAAAAAAATGAAGATGTTAAGCCACCGGAAAATGAACATTCGGCGGATGTTTCCGCAGCCGATAAAGTGTCTTCGGATGATTTGCTCGACCAAATTTTAGGGAAGTCCGCTGAAAGTGCTGCCGCTCCCCAAAAAACGAATACTCCGATTTCGGAACTCGGTGCGCTGGTCGGGAAATTGGTCAAGCCGCATATAATTCAGACTGATTTGGAAGAGCAGGCAAATCTTTTGCTGATAGTTGATGAATTAACGTCGGATATGATGCGAAAAATTATCCATCACCCGGAATTTCAGTCTCTGGAATCAGCTTGGAGAGGACTCTATCTGCTCGTTCGGAAAGTCGAAACGGACAATAATCTTAAGATATTTATCTTGAATATTGATAAATCACAGCTTTTCGACGAATTAAAATCGGTTGAAGACTTAACCGATAGCCGAATTTATCAAATAGTAAGTGATTCCGACAAATCCTGGGCAATGTATTGCGGTAACTATACTTTTGGCTTGAATGTGGATGATGCGGCAACTCTGATTCGTCTGGCAAAAATCGGCTGCGATACCAATGTGCCTTTTATTTCTTACATCAAACCTGAGATGTTCGATACTAAATCTTTCGATCATAATAAGGCTTTTGATAAATTAAAAATCTCAACCGATACGTCGGAAGCAAAAATTTGGAATGCTCTGCGTTCCCTGCCGGAAGCGACGCATCTTGGGCTGGCTCTGCCGCGCTTTTTAGCCAGATTACCTTACGGCGCAAAAACCGAGCCGACCGAAGCGTTTTATTTTGAAGAGTTTACGCAAGATGTTCACCACGAACAGTATCTTTGGTCGAATCCGGCATTTATCTGTACTGTTTTATTAGCCCAAACATTTAGCAGTTCCGGTTGGGATTTCTCAAATAATCTGGTTCAAAATTTTGACGGACTGCCGCTTTATTATTATCAGGAAAGTGGAGAAACCAAAGTTAAATCGTGTGCTGAAATCGTTATGACGCAAGCCAACGCCGAAGTTTTGATCGAACAAGGCTTGATGCCACTGATTTCTTTTAAGGACACGGATCGTGTTCGAGTAGGCAGATTCCAGTCAATTACCTTTTCGGAATCAATGTTAAGCGGGAAATGGAAATAATGCTGTGTATCTAAACCGTTGAAATATAATGGGTTAGTTTACCGTGTGGTTTTCAGCTTTCCAAAAGCAGCAGTATTAAATAAAATAACCTGTTAATCTAAAGCGAATATAGTTCGCTTTTTTTATTTTAGCCCAGACTTTAAAAAGTATGTTTTTCGACGAAAAATTTGACGTGATTGTCATCGGAGCCGGACACGCCGGCTGCGAAGCGGCTGCGGCTGCGGCAAGGCTCGGATATGAAACGGCATTAGTAACTATAAATTTAGACTTGATCGGTCAGATGTCCTGCAACCCGGCAGTAGGCGGAATTGCCAAGGGTCATCTGGTGCGCGAGATAGACGCTTTGGGCGGCATAATGGGGCGAATTATTGACCGGACGGGAATCCAATTCAGACTTCTGAACCGTTCGCGCGGTCCCGCCGTTCAGTCGCCCCGCGCCCAGGCTGATCGGGCATTGTACAGAACTGAGATGCGCCGGGTTCTCGAACACACTTCTAATCTCCATCTCAGGCAAGGGATGGTTGGCAACTTAATTGTTGAGAATAATACAGTTATTGGCGTAGAGCTGCAGGACACGAGAAAATTTGGCGCAAAGTCGGTCGTCATCGCAACCGGAACTTTTCTGAATGGAGTTATTCATACCGGACCGAAGACCTACTCTGCCGGACGCGCCGGAGAACCGGCATCAACGAAACTTGCCCAATCTCTACGTTCTTTAGGTTTTCCGGTCGGAAGGTTAAAAACAGGAACGCCGCCTCGAATTGACGGTCGAACGATAGATTGGGACGCTTTTGAAGAACAGCCGGCTGATGAAAATCCGGTTGCCTTTTCTTTCGCCACGGATAAACTCGAACAGCCGCAAATTCAATGTTTCATCGGATATACGACGGAAGTCCTGCATAATAAAATCCGCGAAAATCTTCATCAATCGCCGCTTTACTCAGGAAAGATAAAAGGGGTTGGTCCGCGCTATTGTCCATCTATCGAAGATAAAGTAGTGAAATTTGCGGACAAAAACAGACACCAATTATTTTTAGAGCCGGAAGGATACGAAACCAATGAAGTATATCTAAATGGGTTTTCAACTTCTCTGCCTGCCGAACTACAATCGGACTTGTTGAAACTAATCAATGGTTTTGAAAATGTAAAAATCATTAGACCCGGTTATGCAATCGAATACGACTATATTGATCCGAGAGAACTTAGCGCGAATATGGAAACCACTCGTGTCAAGGGGCTTTTCCTTGCCGGACAGATCAACGGAACAACCGGTTATGAAGAAGCTGCCTGTCAGGGGTTAATTGCCGGAATTAACGCCGCGTTTAATGTCTCAGGTCAGAAACCGCTTATCATAGGACGAGACGAAGCATACATTGGAGTCTTGATAGATGATTTAATCCATCACGGCGTTGATGAACCTTATCGCATTTTTACTTCAAGAGCCGAATCCCGGCTAAAACTCAGGCACGATAACGCCGACCGTCGTTTATCGCCAAAGGGACGAGAGATAGGTCTTTTGGGTGATAGTGAGTGGGAAAAATTTAATAAGCGACGAGAGAATATAACTACACTTTACAATTCGCTGGAAAAGACGAGATTTAAGCGATCTGATGTCGAATATGCTTCGCTTTCACACCTTCTAGATTGCGACTTGGGCGACTCTATCAATCTTGGACAATTATCCCAACGCCAGAATGTAAAGCCAGAATTGATATATCAACTGCTGCCGTCGGAAGTCGCAAAAATGACCAATTCGTCTGAGTTGGAATCAGCCTTAGCGGATTTTCTTTATCGAGGATATATTGAGACGCAGGCAAATTCTAATGAAAGAATTAATCATAATGATAATTTGAAAGTGCCGACGGGCTTAGAGTTCCAGACAATAAATGGTCTTTCAAATGAAATGTCCGAAAGATTAAATCGTGCTAAACCTCAAAATTTTGCCCAAATACGCAAAATACCCGGCTTGACACCGGCGGCAGTCTCTACTGTTCTTGTTTACTTGACTTCTGCCAGCTTAAAAAATATATGATGAAACGATTTCAATAAAAATGTGGGACGTGCTTCATTTTAACCAATGAAGCACGTCCCACATTTTTGGACGTAATGGTAATCATTAGAATAATGTGTTAAATTGAAAATTCATATCCAAACTAAATCTACAATTTATAATGGCAAAAGTAATAACCGTAGCAAATCAAAAAGGCGGAGTCGGCAAAACTACCACCGCTGTCAATTTAGCGGCAGGGTTGGCAGTCGAAGAGAAAAGAGTTTTACTAATTGACGCTGATCCTCAGGGAAACGCAACTTCAGGCTCAGGCGTACCGCGAATACAGTCCAGAAGAACTTTGTATAACTTGATAGTTTTAGACGAGAAGCTGGAAAATGTGATGGTCGCTACCGAACTTCCGCTATTGTGGGTCGTTCCCGCCGATAAAAACTTAGCCGGAGCTGAAATAGAGTTAGTTGAAGCCTCTGACAGAGAGTACAAACTCAAAAATCTTATTAACAATATAAAAAAAGATTACGATTACATAATTATAGACTGCCCGCCGTCTTTAGGACTTTTGACAATAAACGCTCTAACCGCTGCCGATTCTTTGCTAGTCCCAATTCAATGTGAATACTACGCATTAGAAGGCGTAACCGAACTGTTCGATACGTTAGCGAGGTTAAGGCGAGGACTTAATCCTAAACTGACTATCGAAGGGTTGCTTTTGACAATGTATGACGAGAGAACCAACCTTTCGGCGGCAGTTGCGAAAGACTTACGTGATTTCTACGGTTCACAGGTGCTGAAGACGGTAATTCCGAGAAATGTCAGACTGGCAGAAGCACCGAGTTATGGTAAGCCGATAATTTTATACGATATTCGTTCGAGAGGGGCTGAAAGCTATATTCAATTAGCCAAGGAGATTCTGAGTCATGAGTAGAAAAGTTTTAGGGCGAGGGCTAAGTGCCTTATTGGGTGAAGATACAGCCCAACAAAATACAGAAGAATACATTGAAATAGATTTGGACTTAATCCAACCGAATTCGGAACAGCCCCGAACAAGATTTAGCGAGGAAGGTTTGGAGGAACTGGCGCAATCAATTCGTGCCAACGGTATTATTCAACCGATAATCGTTAGAAGAAAAGGCTCTAATTTTGAAATAGTTGCCGGTGAAAGACGTTGGAGAGCATCACAAAGAGCCGGGTTACAGAAAGTACCGGCAGTTGTGAAAGATGTTTCCGATGAAAAACTGCTCGAATTAGCACTAATTGAAAATATCCAGCGACAGGAATTAAATGCGATTGAAGAAGCCAGAGCCTATAAGAACTTGGTGGAATCGGTTGGATTAACGCAGGAAATGATTGCGGAAAGAGTCGGAAAAAACAGAACTGTTATAACAACCTTCCTCAGACTTCTAAAGTTGCCGTCGGATATTCAAAAACTTCTCGAAGAAGAAAAGATCACTCCAGGACACGGAAGAGCATTATTAATGGCTGAAAACGTCGAAACCCAGCGACGAATGGCTCAGAAGATCATCGAGATGTCCCTGTCAGTGAGGGAAACCGAAAAAGCTGTGAAAAGGCTGGGCAAAGAGAACATCGTCGGCGAAAAGCGAAGTCCTGCGAAAGTTGATGCAAACATAAAAGCAGCGGAAACAAAACTTCGCCGGAAATTAGGAACTCAGGTTCAAATTCTCCCTGATGGAAAGGGAACTGGTGGAAAAATAGAAATAGAGTTCTATAGCGAATCCGACTTGGATAGAATTTACCAAATGATATTTAAAGATTAAGTGTTGCAATAGTTAAGTTTATGAACAAAAAACGGTTAACGGAAATGGTTTCCTGCGCTGGTTGAGTGGCAAAACTTGCGCCGAGTGACCTTGCTCAAGTTTTGAGCAAAATGCCATCTCAGAATTTCTCGACGGATGTTTTAGTTGGTTATGAAACTTCTGACGATGCCGGTGTGTTTCGACTAAACGATACGCTGGCATTGGTGCAAACCGTTGATTTTTTTACCCCTATCGCCGACGAGCCGGAAGTTTACGGACGAATTGCGGCAATTAATTCTCTAAATGACATTTACGCGATGGGTGGCACTCCGATTTCTGCGCTCTCGATAGTTTGCTATCCGCAAAAAGGTGACTGGGAAGTTTTGGGCGAAATTATACTCGGCGGGCAAAAAATGCTCAACGAAGAAAATGTCGTAGTTTTGGGCGGGCATTCGGTTGACGACCAAGAGATGAAATTCGGTTACGCGGTTACAGGCATCATCCACCCGGATAAAATCGTCAGAAATGCAGGAGCGAAATCAGGCGATGTTTTAATTTTGACGAAGCCGATAGGAACAGGTGTTATCAGCACGGCGATTAAATTTGATAAAGCCTCTGAACAGGCTAAAAATGCCGCGTTAAAAACAATGACCACTTCAGCCCAAAAAGCATCTAAGATAATGCAGGAACTAGGAGCGAACGGTTGTACCGACATTACGGGTTTTGGATTACTGGGACACAGCTACGAATTAGCTAAAGCCAGCAATGTAACCTTGAAAATCAATTCCGAAGTCATCCCGTTGTTACCGGAAGTTTTGGATTTAATAGAACAAAAAATGCTGACGCGCGGAGACAAAAATAATCGCGTTTATGTTGGCGATACGGTAAAATTTGAAAAGAGAGTTTCAGGAGAAATGCAAAGTGCATTGTTCGATCCGCAGACGGCGGGCGGCTTGTTGATAAGTTTGGAAGAAAAAGCTGCTAATGATTTCATTAAGAGATTTGATGATGCAAAAATCATCGGCAGAGTCGAGACTTTCAAAGACTTTCTAATCGAAGTCGAGTAAGATTTTTAGGTTTTAGGAATACGGAAAATGTTTTATCTATTCATACTCGAATCAATCGGCACGTCGGAATTGCTTCTAATCGGCTTGGTTGCGTTGATTATTTTCGGTCCGCGAAAACTGCCTGAATTAGCCAGAATGTTGGGAAAAGCGATGAATGAATTTCGCCGAACGACTGATGACTTTAAGGAAACCTGGGCGCGGGAAGTTGATTTCGAGAAAGAAGAAAATCCGTCTCAACCTGAATTGAGTGCGCTCTCGACGACGGAGAATTCAATTCAAAGAAACGAAGCCGCGATAAAGGATGAAATCACCGCGCCGGAGATCAAGGAGATCAGTCAGGCAGATTTTCAGGCGAAATTGCCGGAAAAAAAAGCTGATGTTCCGCAAAAAATCGAAACCAATCTGACGGAAAAGCGGGATTGGTTATAAGAGCTTTTTCACTATTTTCAAAAGCATTAAGAAATGGATTCCGACGAATTAATAGAAGAGCAACCGGGTAAACAGATGTCGTTTCTGGAACACCTCGACGAGTTTCGCAAGCGGCTTGTAAATTCAGCAATAATTGTAGTTATCGCATTTATGCTGTGTTGGTTCGTCTCTGATAAGATTTACAACTTCCTTTCCATTCCGATCCGCCAAGCCCTTTCCGAAGCCAACCGCCGTGAAGTTCCGGTCGAAGGTCTGACCGGCGATGAAAAAGTTCTGTCGTTAAGCAATTTAGCGGAAGGCGATACCGGACGTTTCGTGTTTGACCGGAAGACTAAATTAGGTGTCGGTGTGGTTTCGCCGGGAACTTCGGTTTTGGCGAAAGTAGAAAAAGACGCAACGGGAAAAATCGGACTTTTTACGGACGAGCCGATTTTTACCAACAACGCAATCATTTCGAAAGGAATTCGGCTTCCGATAGATTTGAACAGCAAAGATATTAACCAGCCGAGCGCGGACGAAAGACTGATCGTAACGACTGCGCCGGAAGGATTTACGCTGTTCGTTACGGTCTCGCTCTATGCAGGAATTGCACTGTCGGTTCCTTTTCTGCTGTTTCAAATTTGGGGTTTTATTTCGCCCGCGCTTTATAAACACGAACGCGCTTACGTTACGCCTTTCATCGGGTTGTCAACAGTTTCTTTCGTAATCGGTGCGGCGTTCGCTTATTACATATTATTCCCGCCCGCTGCCAGATATTTGCTCGGACTGAGTTCTGATTTTCAGTTGATGCTGAGGGCGACCGACTATTTCGATTTCATTACTTTGATAATGCTGGCGATGGGGCTGATTTTTCAGATGCCTGCGATAACTTATGTTTTGTCGAGAATTGGGTTAGTGTCCGCCGGATTTTTACTGAAAAGTTGGAAGATTGCCATCATCGTTATTTTAATCGTGGCGGCAGTCGCCTCGCCGACCGCCGATATTCCGAACATGATGTTGTTCGCCGCGCCGATGACGGTTTTGTACGTTATCTCGATTTTCGTCGCGTGGTTTTTCGGCAAACGCCGACAGAACGACACGGAAGCTGCGGCTGATTCAGAAAACCTAATTGACTAACAATTTCAAAATTATGAAATTTTACGCCCTGCTTTTCATTTCGATCTTATCGCTGACATTTTCGCCGTCTTTCGCTCAAAAGAAAGATAAACCGAATGCCGAAATCAATAAGATGTTGAAAGAAGTTTCCGCAAAAAACATTGAAAATTCGATTCGCAAACTCGTCTCCTTCGGAACGCGCAACACGCTTTCCGAACAGGACAATCCGACACGCGGAGTCGGCGCGGCGCGTAATTGGATATACGGGGAATTTCAAAAAATATCGAACGATTGTAACGGTTGTCTAAGCGTCGGAAAACAAACTTTTTTGCAACCGAAGGCGGCGAGAGTTCCCGAACCGACAAATTTAACGAATGTCATAGCGACTTTGAAAGGCTCGACAAATCCTGAAAGAGTTTACGTCGTTTCCGGGCATTACGATTCGATGTGCAGTTCGCCGACTGATGCGAAATGCGACGCGCCCGGAGCTAATGACGACGCTTCCGGCACGGCAGCCGTCATCGAAATGGCGCGGGTGATGTCGAAAAGAAAATACGATGCGACGATAGTTTTTATGACCGTTCCGGGCGAAGAACAGGGATTGTTGGGCGCGACTTATTTCGCACAAAAAGCGAAAGACGAAAAAACCGACATCGAAGCGATGTTCACCAACGACATCATCGGTGGCGTAACGAGTTTCAAAAATGCCGCCAATCGCCAAAGCGTGCGCGTTTTTTCCGAAGGCGTTCCGTCAAACGAAACCGAAGCCGAAGCTAATACACGGCGCGGAACCGGCGGCGAAAACGATTCGGCATCGCGCCAGCTCGCTAGATTCATTAAAGAAACCGCCGATTTGTATTCGCCGAAATTTGCCGTGCAGATGATCTACCGGCGCGACCGATATTTGCGCGGCGGCGATCATATTCCGTTTCTCGAACGTGGTTACACCGCCGTCAGATTTACCGAAACGAACGAAGATTACGATCATCAACACCAAAACGTCCGCACGGAAAACGGGAAATTCTATGGCGATACGCCCGAATTTGTAGATTATGAATATGTGGCGAACGTAACCAAAATTAACGCTGCGAGTTTAGCGCGGCTCGCGCTCGCTCCGGCGCGTTTGAAAAACGTCGGAATGGTTACGGCTCGGCTCGGCAATGACACGGAATTAAAATGGGACGCGAGTCAGGAAACTGATTTAGCCGGTTATGAAATCGTCTGGCGCGACACGACGGGCGCGGTTTGGGTGAATTTCCAAGCCGTTGGAAACGTAACGAATTTTGTAATGAAAGGAATGTCAAAAGATAATTTCTTTTTCGGAGTTCGCGCCGTTGATAAAAACGGCAATAAAAGTCCGGTCAGTTTTCCGAAGCCGGTGAGACAATAATCGTCGTTCAGGGATATTATTTTCGCTCTGAAATTTCCTGATAAACTTCTTCCGTTTCGTTGAGCATTCTATTCAAGTTAAATTTCTCTCCGGCAACTTTTTGCGCGTTTTGACCGATGTCGAAACGCGTTTTTTCGTCGTCCAGAAATTCGCCGATGGCTTCGGCTAATTTGATTGGTTCTTTGATCGGCGCGAGCTTTCCCGAAACATTGGTCTGCAAAAGTTCGTTTGCGCCTTCGGTGCCGGTCGCCACAATCGCGCCGCCGATTGCCATCGCTTCTAAAATCGCTAAACCGAAACTTTCCGTGTGCGAAGCCGAGACGAAAACGTCCAACGCCGCCGTCAGTGAAGCGGTGTCTTCAACCCAATCGAGCCACAAAAAGCGGTCTTCCATTCGGAAAATTTTCACCATTCTTTTCAGTTCGCGCCGAAAATCCCGCTTGAAAGAATTGTCTTTGCCGACGATGATGAACCGCGCATTCGGATATTTTTGCGCGATAATATGCGCCGCCAGGATAAAATCGCGTTGACCTTTTAAAACCTTTAATTCGCCGACCGTGCCGATCAGCAGATCGTCGAACGGGATATTATGCTCGAACCGGAAAGCCTGACGAAGTTTCTCGCGGTCGGCTTTGATGCGGCTTTCGACATCAATTCCGTTAGAAATCAGAATAACTTTTTCCTTTGAAAAAACGCTCCGCAGATTTGCCTCGACCGGCTTTGAAACGGCGATGGCTTTGGCGAGATTATTCAGCGTAAAACGATGAATTGGTTTCAGTGGAAAAAGAACGTGGCGCGTTAAAACGAACTTCGCTGTTTTCGCAATCCGGCAGGCAAGACTCGCCGGAATATAATCGCGGGCGACGTGCGCGTGAACGATTTCAATTTCATTCTCGCGGATAAAGTCGGCGATTCGCGTCGCGCTCAAAACTCCGAAGGAGTTTCGCAAAGAAACGTGCATAACCGCTTCCGGCAACAAGAAATCAAGCCGCTTTTCCCACTCGTTTGACGGTCGCAGCGCGGCGTAAATTTCGTGTCCGCGCTCGTGCAGACCGCGTGACAAATCTACAAAATGCCGCTCGCCGCCGCCGAAAGTTTTCGCTGATGAAATATGTAAAATCCGCACGAATCAATGTTAAACGGTATTATAAAAATTGTCGAAAACGAAAAAAGACGCGCTTCCCGAAGGAAACGCGCCGTGGAAGGTTTTTCAAACGAATCTGAAAAACTAAAATTGGAATCGTGCCGAAAATTGAATTTGTCGTTCACGATATAAAGTGCTGTCGGTTCCCGTTACCTGTTGGAAAACAGGTTTTCCGGCACCATCTTGATTGAAACACAGTTTTCCAGTTGTTCCGGGATCAATAATCGTTCCCGGAGCGCAACTGCCAATCGCAGTGCCATTGCTCGCAATCGGGGCAGTTATCAGCGTGTAAAGCAATGTATTGACGGCAAAGACGTGCGTTCTATTGAAGATGTTAAATCCTTCAGCCAAAAGTTCAAGACTGTAGTCTTCGCTGAATCTGAAGCGTTTGGAAATACGCAAATCCGCGTTGGCAACGCTCGGCAAACGAAATGCGTTACGTCCCAAAAGCGGGAATCGCGCATCGCCGCTCGTGCCGTTTAATCCGTTAGCCGCCGAAACGGTTCCGTCATACGGACGACCCGAATAATAAGCGAAAATAGGTGCAACCGACCAACCATTCAATAAATAATTATAGAAAGATTTTTCGCCGCCCTTGTAAATCGTCGGGGCATATACAGCACTGACAATCAGTTTATGACGAACGTCGTTGTTGCTCGGACCGTTATCAAAAGTACGGTCAAAAAGATTCAGCGGAGCGTTAGTTTGGGTAAAAGTCGCCGAATTCTGGTTCGTGTCGGTCGCCTTCGCCAAAGTGTAGCTCGCCTGAAACTGCAAACCGTTCGTAAAGCGGCGATTGCCCTGTAAAACCAAAGCATCATATTTTGATCTGACGGTGCTTTGAATCTCTGTCAACGCCTGACCTCCAAAAGCGCGACTGTAATTAGGATACGAAAGAGTTTGTCCGGCGAACGGACCGCTGTTGAAGTTGAAATTTCTCGTGACAGCACTTGACTGCAAAAAGTTCTGATCCACGAAGGTCGGCAAACTGCGTCCCAAACTGCCTAAGTAGGAAATTGAAACCACAGTGTTGCGGGCGACTTCACGCTCGACAATAAAATCGTACTGATGAATCAGCGGAGCCTGAAAATTTTTCTGGAAATATTGAATAGCTCCCGGCGGCGTAGTGGCATTAGTGATCGTCGCCGTCGAGGGAACAGGAACAAGTGGAAAAATAGGAGAAGTTGCTAATGTTGAAGCTAAGTTAATCTGAAATTGTCCGTTCGGATTACCGGTGTTAATCAAAGCGTTGTAAACGGTCGAATTAATAATGCGTCCGAAATAAATTCCGTAACCGCCGCGAAGCGAAGTTTTTCCATCTCCGAAAAGATCGTAAGCAAATCCGATGCGCGGTCCAAAATTATTCTTGTCGTCCGGTATATATGAAGTGGCTTCGGCGAAGGTACGACCGACATTCGGAATAAGTGTATTACTGTAAGCCGTACCGGTGTTCGGCAAAACAACTCCCGGCAGTTTCTGATATTCGTAGCGCAATCCCATATTGATGGTCAAACGCGGCGTAACGCGAAAATCGTCTTGCAGGAAAAAGTTATAGTCGTAGGTAGCGATTTTAAGTCCCTCCGTCCCGACACCGACGCTGAAATTACCGTTGTAGCAGCGTCCGACCGCACGAGTTGAGCCGGGGCAAAGGGTTGTCGCAGGAATCTGTCCTGGCGACAAATAATTAACGTAGTCAAAAATAAAATCGTTGATCGTGCTGTAGGCATAAGAACCTGCCTGAAAACGCAAATTAGTCGTGTCGTCGGTTACACGGTTGATGTCTCCGCCAAACTTGAAAGTGTGTCTGCCTCTTGAATAAGTTACAGTGTCCGCGAATTGAACACGCCGTTCATCGGGGTATTTTCCGCGTTCCAGAAAGGTTGGCGTTCCGAACGACAATCCGTTGGTTAAAGTGACGTTCGGGGCGCGGACACCCTGCGAAGTCATCGCCGTCAAAGGCTCTCCGGCTAAAGGATTTTGGCTAGTTTGAAATTCGAAGTCGCGTGAGTATTGAAAACGTGCTTCATTCAACAAAGTAGCTGACAGGGTTGATTGAAGGCGCAGATTCAACGTATCAACTTTTACAAAATCATCGCCGAAACTATTTCGGCTCAAAGTATTGACAGCCTGTGTTTGAATGCCTGCCGGAGATTCCCAGCGCAAGCGATTATAAGTCGCCGAAAACAAATTATTTTGATTAATCTGCCAGTCAATCTTCGGCAGATACAATTTTTGATCCCCACGACGCGGCGTTTCGCCAGTCAGGGAATTGATAAAACTCAATGCACTGTTAATTTGGGCGGTAGTTACGAATCGTGTAGTTAAGGAGGTCGGAGTTACCGTGTTCAAATAATTCGGATTGGTGAAAACAGCTAATCCGGGGAAATTACGTTTTTGCTGATCGTAGCTGAAAAAGAAAAACAGGCGATCTTTGAAAATCGGACCGCCGATTGTGCCGCCGAACTGTTCTCGCAAATCAATCGGTTTGGCAGCGACGGTTGTTGCCACGCCGTTCACCAACTGCGAAGCGAAAGCTCGCGGATTGCGCGCACCGTTGCGGTTGTTGCGGTTGTAATAAAATAAGTCGCCGTGAAATTCGTTGGTTCCGCTTTTCGTCACGGTGTTGACCACGCCGCCGGCGGCGCGTCCGTATTCGGCTGAATAGTTTGAGCCGTTCACCTGAAACTCTCGAACCGCTGATTGGCTGATCGAATAGTTGATGCGGGTTCGTCCGCGTTCTTCCGAGAAAAACGCCTGGTTGTTGTCGCCGCCGTCAACCGTGCTGTTGTTTAGCAAACCGGAAATACCACGAAACGAAATCAAACCGAAAGTTCCATCAGGAACGGTCGCCGGTGTCAGGATGACAAAATTCGATGCGCGTCGTCCGTTAATCGGCGATTCGTTGATCGTCGTCTGGTTGATGTTGGTTGAATTTGAATTATCGTTTGTGTTGATAATTGGAGCCTCGGCGGTAACTTCGACGGTGGCGGTTTGTCCGGCAACGGCGAGTTTCGCGTCAATCGAAGTGATTTGACCGACTTCGACGATGACTCCCTGACCCGTATAATCGCCGAATCCCGATTGGCTGACGACGACGTTGTAAGTCCCCGGCTGTAGATTGTTAACAACAAATGAACCGTTATCGTCCGACGTAACCGTCGAAGTTTGATTCGTGCCGACATTGGTCGCCGTTACGGTGGCATTGGGAACGATTGATTGCTGCGGATCAACGACCGTTCCGCGAATCCCGCCGGTTACGGTTGATTGAGCAAAAATGTTGCTGACTGCCAACAGGCAGAAAGCGGCGATTGCTAAAAATTTTATTGAAACTTGTTTAGTCATTAAATTATTTGACCTCATTCTTAAATTTTAAAAATTTGGGAACAAAATTGCTTTGGTTAATCTTGGATATTTTGAATTTTTATTTTGCTTTTTGGATTTAAGGCGCAAACTTTGAAAATTTCTATCGTCGCGCCCCGGTTTCAAAAATTCAAATTATAAATTGTTAAGTGTTTGATTCTCACACTTTTAATTATTCACAGCCGAGACCGCGAAAGAAAAAAAAATCTATTTTTGTGAATTTACAAAAATATGATTAGTGGTAATGCAAATGGAGTTCCGCTTGTTTTCAGACAAAATTCCGTTGTCTGCACCGCTAAATTATCTGCCAGACAAGTTAATTCTTTGTTAAAATTCCCGACTTTATAAGGGACAATCAAAGTCGGGAATTTTCGGAGCATTGAATGTTTTTAAAAGATGTCGCCGATAGTTTCAAACTTCCTGAATGGTCTGCCTAAATTTTGCGGAGTTTTGTACAGACGAAACCTTCTCGACCTTTACGGCGTTTTATCAAAACAAAAAAATTCAGGAAACAGTTTTTTTGTTTTGCCGATAATTATCAGGCAACAGCCAATAAGGTTTCCGCTATCTTAGAGAAACTTGACTATTTTGTAAGAATAAACTAAATTATTCGCGCAGTTAGAAAAAGTCTGAACAGATTCAGACAGGTTGAGTATAAATTTAACGAAAAAGGGGTTCAAATATAATGTCGCGTTTAGCATATACGGAAAATGAAACTAAAACGCCGACGCACCATCGAATTATGGCTAATCTGACGGTGCAGGCGAGTTGGGTAGATGCGGAGAGCGGAAATACTATTTCCATCAACGGATTTACGGAAAATGTCGGCGAGTCAACGGCTTTGGTTAATCTCGAAGTTTTGCCGCCGGTTGGCAGCGAAGTCAAGCTGCGGGTTTTCGATGAAGACAAAACGATCATCGAAGTCCCGGCGCAGGTCATTCGCGTTGAGAGAGACCCAAGCAAACCGTTGGCGGCTCTTTCCATTTCTGACAATTTGAAGAAATGGAGACAGAGTGCTTTAACCGCCGCGCAAAACTGGGTAACTCGAAATTGGCAATTAAACTACGAAGAAGAGTGGGTTAATTAGTTTTCATAGTTTTGTTAATTTTTGTAAAGTACGAGCGGGGCAAAGGTTCTACACTTTGCCCCGCTTTTTCTTTGCCGTAAAATTGCAGACAGGCGAACGAATAAAAATCGGAGCGCATCTACAAAGGCAATGAGAAAATTTATTTCCGCAGTTTTAATTTTATTTTCCGCAAGTTTTATCTTCGCGCAGGAAATGCCGCAGAAACCTCTGACGCAAGCCGAGTACGTCAAAATGCTCTACGCGCTGGAGAAAAATCCGGGTAAAAAAGATGAAGTCGTCGAAGCGATTCGCAAACGCGGTATTGGTTTTGAATTAACCGACGGCTTGCGCGGTCTAACGCGATCAAAAGGAAAAAACGACAGCGATTTGCAGAGAACTCTGGAAGAAGCGGCACGGCGCAAGGAAAATCCGACGGCGGCGAAACTGCCTTCCGAAAAAGAATCGGCGGAAATTTTGGCAAAATCCCGTGAAGAGACTTTAGCGGCGATTGAAGAAATGCCCGATTTCGTCGTCAAACAGCAAATCGCCCGTTCCGCCGCTTACGCCGGAACGAACAATTTTCGCAATCTCGACCGCCTGGTCGTCGCCGTCAGCTATCGTGTCAGCGGGCAGGAAGAATACAAAGTTCTATCTCGCAACGGCATTTTAGAAAACAATCCGAATCAGAAACAATCTTATGAAGAAGTCGGCGGCACGAGTTCGACCGGCGAATTTGTCACGGTTCTGGCGAAAATCTTCAAGCCGGAAAGCGAAACGAAATTTGAAGTAACCGACACCGACACGATTCGTACGCGCCGCGCACTCGTTTTCGATTACTCGATTGAGCGCGATAAAGCGAAACAAGTCATCGTCGCTTCGGGTGCGGTAGATGATACGGCGATTACCGGAATGAAGGGCAGAATCTGGATTGACCGTGAAAACGCCCGCGTTCTGCGCGTCGAAAGTTCGGCGACGGAAATCCCTGCGGATTTCGTCATTCGCGCCGCGAACCGCACGATTGATTATGATTGGGTAGATATAAACAAGGAAAAATATCTGCTGCCGACCGTCTCCGATGTTCGCCTGACTTCAAGAGAAAACCGCCAGATGTATGAAACGCGCAACGTCATTCGCTTCAAGGAATATCAGAAATACGGCGCGGAAGTTAAGATTTCTGATGACGACGAAGAAGTCATCGAAGAGAAACCGAAGCCGTAGTTTAATGGACTTCGATGTCAAAAAGCGCGGATGATTTAACTTTGTTCAGTTGAATTTGGTTGATGATGATTCCTGAAAAGGGCGTACTAAGAGAACTCGTTTCAACCAGAACCAACGGGTTTCAATGAATAGTTTGCCGAGCAATTATGGAGATACCTTTAAAAATTCGACAAACGGACATTATCAACGCGCTCCCGGCGCACGTTTGCCTGCTCGATCAGAAAGGAAACATCTTTGAAGTTAATAGTCAATGGAAACAGTTTGCTCTGGATAACGATTTTGGAGGAGTCAATTTCGGCATCGGGAGCAATTACGTTGAAGTCTGTGAAACCGCTGTCGGACTTAACTCAGATGAGGCGGGCAAAGCTGCCGAACTGTGTCGGACAGTTCTTTCCGGGAAGGCTTCGCACCTTGAACTTGAATATCCCTGTCATTCTCCAACTCAGCACCGATGGTTCAATTTGACCGTCTCCCGATTAAACAAAACGAAGTCGGCGGGTGCCGTTGTGATGCACACAGACATCACCGAGCGGAAACAGTTTGAAAACCGCCTTCGGCGCGACGCTAATCACGATCCGCTGACCGGATTGGCTAATCGAACGCTTTTTTTAGACCATCTGCAAATGACTATCGAACGCGCCAAACGAAATCCTCAAGAGTTGTTCGGCGTGATGTTTCTCGACCTGGACGAATTTAAGTCAATCAATGACTCTTTCGGACATTCCGAAGGCGACAATCTGCTTAAACAAATTGCGTCCCGACTCGAATCCGTGTTGCGTTCGAGCGATTTGATTGCCCGTCTGGGCGGCGATGAATTCACGATTTTATTCATCTGCATCGAAAATTCGGCTGCCGCCGCGCAAATTGCCGAACGCATTCAAGACGCATTGAAAGCGGCTTTTGAGATTGGAAACGGTGAAATTTTCATCACCGCCAGCATCGGTATCGCCCTCAGTACAGCCAAATATGACAAAGCCGAAGAAATCCTGCACGCCGCTGATGTGGCAATGTACCGCGCCAAAGCCCAGGGTAAAGCCCGCTGTGTAGTTTTTACGTCAGCGATGCGTTAATTTTGATATTTCAAAAAAATCCACCTCAAGCAGTTCTTTGTCAATTAATAATTATCAAAGAAAAACTCGTCTTTGATTGCAGTCAAAGACGAATTAAAAAACACTTGAAAAAGTTAATGGTGGAGGCGGCGGGAATCGAACCCGCATCCAAAGGTTGCGACCTGAAGAATCTACACGCTTAGTCATTTCTCTATCTGGTTTCGCCGTTCGCAAGTAAGTGAATTGACAAGACCTTGTGAAAAGCTAGTCCGGCTGACATTTCGCCACGTTTCGCAGACGGAGAAACGTGGCTAGCTTAAAATAAGTTATGCTTCATTCACGCGCTTCAAGCTGACTTGTGATGAAACACTTGCGGGCTAGAATTAACTAGGCAGCAAGAGCCATATTATTATTGGCATTTGTGTTTTGAATGTAGTTTTAACGAGCTTACAAACACGCCCGACGTGCATCCAAAGATCTAAACAAGCCCCTGTCGAAGCCTGTCGCCCCCAAACTGTGGAAGGTCTTTTATCTTACCGTTTTTAGTTGAGAATTCAAATCGTATAGTTGTCTTTTTAATTCGGATTGACGAACCGATAACCGATGCCGCGCACGGTTTGCAGAATTTTCGGATTTTCGGGCGCATCTTCCAGATAACGCCGCAGACGCACGATGAAATTATCAATCGCCCGCGTGTCGGTATCTTCATTTAAATCCCAAACTTCTTCAAGAATCGTTTTGCGTGAAACGGCAACGCCCGCATTTTCGATTAAGTATTTCAATAGTTTAGCTTCCATTAAAGTCAGCTGCACCGTTTCGGTTTCGCTGCGAAGTTCGAGGTTGGCGAAATCTATCAGCCGGTTATTGACGGCGTATATTTCGTTTTCGAGCGGCGTTTTCGATTCTTTTTTGAACCATTCGCGGCGGCGAAGAAGCCCGTTCAGCCGCGCCAGAAATATTCGCAGTTCAAACGGTTTCGGCAGATAATCGTCCGCGCCAGCTTCAAATCCTTGAAGCACATCTTCGGGACGACTCCGCGCTGTCAGCATTAGAATCGGCGTGTAATTTTCAGCTTCGCGGACGGTGCGGGCAATCGTGAAACCGTCCGCGAACGGCAGCATTACGTCCAGGACAATCGCGTCGAATTGGTTTTTCGCGTCGGCTAAAATGTCGAGCGCGATTTTACCGTCGGCGGCGATTTCAGTTTCAAAGCCTTCGGCTTCCAGATTAAAACGCAACCCTTCGGCTAAATGCTGTTCGTCTTCAACGATTAAGATATTCATACTCAAACACTATCAGAACCGCCAGCGTTAGCGACCGGCTCAATAGGCACGACAAAAATTAGAAGAAGCCGGTCGCTAACGCTCGCGGTTCTGACTTATTTTCGGCAGCTGGACGATAAAAGTACTTCCCTTGCCTTCGCCCGCGCTTTCGGCGAAAATCTGACCGCCGTGTTTTTTGACGATTGAGCGAACGATAAAAAGTCCCAAACCCGTTCCCTTTTTCTGCTGCATTACCAAACTCGGAACGCGGTAAAATCTTTTAAAAATCCGGCGCAGTTCACCGGGTGCGATGCCGATGCCCGAATCTTTGATGTGAACGACCGCCGATTTTTCATTTAAGTTTTTAACCGAGACGGAAATTTTTATTTCCTTTTCAGAGTATTTGACGGCGTTCTCCAGCAGGTTGACGAAAACCGTCTGCAATTCGTTGGTATCGCCCGAAACGTAAATGCCGGAATTGGTTTGATTGAATGAAAAAGACTCGTCTTTTAAGTCGAAACTGATTTTCACACGCTCGATAGATTCTCTGAGCATTTCGGTCAAATTAACTTCGCCGATATTCAAGAGATGATTTTTCTCGCGTGTCCGGCTCGCCTGCAAAACCTGTTCGACCGTGTGCAGAAGCCGGTTGCTGTCGGCGAGCATCACATTATAAAATTCCTGCTTTTTAACTTCGCTGACCTCGCGCGTCTGGAGAGTTTCGAGATACAGCCGAATCGAAGCAATCGGCGTTTTCAGCTCGTGCGTTACGGCGTTCAAAAAAGCGTCGTGCTGTTCATTGCGGCGAATTTCACGGACTAAAAAAATCGTATTCAAAGTCAAACCCGTGATAATAATCGCAAAAAATATAATCCCGAAAACCAGCAGCGCGATTTCCTGCAAGTTCAGCAAAACCCAGCCGACGTTCAGCGCGACGGTCAGGGCAATCAGACAGATTCCCAGAACCAGAAAAAAAATCGCTGCTTTCCGACGGCTGACGACACGCATTCTTTAATGGTAAATGGTAAATGGCAAATGGTAAATGGTTTCAATCAATCGTAAAAATTATTTTCCTTCGTCTTTGTATTGGTCGAGTTTTCGATAGAGAGTTTTTCTGCCGATATTTAGAAGCCGCGAAGCCTTCGATTTATCGCCGCCCGCGTAATCGAGCGCGAGTTCAATCGCCTGTTTTTCGATTTCCTCCATCGTCGCCGGAAATTCCATTTCGAGATTGATCGAACGTCCTTCGCTCGAAGCGCGGAGACGTTCCTGGCGGGCTTGCGCGAACGACTCAAAGGCGCGTTTGCTGATCGTTTCCGGCAAATCGTCGAGTTCGATTTGTCTGCCCGAAGCGATAATCACGGCGCGTTCGACGGCGTTTTCGAGTTCGCGGACGTTACCCTGCCATTCGTGATTGATCAAAGCCCGCAGCGCATCTTTGGAAATTCCCGAAACGAAGCGGTTGGTTTTTTGTTTGTAAAGTTCGAGAAAATGAAAGACGAGCAGATGAATATCTTCGGCGCGTTCCCGCAGCGGCGGCACGGTGATCGGGAAAACCGACAGGCGATAAAACAAATCCGTGCGAAACTTTCCTTCTTCGATGGCTTTTGCTAAATCAACATTCGAAGCGGCGATCACGCGCACATCGGTTTTGATAATTTCCTTGCCGCCGACGCGCGTCAGTTCGCCGTCCTGCAAAACACGCAGAAGTTTGACCTGCGCCGACAGAGACATCTCGCCGATTTCGTCGAGAAAAAGCGTTCCGTCGTTCGCTTCTTCAAACCTTCCCTGCCTTTGCGTTCGCGCATCGGTGAACGCTCCCTTCTCGTGTCCGAAAAGTTCGCTCTCCAACAAAGTTTCGGGAATCGCGCCGCAGTTTAATTTGATGTACGGCTTGTTCTCGCGTCCCGAATTATAATGAATCAAATTCGCTAAAAGCTCTTTGCCGGTTCCCGATTCGCCGTTAATCAAAACCGTCGTGTTCGTGTCGGCGACGGTCAAAGCGAGTTCGACGGCGCGGCGAATCGGCGCGGCTTGACCGATAATTTCCGACGTATGACGCTCGTGAAGTGCCGATTTCAAGCGCATAATCTCCGCGCTCAACTGATCGCGTTCGAGAGCCGTTCCGATTTGATCGGCGATTCCTTCAACTAATGCGACATCGTGATTCTCCAACGGCTTCACACGGTCTTCGCCCCAGACAAAGCCTAATAATCCGAACGCCTGACCGCCGACGCGAACAGGCGCGACGAGCGCGGCTTTGCCGCCGAGCTGTGAATTAAAAATCAGCCGCGCCGCAAACGGCAGCTGCGAATCAATCAGGCGCAGAGTTTTCCCTTCGCGCAAAATATCGCCGAGCGCGGGAAACGGTTCGATGTCCAACGCCTGATCATGATCCTGAATCATCTGCAAAACGGCGTTCGGCTCGATGCCTTCGGCGAATTTGAACGACGCGAGCGTGATGCGCTTTCCCGTCTGGTCAAGCACGCCGAGCGCGCCGTAATCTGCACCGACGAGTTCGATAGCGCGTTCCAAAACCCGTGCCGAAACTTCGCCGAAATCCGAATGCGAGTTTAAGACGTTGGCGATTTCGAGCAAGGCATTCGTTCGTTTCGAATCGTTCTCCTGCGCGACGTAAAGACTCGTATATTGATAACCGATGGCGAGTTGGCGGGCGATTGATTCTAAAAAAGCTACTTCTTCGTCGAGCCATTCACGCGGCGCGTGCGTGTCGTGGAGTCCTAATAAACCTAAAACTTTTCCGCGCAGAATGATCGGCACGACGAGCAGCGACTGCGTTTCCAAAGCCTTCGTAAAAAATTTAACGGTCGGATCGGTCGTTTTGGAAGTGTCGTTCAGGCGAATCGGTTTCGTAATATCAAATCGTTCGGCGAGCTTTGCCGCGTCGAACGGAATCGTCGTGCCTTCACTCGACGGAACGGTTTCGTCCTTGCGCCATTCGTGGCTGATGCGAAGTTCGCTACCCGCAGTCATCTGCAAAAGGTCGCAGCGGTCAGCCGACATCATTCGCCCGATTTCGGAGACGACGACGTTCAAAAATCGTTCGAGGTCAATGTTCGTCGGCAAATCGCGGGCGAGGCGGTCAATAATCGCTTCCCGCGCTTCGTGCATTTTGATTTTCCGTTCGAGCGGAAACGTCTGCTGACTTTCGATTTCGATTTTCATAAAAAAGTCTGGAATCTAAAACCCGTAATTTTAGATTCCAGACTTTCCCGATTGATGTCAAGCTGACACAGATTCGATGTCGAGTGTGTTTTTTAGATGCGCGATGCTCGAATCGTCAAAGATTTATTTCGGTTTGTTTGCGGTCGGCGCAGCCGGTTTCGTCGGTTCTTTCGGTTTTTCAGTCGGCGCATTCGGAGCGTCTTCTTTAGTCGGCTTATTATCACGCGGTCGAGTCTGTCCCGATGGCGGCGGCGTTTGCTGCGGCTTCGGTTTGTTACCGAAGTCAACACGCTTTTGTCCGGCTTGGGCTTTTTCCAGAAGGTCTTCGGCTTGCAGGTTGTTTGGGTCGAGATTCAGAGTCTTTTTCAAAGCGGCGACGGCTTCTTCATACTGCGCCAATTTCATCAAAACCGCGCCGAGTTCCATCTGATATTCGTAGTCGTCGGGCTTGAGCTTGACGGCTTCCTTCAACGCTTTGAGCGCGTCTTCATCTTCGTTCAATTTGTTATAGGCGCGTCCGAGATTAAAATGCGAAATGTCGTCTTTCGGATTTTTGGCAAGGATTTTTTTATATGCTTTGACGGCGTTTTCAAATGCTTTTTCGGAATTTTTCGTTCGCACCGGCGGGGCGTTTTTCTTCGGATTTTTTGAAGGTTTCGGAGTCGGAGACGCTTCGACCTGCGTAATCGCTTTTTCCTCTTCGTTCTTTTCGACGAGCGCGTAAGCGATGCCGAGATTAAAATGCGCTTCGGCTAAATCGGGATTCAGTTTTGTCGCCTGCGTCAGCGCATCAATCGCCTTTTCCGTCTCCAATTCGTCGAGCAATTTTTTACCTTCCGCCAAAGCCTCGTCCGCGTTAGTGAAAGTCGGCAGCGGAGTTTCTTCCGGCTTGACGTTGGCGTTCGCCTGATTGGTTTGCGTCGTCGTCGTTGAATTGACGTTCGTCGTCTGATTGGAATTCTCGTTCACTGCATTATTAGCGCAGTTTGAATTAAAGAATATCAGAGACGAAAAAAATAAAATTGTCGAAAAAATTTTCATAGTCTTTGTCAGAACCGCCTGCGTAAGCGGGCGGGTTGCTTCTAAGGCAAAAGGCAAAAGGTAAAAGGCAAAAGGTTGAAAGCGTGTTATAAATTTTACCTTTTACCTTTTTACTTTTGCCTTCTGACGAAAACCCGCCCGCTTACGCAGGCGGTTCTGACTTTAACCCGGCGGGAATACGAACGGACGACCGGCGAGCAGGTGAACGTGCAGATGAAAAACCGTCTGCCCGCCGTCGCCGTTGGTGTTGATGACGATGCGATAACCGTTTTCGGCGAAACCCTGTTCGCGGGCGATCTCCGCCGCGATAAGCAACAGATAACCGAGCGTTTGCTGATCTTTGTTCCGCGCTTTGTCGAGCGATTCAATCGGCTCGCGCGGCACGATCAAAATGTGCGTCGGGGCTTGCGGGGCAATGTCGTTGAACGCGACGCAAATATCGTCTTCATAAACGAATTCGGTCGGAATTTCGCCCGCAATAATTTTAGCGAATATGTTATTTTCCTGGCTCATAATTTAGAATAATTTAAACGAAAGTATAACATAAGGAAAATTTGTTATCGAAAACCCGACGGCTTAAAAAAGTTAGAAACTTTCTTTTCAATCGCTGAAATTTCCGTTATCATTCAGCCAAATGTCGCCAATCGCCGTTACTTTAATTTTACTGCTCGTCGCCGTCGCTTTGTTCGCGTCGGAAAAAATTCCCGTGGATGTCGTCGGCATTCTGCTGGTCATCGCGTTGGTGATGACGAATGTTTTGACCGTGCAGGAAGGACTTTCGGGATTCGGCGACAATGTGATTATCATTATCGGCGGGCTGTTCGTTTTGACCGGCGGCTTGGTTAAAACCGGCATCGTTGATTTGATCGGTCGGCGGCTTTACCGATATGCGGGCAACAACGAATTTCTGCTGACAACTTTGATAATGATCGTTGCGGCATTCGCGGCTTCAGTTTTGAAAAACACGACAACGACGGCGATGTTCGTTCCCGTCGTTTTGGGGTTGGCGAACCGCGCCAAAATCGCGCCGTCAAAACTTTTAATGCCGCTCGCGTTCGGCGCGATTCTCGGCGGAAGCTGCACTTTAATCGGTACTTCGACCAATTTGGCGGTCAGCAGTGCGTTACAGCGTTATCAAAACGATCCGAGTTTAAGCGCGTATTACGAACAGTTACAGCCGTTTTCGATGTTTGAACTAACGACGGTCGGCGCGGCAATTTTCGCGGTCGGTCTGCTTTATATGCTGGTCTTCGGCATTCGTCTGCTGCCGAATCGCGGCGGCGAAGAATCGCTGACCGAGCTGTATCATATCCGCGAATACGTTTCGGAAGTTTTGGTTACGCCCGCGTCGCATCTGATCGGCAAAACGCTCGGCGAAGCGAATATCAATCTCGAACTCGATTTAACCGTTCTGGGAATTATGCGCGATGACGGTCAGCGCATTGCGCCGCGCCCGACCGAACGCATCGAAAACGGCGATTTGCTGATCGTTGCCGGAAAACTCGCCAATATCTTAAATGTAAAATCAGAAGCCGGACTGGAAATCAAAGCCGATTTCAAACTCAGAGATCAGGATTTGGAAAGCGGCGATGTCGAGCTTTTGGAAATAATGGTAATGCGCGACTCGAAACTCGTCGGGCAAACCTTGAAAACCGCCAACTTCCGTCAAAACTATAAATTAACTGTATTGGCAATTAACCGTCACGGCGAAACTTTTCTCGAAAAAATCAGCAACGTAAAACTAAGATTCGGCGACGTTTTACTCGTGCAGGGCGAACGCCGTTCGATTGAACCGTATGTCAGCGGCGGCGAAATCCTTCTGCTCGAAGACGTTTCGGCAGGAAGTCTGCGAACGGCGAAACGCGGTTGGGCGTTGGCGGCATTCGGGCTTTTTATCGCGCTGTCGCTGTCGAAAATCGTTACAGGGTTTGAGGTTCCGCTGGCGATTGCCGTCCTGCTCGGCGTGTTGCTTTTGCTGGCGACGCAGACGGTGCGCTACACGGAACTTTACTCGCTGATTGATTTTCGCCTGCTGGTTTTGATCGCCTGTATGATGAGCTTCGGCATTGCGATGGAGAAAACCGGCACAGATAAATATCTCGCCGGTTTAATCGTCGAATACTTCGAGCAGTACGGCGCGGTCGCCGTGCTTGCCGGTTTTTTCGCGCTGACCGTCGCCCTCACCCAGCCGATGTCGAATCAAGCCGCCGCGCTCGTCGTCCTGCCGGTCGCCATCAAAACCGCCGTCGCGCTCGGCTTAAACCCGCGCACCTTTGCCGTCGCCGTTACATACGCCGCGTCGTTTTCCTTTATCACGCCGCTCGAACCAGCTTGTGTTTTAGTCTATACGCCCGGACGCTATCGCTTTATGGATTTCGTCAAGATCGGGACGATTTTAACCATCGTCGTTTTCATCGTGGCGATAATTTTAGTGCCGGTATTTTGGAAGTTGTAAGAAGGTTCGGATTCCAGATTCCAGATTCCAGATTCCAGATTCCAGATTCCAGATTTTTTGCAAAATTTGGAATCTGGAATCTGGAATCCTCTCACTCGACACTCGCTGAAATCTCAACTTTTTTCGCCGCGCTTTTATCCGCGACGACATTCAGCGGCACATTCCAAACCAGCGTTTTTATCAAACAAACGCCGGTGTTGTCTTCGCGGCAGTAATAAATGGTTATTTTCGCTTTTAGATTCACCGCGCCTTTATTGACGGTTTGAAAAGGAATGACGACCGGCAATGCTTTAAACTTCTGCGATGGGACGGCAAATTTGACACTCGTTCCGTCAGCCGTCGTAATTTCATATTTTTGCGGCGCGTTCGGATTTAAATGAAAACCTTCAGGGAGCTTCAAATTAAAAACTAAGGAGTTTGCCGAATTCGCCGCAACTGTTTTAGCCTCAACTTTTATCTCCTTTGAATTAGGCGCGGAACTGTTCGATTCGGCTTGCGCGGGCGGCGTTAAGCCTTCGATTTTCAAAGTCGCAACCGTTTTCGTTTTCAAATCAACAAAGCGAATCGCGTGATTATTCGTGTCGGCGATGAACAGTTTTCCGTCAGCAATGGAAAGTCCGCCGGGTTCATAAAACGTCGGGTTCGCGCCATCCGCCTGACCCGATTTTCCCGTGCCGAGAAACGTCTCGACCGTCTGTTTTTCCGGGTCGAGCGTTTTAATTTTGTGGTTATAGGTATCGGCAATCAAAACTTTTCCTTCGTAAAGCGCAACGCCCAAAGGATGCTGCAAAAGCACGTCGTCGCCTTCACCGTCTTTATCGCCGAATTGGAATAAATCGCCGCCGACCAGCGTTTCAACTTCTTCGGTTTGCAAATCAATCTGCCGGATAATATTCGCTTCACTGTCGGCAACCCATAGTTTTTTGCCATCCGAAATGATGCCCGACGGCTGTGAAAACGCCGCTTCCCTGATGTTGCCGTCAATTCTGGCTTCGGCGCGTGTTCCGGCATACGGTTCAATCGTATTTTTATCCAAATCCATTCGCCAAATCTGATGCGAACCAGCCATCGCAATATACAAAGTTTTGCCGACGAGCGTTAAATCCCAGGGCGAGCGTAATCCGGTTTTAATCCCGCTTCCGCCGCTTCCGTTGAAGTCTTCGAGCTTGCCCGTTCCGGCAATCGTCTCAACTTTTTTCGCCTTTAAATCAACGCGCCTGATTAAATGATTTTCCGTGTCGGCAACATAAAGAAGGTCGCCGTCAACGGCTAAACCCTGCGGATGATAAAAGCCCGCTTTCGCATAATCGCCGTCAGTCATCGCTGCCGCGCCGCTGCCGATGGTTTCGATCAGCTTTCCGCCGAAATCAGTAACGACGATACGATTATGATTGGAATCGGCGATGTAAAGCCGTTTAGATTTCTCGTCCGCCAGAACTTTCCCCGGAAACGCCAGCGGCAGATCGCCGATTTTAGCGCGTTCCAAAGCAAATTTCAAAGGCTGTTCGTTGAGTGCGCCTTTTTTGCGAAATTCAGCGGCGGTTTCGCCGATAGTTTGGTCGAGTTCTTCGAGATGACCTTCGCCGAAAAGCGTTTTGATAACGTAGCCGTTCGGGTCAATCACCACCAATCCGGGCCACGCTTTGATCGCGTAGGCTTCCCAAATCTTAAAGTCCGCGTCGTTGACAATCGGATGTTCGATGCCATAGCGCAGAACGATTTGGCGGATATTGTCGGTGTCTTTTTCGTTGTCGAATTTCGCCGAATGAACGCCGATGACGACCAATTCTTTCTGATATTTTGCTTCGAGTTTTTTTAAGTCGGGAATGATGTGAATACAGTTGATGCAGCCGTAAGTCCAAAAATCGAGCAGCACGACTTTCCCTTTCAAACCCGCAATCGAAAGCGGTTTGTCGGTGTTCAGCCAGCCTTTGCCGCCAGTCAGTTCCGGTGCGCGGACTTTCGCCTGTTTTTTGAAATTATTCATTCCGAAAGAATCGTCAACAAAAACGGCGGTGATCGCCAAAAAAACGAAAACGATTGTAATTTGTCGCAGCATAATTTTCACACGATTGAATTCGCTTAAACGTAAGATGCGGTTTCAGTTTGAATATATTCCCAAACAAAAACGGGCAGCTGATTTCGCGCCGCCCGTTTCTCATAAATTATATTTACCGAAATTTTTACCAATTCACATTTCCTTCCTTCGATGTGTCAATTTGCGCGAGTTCCACGCCTTCGTTGTAGAAGAAAATCTTCATCTGATCGAACAGAAATTCGTGCGAATCGGGGTTGGAAATATCCAGACCGAAATGATTGATTAACTGTTTTTGCTTTTGCAGCCATTCCGCCCAACATTCCTTGCACATTTCGCCGCCGATTTTCTGTCCGAGTTCGGTCGGCAGCGGCGCGTAGCCGAGCGGTTCGTTTTTCTGCCCGCAGCGGGCGCATTTAAATTTGTCGCTCTGAAATAAAGCCATTTTGGAATACTCCTGAAATTTTTGTAACCACAGATTATCACAGATAAACACGGATCGGAAAACGACCGAAAGTTTGTGTCAGCAGATGATTAATTTTTTTGCGCCGCTTTGATTGCCGCCAAAATGTCCGCGTCCGACGGCGCGAACAAGCTCAACGCCTGTACCTTGTAATAAGCGATTTTCCCCGTTTTATCAATCACCACGACCGCCCGCGCCGAACGGTTCGGCAGCCACGATTTCACGTCATACTTATCAGTAACTTCGCCTTTATCATCCGCCAGCAGCGTCAGCGGCAAACTGTTTTTCTCGGCGAAACCTTTGTGCGATGCTGAAGTATCAGTCGAAATGCCGACGACCGTCGCGCCCGTCTGCTGATATTCCGACCAGTGATCGCGCACCGAACACAACTGCTTCGTGCAGACCGGCGAATTGTCCGCCGGATAAAAAAGCAGCACGACGATTTCTCCGCGCTGTTCCGACAATTTCCACTCTTTTCCGTCGCCGTCCTGTAACGTAAAATCCGGCGCGTTTTCTCCGATGTTCATAAATTTTTATTGAAAATCCCTGATGTCTTTAAAAGGCTTTTCCGCATCTTTAAAATCGGGACGATAATAAAACGAAGCCGCTTCATATTCCTGCATAAAGCCTTCTTCGATTCCCAAATCTTCGAGCAATGAGACGGCTTCAAACCATTCGCGTTCAGAGATGCGGCGCGATAATAAAATATATCTCTCATCGGTCGCCGCTTTGTTTGTCGCATAATACTGCGCCATCAGGGAAATCGCGGTTTTCGGCGAAAGATTATTACGAATCCAGCGCAGATTTTCTTCGATTCCGGCTAGGTCGTTCGGCAGAACAAGCAGACGAATCAGCAAGCCTTTCTGCAAGATTCCGTGTCCGTCAAAAACTAAATTTTCGCCGGTTTGTCGGAACATTTCTTTAATCGCATTTCGCGCAAAAGTCGTGTAATCGCGGATTTTGGAAAATTCGTAACCGACCGAATTTTCCGCGTATTTCAAATCGGGCAGGTAAACGTCAACAATGCCGTCTAATAATTTTAAAACCTCAACCGAATCGTAAGCGTTCGTGTTATAAACAATCGGCAAATTCAATCCCTTCTGCGCCGCGATGAAAATCGCCCGCGCCATTTGCGGAGCGAAATGCGTCGGCGACACGAAGCCTATATTATGACAGCCGCTTGCTTGCAGTTCGAGCATTATTTCCGCCAATCGTTCGTACGAGATTTCATTTTTCTTCTGCGTTTGCCACGTTTGCGAAATCTGAAAATTTTGGCAATAAACACAGCGCAGATTGCAGTTGCCGAAAAATATATTGCCCGCGCCGTTCGTCCCCGACAAAACCGGCTCTTCGCCGAAATGCGCCGTGTAGCTCGACACAATCGGCAAACGACCGGAATAACACGCGGCGATTTCGTCGTTCAGACGATTATTGCCGCAATCCTTCGGACAAACCGTGCAGCTTTCGAGCAATTTTTCAAGTCGCAAAACTCTGTCTTCGAGTTCGCCTGTGCGGTGTAGTTTTAGAAAATTCGGCTCAGTCATATTTGATTTCAGATTTCAGATTTCAGATTCCAGATTATAAGAATTTGATGATATTTCGACAGATAATCTGGAATCTGGAATCTGGATTTTGGAATTGTTCAATCTTTCGTTTTCTCGATATTATCATCAATAATTTTCGTGTAACGGCTGATGATTTCACGCGGCGCGACGGTTTTGGCAAGCGTCCAGGTGAAATCCATTTCGGCGTTGATCGTTGCGGTCGCCAGCCGCGTTTCGCGCAGCATCTGAACGCTGCCCCAAAACAGATACATAATGCCAATGATGCCGACCGGAATCGGAATCCAGCGGTAAGTCGTGAAAAACGCGGCAATCGCAATCGTAACGCTGGTTAGAATAAAAAGGCAGAGACCGTAATAAAACGCGCTCAAAGCCCTTTGCAGAATCCGCGAACGGCTGGTTACTTTATCAATCAATTTCACAACCGTATCGAGACGTTTTTCATAAAGCGGAATCGTGTCTTTATCTTCAACGGTAATTAATTCGCTCAGACGTTTTTCAAGTTCGCGGGCGCGGTCAACCACGCGACCGAGCCGCGTCGAAGTCGAAAGCACGAGCGAGCCAGTTGCCGAAATCAGAAGCGTCGGCGTAACCATCGCCGTCAAAAATTCGATGGTCGAGTTCAGCGCGTTCGGATTGACGCTAATTAAATCGCCTGCTGCCATAACTAGGTGATTATAAATGTTCGGCAGACTAAATTAAATGCAGCAATCGAAAAACATTTATCAGGAAATTAAATTCAGATTGCCCGCATAGAAAAAGCATCGGCGTTTGAATACTCAAACGCCGATGCTTTTTCTATAAACTTCATCGCCAAAAATTAACGAACCGGCGAGGAAGACTGAACGGTAATCGTCGAACCGGCTTTCAGGCGCAAATCGTCTTTGCCCTGAATTAGAACTGTTCCCGCGCCGCCGCCTGCGCCGATGATCGCGCCGATTGCCGCACCCTTCGCGCCGCCCGCGATTGCACCGATGACTGCGCCGATGCCCGCGCCGATGCCGCCGCGTTTGGCAGTTTCGGTCGTCTGATTATCGCCCTTCGCCGTGCCTTCGGTGTCAATTTTGACGGCTTTGCCATTCTCGTCCGTTACCGATTGCAGAAAGCCGTTGAAGTCATAAACGCGCCCGTTCGACAATCGAATTCTTTCAAAATTAAAAGTGATTTGCGACCGACCGGAAACTTTACCGGAACGGTTCACGCCGGAAATATAGCCTTCCAGAATCGCACCGCGATATTCGTTTGGCGACTGCACGAGAAGTGTGAAACGGTCGTTGTTCTGCGAAACTTTCGTGTCAATATCCTTTTCCAGTACGCCGGTTAAAATCGCACCGTTCGCCACGATGTATTCGCCGGTTCTGCCGGGTTTCGCCGTCGGATAATCGTTCGGATAGTTCGTTCGATTGTCCTGCGAATCATTGCTCGAATAAGTTCCGTTGTCGTCGTAATTCGGGTTGGTGTCGAATCTTGCATTACGGTCGGTTTTTTCATAAATGCTTTCGGCGAAAACCGTTTCGCGCAAGTATTCGGTCGTGATGCGGCGTGTAACTTTTAAGCCGCTGCCGTTATCAATCGGCGCAAAAATTATCGTGTAATCGGTTTCGCCGCCGAGCGATGAAACGGTCAGTTCCTGCCCACGCAAGGTTGACCGAACGCGAATCGTTTTGCCGTCGGCGGTCGTTTCTGTACGGTCGCGCCCGTCCGCCGTGAACGTCAACTGCGCCGCTTTCGACGAAGCCAGTGTAACCTGATTGCCGCGAACTTCGATGACGACTTTTTCGGGAGCTTCGAGTTTATTTTCCAAATCGGTTTGCGCGTTATTATCGTTCGAGACATTGCCGTCGCGCACCGCACGGTCGGCGATGTCGCGGACGTTTTCGCTGCGCGAACGGTCGAGTTGATAAGTTCCCGTTAAATTATTATCGTAAGCAGAATTCGGGCGCGTCGTCGGATAATCGGCGGTCGGATAATTTTGGTTACTGCCGCCATTATTCCAATTCCAGGAAACCTGATAATTGGAAGCCAAACGGTTGAGCAAAGTGCGAATTTCCGTCCAATCTTTCTGCATTGCCCCGCCAAAGCGTTTGTCGTTGAGAAAATCGTTGACGGACTGCGCCGCCGTCAAAACATTTTTAATGTCGTCGCCGTTTTCGCGTTGCCGATTCAATTTGTCGCTAAACTTATTTAAACTTTCCTCGAAATCTTTCACGCGGTCGTTGATTTCCCTTTCATCATCTTCCGAAACGGCGTTTCTGCCGAGTTCGTTATCGAGGCTGTATTGAAAATCATCAACCGCCGAATTCAAACTCCGCATTGCGTCGCGCACGTCCCGGTCGTTTCGCGCCGTTTGCGCGTTTGCCTGTGCCGCGAAACCGAAAATCATTAAACCAATCGTCAAATAAATCGAAAACACACTTCTAATTCTGCTCATCTTTTTCTCTCCTCGAACGGCAATCAAACTGAAAATAATTTACAGCCGAAAATTAGAAGCATTTTCGATGCCAAAAGGTTTGTCGAGCGGCTGAAATTTAATTACAGAGATTTGTAAAGTTATGCTAAGATTCTCACCGGACATTTTCCTGATGTTCCGAAATATCCAAGATGGCAAATCAGATTTATAACGCAACCGTAAAATATGCGGGCGACGATTTTTTTATCGGCACGACACCAAGCGGACACGCGCAGGCGATTGACACCAAAGGCGAGCGCAAAGCCGCGCCGACACCGATGGAAATGCTGCTCGTTTCGGTCGCCGCCTGCACCGCCGCCGATGTCGTTTCGATTCTGGAAAAGAAGCGGCAGAGAATTTCCGATTACGAAATAAAAATCAGCGGCGAGCGGCGCGAAGAATATCCGCAAGCGTTCGTTAAATTTCACGTCCACCATATCGTGTATGGACGCGACGTTTCCGAGCAAGCCGTCGCGCAGGCGATTGAACTTTCCGACACGAAGTATTGCAGCGTCGCCGCGACGGTTCGCCCAACGGCGGTGATTACGACGAGTTACGAAATTATCGAAAGATAAACCAAACAAAAATATGAAACTGAAAATAATAATTTCCGCCTTTCTGATTTGCGCGTTCGGCGCGATTGCCTTCGCGCAGGAGGACGACTTCAAAGCTGAACAAAGACAGGCGTGGACGAAATTCAGCAAAAAAGGCTGGGACAAAATTGATTACACGAAAAAGAAATTGACTAAAGCCCAGCTCGCCAAAGCTCCGAGCGACGGCACGGTTGACGAACTCGCACTTTTGCGCGGCGTGGTTTTCGGTAAGCGCGGGCGCGTTTTCAAAGAGCGTTCAATTCAGGATTATCTGGAAAAACAAACCTGGTATAAACCGAAAGAAATATTTACGAACACGGTTTTAACCAAAATGGAACGCGATAATCTCGACGAAATTCGCCTGACCGAAGCCGCGCGGCACACGGGCGTAAAACCCGGCGATCTGCGTTACTGGCAGACAAAGGAAATTCCCGACGATAATCTTTACGCCGATACGCCTTCGGATTGGCGCATAATGATCGCCGAAGTCGAAGCGATTCACGGCAGGCGTTTCGACGACGAGCATTGGCTGCAAAAGTATTTCGAGGAACGCTATTGGTATAAGGCGAACGCGAATTACGACCAATCGGTTCTGAACGAATTCGAGCGCAAAAATCTTGAAAAACTCAACGCGAAACGCAACGAAGACCGCAACGTCGCCGTCTCGGTCGGCGATATGGACAAATTTCAAACTGTCGCGCTGACCGAAGATTTACTAAAAAATCTTTCGATGAACGATCTGCGAATGATTCGCAACGAATTTTGGGCGCGGCGCGGACGGATTTTTACCACGCCCGGATTTAAGCAGCAGTTTGAATGGCGCGATTGGTATAAACCGGTGAAGGATCAGTCGAAGGTCAAGCTCAACGACATCGAGCAGCAAAACGTAAAACTCATCGAAGCCGAAGAAGCCAAATTCAGAAATAAAATCTCGACCGAACCGATCACTAACGAAATGGTCGAAGGGTTATTCGTCGAAGATTTGCGCGTCTTACGAAACGAAATTTACGCCAAACACGGGCGCGTTTTCAAAGACCCGAATCTGCAAAAATACTTCGCCGCGCAGCCGTGGTATCAGCCGAACCCGGAATTTAAAGACGACAGTTTGACCGAAACCGAATCGAAAAATCTGGCGGTTATCAAAGAGGTCGAAGAATTTTCGATTAGCAAGTTCTCCGAAGCCGAAGGCTGATAAAATTTGATTTAAGTTTCGCGTGTCGAAACTGAAAACAGAAAAAAGCGGACTGCGTTTAGAAACGCAGTCCGCTTTTTTCTTGCCGGAAAGAGCAAATTTATTTGTTGTCAGCAACGCCGAGTTTTGTTAAACTTTGTTTTCCCCTTTGATTTTAAAAATATCAATCGTTCAGAAAAACTTCGGATTACAATCTGCCCGAAACGTCATTCAAAAGTAAAAAAAATTATGAAGTTAAAAAGATTTTATTCGCTGGCAGTTCTGCTGCTGTCAATTTTCGCCGTCAATTTGAAAATTTCCAACGCCCAGTCAGCCGTCGCAACTTATGCGGGAAATGCAGGAAAGGAACGCTTTAACGCGATTGCCGAACTTTCTGACGGAACGGTTTTGATTGCAGGCGGCGCGGATAATTTAGATTGGATTCCGGCGAATGTTCCGAAAACTCAAATCGCCGCGACCGGAATTAACAACGCGGGCGGCACGAATAAAGTCGGTTTTTTACTTTATCTGAGCGGCAATCTGAACACGATTTTGCGCGTCGTTCATTTCCCGGCAAACGCGGTCGAAGAAATCAATTTCATCAAAACGACCAATGCTCCCGGAACGCCGACCGGACAGATTTATATTTCGGGCAAAACCAATGATTCGCGGGCGAACGGCGGCGGTTATTTTATCGCCAAGCTCAATAATAATTTTGTCGGCGGCGCACCGACCGTGATTTCGTGGGCGAAAAATGTCTGGGCGACGGGCGACCATCAGACTTTTCAGCCGTGGGATGTTGGCGCGGACGGCAAAGTCGTCTATGCTTTCGGACAGCCGTTCGGCGCGGATTGGGCGGCGGTGCAGCGTCTGAAAGCCGACGGCGCGGACGATGTGGTGGAAAATTGGCGGTATCACATCGGCACTTTAACGGCGACCGGCGCGGCAGTCGAAGGCGGCTGGACACCGGCTTCGAGCCGTGCGGATGTCAATGTAACGCAGAGCGTGATTGTTTTCAAAGCCGGCAGCCGCTGCGATATGCGTTCGTGGACGACCGCCGATTATTCAGCCGTTATCAGCGACGGCAACGGCGCGACAAAACAGGGCAAATATCCGCTCGATGCTTTTTACAACGCGCCGTGCAATCCGGCAAATCCCGGTTCGACCGTGAGCAGTCCGGGTTATACGGGCTACCGTATCGGCGCAAATCCGACGCAGCGTATCGGCAGCATTATCGTTGACCGGCGCAACAATCATTTTTACATCGGCTTTGCGATTCAATCGCGTCTGCCCGACGGCAATCCCGATTTTGAACCGGCGGTGATCGGGATGACCGATTCGGGGGCGTTGAAATGGTGGAGCCGACTTTACCGCGAAACGACTGATAATTCTACGCCTGACCAATACGTTGACGGTTTGGCGATTGATTATTCAAAACCGGCGGCAACGACCGAATTAACCGTTTTGGCGCGTTCGCACGGCAACAATGTGATTAATTTGTGGTCGGGAAATTCGATCTCGACGGCGCAAAATCCGAACAATCCGGGCGGCTCTTTCCATAACACTTTTACGGGAACGAGCGGCAACATCCATATTTCGTGGCTCGGCAAATTGCGCGTTGACGACGGAACGCTGATGTATGCGAGTTACAACGCCGAGTATATTGACGGCGCGACCAATTTCGGCGCACCTTATTCGGAAGCGATTCACGACGGCTGGGCGAGTCATAACGGCGGCTGGGCTGATTTGAACACGACCCGCTGTAAAACCGATGTCAAATTGGATTTGTCGGGCAGAGTTTATCTGACCTGCGTCGGGCGGCGGACGATTACGACCGCAAATGCTTATCAGAAAATGCTCAAATACGGGCAGGGCAGTTCGACCTGGAACCCTTACGTTCGCGTTTATGAACCGAATTTGAAAACGCTCGCCTATTCGTCAATTTTGACCGGAACTTGGGACGCGGCGAACGGCGCGGGTGGCGACAATACGGATTTGTCGGGAATTTTCCCGACGAACAACGGAGTTTTCGCCGTCGGTTATCACAAGGCGAATGCGACGACCGGCGCGGCAAACGGCAATCCGATGCCGACGACCGGCGTTCCGAATTGGGGCGCGTCAACGCCGAACAACGAAAGTGCGATTCTGGCGCGGTTTAATTTTTCAAACGCCGCCGCGAGCAATCGAAAGACGTTTGCCGATTTCGACGGCGACGGCAAGACGGACGTTTCCGTATTCCGCCCGTCGAATGGCTCGTGGTATCTGAACCAGTCGAGCGCGGGTTTTACCGGGTTGGCGTTCGGCACCGCGTCCGACCGAATCGTTCCGTCTGACTACGACGGCGACGGCAAAACCGATGTCGCCGTTTATCGCGGCGGCACCTGGTATTTACAGCGCAGTTCGCAAGGCTTTACGGGCGTAACTTTCGGCGACGGCAGCGATATTCCCGCGCCTGCCGATTACGATGGCGACGGCAAAGCCGACATCGCCGTTTTTCGCCCGTCGAACGGCACCTGGTATTTACTGCAAAGCACCGCCGGATTTGCCGGCGCACAATTCGGCACGAACGGCGACAAACCCGTCGCGGCAGATTATGACGGCGACGGCAAAGCCGATCTTGCCGTCAACCGCAACGGCAACTGGTATATTCAGCGTTCGACCCAGGGCTTCATCGGAGTTGCTTTCGGCGATTCTAACGACAAACTCGTGCCGGCTGATTACGACGGCGACGGCAAAACCGACATCGCGGTTTTCCGTCCGAGCAACGGAAGTTGGTATCTGTTGCAGTCAACCGCCGGATTTACCGGATTGGCGTTCGGTTTGGGAACGGACACGCCTGTTCCCGCCGATTATGACGGCGACGGGCGCGCCGACATCGCGGTCGTTCGCAGCGGCAACTGGTATCTGAACCGCACGACCGCCGGATTTACCGGCATCGCTTTCGGCACGGAAACCGACCGTCCGATTCCCAACGCTTTCGTCAGATAGCCGAAGATTTTGAAAGACTTATACTGATTCGCGGCGCAAATTTTTTGTGTTAAAATTACGAGCATTATGAACACCGCCGCGCCCGAAGAAATCGAGTTAAATAAAAAGCGCAAAGTCCTTGAACGCCTGAAAGACAAGCTCGCTTTCCGGGAAGAAGCGATGACCGACCTGCGCGCCGAACTCGAACAATTCGAGGCGAATTACACGATGGAAGTCGGCAGACTTTACGCCGAACTCGACGAAATCGAAGCGCAGATCGCCGAAGAAGAAGTCAAACTCGTCCCCGACGACGAGGAAATCAAAAAACGTGCTGAAGAACTCCGAAAACGCGCCGAAGAATCTGCCGCCAATACAGAAAATGCGGAAAATTGTTCGTTCAAATATCAGCCGACCGCCGAGGCGAAAAAGGCTTATCACAACCTTGCAAAAATCATTCACCCGGATTTGGCTCTGGACGCTGGCGAAAAGGAAAAACGCCACGATTTGATGGCGAAATTAAACGAAGCATACTCGGCGGGCGACCAGAATCGTTTAAATAAATTAGTCGAAGATTTCCGCGATTCGCCCGATTTGATTATGGGCGATTCGGTCGGCGACAATCTCGTCCGCGCCATTCGCCAAACTTATCAAATCAAAAATCGCCTCAAAGAATTAAAGTCGGAACTGCTCATCATCGAACTCTCGGAACTTTATATTTTACGCGAAAAAGCCAACGCCGAAATGCTCGAAGGCAGAAATATGCTCAAGCAAGTAGCGGAACGCACCAAGACGATTATCAAAAAATCTGAAAGGCGTTTGGCGAATTTGAGAAATTTGAATGAAGCACAGGAAGATTATGTGAAGGAACGCTTTGGAATGGATATTTCGGCGTTTCGATAAACGAAGGGCAAACTAACTTATGGAAAACATTTCTCAAATTGAAATTGACGGCGTTGAAATCGAAGAAACCGAAGATGAAAGTCCGGTAGAAGTTCCTTTGGAAAACAGGCGTGTTCAAACCGACAAACAAGATATTCCGATAGATACTTTGAAAGGTTGGATTGAACGAGGAAAAATCAATCTTCAACCTAACTTTCAACGCTATTACGTTTGGGACGGCACTAAAGAAAGTCGTTTGATTGAGTCTGTACTTTTAGAAATACCACTTCCGGTAATTTACATTGCCGAAGAGGAAAATAAAAATTATTCAGTTGTTGACGGACAGCAGAGATTGACGAGCATCCACCGATTTCTCAAAGGCGATTTCAAACTTACAAACTTACAAATCTTAAAAGAATTAATCGGAAAGACTTTCGTTCAGCTATCGCCAGAACAACAGGAAACGATTTTAAGCGCGAGTTTGAGAATTATCATCATTCAGAAAAATTCAAACGAAAACGTCAAATTTGAAATGTTCGAGCGGCTTAATGTCGGTGCGGTTAAACTTAACGACCAAGAATTGAGAAACTGCGTTTATCACGGCGAATACAATCAGCTTTTAAAAGAGTTGTGCGAAAATCAGCATTTGCAAAAGATTCTCGGACTCAACGCGCCGCATCAAAGAATGGCGGACAGACAGTTGATTTTGCGATTTTTTGCGATGTGGCGAAATACGCATCTCAAATATAAAGCTCCGGTAAAAAGTTTTCTCAACAACGAGATGTTGAAACATCGAAATCCGTCGGCTAAAGAAATCGAAGAAATGCGCGAAGTATTCGAGAAATCAATCGAAATGGCTTTTAGTGTTTTCGGAAAGAGTGCCTTCCGACGTTATTACGTTGGTAAAAACGATAATCCGAACGGGAAATGGGAAGAAACCAAACTCAATGTCGCGCTTTGGGACACGATTCTTTATGGCTTTAGCTTCTTCGAGAAAAGCCAAGTTATTCCGATTGCCGATTCGGTGCGTGAAGAGTTTTTAGACTTGTTGGCGGGCGATGAAAAGTTTGTCGAATATATTATTACAACTGGAGACAAACCCGACCGCGTTCAATACCGCGCTGATGCTTGGCTGCAAAGATTAAGAAGTTTAATTAGTGAGGTTGAACCGAGAAATTTTTCAAAAGCATTAAAAGAAAAATTATTTGAATCTGACGCAACGTGCAAAATTTGCGAACAAAAAATTTATGACGTTGATGATGCAGAAGTTGACCACATTAAACATTATTGGCGCGGTGGAAGAACCGTTGACGAAAACGCAAGATTGACGCACCGATTTTGCAATCGTTCACGCGGCGGCAGAGATTAAGTTCTTTATTTCAAATTTCTTTTTTCATTAAACTTCGCATCGTCAATCGCTTCATTAATTTTCACTTCCAAAACCTTCCGCGTCCAAGTGATGTTCGGTACGGCAAATCGGATGGAAGTCGGCAGTTTCGTGCCGCCGAAATCTTTGTAATCGGCGTAATCAACCTGATACGGGAAATTTCCCAAAATCGTCGGCGTGTAAGCGATGCGGCGGACGAGCAAGCCGTTTGCAGCGTCGAAATAGAGTCTTTCGCGCAGATTGTTGGCGGTCGTCGCGCGGACTTGATAGACTTCGCGCCCGTCAATGCGGTCAACGATGCCGAATTCCATTTTCGGGTAAATCGCCTTTAAATTGGTTGAGGCGAAAAGCTGCGCTTCGCGTTTTATTTGTTCCTGTTCGTCGGGTTTTAATTTGATTTCGTCGCCGTTGCCGCGTTTCCACGCGCTCGTGCCGTCGAACGCTTCCGTTACCGTGAAATCGCCGTATTTCGTGGCGACCAGAATTTTATTTGCTTTCTGCCAGACTTCTTCCGGTTCAATCGTCCCGTCGGGTTCGACGCGGTTTGCCTTGATGTAGCGTGAAGTGATTTTTTCGAGATTCGCTTTGCCGCCCAAAGCCGCTGCATATTTGTCCAAAATACCCTCGACGGTCGGTTTCACGTCAGGCTGTTTCGGGCGCATTTCGGCTTGCGTTACGTTCAGATTCGGCGCGGACTGCGGATGCGCCCGCCCGTTATGACAGGTCGCACAGGAAACTTCCGCTTCGCTTCCGAAATAATTTTTGTTGATTTCAAACGTCATTCGCAGCATCTCGCGGGCGGTTTCCTTTTCCTCTTTGCCGTCTTTTTCAAAATCATTCCCGATGTGGCAAAAGCTGCAATTCACGCCCAAACCGGCGGACATCAAATTCATCACTTTGCCCATCTGGTCGGCGGGCATATCGTTCAGAACCTTAATGTTTTTAAATTTCTGTCCGGCAGTTTCGATCTTCGTCTGCGCTTGCTGACGACTTTGCGCGAAAATTAAAATGCTCAGGAGAATGCCGCTGAAAATGACGGCGAGTTTGATTTTGTTTTTTATGTTTGTCATTGCGTTAATTGGCTGGAAGCGGAGACGATAAAAGTCGAATATCGTCTCCGCCGGTTGAACCGATTATAACTGAAACGCCGAAAGTCGAGAAAAGAAGAATTTACCGATGAATAAAATTGCCGGTGAAGAGCGATTGCCGTCAACAATCTAATTTGAATTTTATCTGGACAGGCGTGTAACGGTGAAGGTCGCCGTGTAATCGTTTTTCTTTTTCGATTTCGGCGCGGGCGACAGGCTAGTCAAATAAATCGCGTAGCCTTCATAGACGTTTCCCTTTTCGCCGAGAGTCGTGTTCGCGTCGAAAGTGATCGGGTTGCTGCCGTCTTTGCTGACCTGAACTTTTACTACCGCATTGCCCGCCCAGACGCAGGTCGTGCCTTCGGGACAGCGCGAATCTTCCGCAACGGACACGAACTTTACCGTTATTTTGCTTTTTGAATCTTTACCTTTTTTGCCGACGCGCACTTTCATCGTCGGCTCGGTTTGCGCGTTCACCATCGAAACGCTTCCGAAAACGAATGTTAAAATCAAACCTAAAAATGTTATCTTCATAATTTTTTCCTCCAAAAAAAAGCGCGGGAGAGCGGACGTTTTCCAGTCCGCACTTTTAGAGGTCGGACGAAGTTTGCGCGTTGTAAAAATAAAAATCAAGTGAGCGGACAAAATAAAAAGCCGGAGCGCGGACGGCTCGTCCGCCGGTCAGCCGGACATTATTATAAAGGCGGACGAGCCGTCCGCGCTCCGCTGACAAAATAATTTTGTCTCTTTGCTTAAAAAATCTCAGCCGATGAGTTGCTCGTTTTCTTCGGCGTGAATTTGCCCTTTGCGGTCGCGGCAAAATTCCGTAACGAGCGCGGCAAAGCGTTCGGGTTTTTCGACCTGCGGCAGATGCCCGCAGTTTTTCAGGATGACGAGCCGCGAATGAATAATCGAATCATAGAGATTTTCGCCGTTGTGCAGCGGAATGATTTCGTCGTCTTCGCCCCAAATCAAAAGCGTCGGCTGGTTGATTAAATGCGCGTCTTCCTCAATGCGGTTCGCGTCCCAGTTTCGCGCCGAGGTTAAAACCGAATGGTGCGCGTCTTTCGCTTTCAACGGTCTTTGCGCCGCCGCCACGCGCTCGTCGGTTATAAGATGCTGGCTTTCGGGTGCAAAAGTTTTTCGCATTCGCGCCCGCGACAATGCTTTTGAATCGAGCAGAAATGGTGTCAGAATTTCGCCGATTAGCGGCACGGCGGCGAGTTTCAGAATCGGATTATCCAATGCTTCATCGTTGGCGACCGCGCCGACGAGAATCAATTTTTCGACGCGCTCGGCGTAATCGAGCGCGAGCGTCGCGGCGACTGCGCCGCCGTAGGAACTGCCGATAATCGTCGCTTTGCCGATTCCCAAACGGTTCATCAAACGCTCGACGATACGGGCTTGAGAAGCGATGGTGTAATCGAACCACGCGGGTTTATCCGAAAAACCGAAACCGACCAGATCAACCGCGATAACGTGAAATTTCTGCGCGGCGAGCGTCGGCACGACCGCATTCCAAACGTGCGTCGAAGCCGTGTAGCCGTGAATTAGAAACAGCGTCGGATTGGTTTTGTCGCCGAATTCCTGAAAGTGAACCGTCGCGCCGTCAACTTCGATGAAATGCGAATGTTCGGCGTATTCGATTCTGTCCGCAACCGTTTCCCATTCGACCGTGTTCGCTCGCGTCAGCATTTTCACGGCGATCACCGCGCCGAGTGCGCCGCCGATTCCCAGAGCCAGATTTTTCTTGTTCATAAAACTTTCCTTTGCCGGATATTTTATATCAAAACGAGTTTCGGTTGAATAAAGTTTTCGGCTTTCGCGTAAATTCCGATGGCAATTAAATTTTCCGCCGCATCAATCATTCGCATCGTTTGCTCGTTTTCAAACTCCGCATTTTCAAATCGCCGACGCTTGCCGTTTTTCGTGTCTTCGATTTCCCGCTCGCTCAAAACTACTGGCGGCAAATGTGAAACGGCTTCGTTCATCGAAACTAAAATTTCGGGCAGACGATTTTCCGAAACAATCGTTTCCAACTCTTCGAGCGTAACGCCTTTCGCCAAATAGAATTTTCCCGCCCGCGTTCGCCGCAGTTCCGCCAAATGCGCCGCCGTGCCGAGTTTCGCGCCGATGTCTTCCGCCAAAACGCGAATATAAGTTCCGGCAGAACAAACAACGCAGAGTCCAAAGTCCTGAGTCCAAAGTCCTGAGTCATTTGTCTTTGGCGATTCGTAATTCGTAATTCGTAATTCGTAATTCGTAATTCGCACCGCCTTCCGTTCGATTTCAATGCCCTGCCGCGCCAGTTCGTAAAGTTTTTTGCCGTCAACTTTTTTCGCCGAATACATCGGCGGCGTTTGCTCGATTTCGCCGCGAAAATAATTTAAGGCGTTTTCAATCTCATTCTCTGAAATTACCTTCTGCCTTTCGCCTTTTGCCTTTTGCCTTCCGGTTCGGTCGCCCGTGTCGGTCGAAAATCCGAGCCGCACGACGGCTTCATATTCCTTCGCGTCTTTGTCTAAAAACTGCGCGAGTCTGGTCGCTTTGCCGACGAGCATTACCAAAACGCCGGTCGCAAACGGGTCGAGCGTTCCTGTATGCCCGATGCGTTTCGTTTTCAAAATGCGCCGCAGCCGCGCCACGACATCGTGCGACGTGAAAGTTTCCGGTTTATCTATGATTAAAATGCCGTCCATTAAATCGTTTTTGATGCCGGTTGAGATTGAGAAAACTCCGTCGCTGCCTCTGAAATCGGAAATAAAAATTTCAGCACCAATCCGAATCGCGCAGCCCAAGCCGCTTCGTCGTGGCGGGCTTCGGGAAACTCGAAATATGCCAGATCAATGTCGTTCTGCCAACCGTTCGCCCGCAGAATTTCTTTCAGAGCGCGAACCTGATGCTTGATGCGCGAGCCTTCATTGCGTCCGATGTCGAGCCAGATTTTCAGCGGCAGACGTTCGCCGATCAGCGCGACTTCGCGGATAATTTGATTATTCGCCCACCAGACCGCCGGCGACATCACCGCCAGACGACTGAAAACGTCGGGGCGTGTGATGCCCAAATGCAGCGACACCAGACCGCCCAAAGACGATCCGCCGAGCGCGGTGTATTCGGATTCCGGTTTCGTCAGATATTCGCGGTCAATAAACGGTTTCAGTTCTTCGATAATCATTCGCCCGTATTGGTCGGCTTGCCCTCCGCGCCCGCGCATTCTGCCGCCCGCGCTTTTGACCGGCGTATATTCGTCAATCCGTTTGTCGCCCGTGTTGTAAATGCCGACGATAATCATCGGTTCAACCTGTTCGCTCAAAATCAATTCCTGCGCCGTTTCGTCAACGCCCCACACAACACCGCCGAAAGATTCCTGCGGATTGATTAAATTTTGCCCGTCGTGCATATAAAAAACCGGATACCGCCGCGACTCTTCAAGTCCGTAACCCGGCGGCAGATAAACCAGCACATTGCGCGGTGTTTTCAAATGATTCGAGCCGAAGTTTTCGTGAATTTTTATTTGTTCGCTTAACATAAATTATTGATTCTAGCTTATGCAAAGTCTTCCGTCAGTCTCAAAGCGAACAAATTGATTTATAATTACCTATGTGGAAAAAACGCCTCGAAATAAAACCCGACGAAGAGCGCGTCATTGTAAACGTCGAACGCGCCCGCCAAAAGACGTTTGACCGCGCCGTCAATCTGCTCGCGTATAAACCGCGCTCGGTCGTCGAACTTCGCACCAGATTGATGGAAAAAGAATGGACGAATTCGGTGATTGTCGAAGAAGTTATCGTCAAACTCGAAGGTTACGGCTATTTAAACGACGGACAGTTCGCCAAAGATTTCGCCGCCTCGCAACTGCGCGGCAAGCCAATCGGCAAAAGAGTTTTACAGCAAAAACTGGCGATGAAAAAATTGGATAAAGAAACCGTCGCCCAAGCCCTCGAAGCCACATTTGAAGAAACGCCCGAATCGGAAATCATCGAACGCGCCGTCGCCAAACGCCTGCGCTTAAAAGGCAAACCCGAAACCCGCGAAGACTCGAAAAAGTTTTACGATTACCTTTTGCGGCAGGGCTTTTCCTACGATTTAGTCAGCAAAACAATGCGCGAAATCGCGGCGCGGGATTTTGACGAAAATGAATAAGAAATATCTCGAAAAAACTCTCGTTCAACTGGAAAAAGAAATCTGCGAACAAATTTATCCAGATGACGCTTCGCCGTTAATCGGTAGAGAAAAAGAATTGACGCGCCGACCGTTGAAGGAATTCACAACGGACAATCTGCGATTTATGATTCAGCAGGGTTACGGCTGGAAATTTTTAATTCCGATGGCAATAGATATTTTATCGGATAATCCTTTTATAAGCGGCGACTATTATGAAGGAGATTTGTTAGAAGCCGTCGTGTCCGTTGACGAAAAATTTTGGAAGGATAATCAAAATCTTTGGTATGAAGTGGAAGAAATTATTTTCAGCGCAGAACTCATTCTGCAAACATTTCAGCAAACCATAACGCCGGAAATCGAAAAATTTAGAAAATACAGAACCAAAGAATGCCCAAAATAAATTACGACAACAAAACATTCGCGTACGTCGAAAACTCCGCGTCGGGCGAAGTTTCGAGCGAGACGCTTTTTCATTATCACCAAAAAGACGATTTGGTTTGGGCGGAATATGCGGGCGGCGCGATTCGGTTCGGGAATTTAATTGCGAAAGTTATTGAAAACGATTGTTTGGAGATGCGTTATCAGCATTTGAACGCTTCGGGCGAGTTGATGACGGGCGAATGCGTTTCAACGCCGGAAATTCTTGATGACGGCAGAATCAGACTGCGCGAGAGGTGGCGTTGGACGAGCGGCGATTTTTCGCGCGGCGAGTCAATCGTCGAAGAAGTCGGAGCGCAAGCGTCTTCGCAATCAGAAATCTCAGGAAGTGCTTGGAAAAGCTGA
>CAXTKJ010000035.1:0-50129 GCA_964244835.1 uncultured Pyrinomonadaceae bacterium
CTTCAATCCGACCATCGTCGAAGCGATTTCGCCGCCCGCGAGCAAAGTGTAATCTTCGAGTTCGATTTTTGAGTAAAGCGGCGGATATTCGGGAACGCGAATCAGATAATCAACCGCGTTCGTGCCGAAACCGACGGCATCGAAGCGTTTATTTTCAGCTAATCTAAAGGGAAAATTCATATTCAATCGTCAATCATCGCAAGGTTTTTAGCCGCAATCAAACGGCGAAACGGAGCGATTGAAAAAAAGAAAATTTACTCTTGCCAAACCGTTCCCAAACAAGTTAGATTGACAAATATACACATAATTTTTTCACTTGATTTTTAAGTGAAGCGCAATAAAAATTTAGATAAATTATTTGGAGAAACAAAATGCCAACCACCAGTTGCCCGGAATGCAGTGAAGAAGTTTATGTTGATGCCGACTCAGAGCAAGGCGATGTCATTTCCTGCGACGAATGCGGAACCGATCTGGAAGTCGTCGGTCTCGACCCGATTGAAGTTGATATTCACAAGGACGACGATGATGATTTCAAAGACGATGACAGCGACGAATACGAGTACTAAATGAGTGGTGAACGGTGAACGGTGAATGGTGAGTGAAAGAATGAAAACTCTTGCCTTTCACTCACCATTCACCGTTCACCGCTCACCGCTATCTTTTGATCTCATAGCCGTCGCGGTTCTGCTTGATTTTAAATCCTTTTGGAACTTCGATGCGGACGCGGTGAAATTTCCCGTCGCCGCGACTTTCCGGTTTCGGATAAAAGGCGACGACGTAAGAAGACGTAATTTCTTCGGCGAGCGATTTGAAAAGCGGCTCGAAATTTTTCTCGCCCGCATAAAATGAACGTCCGCCGGTTTTTTCCAAAAGCCCGCTCGCCTCAAGCAATGTCGGAAGCGGTTTTTTATCTCTCTGCATTCTCGAATACGACGGCAAAATCACCGAATAAACCGATGTCTCGGCTTCGTTGGCGCGTTCGATAACGGTCTTCGGCGCAACCGTATCGCCGACCGGAAAGCCGTCGGTGATCAAAATCACGGCGCGTTTGACGAGTTTGTTTTTAATTGCGGACGGCGATTTTCTTTTCAAAAGCCGGATCGCGTCGTCAACCGCGTCGTAAGCGTGCGTCGAGCCGCCGTCCTGATCGCGGACGAGTTTCTCGAAACTCTTTTCCAGTTTGTCAGCGCGGTTCGTCAGCGACTGAATAGTTTTGACATCGGTGGCGAAAGTCATCACGGCAAAATACGCATCGTAATCAGCCAGGTTAGCGGTAAAATTCTGCATCGCGTCTCGAAGTCTAGCCAGCTCGTCAATCGTTACGCTGCCCGAAACGTCGAGCGCGAAAACTATCGCCAGCGGGCGACCCGTATCTTTTTTGATCGGCTCGAAAAACTCAATCGGTCGTTCTGCGCCGTCTTCGTAAAGTTTAAAATCCTTCGCCTGCAAACCGCGCACCGGCTGGTCGCTGCGGTCGGTAACGGTAACTTCAAACGGCACAAGTTCCGTGTCAACGCGAATCAAATCGTCCGAATCCTGCGCGTTGACCGCGACGGTTAAACCCGCCGGCAAAAGAAAAAATATCAATAAAATTATTTGCGGCGTAAATCCGTGGAAGATAAAAAACCGCTTCTGAAAGGCGCGTTTAATAGCGTTTGAAGATATTTGCATTGCTGTAAAAACTTGTTGATTTATTTTCCTATTCGTTTTATTATTAACACTTAGAGATTCTCCCAAAGATTTCTAGCACACTCTCGACCGCCGGTTAGAATTCTTTCAGACGAAAAACCTCTGCCAAATTCCGCCCAGGTAACAATAATTGTCAGCGGTTTGTCTGCCGGAAATTTTATTATAACCGACGATTCATTCAATTTGATAGATCATTGTCAGATTGACCGTTCAACTTGACCGAATCTTTTGCAAAACACCTCTCGTCGAATGATTCGCGCAGCATTTATTCAGGCAATTAATTTCCAGCCGTCTGGCATAAAACTTGATTGGTTTTTCGGCGGTTCAAGGCGATTCGAGGAACTGTTAGAAACAATCGCCTTTGCCCGACGAGCGGAATTACTTTGCGGTTTCACTCTCTAAAAAACTAAAGTGAAAAATTTCAGCCTCTCGGCATACAATCTATCAGCCAAAATTCTTTGGGTAATACTGCTGTCATTCAGTCTGGCAATCGGCGGGTGGACGCTCTACGCTTCCGCTCAATTTACTGCCGTTCAATTTGTCGGTCTGTTTTTGTCGCTGGCAGTTTCCGCGCTCGTCAATCAGCACGAACTGACGCTTTCTTCAGGCAAAGTGAAATTAAACGCTGCCGACTTTAGCGTTCTGGCGGGCGTTATGCTGCTCGGCATTCCGGGTGGATTTCTGCTTGCCGCGAGTGTCGCCGCCGTTCATTACAGATATGCGCCGGAAAATAAAAGCCGTTGGACTTTCGACGGTTTAATCGGCATCGTTTCAGCTTTCGGCGCAGGGATCGCTTCTTATTTAATCCTTAAAACCGCGACAGGGTTGACGGGACAAACGGCTGCCGGCGAAGAAATTTCGATTGGCTGGTCGGTTTTGAGCGTCGTCGCGGCGGCTTTGACGTATCGTTCGGCTTCTTACGTTCTAAATTCGGTTTTAAGCAGATTTGAAAACGCTTCTTCCAAAATGGATTCGTCGCCGAAAGTAAAATTGCTTTGGGAGAACGGCATTTTAAGTTTGGCGGCGGCGTTAGTTTTATATTTTAGCTTCCAGCAGTTCGGCTTATCGTTCGGCTTCGTGGTTTTGCTGATAACTGCCATCGGGCATTACGCCTATCTCGTTCACAATTCACGCCTCGCGCAAAAAACGGGAGAAATTTCCGAAGCGAGCCGCGTTCATTTGGCAACCGTCGAAGCTCTGGCGACGGCGATTGATGCCCGCGATCAGATCGGCACGGGTCACGTTCGCCGGACGCAGATTTACGCGGTCGGCGTTGGTAAAATTCTCGAATTATCCGCCGACGAATTGCAGGCACTCAACACCGCCGCGATTCTGCACGACATCGGCAAACTCGCCGTTCCCGATCATATTTTAAACAAACCCGGCAGGCTGACACCGGCTGAAATGGAAAAAACCAAGATTCACTCGAACGTCGGCGCGTCAATTCTCGAACGGGTAGATTTTTCGTATCCGGTCGTGCCGACCGTCAAATATCATCACGAAGCCTGGGACGGCAGCGGCTACCCGGAAGGTTTGAAGGGCGAGGAAATTCCTCTGACGGCGCGGATTTTGTCGGTCGCCGATGCCTTCGACACTCTGCGCGGAGCGCGTCCGTATCGTCCGGCGGTGTCGCGTGACGACGCTCGACGCTTTATCAAGAACGGCGCGGGAACGCAGTTCGACCAGAACATCGTTGATACGTTTCTGCGAAATCTGCAAAAGTTCGAGACGGAAATTGACGAACAGGGACTTTCCTACACGCTCGACGAGAAAAATGTCATCGCCGATATGCCGGTGCTTTTCGACCGGGATTCCGACCAGAGTTACGTCGAGCAGATCAAACGCGCCAACCGCGAAGTTTATACTTTGTATGAATTGGCGAGGGTTTTCAGTTCGTCCTTAAATTTAGAAGATACGCTTTCGCTGTTCGTTAAAAAAATCGGCGAACTCGTGCCGTTCAATACCTGCATCGTTTATCTGATGGACGATTCGCAGGAATACGCGACGGCGGCTTACGTTCAGGGCGAAAATAAATTCGTCCTCGAAGAAAAGATCGTCAAAACCGGCGAGGGCGCGACCGGCTACGTTTTGAAAAAACGGCAAGCCGTTTATAACATCAAGCCGAATCTCGATTTTTCCTTCAGCCAAACGAAACTGAGCCGCGATTATTCGGCGATGGTTTCCCTGCCTTTGATCGGCGAGCAGAAAATGCTCGGCGCGGTTTCGCTTTATTCGTATGATCTGGAAAATTACGAAGAAGAACATATGCGCCTGCTCGAAACCGTCGCGCGTATCGCCTCTGACGCGATGGGAATGGCGTTGCAGCACGCCGCATCGGAAAGCCGCGCCCTGACTGACCCGATGACCAATTTGCCGAATGCCCGCAGTTTGCAGATTCAGTTTGAAAAGGAATCGGCGCGCGCCGAACGCAGCGGCAACAGTTTTCAGGTGTTGATGCTCGACCTCGATGGATTCAAAGCCGTCAACGACACTTTCGGACACAAAGCCGGCGACCGTTTATTGAAAGGTCTCGCGCAGGTGATGAGCGGGCAGTTGCGCGATTATGATTTCTTAGCGCGTTACGCTGGCGATGAATTCGTCGTCATTTTACCGGAAACCGATTCGGAAGAAATTCAGGATTTGTCCGAGCGCATCGAAAAAGCCGTTTCTGAATTTGCTCTGCCGGTTGACGAAGGTCAATTCGCCAAAGTCGGTATCAGCATCGGCGCGGCGTGTTATCCGAATCACGGCAATACGCTCGATCAGGTCATCATTTCCGCTGACAAAGCGATGTATGCGGTCAAAGCCGAGCGCAAAGCCAAACGCGCTGCCGAAGCAACATCCAAATCGAAAATGCTGATCGGCGAAATTTTGGAAGCGGCGGAAGTTGCCGAATCAAATGTGCTGGTCGGCGAAATTATGGAAAATCTGAACGAAGAAAACTACATCGTCGAACTCGACGAAAGCCATATCGTTTCGTCGGCGATCAATTAAAGATTCGCTCTGGCGAATCAGGAAAATCCGCTAATGATGAATTTAGAAAATTCATCATTAGCGGATTTTCCTGATGACACGAACAATTTTTCGCGTCAAACAATTTCATTCAAAAAACTCTCACCATCTTTCAATTCGACTCCGAAATTTTCCGCAACCGTTTGTCCGATGTCGGCTAAACTGCCGCGTGTGCCGAGGTTCGCGCCGCGTTTCGCTTTTGCGCCGAAAGCCAATAGCGGCGTGTATTCGCGTGTATGATCCGAACCGCGAAACGTCGGATCGTTGCCGTGGTCGGCGGTAATGATTAAAAGATCGTCGTCGCGCAGAGCGTCGAGAATTTCCGGCAATCGTTTATCAAAATATTCTAACGCTTTCGCATAACCTTCCGCGTCGCGCCGATGTCCGAACAGCATATCGAAATCAACCAGATTACTGAAAATCAGACCGTGCGAATCCGCATTTAAAGCATTGATGGTTTGATTAATTGACTGCTCGTTGTTCTTCGCCGTTAAGTCTTCGGTTACGCCGACCGAATCGTAAACCGACGCGACTTTGCCGACGCAGACGACATCCAAATTTTCATTTTTCAAAAGCGGCAGAAGATTTTCCGGCGGCGGCACGGCGTAATCGTGGCGGTTGCCGGTGCGCGTAAAATTTTCCGCCGAATCGCCAATGAACGGACGTGCAATCACGCGCCCGACTTCATCTTCGTCGTGCAGGATTTTCCTAGCGATTTCGCAAATCTCGTATTGTCTTTCAATCGGAATCACGCCTTCGTGCGCGGCGATTTGAAACACCGAATCGGCGGAAGTGTAAACAATCGGCTTGCCGGTTTTAATGTGTTCTTCGCCGAGTTCTCTGATAATATCCGTGCCGCTGGCGACTGAATTACCGAGAACGCCGGGAACTTTCGCTTCAGCGACGAATTCGCTGATAATTCTTTCGGGAAATCCGTTCGGAAAAGTCGGAAACGCTTTTTCCAAAATAATTCCCGCCATTTCCCAATGCCCGGTCGTCGTGTCTTTGCCGTTCGATTTCAGAGTGCATTTGCCGAAATTTCCCGTCGGATTTTCGACGGCGGGCAGTTCGTTCAATTCCTTGATATTGCCCAAACCCATCGCCTGCAAATTCGGCAAATTAACTTTGCGCGTTTTCAAAGTGTTGCCCAAAGTGTCCGCGCCCGCGTCGCCCCAACTCTCCGCGTCGGGCATCGCGCCGATGCCCACGCTGTCCAGAACTATCAAAACGATTCGATTGAATTTTGCTTTCATATTTTTTTAATTCATCGGTGCGGTGTAGCCTTCCCGCGCCCGAACGGTCGCGCCGACGGGAATGCCTTTTAATTCGATTTTGATTTTGCGGTAAGTGCCGTCCCGTTTGTCGTTTGAAGAATAATAACCGAGCGAATACTTTGTGCCGATGTCCTGCGCGACTTTTTGGAAGGCGGCGCGGGCTTCGGATAAATCGGCGACGGGGAAAACTCTGCCGCCGGAATTATTCGCCATCGCCTGCATTTCCATATCGGCTAATTCGTAGAGGCTTTTGCTGATGTCGAGCCGTTCAAAATCGCCGAGCTGACAGAAGCCGGAAACTCGTTCGATTTTCGATTTCGGGTAAAATGTTTGGTAGTAACGCTTAATCTGCGCCGTCGAAAAACGCATCGCGCCTTCGCAGTCGCCAAGCAGATTGTCTTCAAAAAACTGCCTGGTATCAACCTGTATAAAATACGAAATGATGCCCGCTTCGTTAAACCGTTCGCGGGCTTCGGCAAAGTCGGAAATGCTGGTCGAATCAACGCCGTCGGTCAGTGCGACGAGGGCGCGTCTGCCGCGAAAATCTTCTTTCGGCGCGTCTTTGAAAACCTTTTCGACGACCTGCAAAAGCCCGTCGTAATACGGCGTTCCGTTGCTGGTTTTGACTTCTGCCAGAACGCTTTTTAATTTCACTCGGTCGTCGGTCAGAGAATTTAACACTTCGCTCGTCGCCACCGATTTGTTCTCAACTCTCGAACTTTTAAAAGAGATGATTGAAACTTTATCGCCAGCGCGCAGGGAATTGATAAAATTTTCGGCGGCGCGTTGAATTAGAGCCAAATCCGAGCGCGTCGAACCGGAAGTGTCGAGCAGCAGCGCGACTTCAAACGGCGCGTTCGTCGCCGCAAAATCGGTAACTTCCTGTCGTTTGCCGTCTTCATAGACAACGAAGTTATTCTGCTTCAAATTCAAAATCGGCTTGCCGGTTTTGTCCGTGATGACGAGCGGAACGTCAACGAGCTGCGTGTCAACGCGCAAAACTTCATCGTCCTCTTCTGGCTTAACCTGCGCCGCAACGTAATCTGAAAATCCAGAAACTATGAGCAGCAGAATAAAAAACACCTTAAACCGCATCTGTAAAACCTCGCTTTTTGTTTTCCCGTGATTTGGATTGCAGAAAATTTCATTCAAGAATGATTTACGAAACATAATTTTAACCCATTTCGCTTATCGTTTTAAATTCAATCGTGTTATATTTGCTGAAATCATTATTTGATTATCAAACCAAACGCGCATTCCCAAACGATTGATAAAGATTTTCCGCTTTATCATCGCTGCTATGTGCGACCAATTACAAAATAGTTTTAGAGGAGAAGTATGAATAAAAAATTTGCTTGGGGCGTTTTGTTTATCCTGACGATATTCGTAAGCGCGACTTATATCAATCTCGTATCGGCTGATACGTCATCAAAAAATTCCGCCGTGCTGATTTCAAACACGATTGTCATCAGCCAGGTCTATGGCGGCGGCGGTTCCAACACCGGAACGCCGAGTTATAAAAACGATTACGTTGAATTATTCAACCGTTCAGGCAGTCCGGCGACGATCAACGGTTTGGCTTTGCAGTACGGTTCGTCAACCGGACAGTTCGGCAGCACGACGACCAATATCGTTGCCTTGCCGGATGCCGTATTGCAGCCCGGACAGCATTATTTTGTGCAGTTGGGAGCAGCCGGAACTGCCGGAGCCGATTTTCCCGTTACGCCCGATTTCGTTACCGGAAACTTAACTTTATCGGCGGCGAGCGGCAAAGTCGCGCTGACCAATACGACGACCGCGCTCGGCTGCGGCGCAACCGCTACGCCTTGCACTCTGCCCGATTCGCGCATCATTGATTTAGTTTCATACGGCGCATCGAACAACGGCGAAGGCGATACGACTGCCGGCGGCGGCACGGCATTGACCAATGTCCAGGCAGCGGTTCGCAACAGCAACGGCTGTTCGGAAACCGATAACAATAATAATGATTTTACGGTAGTAACGAATCCGGTTCCGCGCAATCTGGCATCGGCGGCGACTCCGTGCGGCGGCAGCGGAACACCGACTCCGACCCCGACGGCAACGCCGACCGGCACACCGACCGCGACCCCGACGGCAACACCGACTCCGACTCCGGGCGGAACGCCGGTTCCGGGTGTGGTTATCAACGAAATTTACGGCGGCGGCGGCAATGCCAACGCTTTGTATAATCAGGATTTCATCGAACTTTACAACAACAGCACGGCGAACGTGGACATCAGCACCTACTCGGTGCAATATGCGGCGGCGACGAATGCGACGGCGACCGGCTACGCGGCTTGCACGATTACCGCGACGGATACGATTATCGAACCCGGCACCTATTTCCTGATTGCGACCGGACCGGCAAGCACGACGGTCGGCATTCCTTTGCCGACGGTTAATGCGACTTGTCCGACGACGATCAATCTTTCGGGAACTGCCGGAAAAGTAGTTCTGGTCAACGGCACGACCGGCTTGAACGGCACGACCTGCCCGCCGACCGGCGGCACGATCATTGATTACGTCGGCTACGGCACGACCGCCAACTGTTCGGACACGGCTCCGGCTCCGGCTCCGGCTGACAGTTCCTCTTCAATTTCGAGAACGCCCGTCGGCAGAGACACTAATAACAACGCGGCGGATTTCGTTTCGGGAACGCCTTCGCCGACGGCGGGCGGCAGCAATCCGACACCAACGCCAACACCGACGGCAACACCGACGGCAACACCGACACCGACGGCAACACCGACAGCTACTCCGACAGCTACTCCGACTCCGACACCAACGCCGGGAACTGCCGATGCCAACGCCGACTTTAACGGCGACGGCAAAACCGATTTCACCGTTACCCGAACTATTTCCGGCGCGAAAAATTGGTACACGTCAATCAACGGCACGGGCGTATTTTCCGGCACGGCTTTCGGAAGCGGCACGGATGTTGAAGTTCCTGAAGACTACGATGGCGACAACAAGGATGATGTTGCTGTCTGGCGACCGGGAACGACGGCGGCTTTCTACATTCTGCAAAGCTCAAACAACACTTTCCGGGGCATAAATTTCGGACAGACGGGCGATGATCCGAAGGTAGTTGCCGATTATGACGGCGACAATAAAGCCGACATCGCCGTTTATCGAAAAGTGGCGGGCGGTCAGAATTATTATTATTATATCGCCAGCAGCACCGGCAATTTCTCCGCCGTTCCGTGGGGCGGCAATACTTCGACGCGCCCGAACGTCGGCGATTACGACGGCGACAACAAAGCCGATTTTTGTGTTCAATACGACGCAGGCGGCGGCAGCGGCAACTTCGCTATCCAGAAATCTTCGGGCGGCACGGAGATTCTTCCGTTCGGCTTGATAACCGACAAACTCGCACCCGGCGATTATGACGGCGACGGCAAGAGCGATTTCACGGTCGTCAGATCAACCAACAATCTTTATGTCTGGTACACTCTGACGCGCACGGGAGCGAATTCGAGTACGATTTTCGGATTTGCGACCGACGTTCTCGCACCCGGCGATTACGACGGCGACCGCAAGCAGGACGTTGCCGTTTGGCGACCGAGTACGACCGCCGATCCGAGCTACTTCTACGCGAAGCGTTCGACCGACGGTGGACTGACCGCGCTCGGCTTCGGAGTCGCAACCGACGTTCCGGTTGCCGGCTGGTACACTCATTAATCAATAATCGTCAGCGGTAACGGGCGATTAAACAGAAAAAGAAGCGCGGTTTGTTTTTACGAAAACAAACCGCGCTTCTTTTCTTTAGTCAGAACCGTCTGCGTAAGCGGACGGGTTTTCCGTTCGATTAACAAGACCCGTTCGCCAATGCCTGAGCCGCCCGCTTACGCAGACGGTTCTGACTGTGCCGTCCACGCGCTCGTGCCGCCGGTAATGTTGTAAATTTCTTTGAAACCCTTTCTTTCCAGAATGCTCGTTCCCGCGCTCGAACGATAGCCGCCCTGACAGATAACGTAAATCGGGCGCGTTACGTCGAGGCTGTTCGTTAGATTATTTAATTCCGCTAAAGTTAAATTAACCGTCTGCGGTGCGTGTCCCGCTTCGTATTCGCCCGGACGACGCACGTCAACGAACTGCAAATCATTATTCTCATCCAATCGCCTCCGCATTTCTTCAACCGAGATTTGTTCGACCTTCTTCGTTTCAAAAGTCCAGTCTTTCATCAATAAAAATCCGACGACCGATTCGATGCCGACTCTTGCCAGGCGCATCACGGCTTCGCCAATCTGGTTTTCCGTGTCGGCAACGACCACGACGGGCGTATCCGTTCCGATTAAAATCGCCGACCACGAAGCGAACTGTCCGCCAAGACCGATATTAAGCGCGTTCGAAATATGCGCCGCGCCGTATTCGTCGGCATTGCGAACGTCTAAAACTACGCCGGAAAAATCCTTGACTTCCCGCGCCGACATCGCTTTCGGGTGATTTAACCTTTCCAGACTTTTCGCGCCTTTCAGGTTATTTTCCACGCTTTTCGTGAAATACGCCGGAGCTTCGGTCAAATCCGCCGTCATTATTCTGATGAATTCGTCCTTCGCCATCGGCTGTAAAGCGTAATTCAGCTTTCGCTGCTGCCCGATGGTTGACCAGGTTTCCTTCGACATATTTTTGCCGCACAAAGAACCCGCGCCGTGCGCCGGATAAACTTCCGTTTCGTCGGGCAAAGTCAGGATTTTGTCGTGCAGACTGTCGTATAAAAATCCCGCCATCTGCGCGGCGTTGAAACCCGCGCCGCCTGCTAAATCGGGTCTGCCGACATCGCCGATGAATAAAGTGTCGCCGGTTAGAATCTTGTCGGGTTCGCCCGCGCATTCGACGATGACGCAGATTCCTTCGGGCGTGTGTCCGGGCGTTTCGATGATTTTTAATTTGACATCGCCAACCGATAAAACATCGCCGTCTTTGACTGCCAAATGCTCGAACGCGGCGTTTGCTTTCTCGCCAAAGACGATTTCCGCGCCGCATCTTTCGGCGAGTTCGTGGTGTCCGCTGACAAAATCGGCGTGGAGATGCGTTTCGATGACGTATTTTATTGTTTGATTGTTCGCAGTCGCTTCGGCGATGTATTGTCCGACATCGCGCTGCGGGTCAACAATCGCGGCTTCGTCGTTTGAGCCGATGTAATACGAAGCGTGAGCGAGACAGCCGAGATAAAATTGTTTGAACTGCATCATAAAAAATTCTCCATAGGTTAAATCAATGAAATTTTATTATAACTCATTGATCGGAGCGCGGACGGCTCGTCCGCCAACCAGCGAAGCGACGTTGCTTTTCTGCCCGCTGCGCCTCCGCTGGCAAACAGGTCAACGTCGCAAAGCCTTCGTTGGCGGACGAGCCGTCCGCGCTCCCGGCAATTAAAACCGGCAAAGTTGAATTAAATTCAGCATTCGGATAAATTGTAATCTCAAACAAAAACAATCTTCCCGGACGATAAAAAGAAGAAATGCAATTATCAGCAACGACGCTTAATCTGGCTTCGGTTATTGAACATCACGCACGAATCGCGCCCGATATGGAGGCAATCGTCTGGAACGACGTGCGCCTGACCTACGGGGAACTGAACGCGCTCGCCAATCGCGTGGCAAATGCGTTGGTCGAGATGAATATCGGCTACGGCGATAAAGTCGCGCTGTGCTGTCCGAATCTCCCGTTCTTTCCGATTGTTTATTACGGCATATTGAAAGCCGGCGCAGCGGTCGTGCCGTTGAGCGTCCTCTTCAAATCGCGTGAATTGGCGTATCATCTCAAAGATTCGGACGCGAAAGCCGTCTTCGTCTTCGAGGGTTCGCCCGAATTGCCCTTATCGCAGACGGTCAAAGAGGCATTCGATCAGATAGAAGCCTGCGAGACGCTCGTCGTAATGACGGCGGACGCAAACGCGCCCTCACCTATCGCCAATACTAAGACACTGCGCGAAATTACCAAGGACAAACCCGAAACATTCGACACATATCCGACCGCCCCGAACGATACTTGCGCGATTCTCTACACATCCGGCACGACCGGCTACCCCAAAGGCGCGGAACTGACGCACTTTAATTTGATGTCGAACGTAACAACCGTTCACAATATCCATCTTCCCGTCTTAGACTTCACTGATGGCGTGCAAAAAACGTGCTTGATAACTTTGCCCCTCTTTCATACGACCGGACAAACGGTGCAGATGAACACGAGTCTCTATGCCGGAAACAAAATCGTCTTATTGCCGCGCTTTGAAGCCGCATCTACGCTCGCCGCAATGGAGAAAGAGAGCGTCAACTTCTGGGTCGGCGTTCCGACGATGTATTGGGCGTTGTTACGTTACGTCGAGGAGAACAACTATGACACATCTTTGATCGCCGGTAAGATGAAAGTCTGCACATCGGGCGGCGCGCCGATGCCCGTTGAGGTGATGATCGAATTCCAGGAGAGATTCGGCGTGAGAGTTCTCGAAGGCTACGGTTTATCAGAGACATCTCCGCTCGCCACCTTCAGTCAATTTCAAAAACCGTCGAAACCCGGCAAAGTCGGTCAGCCCATTTTCGGCGTAGATGTCAGATGTGTGGACGAAAACGACGCAGAGGTGAAATCAGGTGAGCGCGGCGAGATCGTCATTCGCGGTTCTAACGTAATGAAAGGCTATTATAAACGCCCCGAAGCGACCAACGAAGCGTTCAAAAACGGATGGTTTCACACCGGAGACATCGGAATTTTCGACGAAGACGGATATTTGGCGATAGTTGACCGCAAAAAAGATATGATCCTGCGCGGCGGCTACAATATCTACCCAAGGGAACTCGAAGAAGTGATAATGACGCACGAAGCCGTCTCTCTGGTCGCCGTCATCGGCATACCCGACGCGAAAATGGGCGAAGAGGTCAAAGCCTTTGTCGTCAAGAAAGCAAATATGGACTTATCCGAAACGGATTTCCTCGCGTGGTGCAAGTTACAATTCGCCAATTACAAATATCCGCGCTTTGTCGAGTTCAGAGATGAGTTACCTGTCGGTGCAACAGGCAAGATATTCAAACGCGCTCTACGCGAAACGGTCAGCGGAGAGTAAAACAAAAAAAATCCGCAATCCTGATAAAAGGACTGCGGATTTTTAGTTGTTATTTGTCCTGACAAACTAAGGTGGCGACGATTGGCAATCGTTTAGAGTCCAGCCTTTAGGCTGCCAAAGCCCGCCGCTTCGCGGTCGAGCGCACGCTAAAGCGTGGACTCTGAACAGCAACGCGCCAATTTAATTTGTCAATATAGTCATAAATTAGCGGACAAAAGCATTCGGTATCGGCAGATCGGTTGACGCACCGAACGGGAAGCCGGTAAAACCCTGCGTCGAACGCTGCAAATACCACGTTCCGTTTCTAAACACCGAAACATCTGCTTTTCCATCACCGTCAAAATCGGCGGCAACAGGCAAATCCGAGCCTAAACCGAACGCCAGCCCTGTGAATCCGGCGGTGCTTTGCAGTAAGTACCAAAAGCCGTTTGATGGTCGGAACACAGCGACATCCGTCTTCCCGTCGCCGTCGTAATCTGCCGGAACGAGTTTGTCATTCCCGTCGCCGAAGGCAAAGCCCGTAAATCCTAATTGCGAACGCAATAGATACCACGTTCCGGCGCGATTGACCGCGATGTCGGCTTTGCCGTCGCCGTCATAATCCGCCGCGACGGGTCTATCGCCGTTCTGTCCGAAAGCCGTGCCGGTAAATCCGAGACTGCTTCTCTGCAAATACCAGGTGCCGTTCGATGGTCTGAAAACAGCAATGTCGGCTCTGCCGTCGCCGTCGTAATCGGCGGGAACGGGAATATCATCCGACGCGCCGAACGCGAGTCCGAAAAATCCCAGACTGCTTCTCTGGATATACCACGTCCCGCTTCGGAAAACGGCGACATCGGTTTTGCCGTCGCCGTCGTAATCCGCCGGAACTAATCTGTCCGTGCCGAAACCGAACGCCAAGCCGGTGAATCCGGCTTGCGATTGCTGCACATACCAAGTCCCGTTTGACGGACGAAACACCGATATATCCGCTCGACGGTCGCCGTCAAAATCAAACTGTGCCGACCGTAAGGAAGTTACCACGGGCGGACCGGAAATCGGCGTTATGGCAGTGCCTTCGATAGTGTAATTGTTGTTGCTGACCAGCGTGGCGGTCGTGGAAGCGGGAATGTTGACGGTGAACGAAACCGTCTGCGTTCCGGCTCCGGCACTGACCGCTCCGATGTTGAAAACGACGCTGCCGCTGCTCAAAGTTCCGCCGTTGGCAGCGGAAACGAAAGTCGTTCCTGCCGGAAGCGGGTCTCTGATGACGACTCCCGTCGCGGCGGTCGAGCCGGTATTGCTGTAACTGATCGTATAAGTAAGATTAGCACCCGGCAGCGCATACGCCGCCGCGCTTTTGGAAATAGTCAAACCCGGCGCGAGTCCGGGCGGCAGAAAGCGAATCGAACCGGCACCGCGTCCCTGAAAACCGCCCGCGCCATTCTGCAATGAAATAGCGAACAACTGCGCTCCGGCAGCGGTGAACGGCGTGCGAACGAAAACGGGCAGATCGGTGGCTGCCGTCCCGTTGCCGGTGAGAACTGCGATTTGGCTGTCGGCACTGATTCCGACATCTTCAAAACCGGCAGTTCCGGCGTTGGTCGGTATCGGAAGCTGCTCGACGGTCGAAGCGGCTGAAAACGGTGCGCTGATGGCGGCGGCTTGGCGGACGAAAGCACTCACGACAATCGCCTTCGTGCCGTCCGGCGTAATGGCGATGCCGTCTAATCCGCTCGAAGAGGGAATTGTCAGCAAAGTTGAAGTCGTCGAAGAAGAAAAAGGAGCCTGAAAAATCCGAACCTGAGTGCCGCTGAGAATTGTGGTTAAAAGAGTGCCGCCGTTCGGCGAAATGGCAATCGCGCCGGTTGAAGCATTACCGGTAACCGGAATTGTAAAAGCTATCGAAGTATAAGGCGCGTCAAGAATTGAAATGCCCGCCGAATGATAGACGAAGGCGCGACCGGTGTTATCGAAAACGATAGCCTGCGTCTGGTAGGATTCGACTCTTCCGGGCAGCGTAATCGCGCTTCTCGGCGATGAGGCGTTAAACGGTCCGCGAATTATCTGAAGCTGGTTGCTTTCACCGATTGCCAATGCCGCGCTCAGGTTCGGGGCGACGGCAATCGTGCCGGTTCCATCGTAGACCGGGGCGGCGGCGGTGCTGATGGTGGCGAGCAGCGCGGCGGTCGAAATCTGCACGACGAAGATGCGCGAGCCGCCGAAATCGGAAATCATCGCATTGTCGCTGCCGAAATAAGCAACTCCGTGAGGATTCGAGGCAGGCAGACTGGATATGGGAGTTTGCGGCGGAGTCGGCAGAGAATTGGCATTCGGAAAAATGATTCCGCGATTAAGCGCGGTCGAACCGTCAACCTGAATTCCCAAAATTGCCGCTTGTAAATTGTCGGTCGGATTAAATAATTGACTCAAAACTTTATTTTCAGCCGCCGGCACAAAGACGTTTTCAATTTTAGTTTTGTCCGCGTCAATGCGAACCGGCAGACTGCCGAATCCTTCGGCTTTGTCAATTCGCGCATTAACCGCTTCAAAAAGCTGTAACCGAAACTTTTGAACGCCTTCTTTTCGGGTGAACAGAATCGGAATGCTGACGCTTCGGGCGGTTTCACCGGGCGCGAAAACCAGTGTGCCGCGCTGTGATTCGGCGGGCGGAACGCCGCTTTGGAAGTTGAACAAAACGTATTCGACGGATATTTCCCGCTCGCGGTCAGCGGATGAAAGCGTGATGTTAAAAACGGCTTCGGGCGCATACTCGCTTTTGCCTTCGACAATCGCGGCATCGCCGACGCTCAAATCCGGCAGGGCGTTCTGCGCTGCCGCCATCGTGTTGAATTTGATATTTGCCGATGTTTGCCAAAGAAATAAACCCGTTATTCCCAGCACGGCAAGTAATGTTAATTGAAGATAAAATCGTTGACTGCTTTGATTGATGTGTAGTTTTGTATTTTGGAATTTTTTCATTTTCATTTTCCTCTGATTTTTTATTCGACTTCTGATCTGAATCGTCCGAATGTCGGCATTCGGAGTCGTGAAAGGGAATGATCAAGTTTCGGACTCGGAAAATTCGAGGTGGAAGCCGCGATCATCGAGTAATTAAGCCGAAGGCGGCGGTTTTTAGTTCGCGCATTCGAGTTCGGGACTTTGTTAATCGCGTTCTGAACCGTAAATTTTCGAGTTCGACGCTCAATCGGCGCGGTGCGGAACTCGAAATTGGCAGTTCAGTACGTAAATAATTCGGTTATCATTTGAAAACGCCGCGTCTGGAACGGCACAATTCAGATTGTCGGCGACTTGTCCTTCGTTTTGCGGGCGAAGCGTTGACCGAGTGCGTCGAGCAGATCATCGAGAGCCTCGCCGCGACCGTTTTGTTTGGCTGACTGATAAACGACGAGTGCCGCCGTGTATGCTTCGCTGCCGACTTCGATGTAGGTATCGTCAACGAATTCGGTTAACTGTTTGAGCGCGACCATAATCGGGTAAAGCATCTCCGCCAGTTCGACATCGCGTTTCATCTCCGCCACTTCAAACGAGCGCGGCAGGTAAGAGTCGTCCTTTTCGGCGAGCGTTACCGCCTGACTGACGAAGGCGCGGCTTTTGTCGCCCATTTTCGGCAGCGTCTGTCGTTCTTCAGGGCTTAAATCAATCAAAAAAGGCAGCAGTGCGCGAATTTGCGCGATTAAGTTTAGAATCTGGTCACGGTCGCCGGTTTTCAGAACCGCGTCTATCCGATTGTCCATAGTGTTTGTCTCCTCAAATTGTTTTTTAGTTTAAGCAGCAGCGTTGACTGGATAATAAATCTTGACGAATCAGTCGAGTGAACGGCAGCGAATACCGTTATCGGCAATCCTGCCGAAGTTTAACGGAACTCGCTGCTGATCTGACTGCTGAAAAAATAAATTTAACGCTCTATCTATAACGCACCGTTTCGAAGAAAAATATGTCATCAAGGCAAGACATTTTTCTCAAATCGGCAAAAATTTAAGGAAAAAGCAACAAACGATCCGGCGCACGGCGGAATCAGTCCGAACGAACGGAATTTTTTAGACAAAATTGTGTCTTGGCGATAATTTCGGTAGTCAATTATAATTTTACAGAGTGAAAAATTATGAAAGTGCAGATTTTATTTTTCGGCGCGACGGCGGAAGCGGTCGGAGCCAGAGAAATCGAGATGGATTTTGCCGCCGAGACGAAATCCGGCGAAGTCTTGGCTGAAATCAAGGGCAAATTTCCGCGATTGGACGAACATAAACTGCTTTTCGCCGTCAATCAGGAATACGCGAACGGCGGCGAATTGATTAAAAGCGGCGATGAATTAGCAGTATTCACGGCGGTTTCGGGCGGATGAATTCATTTACCATTTACCATTTAACAGTTTGGTGAATGATAAATGATAAATGATAAATGAAAACGGATTTCTGCGAGATTACAACGGAAACGCTTGATGTCGGCGCGATTGCGCGGCGGGTCGTGCCGTCTGAATGCGGCGCGATTGTGACGCTTGACGGGTTTGTGCGGCAATATACGAAAGGGCGCGAGACTTTGTATCTCGAATACGAAGGTTATGAGCCGATGGCGTTGAAGGAGATGGAGAAACTCGTCGAACAGGCGCACGAAAGATTTGAAATCGCGCACGTCGGCATCGTTCATCGCGTCGGGAAACTCGAAATCGGCGAAACGAGCGTCGTTATCTCCGTCGCCGCACCGCATCGCCGCGCTGCTTTTGAAGCGTGCGAATGGCTGATCGTCGAATTAAAACGCACCGTGCCGATTTGGAAAAAGGAAGTTTATGCCGACGGCGAAACTTGGATTGAAGGCGATTCTCAGGGCGGTAAAATAATCTGAGTTCGGAATCCGCAAACTGCGGTAAATCATCGCCGCTGAATGGGCGACAAGTATCGAACTATCAACTATCAACTATCAACTGTTCACTATCAAAACGGGAAGACACTTCGTTTAATAGTTGATAGTTGATAGTGAACAGTTGTCTCCGCTTTCGACTGCTTGGCTTGTCTCGAATCCGACTTTGAATTAAAAAAGTTCACATTTATTTCACATCGCGCTTTCGTCTCGCGTTTGCTCTGCCGCCGCAGGTGTCATATCATTTTCAGTTGATTTCATAACAATTTTAAGTAAAACACAGCGAACCCGAAACGATTTAAATTTTCGGATTCGGTATTCAATCATTCAATAGAGGAATTTTATATGCAGAAGTTTTTACCGCTTTTAAGCGCATTATTTTTATTTTCAACCGTCGCTTTCGCCCAATCGCAGGCGACGACCGGCAACATCGAAGGGCGCACCGTTGACGCGCAAGGCGCAGCCGTTCCGAATGTAACCGTAACGGCGACCAGCCAGGACACGGGTTTGCAGAAAACCGCCGTGTCGAACGACGAAGGTAACTTTATTTTACCTTTATTGCCGCCGGGAATTTACAAAGTCGAGACGACCGCGCTGCAAGGGTTCGCCGTTTCGAGCTACGAAAACATTAAAGTTACCGTCGGAGCGAAAACCGCGCTCGAAGTAGCTTTATCGGCGGGCGGCTCGGTCAACGTCGTGGATGTCAACGCCGAAGGGCAGGGCGTGGAAACGACGCGCACTTCGATCTCTTCGACCGTCGAAGAACGCCGCGTCATCAATCTGCCGACGAACGGGCGCAACTTTTTAGATTTCGTTACATTAACTCCCGGAATCGTCCGCGATCCGACTCGCAGTGGCGATTTGGCGGTCGGCGGTCAGAAGGGAACTTTAAATAGCATTCAGATTGACGGCACGAGTTCGGACAATACTTTTTTCGGTCAGTCGTCGGGTCGCGTCGGTTCGGGACGCGCTCCGTCGCAGTTCTCGATTGATACGGTCAAAGAGTTCCAAGTCAATCAAAACGGCTTTTCCGCCGAATTCGGTCGCGCTGCCGGCGCGGTCATCAACGTCATCACGAAAAGCGGCACAAACAGATTTACGGGCAGCGCGTTTGAATACTTCCGCGATGAATCTTTAAATGCGCGAAGTCCGGTTTTAGTCGCCGCGAATCGCACTCGTCCCGCCGGACAAATCAATCAATTCGGCGGCACGTTCGGCGGTCCGATCAAGAAAGACAAGATATTTTTCTTCGGCGCGTATGAAGGTCAGCGTTCGGATTTACCGAATCCGGTCGTGCTGAATTCTCTGCCGTTCGCGCCCGCCAATGTGCAGGCTTTGCTCGCGCCGAAAGTCGCCTCCTACAACATTGACCGCAAACAGGATACTTTCTTGGGCAAAGTTGATTTCAATATCAACGACAAGAATCAGGTTTGGGTTAGATTTAACCAGCAGAATTTCACGGGAACGAATCTCGAAAATTCGGGAACATTGAGCGCGGAAGAACACACCGGCAACAGCAACGTCAAAACTTCGGCGGTAACGACGCAGTGGACGCACTCGATTACGCCGAAGTTCTACAACGAATTTCGTTTTCAGTTTTCACGCGACCGTGAACCCGGTCTGGCAAATTCGGACGCGCCGGAGCTTTCGGTAGTCGCCAATGCGGGCGGTTTCAACGACGGAACTTTCAACATCGGACGCAATAATTTCAGCCCGCGCGAAACGACGATCACGCGCTATCAATTCGTCAACAATCAAACTTATCTGGTCGGAAATCACACGATCAAATACGGCGCGGATTTGTTGTTTGACAGAATCTTCAACTTTTTCCCCGGACTTTTCGGCGGTTCTTACACCTTTAACGGCGGTTATACGCAACTTTCAAATTATCTGAACGGTGTCGCCGGAGTTTTCCCTTCAATTTATCGCCAGAGTTTCGCCGGAGCGGGAACGGACGGCGCGACTTCGCGCCCGAATAATTCGGAATACGGCTTTTTCTTACAGGACGACTGGCGCGTTACGCCGAAATTAACTTTGAATTTGGGCTTGCGCTATGATTATCAGTCAATCGCCAAACCGCCGATCAGCAACACCAACGCGGTAACGATTCAAGACCCGAACAACTTTACGACGCGCACGACCGGCACGTTAGCGGATTTCGGTTACGATACCGGATTTCGACCGTCGGATAAAAACAACCTTGCTCCGCGCTTCGGATTAAGTTATGCCTTTAACGAAAAAACGGTTCTGCGCGGCGGCTACGGACTTTTTTACGCCCGCACGACGGCGATTATGACCGGCACGGCGCACACGCAAAACGGCATTCAGGTTCTCGCGTTCAGCATCAACTGTTCGGCGGCGAATCCGTGTCCGACTTATCCGAATATCCTGACGAGCATTCCGCCGACCGCGTTTCGTTCGCCGGTTAATCTTTATTTGTTTGATAAGGATTACGAACAGCCGTTCACGCATCAGGCGCGATTACAGTTCGAGCGCGAAATTTTTGCCAATACGACTTTTTCGGCGCAATACACGCTGTTTCGCGGTAATGATTTGTCGCGGACGCGCAATGCCAATCTTTTTGCGCCGACTGACGTAACGGTCGGCGGTTTAACCTTCAAACGCTTTCAAAGCGAGCGCGAAAGATTCGGCGATGTGGTAACAAACAACTCCAATTCGCGCTTCCGTCCGATTCGAGATTTCGACCGCATCAGCCTTTTTGAAAGCACGGCAAATTCGTTTTATCAAGGCTTAACCTTTGAATTGAACCGACGTTTTTCCAACCGCTTTCAGTTCAACACGAGTTATACGTTATCGAAAGCCAAAGACGACAAACCGGATCAGACTTCGGTCGTTCCGGGCGGCGGCGACGATGCGAAAATCGCCGAAAATCAATTCGATTTGTCGGGCGAATACGGGCGTTCGGACTTGGACGTGCGCCATCGCTTTATTTTCAGTCCGGTTTATGAAACGGGAACTTTCAAATACAGCGAAAACAAAATCGTCCGCGCACTTTTGAGCGATTACGTTTTCACCGGAATCTTTACTGCACAGTCGGGTTTCGCTTATTCGGGTCTCGTTTCGGGCGATCCGAACGGCGACGGAATCAACTCGACCGACCGCGCACCGGGAACGCGCCGCAATGAATTTTCCACTCCGTCTTCCTACATCGTTGATATGCGCGTCGGCAGAATTATTCGTTTCGGCGAGCGTTACCGGATTTCGCTTTTTGCGGAAGGTTTCAACCTTTTCAATCGTTCAAACGTCCAACTGGCTTTCAACAATCTCTACACGGGAACTGTCGCCAACGGGCGTTTGACCGCCATTGCGCCGACGACCAACTTCGGCACACCGCGAACGTTTATCTCCGGCTCGCCGTCGTTTAATTCTAATTCGAGCTACAACCGCGAATTTCAACTTGGTGCGCGGTTTGATTTTTAGAGAATAAATTAACCGCATAGAAACATAGGACACATAGATTAAATTTTCTATGTGTCCTATGTTTCTATGTGGTTAAAAAATTATTGAAATTTTTGTTTTGCAGATTCGATCAAATCGTCAAAATGTTTTTCCAAATCGCCATTCGCGCCGCGCAGACCGTTGACGACGCGCTCGCCCCAATTTACATACTCGATGCGTCTTTCCTTCGACCAATCATCAGGCGGATTGTCCGTTACGTCACGGATGTTGCTGATTTTGTCGCCGAGTTTGATGAGTTTTGCGCCGTTCGACAAATGCGGCGCGTGTTCGATTTGCAGTTGTTTTCTTTCGGCTTTCGGCAGAGATTTATCGTCGGTAACTTCCATTACCATTTTAGAAACTTTCGCGCCGAATTTCCCTTCGATTTCCGCTTCGGTCGTCGCCGTATCTTCGACCGTATCGTGCAGAACGGCGGCGATTAAAACATCGAAATCATCAACTTTGCCGACATTTGCCAATAGATTAGCCACTTCCAAAACGTGATTAACGTACGGCTCTTCGTCCGCGCCTTTGCGCTTTTGCCGTTTATGTTTTTTGGCGGCGAAGCTAATCGCCTGAAGAAATTTTGCTAAATCGTTTTTCATAGAATAAGAATTAGCCACGAACAAACACGAAAGAACACGAAATTTGAGTTCAAGTGATTTTTCGTGCTTTTTCGTGTTTGTTCGTGGCTAAAAAAATCATCGCTTAACTTCAATCGTCAAAACCTGCTGTCCCGAAATGATAAATTCAGCGGGCGCGAGTTCCTGTTCGGTCAAAACGGTCAGCAGCGTCGGTTTGAAACTGCCGGTCGTGCGGTCGTTGTTCAAAGTTGCCAGCATCGAAGGCGGCAGATTCGGCATTTCGTTCGCGCCGACGATTGCGCCGTTGGTTACACGCGAAGTTTGGACGTAAAGGCGATCCGATTTTTTGACCGAATTGATCGTTTTGATAAGTTCGCTCAAATCTTTCGGCACGAATTGTTTCGTCGCGGCGGTCGCGTTTAGCGATGCGCCGTCGCCGACGGTTACGAGCAGAACGCCTTCGGGTGTGCCGTCGGGAATTTTAACGGGAATCGTCTGCGCCAGAATTTTGCCCGTGTCGGTGCGGACGAACGCCTGAATTTGAAACGAATCGCCGGCGCGAACTTCCGTGCGGTCGAGCGCGAGCCGTTCGAGCGTCGCCGTTCGACTGCCGTCCGTTGAAGTCAGATTCAATTCGATTTGCGAAATTTCCGTGTCGTCGAAACGGCTGTCCAAAAGAGCGTTGACCGGCACGGCAACTGCCGCCGAAGCCAACTGCGTTGCCGACGCGCCGCTGAAACGGCGTTCGATTTTAATTGACGGCTGATTTTTAATTTTAATTTCGCCCTTGATCTCGACCGTCGAATCGCCGATGCCGCGCTCGCTCGCGGTGATCGAATTATAAACCGCCATATTCATCAGTATCGGCGTGAGAAAATCGTCTTTGGCGACTTCGACGTTATAAGTTTCGGTTTGTCCGCGACTGGTTTCGATGTTGATTTTCACCGGAATCATTTTCGGCGATTGACCGAGTTTTCCGAACACGCCGGTCGCCCGATCCTGCGTCATCGTGCCGACCATTTCGTTCGGCACGGCGATTTTGAAAGAATTGTTGACGCTCGGCACGACCGCGACGACGCTCGACTCGAACATCGGCAGATCGGAAATTCCGAGGCTCAAAAACGGATGCCCGAAAGCGTAAACTTTATCGCCGTCGCGCATCGTAACCGTTCCCGCCGCCGCAATCGAAATATCGCCGCGAATCAAAGACATCGAAACCGACGCGCCGCCTTTCAGAGTGTTTTCGTTCGACGTTTTCATCGGCGCGATCTTCGCCGCGCCGCCGCCCGCCGAAACCGCCATCAAACCGACCGAAGCCAACTGCGGCGCGAATTTATTCAAGGTTTCCTGCGAAAAACCGCTGAACGCGAGCGGCGTGGCAATCGGCTGAAAAGATTGTCCGGCGGAAGCCCAAGCCGAATTCGTTCCCGTAACGATGTCGGAAGTTTTCGCCGTTTCCGTGAAATTCGGTTTCCAATCGTTCGCGGCGAGTTCGGCGAACGAAACGATTTTCGGTTCTTTAGATTTATTTTTCGGCGTTTGATTCTGCTCGAAAATCGAAAGCATTTGAGCAATCGGCGTGATGCCGCAGATCGGCTCTTTCGAGAAAGGAAAACTGTAAGAAATCGCGCCGACCAATTTGCCGTCAATATAAACCGGAGAGCCGGACATTCCGGCGAAAACGCTCGTCCGGTCAGCCGCGCCGCCGGAAATCCGACCGACGATCATATCCTGTTTCGGTCCGATATAGCCGGGAACGATGCCCAGGATTTCGACCTGAAATTCTTCCGGCTCGCTGCCGCGAAAAACCGTCCGCGCCGTGCCTTTCATTCCTTCTTTCAATTCGGAAAGCGGAAAAAATTGCGCGGGCAAAGTTTTCGCCGCTTCGGATTTCGACTGATTAACAGCCTGCGTCTGTCCGAAATTATTTGAATAAAATGCCGAAACGATCAGCAAACACGCGGTCAAGATGGATTTTTTCATTTTGATAAAACTCTTCCTTTCTCTGGGGGTTTTATGGTAACATTTTAGACAGCTCACCTAAAAGTCTTTTTCTAAGGGCTGAACTTTTAAGACTCGCAAAAACAATTCAAAGTTGCATTTCTAATTCATCTTCCGTCGCTTCCAACGCATACATTTATGGCAAATTCCAAACGCATCGCAAAAAGTTTTTCCCGGCTTCTTTTCCCGACGATTTTACTTGTCGTTCTGGCAATCGTCGGAGCTTCCGTCTGGCTTTTCTACACGGCTTCGATTCCGCCCGCGACCGGCTATCTGGTTACGCCGGAAAGTTACGGACAGTTCAGCACGCGCGGCGCGCGGGTAACGGACGAAACGTGGACGAACCGCGACGGAACTTCTTCACGCGGCTGGCTTTTGAAGGGCGCGGAAAATTCTCCGGCGGTCGTTTTTCTGCATGCTTACGGCGCGAACCGTTCGCACGTTCTCGACCTCGCCGTGAAATTAAACGAAGCGACGAATTTCACGGTTCTGATGCCCGACGAACGCGGACACGGCGCGAATCCGACGGTTGCGGCATCGTCGTTCGGCGGCTGTGAAACCGATGATGCGACTGCCGCAATCGAATTTCTGCGCGGCTTGAAAACTGACAGTCAAACGCCGCTCGTCGGCAAAAATATCGGATTTTACGGCGTGGAAATGGGCGCGCTCGCCGCCCTGAACGCCGCCGCAAAAGACGAAAGCGTGAAAGCGATTGCGCTCGACTCCGTGCCGGACGATTCGGACGCGGTGCTGGCGACGGCGGTCAATCGCCGCTTTCCGTTTGCGAGTTCCGTAACGTCAAAATTCGCCGCCTTCGGTTCATTTTTTTATTTCTATAACGGCTGTTACCGCCGCGATGCCGCCTGCGATGTCGCCAAATCTTTGAACAATCGCCAGGTTTTACTGCTTGCCGGCGCGGACGCGACCGACTTGCAGGATTCGACCGTCAAATTAAGCCGTTGCTTTTCCAGTTCGGTCAAAGTCGAATCGAAAACCGATCTGAATCCGTCGGGCTACGGTTTGATGAACGCTTCGATTGAGCAATCTACCGCTTACGATCAAAGAGTAATTGAATTTTTCAAAATGGCTTTGAGTAATCAGTAGAATTTAGAGTTATATTTCTTCTAGGTAATTACATTTCGTCAATCTCTGCAATTATGAATATCCTTGACCAAAAGTTAAATGAATCTTTGTTAAATGAGTATCAATCAAACAGAAGGAAAAGTTTAGCTATATTATTTTGTTTCGTTGGAGCCGTTGCATCATTTTCAATTTATAATTACATCTACTTTAAACTGTCCTTTGGAACAATATTGTGGCAGTCGTTTCTATCAGCAATTTTCAGTTTTTTTATTCCGGGGGTTATTGCAATGGGAACGCACCTTAGACTTCATTGGAATCCGAGAAATACATTCTTAAAGGTTTTTGCTATTCAGGCAGTGGTAATTACAACTACAATTTTGGTTTTTTCCTTAAAAAATGCTAATTTATCTGCAATTTATCTTATAACCTTAGTTTTTGCTGCGATAATACTTACCATATTTTATCTTGCAAAATCTGGATGGCGGCTTGTTCCATTTGGACTGTTGGGAGTTTTTGCGATAGGAATTTACAACTTCATATCCAAAGTTTTGTTGAAAAAGAAAATGGAAAAAACTCTAGGCAGAAAAATCAAAGGAGAACACGAACTGGTTTCATTGACCTCTTGGATGGAAACTTCAAATGAAACAAAATCCGCTGTTCAATCATCTCAACCAATCAATAATCAAAAAAGGCAATCACCTATCGTAAGCAATTCACAGGAAATCAAAAATTCGCCCAACAAATTAAAGCTGGGTAAGCCATTAGAACCAAGAATTTACCACTATCTTTTTGCTCACAGGTATTTACCTGATAAATTATCAGAAAATTCACAAGGAGTAATAGCTTGGCTTACTGGCGAAAAAGGAGTTGAGCATCTTAAAACACGATGGACACTACTGCCAACAGTTTATAATCTTGAGCCGAATGATTTCATTGAACATATTGGAATTAACAGATATATTATAAAACCAACAAACAGGCATACGATTGTTTTAATTCAGTTTCCCAAACCTGAACAAATTTCCGAAGCCTTTTTTAGTGCGATTCTCGTAGAACCTGATAATAGTTACAGATACTTTACCTTAGAAAAGACTTTTGAAGAGAATGGAAATGGCATTCCCAGAACTGTTTTGGGAGAATGGAATAACGGCAATCACGTTGATTTAGGCTCTGGGAGTTTACCAGACATTGAAGATTTTTCAGCTTTAATTGTTGAAAGGTTTATTTAACAGAAGAACAAACGTCGCGTTCTAAAGAGGGCAACAAAGTCTAACAAACCAGTGAATATAATGGCGAAACAGCGACCTTCTTACTAACATAATCTTTTTACTCAAAACGTGCTTTCACCGATTCGTTATATAGAAATTATCCTAAATTAAATATCTAGCTTCTTTTTTGAATGCCCGTTCGTCTTAGCAATTTTGTTGATCTCCGCGCTTTCTTCCATTTTATCAACCGTCTGGATGAGAATTTCTTTCACTTTATTTAACCGCTCAATCGTCGAGCGCGTTTCCAACAATCTATATTTCAAATCCGGTTCGAGATTGAACGCGGTCGTGACCAAAAATGACAGCGATTGCGGGTCGGTTTGCTGAACGTCGGGAAAGATGCCGCGTTCGCCGCCGAGTTTGTGCGCGGCGAGTGCGACGCGGCGAAACAGGGTGAAAACTTCGTCCGCCAACGGGTTCAAAACCGTTTCGTCTTCCGCGTCGTCTTCAAAAAATTCGACATCGCCGACTAAATAAGGCGCGCCGTCGCTGATGTAATCAATCAAGTGATAACGCGCCACGCCGATGGTTACGACATTCGAGCGTCCGTCGGGCATCGTCTGCGTTTCGCGCACTTCCGCCGCGCAGCCGATGCTGCCCGTCAAAGGTTTTTCGACGAATTCTTCGGTCGGATTAAAATACGATACGCCGAACATATTTTTGTCGAGCGCGATGTCGGAAAGCATCTGCCGGTAACGCGGCTCGAAAATATGCAGCGGCAAAAATTCGTTCGGCAGCAAAACCAGCGGCAGCGGGAACAAAGGCAGATGGCGAATGCCGGAAACTTTTTCTAATGCGTCGGTCATAATTTTAGTCGAGAGTCGAGAGTCGAGAGTCGAGAGCCAAATCGTTTTTCTCGACTCTCGACTCTCGACTCTCGACTGTTTTCAGGGCGATAAAATCCGCAATCTTATCCGGCGTGTCGTCGCTCAGAGCCATTCGTTTCGCGCCGACGACGGCTTCGGCGACGGCTTCGACTCGTGCTTTATAACGGTTGTCGCGGGCGATTAAATCTTCGACGACGCGGCGTTCGAGCAGTTCGCGGGAAACGTCTTCGCCGACATCGGCGGCGACGGCGTATTCGATTGGGGCGGAATGATTTTTAATCCGAACGTGCAGCGCGTCGGTCATTTTTTGCGCCGCTTCACGAATTTTGGTGAGTTCGAGATTGGAATTCGGAAAGCCGAGATGACCGCGCAGAGTGATTTCTATAATCGGTTTTAATTCTTTGTTTTCATATTCGTCAGCCGTTCGCGCCTTGATTTTGACTTCTTCCAAAACCTGCGCCGTAATATCCGTCGGTTCGGTGATGCCCGAAACGTCAAAGCCGATGCGCTGAAACGGACGCTGTTTGTAGTCTCGAATATGCGAGGCGTGAACCACATTATCCGCGCCGACTTCGACCAGAAACGCGCCGTGCGTTTCGCGGAATTCGTCAATGCTCGTTATCTCTAAACTGCCCGGATTAAACGCCCAATTATCAATCTCGTAGCTTTTATGCGTGTGTCCGAGCGCGACGTAATTCGTAACGGATTTTAATTCCGTCAGATTCGCTATCGAAAGCGCGGGCATCGGGTGCGTCTGATGACCTTCAACGTCCGTGTGCAGCAGCAAAATCTGAAACGCGCCCGCCCGCGAATTTTCTTTAATGGAACTCGTCAGCATCGGAATCGCCCAATTCGCCGATGCGCCATACCAGTGCGAACCGAAAATTCGCGCATTGCCGATGTCTATAAATCCGCCTTTGCCTGCTTCTTCGTCCCACGTCGTATAGCCGATTTTGCCTTCGATGTTCGTCGGTTCGAGCAGTTTGATTAAATTCCAATTCGCCAAACTCCTTAACCAACTGTGTTCCGTGTCATTCGCTTTTTGGTCGTGATTTCCTTCAATCGTTACGCACGGAATACCGTGATCTTTCAACAGACTCAAACCGGCAAAAGCGTAATTCATCGTCTCCGGCGGCACGTTGCGTTTATGAAAAAAATCGCCGCCCATTATGACGAAATCAACTCGTTCTCCAATCGCGTATCTTTGCAGAACATCAATCCACGCATCGAAAAAATCACGCGGCGATTCGTTTAACTGATAGCGCGTGCAGCCCAAATGTACATCGGAAATGTGCAGGAATTTCATAATTTGATTTTACACTATTCGAACGACGCGCAAACGTCCGAAATCGTTCAGAACAGTTTTCAGATGGCTGACCGCTTCCTCGTGCGAAATGCCGTTGGTTGCCAACACGCCGTTGTGATTGTGAACGTCGGAAATGTTGTAAATTATTTGATCGCCGAATAAATCCGTCATCGCACCGCCCGCTTCGGTCAAAATAATTTCCGGCGCACAAGTGTCCCAGTGTTTTGTGCGCGGCGAAAGATGAAGGTATAAATCGGCTTTCCGCTGCGTAATCAAACCGACTTTCAAACCGACCGAGCCGCGCTGAACTTCCGATTTTAACCCAAATTGTTTGACGATCTGCGACATTCGCGGGCTGCGGTGATTGCGGGTCGAGGCGAGAACCATTTCGGCGAAATCCGTTTTATCGGAAACGTGCAGTTTTTGCGGCGCGGAATCATTTTCGACGACGAATGTGCCGCCGTCTTTCACGGCGTAATACAAAACATTTTGCAGCGGCATCAAGACCACGCCCAAAACCGCCGCGCCCGCGTCTGCTAAACCGATTTGCACCGCGAAATCGCCGGTTTTCTGCACGAAACCGCTCGTGCCGTCGAGCGGATCAATGATCCAGCAGCGCGTTTTATCGAGCCGCGTTTTATCGTCAAATTCTTCTTCGGACAAAATGCCGTCGTGCGGGAAAATTTCGCTCAAACTTTCGACGATAATCCGGCTCGCCGTGCGGTCGGCAATCGTAACGGGTTCGGAAAAATTGTCTTCAAAGATTTTTTCCTCGATTTCAAAACCGCTCGCGTAAAACCCCAGAATAACGTCGCCCGCCTTTCGCGCCAAATTAATCGCGGTTTCGAGTTCTTTTTCCAACATACTTTAGAATTTAACATTTAAGGTTCAGGATTCAGAATTCAAGACTTCGATGCCGGCTCTTAAATCTTCTTCACGCTTAAATAAAAATGCCACAAAAGACGTGCGGCGACGGCGCGAAACGGTTTCCATTTTTCGGCGATTTCGAGAAATCCGTCAGAAGTCGGTCGCGCATCGAGTTTTTTGAGTTTCTGCCACGCAATATGCAGAGCTAAATCGCCTTTCGGCATCACGTCCGGGCGCAGCAGAGCCATCAAAAGATAAATGTCGGAAGTCCAATCGCCGATACCTTTAATTTGTTTGAGTTCAATTTTAACCTGCGAGTCGGGTAGATTTTCCAGCGTTTTCAAATCAAGTTTTCCTTCAACAATTCGCGTTGCCAAATCTCGCGCATAGACTGTTTTCTGCCGCGAGAAATACGCTGCCTTCATCTCCGCATCCGACAGTTTCAACAGATTTTCGGGCGTAATCGCGCCATCAAGTTTTTCATAAAGTTTATTAAAAGCGGCGAGCGCGGACGCGAGTGAAACCTGCTGTTCTAAAATTATATGCAGCAGGGTGGCAAACGTCGCTTCGCGTTTCCAGATCGGCGGCGTACCGTAAGTTTCGTAAATAAACTTTAAATCTTCGTCCTGTTTCATCAGTTTTAGACAGGCGGCGTTTAAATTATTTTCGTCAAGGGGTTTTATCATAAATTTTCACGGCATTTCGTTATACAATTATCTCGATGAAAAACGTCGCCGCCAAATCGCTTTTCGCAGTTTTATTTTTGCTCGTTTGTGCCGCGTTTGCGGCGGCGCAGACGACCTGCGATTTGTCGTCAAAACCCGCGCCGCTCTTGCTCGGTCTGCAAATCGGAATATCGCCCGAAAATGCGCGAAGCGTTTTCGGAGGCGCGTTGAAAATAAAAATCAAAAAGAACGGAGAGCGCACCTTTTTTCAAAATTACATAAAGAAACCCGCGCCTGAATCTCTGCGCGGCGTTCGCGCTTTATATCTGCGATTTTTCGACCGACGGCTTTATCAAATCGAAATTTTCTACGAGCCGCGAACTGATTTGCCGAACCGCGCAGCGATCAAAAACGCGCTTTCGACGCAGTTGTATTTGCCCGATGCCGATTGGCAGGTAAAAAACGGACGCGCCCGAATTGAATGCGGCGCAAATTCGCTCGTCGCCGACGATGTTTTGAATCCGCGCATCGAATTGACCGACGAAACCGTTCGCGCTCAGATTGAAGCGCGGCGCGAAAAAGATAAAAAATAAGGAGTAAGCAAATGTCCGAAACACATTATCGAGCGTGCAATCTCTGCGAAGCGATTTGCGGCATCGAAATCGAACACGCGAACGGCGAAGTTTTAGCAATCAGAGGCGACAAAAACGATCCGTTTTCGCGCGGACATATCTGCCCGAAAGCCGTCGCGCTCAAAGACGTTTATGAAGACGCGAATCGTTTGAAAACGCCCGTCAAAAAGTTCGGCGACGAATGGCGCGAAATCTCCTGGGAAGCGGCGTTCGATGAAGTCGCGGAGAAAATTAAAGACATTCAAACGAATTACGGCAGAAATGCGGTGGCGATTTTTCAGGGCAATCCGTCAGTGCATAACTTCGGAACGCTTTTGAATAGCGGCGAACTGCTCAAAACTTTGAAAACGCAAAACAGTTACTCGGCGACTTCGACCGACCAGCTGCCGCACCATTTCGCCGCGTGGACGATGTTCGGGCATCCGCTTTTGATGCCGATTCCCGATGTTGACCGCACAAGCTATTTTTTGATTCTCGGTGCCAATCCGCTCGCCTCGAACGGTAGTCTGATGACCGCGCCCGACATTATTAATCGGCTCGACGCGATTAAGAAGCGCGGCGGCAAAATCGTTCTCATTGATCCGCGAAAAACCGAAACGGCGCGTGTCGCAAATGAACATCATTTCATCAAACCATCGAGCGATGTATTTTTATTGCTCGCCATCGTTCACACGCTTTTCGCCGAAAATTTAATCAATCTCGGACGGCTTGAAGATTTCACCGACGGCGTAGAAACTTTGCGCGAAGTATCAAAAGATTACGCGCCTGAAACGGTCGAAAAAACAACCGGAATTTCAGCCGCCGAAATCAAAAGAATCGCCATCGAATTCGGCACGGCAAACTCCGCCGTTTGCTACGGCAGAATGGGCGTGTCCGTGCAGAAATTCGGCTCCTTGTGTCATTGGCTCATCAATTCGATCAATATTCTGACGGGCAATTTCGACGAATCGGGCGGCGCGATGTTCACCCAACCGGCGTTCGATTTATTGGCGACGGCAAAACCCGCAAATATCTTCAACCGCTGGCAGAGCCGCGTCCGAAACTTGCCGGAATTTATGAACGAACTGCCCGTCGCCGCGCTCGCCGAAGAAATCGAAACGAGCGGCGAAGGGCAAATCAAAGCCTTGATTACGAGCTGCGGCAATCCGGTTTTGTCCACGCCGAACGGCGCGGCGTTGGAGACGGCTTTGGACAAATTGGATTTTATGGTTTCGATTGACATCTACATCAACGAAACGACGAAACACGCCAACATCATTCTGCCGCCCGCGACCGGACTCGAAGTTTCGCATTACGACGTGATTTTCAATCTTTTCGCCGTCCGCAATCAGGCAAAATATTCTGCGCCGCTGTTTCCGAAAGCCGAAAATGCGAAATACGACTGGGAGATTTTTCAGGAAATCGTTCACCGTCTGAACGGAGCGGACGAACCTCTAAATTTCGTGCCGCCCGAAGCGAAACTGGATTTCGGGTTGAAGTTCGGACGCTATAAATTATCGCTCGAAGAACTGCGTAAAAATCCGCACGGCATTGATTTAGGCGAACTGAAATCCTGCTTGCCCGAACGACTCGTTACCGAAAATAAACGCATCAATCTCGCGCCCGAAGTTTTAGTCAAAAATTTGGAAAGATTAAAGGTTGAAATAGAAAACTCCGCCGAATTTCCATTCGCGCTGATCGGGAGACGACACCTGCGCGACGACAATTCGTGGCTGCACAATTCCGAGCGTCTGATGAAAGGAAAAAACCGCTGCACGATTTTAATCAATGCGGCGGACGCGGCGAATCTGCAAATCGCCAACGGGCAAACCGTGAAAGTTTCGTCGCGCGTCGGCACAGTCGAAATCCCCTGCGAAATCTCCGAAAAAATTATGAGCGGCGTGGTTTCGATTCCGCACGGCTACGGACACGGACGCAAAGGCGTTCAGTTGGACACGGCGGTAAATCACGCGGGCGTTTCCCTGAATGATCTAACCGACGAGCGCGTGTTGGATGAATTGACCGGCAACGCGGCGTTCAGCAATGTGCGGGTCAGACTTGAGTTGACTTAAATGGTTCACCAGATCGAAGGCACGGCTGATTCATCAAACTCAATAGAATCGCCGTTCGGTAAAATATGGACAATTTCCGCCGCGCCTTTCGCCTTCAACAGCGGCGCGAGCATCCCGACGCGATGACAACTTGCGCGGGGAATTTTATGCGTCGTCAGCGGATGCGATTCCGAACACATCATCACCGTTTTCACTTCCGCCGCGATTTCCAAAATCCGCTCAACGCCGCGCTCCAAATCCTCCGTTTTGGCAATCACCTTGCCGCCGCATTCGGGCAGCCATTCGTAACCGATATTGTTCTCCAACAAATTCGCCTCTAAAACCTTCCCGTTAAACTGCACCCACCGTGACCGCGCCGCACTCCGCACATCGCACAGAAACGCGATGTCGTATTTACGCAGCAACGCGAGAAAATCCTTCCAAGCGTGCCGTCCGTGTCCGATGCTGTAAACGGTAATTAAATTATCTGACATTTTTCGGTCCTAATGCTCGAAATCAAAATGAGGATTCAGTCTTGTCAATTCGTAGATAAACTCACTAATACTTAAATTACAAACGGGGCAACAAGCGTAACCATTTTTGTTGACCATTTTTACGCCGTGATTCGGGCAGAACCAATTTCTGTCTGTTCCTCTCAGTAGTTCGTGATTCTTTGGCGGGCGAATTTGCAGGATAAAAGATTCATTAAGTTTATCAAGCATATTTTGTGATAAACCCATATTTCCTCTGACACAAAATAGAGTATTTTGAGATTCAATCATCAAATCTCCACATCTTGGACAAAACATATTCAGTTCTTGATTCTATCAAGCGGATTTTCCGGTTCGGCATCGGGAACGGCGTTCATCACTCGTTCAAAACCGGCGCGAGTGTCGCGTTCTGAGGCTTGGCGTTTGATTTGTTCTAAGATTTCCAACTGCGACATCTTATCGGCGGCTTCGACTAGAAGCTGGCTGACGGAAACGCCCGACTGTTCGGCGATTTTTTCGAGTCGCTGGCGCAAATCGTTCGGTAGTTCGACGGTTACTGTGGCGTTCATAAATTCCTCACTAAGTTCAAAAAATCTTTCGGCGCGATTGCTTCGATGCCGAAAAGTTCGATATTGCGAAAATCCTTTAGATTAAAAGTAACGATATAATCAGCTTGCGAAGCAATCGCCAACTCTAAAATCATATCGTCTTTTTCGTCCTTCAACCAAGGTCTCCAAAGAAAATAGATGTTCTGCGTTTGCGATTTTAATAAAATTTCGTCAATAAAATCCGCGATGTCCGCGTCGGAAACTCCGGCGGGCTTAACGGTCGGACGCATCAGAACGTCCCGATATTCCGTGTAAAGCGGGAGAGAAAGAGCCGACTCGAATTTTGCCGAAGTCAATAAAGAAACGAGTTGATACGACGCGCCGCTTTTCGAGCGCAGAGCCGCCGCCAAAACATTGGTATCGAAAATTACTCGCAAATTTTATCCTGTAAAGCTGGTTTAAGTGGTCGGCGGATCGGTCTTTGTCTTTTTCGCCGCTTTTTCGACGCGGCAGGCGGCTTTCCATTCGGCGAGTTTGCCCGCGTCGTCTAAATCTTCGAGCAGATTGGTAACGACGATTTTCAGCATCGCGCGGGTTTTGGACAGGCGTTTGACGGTGGTTTTGGTTTGCGCGGTGGCGGCGATGCCGCCGCCTTTGCCGGTGTTTTGCTGCGTTCGGGCGGCTTCAAAATCGGCGACGAGCGCGTTTAATTTAACGACCGGATCGCCTTTGATGACATATTCCTCAAATTTGGCGGCGACCGGCGGCAAATCATTGGCGAAGGCGCGGGCGACGGTCAACAGTTCTTCGCCGCCGACGTTGCCGCGTGAAAATTTGAATTTATTATCAAATTCCGGTTCTTCGGCTTTAATCAATTTGGCGGTTTTGACGATTTTTCTGAGGTAGGCGGTCAGCGCGGATTTCGTCGCCGCTTTGTCCGCCGTGCCGTCGGTTCGCAAGCCGGTCGTTGAAACCCGCGCCGCGCCGGTCGTTTCGAGTTCGGCGATGTCCGCGTTAAGAGAAACGAAGCCGTTCACGATTTTAGGAGTGTTTTTAAAAAGCACACTGTTTGCCGCCGCGAAATCACTCATTCTTACGGAAGAGTCGAATTCGCTCATATCTTTATCATTCATATATTTATCGTTCCTTCATTGATTTTATCGGTTTTACATCGAATTTCAGCCGCCTTTCAAGTGGTATCGGCGATTTTCAACACGGTATCGGTCATTTTACACCGGTATCGGTCATCTCGCCGCCGGAATCGGTCGCCTTCCGAATGGTATTGGTGATTTTCAAACGGTATCGGTCGTTTTAGCATCGGTATCGGCGATTTTCAGACGGTATCGGCGATTTTTGCAGTGGTATTGGTCATTTTAACATTGGTATCGGTGATTTTCAGATGGTATCAGTGATTATGAAAACGGTTGCGGTCAAATTTGAAACGGTTTTCGACGTTTCGGAATTAATACCGATCCGAATTTCGTTGATAACGGTTCGCAGCAATCCGAATCGGCTGATTATGAAAGGCATCTTACGCTAGTTCGACGCGGTAAATCAAGATGAAGCGTCGGACGCGGCGGTTGGCGGCGCGATGTTTCTTATTTCCTCGACCGCTGAAGGGTTTTCGAGCGCGGATAAATCGCCCGCGTCTTCGCCTAAGAAGGCGGCGCGAACGACGCGGCGCATTATTTTGCCGTTGCGCGTTTTCGGGATTGCCGCGACGAAATAAATGCGCGACGGCGCGAGCGGTTTGCCCATATCTTTGGCGACGAGTTGTTTTAATTCGGTTTCCAAGTCCGACAAACTTGAGTTTGTCGAATCCGTCGCAGACGACAAACTCAAGTTTGTCGGACTTCTCGGAACGACGAACGCGACCATTGCCGTGCCTTTTAATTCGTCGGGGATGCCGATGACGGCGGCTTCCGCAACCAACGGATGCGCGACTAAAAGGCTTTCGACTTCCGCCGGTCCGACTCGTTTGCCCGCGACTTTTAGCGTGTCGTCCGAGCGTCCGAGAATAAAATAATGCCCGTCCGCGTCCTTCATCGCCCAATCGCCGTGAACCCAGATGTTTTCAAAGCGCGACCAGTAAGTTTCCAAATAGCGTTCTTTTTCGCCCCAAAAGCCGCGAGCCATTCCGATCCACGGTTGTTTAATAACGAGTTCGCCGACTTCGCCCGCGCCGACCGATTCGCCTTGGTCGTTGACAATATCAGCGTCCATTCCCGGACACGCGGCGGAAAATCCGCACGGTTTAATCGGTGTCAGCGGGTTGTTCATCAAAATTCCGCCGGAGATTTCCGTGCCGCCGGAATAATTGATAATCGGCAATTTGGAATCACCGACTTTTTCAAAAAGCCACCACCACGGCGCGGGATTCCAAGGTTCGCCCGTCGAAGCGAAGGCGCGTAACGCGGATAAATCGTGCTTTTTCGGCAATTCGTCGCCGTGCGCCGCGAGTGCGCGAACGAGCGTCGGCGAGATTCCCAAGATTTCTACTTGGTGTTTCGCGCAGAATTCCCACATTCTATCGGGCTTCGGGAAATCCGGCGCGCCGTCGTAAAGGCAAATCGTCGCGCCGTTGATTAACGCGCCGTAAATCAGCCAAGGTCCCATCATCCAGCCGAGATCGGTGATCCACGAAATGCGCGTGCCTTTCCCAACGTCAGTCCCGAAAGCCATATCCTGCGCGGCTTTGATCGGAAAACTGCAATGCGTATGCAAAATCCCTTTCGGCTTGCCCGTCGTGCCGCTGGTGTAAAGAATTATCAGCGGGTCTTCGGCGTTGGTTGATTCGGGATGCGGTTGAGTTAATAATTCTTCATCATCGTCCGAAATTTTGAAAGATGAAATTTCGAGGTGAATCCACTTTGCTTCGCTTCCTTTGTTGAAACTATATTTCGAAAAAGGAGATTTGTGATGTTCTTTTTCAAGCCTTGGAATTATGTAACATCTTTCAACAGTTGGAGAATTTTCAACTGCTTGTAAAGCCACTTCAATGGCATTAAAAGATTTACCTCTGCGTGGAAAGCCATCACAAGTAATAAGCCCTTTTGCTCCGACTGCGTTCAATCTTGAAGCGATTGCATCAATTCCATATCCTGAAAAAACCGGAACAGCAATCGCACCGATTCTAGCAATAGCCAACAGAAAAAGAATTGTTTCCGGCATCATCGGCAAATGAATTCCGATAGCATCACCCTTTTTAAATCCATCGTCACGTAACATTGAGGAAAATATTTCAACTGTTCTTAATAGCTCTGCGTAAGAGACTTGTTCAACTCTACCTTCTTCGCCTTCCCAAATTATCGCGGGCTGGTCTTTCATTTCGTCCGTCTGCCAGCGGTCGAGGCACATTTCCGTGATGTTCAAACCCGCGCCGGCGCACCAGTTTGGAAACTCGATGCCGTTCGTTGTGTCGAGCAGTTTTGTGTATGGCGGATCGAATTTTATATCGAGAAAACGCAAAACTTCCGCCGTGAATTTTTCTACGTCATTGATCGAATACTGATAAAGCTCGTCAAACGAATTCACGCCGGCTTGCCGCATAAATTTCGTTAATTGGGCGCGTTCAATTGTTTCCGGCGAAGGTGTCCACGCGATTGGCTGATGTTCGAGAAGGTTTGTGTCGTTCATAATTTTGCGATTTAAAAAGAATTGAGGCATATTTTATAACACAAAGTTTACGTTATAAAATTCATCTGAAACTTGGCGAGCTTTGCGCCTTTGCGGGAGAAAAATTTCCCGCAAAGGCGCAAAGTCCGCCAAGGAAAACTTATGAGCGAAAAACCTGTCGAAACCAAACTTCCAAACAATTTGTTTCAAGGCAAAACCGCCGTCATTACCGGCGCGAGTCGCGGAGTCGGACGCGCGACGGCTTTAAGATTAGCTGAATCGGGCGCGAATGTCGTCGTGAATTATTTGAGCGCGGAAGAAAAGGCGGAAAACGTCGTCGCGCTGTGCAAAGAATGCGGCGTTGACGCGATTGCCGTGCAGGGCGACGTTTCAACTTGGACGGACGCGCATAATTTGGCGAACAAGGCGATTGAAAAATTCGGGCGCATTGATTTATTGGTTTTGAACGCCGGAATTTGGGAAGGTGCGCCGATTGAAGAGATGTCAGAAGAGACTTGGAACAAGGTTTTGAACACGAATCTGAAAGCGGCGTGGGCGATGACGAAGGCTTGCGTTCCGGCGATGAAAAAACAGGCGAACGGCGCAATCGTGCTGGTTTCTTCAACCGCCGGACAGCGCGGCGAAGCGAATTTTTCAAATTATGCGGCATCGAAAGGCGGGCAGATTTCTTTTACGAAAGCGTTAGCGTCGGAACTCTGCCCGAAAATCCGCGTCAACTGCGTCGCGCCCGGCTGGATCGAAACCGCGATGGTGCGTCCCGTGTTTGAAGACGCGGACTATAAAGCGAGCGTTTTGAAATCAATTCCGCTCAACCGAATGGCAATGACCGACGACGTTGCGCTTTCGATTTGTTTTCTGCTGTCCGATTGGTCGCGGCACATCACGGGCGAGATTTTAAACATCAACGGCGGCTCGGTTTTGTGCGGTTAAATCTATGGAAAAATCACCTTTGATTTATGCGGATTTTATGAAATGCGACGATAAAAATCGGCTCGTTTTAGTTTGTTGCGGCACGTTTAATGATTTAGCCGAACACGCAATAACGCTCAGAGAAGGAATGAAACTCGTTTTTTATAGTGACGATGCTGACGATAACGGCAATCAAGATGATTTACTCGTTGAAGGAATTGTTGAATTAGATTTAGAAAAAGAAAGATGGACGGCAAAGATAAATTGGGACGAGATTAAAAATATTTCTCGATTGACTGCCACGGAAAAAGAAAGATTGAAAATTTGAGAACGAAAGTTTTCAAATCTTGATTTGACAGAGTTCAAAAAATTGTTGTAGCTTAAAACTTCAACCGAACGGAGGTTGGAAAATTGAAAATTAAAAAACGTGGCGATTTAAGGCAACTTGCTCCACGCAAAAAACTGCTAAAGACTGTCGGCGATATTTCAGCCGATTCAAACGAGGATTTTAACTTGAAACCCTTCGTGCAATTTAGCACGAAGGGTTTTTTGTTTTGCTTCGCCAGTCAAAGTTGTCAGATTGAAAACGAATTTCGGCGCACTAAAAAACGCCGAATTGATTTTATTGCCGGAGCGCGAAGGAAAAAATCGAATTTCTAAATGCGAAACTGAACGAGTAGGTTTCGCAATCCTGTCTTCGATTCGATTATTTCTCACGCGCTTCGGCGATGAATATAAATCTGATGAAAACATTTGAAATAGATTATAAATTCGACGAACCTTTTACGTTGGAGTGCGGGAAAACTCTGCCGTCTTTGCAGTTGCGCTGCACGATTTACGGCGAGCTTAACGCCGACAAATCAAACGCGATTTTAGTTTTTCACGCGCTGACGGGTTCATCGAAAATCGCCGATTGGTGGAGCGACATCATCGGCGACGGAAAAAGTTTAGACACATCGCAGTTCGCGTTTATTTGCGTGAACTACATCGGTTCATGTTACGGTTCGACGGGCGCAGATTTTTTCGCATTCCTGGGAAAGAATAACAAAAAAGAATTTGCGCCCGCGACCGTTCGTGATATTGTCCGCTCACAAGTATATTTGCTTGAATATCTCGGCATTAAGAAATTTCAAGCCGTCATCGGCGGTTCGGTCGGCGGAATGTGCGCTCTGCAATTCGCGGTTGATTTCCCGAAATTGACCGATCAAATCATCGCCATCGGCGCAACGCCATTGTCGGCTTTCGGTTTAGCTTTAAATCACATTCAGCGCAAAGCTCTGGACATCGAAAACGATGTCCAGATCGCCCGCCAAATCGCTACGCTTTCCTACAAATCAAGCGAAATTTTCAATGAGCGATTCGGTCGCCAGCCGAACCGCAACGGCGAAAATCCGCGCGAAAACTTTACGGCGCGCTTCGATGTCGCCGGTTATCTCGATTATCAGGGCGAAATTTTCACCGAAAGATTTTGCGCCGACAGTTACCGTTTGATTACAAAAGCGATGGATTTATTCGATTTGACCGACGAAGAAATCAAACGAATCAAAGCCAAAATAACGCTCGTCGGCATTTCTTCCGATTGGCTTTTTCCGGCACGCGACGTTGAAAGTTTGGCGGAAAGATTTGAAGCAAACGGCACAAAAACAGATTATATCGAATTCGTTTCGCTCGACGGACACGACGCTTTTTTGAGCGATACGGCGCGGATGAGCGAAATTTTACGGCGAACGCTAAAAGAGAATTCTGAATTCAGATTTCGGAATTCAATATTTCAAAAAAATTATGAGCGAAAAAACTGTGAGCAAAAAACTACCGAATTATTTACTGGAAGGAAAAACCGCGATTGTAACGGGCGCAAGTCGCGGCATCGGACGCGCTACCGCAGTTCGTTTGGCGGAAGCGGGCGCGAACGTCGTCGTCAATTATTTGAGCCACGAAACAGCAGCTAATGAAGTCGTCAAAGAATGCGAAAAATTCGGCGTGAAAGCGATTGCCGTGCAAGCCGACGTTGCAAATCCGGCAGACGCGGAGCGATTAAACGAAACGGCTTTGAAAGAATTCGGCGGCGTTGATGTCGTCGTGGCGAACGCCGGAATTTGGGAAGGCGACGCGGTTGAATTGATGTCGGAAGATTTGTGGGACAAAGTTTTGGACGCGAATTTGAAAGGAACCTGGACTGTTTGCAAAGCCGCGATCCCGCATTTCAAATCGAACGGTGGCGGTTCAATCGTCATCGTTTCTTCAACCGCCGGACAGCGTGGCGAAGCCGGATATTCAAATTACGCGGCATCGAAAGGCGGGCAAATCGCTTTCACCAAAGCCTTGTCGAACGAACTCGCACCGAACATTCGCGTCAACGCCGTCGCGCCGGGTTGGGTTGATACGAATTTAAACGACCCGGTTTTTCACGACGAAGATTTCGTGCATCGCGTGATTGACGGAATTCCTTTAAAGCGCGTGGCGACGGCGGACGACGTTGCGCTTTCGATTGTCTTTCTCGCGTCCGACTGGTCGCGGCACATCACGGGTGAAGTCTTAAACATCAACGGCGGCGCGGTTTTGTGCGGGTGAATGCAGATTGTCTTATCAATATAAAGAGCAAACCGGCTGACCGCTTTTTATATTTGCTGCTTGATTTTCGGCGTTTTATTCACACCTCTGTAACTTCTAATGATTATGATGTTCCCGGCAAATCAAAGGAGATAAAAAATATGGACGAAAATAAAGTTATCGTGGATACGCTCGAAATAGAGGCAGTCGAATTTTCGATTCCGGGCGCGACGGCAAACGGAGTTAAGGCGCAGCTAATCAATGTTGACGCGGAAAAAGGAATGGTAACGACCATTATTCACATTCTGCCGGGTGCGCGAATCCCGGCGCATTACCATAATGACGGCGCGGAAGCGCATTACGTTCTGGAAGGCGATTTTATCGAAAACGGCGTAACGCATTTGCCGGGTGCGTTCCTGACGCACGCCGTCGGTGTCGTTCACGGACCGCACGAATCGAAAAACGGCTGCCGGATTTTGACCTTGCAGACCGCCTTCGTTGATCCGGCAGATCCCGATTTTCATATCGCCGAATAGCGTGAGATTTCAACGCGCCTCTCGAAAGCCGTGAAACCTCCGACGGCGTGATTCTCGGCGGATAAAATTTTACATTTGGCATTTATCCTTTATCATTTATCAAAACTCTTTTTCGGAGTGAAAAGCTGAGACGATAAATGTTATGAAAGTGAAAGATGCGATGAAAACCGACGTTGTTTTTTGTACGCCGCAGGACAATTTGATGCAGGTCGCCGAACTGATGCGGGTTCGTGATTGCGGTGTTGTGCCAATCGTGGACGAGCAAAAAACGGTTGTCGGGATATTAACCGACCGCGATGTTTGTCTGGCGATTGCGGCTCGAAACCGCAAGGCTTCCGATGTTAGAGCCGCAGATTTGGCGAAGCGAAAAGTCATCAGTTGCTATACCGAAGACGATTTGGAAAGCGCACTGCGGAAAATGCGAAAATACCAAATCAAACGCCTCGCCGTCATTGAAAAATCAGGCGAACTCGCTGGAATTTTATCAATCACCGACTTCGTTTTGTCGGTTCGTAAAGATAAAAAACTGAAAAAGAAAATCTACGCCGCCATCAAGAAAATCGCCGAACCGAAGCCGATTGTGCTGCGCGAAATCGCCGACAGTCAATCGGTGACGGTTGAAGAAATGCTCGCCGCCGCGCCGAAAAAGCAGCAAACGAATTTATGAAAACGCTCTATATTTTGCGCCACGCCAAATCCGATTGGAATGATGCCGCACTGTCCGATTTTGAGCGTCCGTTAAACGAGCGCGGACGCAAAACCGCGCCGTTGATGGGCAATGTGATGAAGAAAAGAAGTTTCAATCCGCAAACGATCATCAGTTCGCCCGCCGTCCGCGCTAAACAAACTGCCGAGTTAATTAAAGAAAATGCGGAATTGAAAAGTGAAATTAATTTCGATTCGCGCATCTACGAAGCGCATCCGCAAACGCTTCTCGAAATCGTTTCGGAAATAGACGATGTTTATGATTCGGCTTTAATCGTCGGGCATAATCCGGGATTTGAAAATCTCGTCAGAATTTTGACCGGCGAAATTCAGCCGATGCCCACGGCGGCGTTGGCAATCGTTGATTTAGAAATCGGAAATTGGAATCAGATATTTTCAGCCGTTGGAACTCTGCGAGAAATCGTTCGTCCAAAGGAATTGGCTGATTAGCGGTGAGTGGTGAGTTTTTATTTCTTTCACTCACCACTCACCGTTCATCACTTACCACTAATCTCGCTAATTAACATTCATTTAACCTTTTGTTCACACCGCATTAAACCGTTCAACCTATTCTCGAATTTAACTTCGCGCTTTTGTTATCAGGCGTTTTGTTCTACATTTCTATTTAATGGAGCAAAGAAAACTTTTGGAGCGCGAACTCGACATCCTGCGCGACAGATTACTTTTGATGGGCGGTGAAACCGAACTCGCATTGCAGCGAGCGATGCACGCGCTCGTGCAGCGCGACAGCGAAGTCGCCGTGCAGGTTTTAGAAAACGACCGCGTGATTGACCGGATGGAATTGGAGATTGACCGTCTGAGCGTCGAGGTTTTAACCCTGCGTCGTCCGGTCGCCCGCGAACTGCGAATCGTGCTTTCGATTTTCAAAATCACGCCAATTTTAGAAAGAATCGCCGACCACGCGACGAGCATCGCTAAAGCCGCGCTCGAATTAAACGACGAACCGGAATTGAAAAATTACGCCGAACTAACCGAAATGGCGGAACGCGCTTTGAGTATGCTGCAATCGGTTTTGGACGCTTTCACCAATAACGACGCGGAAAAAGCCCGACAGTTAATCGCCAAAGACGAAGAAGTTGACCGAATTTACGACCGTCTGGTGAACGATTTGATGAATTCGATGGAACAGGACGCGGCGAAATCAATCCGTTTGACAAGGCTTCTGTTCGTCGCCAAAAACCTCGAACGCATCGGCGATTACGTTAAAGACATCTGCGAATTGACGGTTTATATGAAGGAAGCGGTTTTTATCAAACACCAGTAACATTTTGGATTTTAGATTTTGGATTTTGGATTTTTCTGCAAATTAAGTCTGGCTGATAAATCTAAAATTTAATCCAAAATCCAAAATCTAAAATCCAAAATCGAATTATGTTGCAAGAAATCCTAATCATCGAAGACGACGCGGACATTGCGGAAAGTCTTCAATACAATTTCAAACGCGAAGGTTTTCGCGCCAACATCGCCGAATCGGGCGAGAAAGGTTTGCGGTTCGCGCTTGACGAGAAAAATCCGCCGTCGCTGATAATTTTAGATTTGATGCTGCCCGGAATGAGCGGAATGGAATTGTGCCGGCGTTTGCGGCGCGAATCTTTGACGGAGAAAACGCCGATTATTATGCTGACCGCGAAAGCCGCCGAGATTGATAAAATCGCCGGTCTGGAGATCGGCGCGGACGATTACATCGTCAAACCTTTTTCGGTTAAGGAAGTCGTCGCCCGCGTCCGCGCCGTTTTGCGCCGCGTCGAAAAAGAAACGGTCGAGCTTTACGAAGACCGGAATCTGACGATTGATTTCGCCGATATGCGCGTCGTCTGCGCGGGCGCGGACGTGAAATTAACGCGCAAGGAATTTGCGCTTTTAACTTATCTGATAAAAAGTGCCGGTCGCGTCGCCACGCGCCAAAATCTTTTGGATAATGTTTGGGGCTACAGCTATTTCGGCGACACGCGCACGCTCGACGTTCACATTCGCCGTCTGCGTCAAAAAATGGGCGACTGCGGCAACGCCATCGAAACCGTCGTCGGGGTCGGCTACCGATTTGTCGAAATTAAATAATTAAGTTTCTAGTTTCTGGTTTCCAGTTTTTAGTTGCAGAAAATATCGCATCAACCAGAACCTAGAAACCAGAAACTAGAAACCGAAAATGAGTTTGCTGACCTCTTTATTCGCCAACAAAAAAACGCCTGAAAAAACTTCGCTTTCGGTCTTGAATGAAATTCTCGAAACGATGCGCGAAAGTGCGATTGTGGTTGGTAAAAACACGCAAATCATTGCTTCCAATCAAGCGGCTTACGATGCCTTCGCCCGCAAGAACGGTGCGCTGACGGGCAGAAGATTAAGCGAAGTCATCCGCGATCTGCACTTGCACGAAGCGTTTCGCAATGCTTTGGAACGCGGTGAGATTTCCGACATCGAACTGGAAATTCCGCTCGAAAAGCTGAAATACGATGTTCACATCGCGCCGATTGAAATTGATAATGCGAAGTGCGCCGTCGGGATTTTTTATGACATCACGCAGATCGCGTTGCTCGAAAAAGTGCGGCAGGAATTTCTCTCGAATGTCTCGCACGAGCTTCGCACGCCGCTTACTTCGATTCTCGCGTTCGTCGAAACTCTGGAGGACGGCGCGATCAACGACGAAGAAAATAATCAAAGATTTTTAGGCGTGATTCGCAAAAACGCGCAGCGAATGCACCGCCTGATTGACGACATTCTCGAACTATCCATTATCGAATCGGGCAAAATCTCGCTCGCCTCGAAAAGCGTCAATCTGCACAATTTGACCGAAGAAATTTTCACCAATCTTTCCGGCAAAGCAAAGGAGCGCGAAATTAAATTAATCAACGAAGCCGCCAAAGAAACCTTCATTTTCGCCGATTCGATGCGGCTCGAACAGATGCTGACGAACTTGATTGATAATGCCGTGAAATTCAATCACGAAAAAGGCGCGGTGCGCGTCGGCTTCACGCGCAAAAACGGCAAGGATTACATTTCCATTACCGACACCGGCGAAGGCATTTCCGCCGATCATTTGCAAAGAATTTTTGAAAGATTTTATCGCACCGACCGCGCCCGTTCACGCGAAATCGGCGGCACGGGTTTGGGCTTGGCAATCGTCAAGCATCTCGCACGACTGCACGGCGGCGAAGTTTCCGTCGTTTCAACGCTCGGCAAAGGCTCGATTTTTTCCGTCGAACTGCCGCAGGTTATTGCCGAAAAGTGAAACTCATTTTTAGAAAATCTAAATCTTCACCCGTGTAATTTCTGTGCTATACTGACAATTAATTAAAAAATTTGGTTCAAACGCGAAACGGCGCAAGCCGAATTCGTCTTTCACCCTTTTTTAAGCGAAGGAGGAAAAGATTATGGAGTTGAGCGTTGGGCAGAAAGTGGCGTATCCGAATCAAGGCGTTTGTCTGGTCGAAAACATCGAACGCAAAGAAATCGGCTCGCAAACGGTTAAATTTTACGCTCTGCGGGTTTTAGGCGACCAATCAATAATTTTCGTCCCGATGGCGAACGCCGCGAACGTCGGCATCAGACCGGTAATAACTTCCAGCCAATATCGCCGTCTGAAAGGAAAATTAGCGGAAGATTTTGAAGAGGTTTCGAGCGATTGGAAAATTCGTTCACGCGAATTTCATCACAAATTACAGTCGGGCGATGTTTTTCAGGCGGCGGACGTTTTGAAAAAACTGACATTTTTGAGCCACGAGAAAAAACTTTCTTTTCGTGAACAGTCTTTTTTGGACAAAGCCCGATTTTTAGTCGTCTCGGAAATCATCAACGCCGGTTTAGCCAAAGAAGACCGCATCGAAATCAAAGTCAGCAAACTGGTCGAAAACGCCTGCCACAAACATCTTCTTATACAGCCGCGCGTGGCGATGGTTCATTAGATGAAGGTAAAAGTAAAGAATTTATTCCGAACTTTTGCCTTTTTACTTTTTACTTCGCGTAACTCGCCCGCACGACGGTTTTAATGTTGCCGCGCACGTTGAAATCGCCTTCGAGTTCGACGCGCAGAGGGTCGCACGCTTTGACGAAATCTTCCATTACGACGTTAATTAAATGTTCGTGAAAAACCTTTACTTCGCGGAACGAATTGATATACATTTTCAAACTTTTCAATTCGATACAGCGTTCGTTCGGAACGTATTTTAATTTCAAAGTCGCAAAGTCCGGGAAATCCGAAAACGGGCAAATCGCCGTGAATTCAGGGATTTCAAAATCAATCCAAATCTCGCGCCCGACGTATTCATAACTGAAAGTGTCGAGCGGATAAAGTTTCATTTCTTCGCGCGGAGTCGAGCGAATATCTAAGTTCTGTTGGTTAATCGGTTGTAATTTTGCAGAATCTAACATAATTATTCCAGATAAAAATTTTAGTTGTAAATAAACTTTTTAATATTTCAAACGCTTCGCCGTCGCTAAATCTTTTACGCCCAAATTTTGCAGTTCCGCTAACAAATTAACAAAAATATGCGCGGTGGCGCGGGCATCGTCAGAAGCGCGATGATGATTGATGAGCGCGATACGATAATAGTTTGCCAACGTATTCAGGCGATGATTTTCGACGTTCGGATTAAGGCGGCGCGACAGGCGAACCGTACAGATCGAAGGGTTTGCCAGCCGGTAGTTTTCATAAACTCTGCCGATTTCGTGATTCAAAAAACGCATATCGAAATGCGCGTTGTGGGCGACCATCACCGAATCGCCGATAAAATCCAGAAACTTGTCGGCGACTTCGCGGAACTTCGGCGCGGTTCTGACCATCGCGTCGGAAATTCCGGTCAACTGCGTAATGAACGGCGGAATCGGCGTTTCGGGATTGATTAAAGTGTGAAATTCTTCGGCGACCGCACCGTTTTTAACTCGATACGCGCCGATTTCCGTCACGCGGCACGGCGGCGATTTCGCGCCCGTCGTTTCCAGATCGAAGACGACAAACTCGGTATCGTCAAATTTACGCCGCTCGAAATGCGATTCGGTTAATTCCAGAAAATCTTCGTTTAACTGCAAACGCGGATCGGTTTCGACCAAATCCGAAACGAGCAGTTTTGCCAAATCCGGCTCGATTCGGCTGATTTTCATCACGCGGTCAACGACCTTCACGGCGGAAGCGCGTCCGCCGAACGACTGCAAAAACTGAATCGTTTCATTGATGAGCAAAGAATCGGAAATCAAATTCGGATAAGGCGGCATAGCTTTTTTCGATTTTAGCGCGAAACCGTTAAACTTCCAATCGAACCGCCAAATTTGAAAATTTCCGGCGGACAAACGAAAATCATAAAATGCCGAACGAAGAACAGATTCTCGAACATTTCAAACAAACCGACGCGCTGCTCGAAGGACATTTTATTTTGTCGAGCGGTTTGCACAGCCCGAAATATCTGCAATGCGCGCTCGCGCTTGCGTATCCGGCGGACGCGGCGCGATTCGGCAAAGCGATTGCCGAACGCTTTGTTGACGCAAAAATCGAAACCGTCGCATCGCCCGCGATTGGCGGTTTAATCATCGGCTACGCAGTCGCGCAAGCATTAAATGTGCGGTTTATTTGGACGGAACGCGAAAATGGCGCGATGACGGTGCGGCGCGGTTTCAACGTCAAAGAAAACGAACGCATTCTAGTCGTCGAAGATGTCATCACAACCGGCGGCTCGACCCGCGAATGTATCGCGGCGTTGGAATCACGCGGCGCAAAACTCATCGGCGCGGCTTCGATCATTGACCGCTCAAACGGCGCAGCAGATGTCGGTGTTCCGCGAATTTCTTTGGTCAGTTTGGATGTTCCGAGCTACAAACCCGAAGATTGCCTGCTGTGCGAGAAAGGCGAGGAAGCCATAAAACCGGGAAGTAGAACAATTAGCAAATGAATTTCAAATTATTACTTCAGTACGACGGCACGGATTTTCACGGTTGGCAGGTTCAGGAAGGACAACGTACCGTGCAGGGCGAACTCGAACGAACTTTGAGTTTGCTGGAAGATGCCGAGGTCAAAGTTCTCGGTTCGGGACGCACCGACGCGGGCGTTCACGCCGAAGGGCAGGTGGCGAATGTCCGTCTGAATCGAGCCTTTACGCCCGACCATTTGCGAATGGCGATTAACGGAAATTCAAGGCGCGACGTGCGCGTTATCAACGTCGAAAAAGTGCCGGACGAATTTCACGCCCGCTTTTCCGCCAAAGCGAAACATTACGTTTATCGCGTCGTCAATGCGCCGGTTTTGTCTCCGTTCTGGCTGCGTTACGCGCATCACGAAGCGAGATTTTTGGACGTGGCGCGGATGAACGAGGCGGCGCGGTTTTTCCTCGGCGAACACGATTGGACGGCGTTCTCGGCGGCGCGTTCGGATGTCGAAAACCGCGTCCGCACAATCAAAAGTTTTACGGTCGAATCAATCTGGGACTCGCGTTCCAATTCCGCACTCATCGAATTTCGCATTTCCGCCAACGGATTTCTGCGTTATATGGTGCGCTCCATCGTCGGCACGATGCTCGAAGTCGGGCGCGGCGAAAAAGATTCTGATACAATTCAGACGGCAATCGTCAGCGGCGACCGCGATTTAGCGGGTAAAACCGCACCGGCGAACGGTCTGACTTTACATAAAGTTGACTACGAATAAAAATGATTATCTATCACATCGTAACGCCAGAAACCTGGGCGAAATTCAAAGACGAAAACGAATACGAAGCCGAGAGTTTAGCGACGGAAGGCTTTATTCATTGCAGTTATCGCCATCAACTCGACGGCGTTCTGGAACGCTACTATAAAAATCAGCGTGAAGTAACGCTTTTGCACATCAATCCGCATCTGCTCGACGCAAAGCTGATCGCCGAGCGTTCGACGGGCGGCGAAGTTTATCCGCACATTTACGGCGTAATAAATAAAACGGCGATTGTCGAAACCGAGGAAAAGTTTTTGCGTTAAATCTCGAAAATGCACGAAAATTTCGCCAAAATCATCAAGCCGAAATCCGACGAAGCCGCGCTTTTAGCGGCGATTGACGCGGCGCGTTTGCCGAATCACATCGCTATCATTATGGACGGCAACGGACGCTGGGCGAAGCAGCGCAGTCAGCCGAGAATTTTCGGACACAAAGCGGGCGCGGAATCGGTTCGCGCTATTCTCGACACCTGCGCCAGATTGGGAATCAAAGCCGTAACGCTTTACGCTTTTTCGACCGAAAATTGGAAGCGTCCCGAAGATGAAGTTTCGGGTTTGATGCAGATGTTGAAACTGTATCTGAAACAGGAATTAAAGACTGTCCACAAAAACAACATCCGCTTTCAGGCAATCGGCAACATTAGTGGTTTGTCAGCGGATTTACAAAAGGAAATTGCGGCGGCGGAAGAGAAAACGCGGGAAAATACGGGAACTTTTCTGAGCATCGCGCTTAACTACGGCGGACGCGCCGAAATCGTCGAAGCGGCGAAACGTGCCGCAAAAAAATTGTTGGAGAACGGCAACTCGATTGACGATTTGAGCGAAGCGGATATTGAAAAAAATCTCTACACGAGCAATCTGCCCGAAGTTGATTTACTCGTCAGAACCAGCGGCGAGTTTCGCATTTCCAACTTTCTGCTGTGGCAAATCGCTTACAGTGAAATTTATGTTACGCCGACGCTTTTCCCGGATTTCCGCCGCGCCGAGATTTTCAAAGCGGTTCTTGATTTTCAAAAACGCGAACGTCGTTACGGCGGAATTGAAGCGAAGTAAATTCCAATGCAGAAGCCCGCACAAAGTATGGGCGCACAGTCAATCGCGCCCTTACTTCGTGCGGGCTTCCGCCTTAGCTCGTAGTTACTGCTCAATAATCGGCTCGAACGGTTTGCCGTAAAGCTCCTGATAAACCCAGCCCAAAAATCTGACTTCCGCCGTGCATAAGGCTTCGAGCCAGCCGCTCGAAAGATATAACCTTCGTTCGTTATTTGACGGAATTTGTTCGGCTTGGGCGACGTGCGATTCGTTCGGGCTTAGTTTGTAACTCGCCGCAATGTCTTCGTTCATTTGTTTCGATTCGCCTAATGCCTGTAAAACTTCCGTAACCCATTTTCGTAACGCCGCCTCTGAATCGTATTCGGCAATCGCCTGA
>CAXTKJ010000036.1:0-48928 GCA_964244835.1 uncultured Pyrinomonadaceae bacterium
GACCGCCAAAATATGACGACCTCGCCCGCGAAAGGAAAAATTTTAGCGACGGTCGGGGTACAGTTTGAAAGAATGATGCGTTTGCGCGGCGACGAAATCGGCATCGAAGGCGCGTGGTCGGGCAATGAAACCGTGCCGCGAATGTCGCTCGATTTGAACCGCGTTTTGCTTTACGGAAAAACGGACGCGAGTTTCGACGAGACGGTTCAGAGGCGCGTTCTGCACGTCGTTGACGCGGTAATCGCCGGACAGGGCGACGGTCCGCTCGCGTCGGATGCGCTGGCGTTAAACTTAATTTTAGCCGGCGAAAACGCAGCGGCGATTGATTGGGTCGGCGCACATCTGCTCGGTTACGATGCGCGGAAAATTCCGCTGCTCGTTCACGCTTTTGAAAAGTTTCGCTGGCGCATCGCCGATTTTCAGCCAGATGAAATCGAACTGCTCGGCGATTGGGCGGATAACCAAATGGCGGCGAATTTAATCGAACTGGCGAACGATCAAAAAGTCGCACATCCGGCAGGTTGGCGCGTGGCAAAAGCGGAAATCAGCGGCGATTAGTTTTTTAATCAGAGCGATGGTGAAAGTTGATACTTACGAAGAATACACGCAGGTCGCGCTCGACAAATTCGCGCGGGCGGACGCGGCGGAAAAAAATCTGCTGGTTGATGCGGTGAAAGATTTGAATCCGCGAAACGTGCTTGATTTGGGTTGCGGCGCGGGACAGGATATTTTGCCGTTTATTAAGGAGACTTCAGCTTTTTGCGTCGGGCTGGATTATGCGCCGGAACTTGGCGCGGTGGTCGGCAATGTTTTCAAAAGCGATGAATCGAAAAGTCGGACGGCGTTTGTCCGTTCGGTCGGCGAACAGATTCCGTTTGCCGACGCGAGTTTTGAAGTCGTTTTATGCCGCGTCGCGCTGCCGTATATGCACAATCGGCGGACATTTGCCGAAGTCGCCAGAGTCTTAAAACCCGGCGGCGTTTTTCTTTTGAAAATTCACGCTCCCGCTTTCTACGCCGCGCTTTTGAAGGATCGTTTGAAAACTTTGAATCCGAAACAAATCGCTTATCCGCTGATTTGTCTGACGGGAAGTTTATATCATCAGGCGACCGGCAAACAGTTGACGGAAGGTTTTTGGAAGGGCAAGGAAATTTTTCAAACCAGATCGTTCGTCAAAAGCGAATGCGCGAGAAATAATTTGCGCGTCGAGCGCGAACTCGCCGACACGAATATTCAAACGCCTTCGTTTGTAATTGTCAAAAATTGAAATCTTTCTTTGCGGACTTCGCGCCTTTGCGGGAAATAATTTTTCTCCCGCAAAGGTACAAAGTCCGCAAAGGGAAACGCAAAGTTCAAATGAACGAAAGTATTTTCTCAAAATTAAAATCAAATTTGCCGTGGTTGATGCGCTATCCATTTAATCGCGCCGCGAATTTATTTGAAAAGGATTCGGGCGCGAAAAAACATATTATTTTCACTATCGCTGACCACTTTGAACCGGCTTGGAAACCATCCGGCGGACACGATTTAGACACGCAAAGGCGACGGCTTGACGAATATCACAAACTTGCCCGTCAAACCGGCGAAGCCGTCACGGACGCGGACGGCACGAAATTTCGCCACACGAATTTTTATCCGGCGGAGCAATACGATTTCCAACTTCTCGAACAAATGGCGGCGATGCAGGCGGAAGGTTTAGGCGAAGTCGAAATTCATCTGCATCACGGCGTTGAAAAGCCGGACACGGCGGAGAATCTGCGAAAAAGTTTAATCGAATTTCGGGACATTTTAGTCGAAGATCACAAGTGTCTTTCGCGTTTCGACGGCGCGGGTGAAGCGAAATACGCTTTTGTTCACGGCAATCTCGCGCTCGGTAATTCGGCGAACGGAAAGTATTGCGGCGTTGATAATGAAGTCCAGATTTTGCAGGAAACTGGCTGTTACGCCGATTTTACGCTGCCGTCCGCGCCTGACGAAACGCAGATTCCGGTCATCAATCAAATTTACGAATGCGCTCTGCCTTTGACCGAAAAAATGCCGCATCGTAAAGGCATAGAAGCGAAGGTTTCTGGAAAGCAGCCGCAATTACCGCTGATATTTACCGGACCGTTGGTTTTTAATTGGACTCGGCGCATCAAAGGCTTGCCCGTTCCGCGTCTTGAAGACGGCGCACTGACCGATAATCAGCCGTCGGATTTAGCGAGATTCAGTCGTTGGAAATCGGCGAATATCACGGTGAAAAATCGCCCCGAATGGATTTTCGTTAAACTTTACTGTCACGGATTTTTCGATTACGACCAATCGGCGTGCATCGGCGAAAAGGCGCGGAGATTTTTTTCGGAAATCATCGAAAACGGCGAGAAAACAGGCGATTATTCAATTCATTTCGCGTCGGCGCGGGAAATGTTCAACGTCGCTTCGGCGGCGATTGACGGCAAAACGGGAACGCCGAACGATTACCGGAATTATCGTCTTCAAACAATTATGAGCGAAGCGGTTAAAACCTCGAAAACTCAGGAAAAAGCAGCGATATGTTAGCAGAAAAAATGATGGCAAATCCGCTCGACACATTAAAAAAAATGAAAGGCAAAAGCTGGACGGAACTGCGAACGCGCGGCGAACAGATGATCGCCGCCCGCACCGACCAAATCGGCTTGAGCGGAAATTTGCCGACCGACGAGGAGTTTTTCAAACTAATTGACGATTCGCATTTTGACGGCGAAACACCGGACGCGGTTGATTTATTCATCAAATTTTACGAAGACGCGGAGTATAATTTTTTTCCGGCGTTCCGACAAAAATCATTGACGACGGAAACTTTTCGTACGCTTTTCGGCGCGGAACGCGCGGAAAAAATCATCGAAAAAGCCGACCGCATCGTCGCCGGAAAATTCGATCTGCTCGGTTACGAAAATCTCGATTTCGGCGAGCCGGTTGACTGGCATTACGAACCGCTCTCCGGGAAAACTTCTCCGAAAAAACATTGGAAACAGTTCGACGAACTCGACGCGGAAGAAACGGGCGACAAAAAAATCGTCTGGGAATTAAATCGTCAACAGTATTTTTTCACGCTCGGCGCGGCGTTCTGGCTGACCGGGAAAGAACGGTTTGCCAAAACCTTCGTCGCGCATCTCGACGATTGGATGGAAGAAAATCAGCCGGGAACGGGCGTTAATTGGGTGAGCAGTCTGGAAGTCGCATTTCGCTCGATGTCGTGGATTTGGGCGTTTAATTTTTTTAAGGAATCCAGTAGTTTCACGCCGGAAATTTTTCAGAACGCCTTGAAATTCGTTTATTCGCACGGTCGGCATCTGGAAAAATATCTCTCGACTTATTACAGTCCGAATACGCATCTGACGGGTGAAGCCTTGGGGCTTTATTATCTCGGAACGCAGGTTTCGTTTTTCAAAGCGGCGCAGAACTGGCGCGAAACGGGAAAACGGATTTTGTTTGCCGAACTCGACCGCCAAATTTTAGAGGACGGCGTTTATTTCGAGCAGTCAACCTGGTATCAGCGTTACACGGCGGATTTCTACACGCATTTTTTCATTCTGCAAACTTTGAACGAAACGGACGAAAATTCATCGGCAAAACTGAAAGATAAATTACAGCCGCTGACCGATTTTCTGATGTTCGTTACGCGACCCGACGGCACGACTCCGATCATTGGCGACGACGACGGCGGGCGAATGCTGCCGCATTCAAATCGTCAGGCTGACGATTTTCGCGCCGTGCTTTCGACGAATGCGGTGTTGTTCGAGCGCGGCGATTATAAATTCGTCGCCGGAGATTACGCCGAAGAAACGCTCTGGCTTTTGGGCGGACGCGGCGCGGATAAATTTGAAAATATCGCGGCTGAAAAACCTGTCGAAGCATCGAAAGCATTTGAAACGGGCGGCTATTTCATAATGCGCGACGGCTGGGAAGCGACGGATAATTATCTGCTCGTTGACTGTGGCGAAGTCGGTGCGCTGTCCGGCGGACACGGACACGCCGACGCGCTGGCGATAAATTTATCAATCGGCGGAGAAACCGTTTTGACCGATTCGGGAACTTACAGTTATCACGAATCGGAAGCGGTGCGCGATTATTTTCGTTCGTCCGAAGCGCACAATACTTTGACGATTGACGGCGCATCGCAATCGCAGACGAACGGGAAATTTAACTGGAAATCGAAGGCGAACGCCGATATGCAAAAGTGGATTTCACAGCCGCGCTTCGATTTTTTCGCCGGTTCGCACGACGGTTATAAACGTCTGCCCGCGCCCGCGACGCACACGCGCAGCGTTCTGTTTTTGAAAAACGATTACTGCGTCGTGCGCGATTTCGTCGAAACTTCCGGCAGTTACGATTACAATCTGAATTTTCATCTCGCGCACGACGCGAATCCTTTAATCGGCGCGTCGGAAAACGGCGGTGAATTCATCGGCGAAACGGAAAAAAAAATGCGGCTTTTCACCTTCGGCGACAACGGCGAATGGCTGAGTAAAAGCAGTCCGATTTCCAATCTGTACGGCAAAAAATTCGACGCGCCGCATTTGCAGTTTGCTTCGAGCGGCACCGGAGCGCAAGAGTTTTTTACGTTCTTTTTGCCGAATGAAAAAGAGGAAAACGCGCCGGAAGTCATCGAAGTCGAAGTCAGCGGCGGACGCGCTTTCGTCGTCAAATTTCGCGGGTTTCAGGATTTATTCGTCTTCGCCGACGGCGAGCAGATCGTTCGCACGGAGATTTTCAACACGAACTTTCACTTTTTCTTTGCGCGACTCGGCGCAGGCGAAACGCTACCCGAAGAATTCGTGATGATCGGCGGCACATATTTTTCCCTTGGCAAGCGGGAAATCGTCAATCAAATGCACGAACTCGATTACGCGACAGCGCGGCGTTCGGAAAATAAATTGAAAGTGGAAACGTCGGAAAGCTGTTTCAGCCTCTCGCTGCCGCAGAAAAAATCAACGGCTTATATTTTGAAAAATCAGTTTTAATTGTGCTTTGAATTGATACAGGCATAAGTTTTGCAGTTCTCGAAAATACAAATTTATCAGCAAGGAGATTTTCGATTTTATGCAGGATATTCAAAACATTCCGAACCCGGACGTGAATTCGCCCGAAACCGACGAAGATTACGGCAGAAATCCGAACGCCGACATCGAACAGCCGAACGATTCGCTACCGCTGCCGCCGGACGAAATTCCGCCGCCGCCGATTGACGAGCCGACCGAAACCGAGCCGCAGCCAAAGATTGACGAAGACAACACCGAGCCGCCGATGGTCGTTTGAAAAATTACAAAGACAGGAAAAGCCGTCAGTTATAATCTGGCGGCTTTTTCCTGTTTTTAACTTTCGCGCCGCGTTTGTGATAAAAAAGAGATATGAAAATTCTCGATGTCGGCTGCGGCGGCAACAAATACGAAGGCGCGATTGGCTTGGATTTCAACCCGCGAACTGCCGCCGACGTAATTCACGATTTGGGCGTTTTTCCATACCCGTTTGCCGACGACGAATTCGATTTCGTCATTTCGCGCCACACGGTCGAACATATTCCCGATGTGATGAATTTCGTTTCCGAACTGTGGCGCATCACGAAAAACGGCGGGCATATCGAACTCGTTACGCCGCATTATACGAACCCCGATTGGGCGAACGATCCGACACACCGCAATCATTTTAATTCGTATTCATTCAACACATTCATCGCCGACCGGCAGGTTTTCGACTTTTATACCGACGTGCGGTTAAAGCCGCTCGACACGCACGTTTCGCTGGCGAATTTATGGCGGGCTTTGGGCTTTGAGTTCATCGTTAATCTTGACCGCAAATTTCCGGCGTGGCGTTTCACGCGCAAGTTTTGGGAGCAGTATCTGAGTTATATTTTTCGCGGCAAGGAATTACATTTTAAGTTTGAAGTGGTCAAATAATTTGCAGTACTGAGTTCTGCCTTTAGGTGGCTTTCCGCGCTGACATTCGAGCCGGCTAAAGGCGGGACTCAGTACTTTTCCGGCGCGAACATTTCTTCGATTTTCATTTTTTTGCCCTGTTCCGACGCTTCGATAAATTCCGCCTTAGATATTTTTTGCCGCAAATCGGCGAGATAAGCGTCGCGGAAACGGCGTTCGGCGAGTTCCGGTTCGGAGTTGATTGATTCGCGCAGGTGTTCGGCGGCGGCGGCTAGTCGGGCGGATTGTTTGAAGTTTTCACTTTTACAGGCGAGTGCGGCGAAGCCGTCGAAGGCATAGGAAATCGCCTGTTTGTCGGATAATTCCTGCGCGATGGCAAAGGCTTCCGCGTAATACCGACGGCTGATTTCGTCCTTGTTTTCCGAGTAAGCGACCGCGCCGAGATTGCAGAGATTGACGCTGACCGCCTGTTTATCGCCGAGGTTTCTTAAAATCGTCAACGCCTCTTCAAAAAGCGGACGCGCCGCCGCCAGATTGTTTTCGACCCGATCAATATCGCCCAAAAAAACCAGCGAATAAGCGACTCCTTTCAAATCGTCTATTTCACGACTGACCGCCAAACCTTCTTCGAGAAATTTTTTCGACGCAGTGAAATTGCTTTCCTGAAACGCCATCGAGCCGAGACAGCGGTTGAAGGTAGAAATTTGCTGAAGATTTTTTGTCGCTCTGCCTTCCGCCAAACCCTTTTCAAATATCTTTTCCGCTTTTCGATAATCGCCGCGATGTCTGGTGAACAAACCGAGCCACGTTAATAATTTAAATTTCAAATCGGCGGCAACGGTTTCGCCGCCTTTTTCCAGAACCGCTTCGATCCATTTGCAGCCTTCCGCCAGATGCGCGTGAACCGCCCACAGATGTCGGATTGCCGCCGCCAAACGGACGGCGATTTGCACGTCGTTATTCAAAGACCAGCGCAGAGTTTCGCGCAGATTGTCGTGTTCGTTTTCCAAAAGATCAATCCATTTGACCGATTCCGCGCCCTGCAAATGCGGTTCGGCGGCTTCGCCGAGCGCGAGAAAATAATCGGCGGCGCGGCGGCGAATCACTTCGGCTTCAACGCTTTCCTCGAATCTTTCGAGCGCGTATTCGCGGACGACTTCCAGCATCCGAAATCTCGTTTCGCCGTTTGCCTGTTCCTTGGCGACGAGAAGACTTTTATCAACCAGCGAACTCAGCGTTTCCAAAACATCAATTACCGTTAATGATTGTGCGGCGGCGATGAACTCGGCGGCTTCAAACGTAAAACCGCCGTTGAAAACCGAAAGGCGGCGAAATAAAAGTTTTTCCGCGTCGTTCAGCAATTCATAACTCCATTCGACCGCACCGCGCATCGTCTGCTGGCGGGCGGGCAAATCCCTCGCGCCGCCGGTCAGCAAATTCAAACTGTTCTCGAGTTTGTCGAGAACCGCCGACGGCGACAAAACCTTGACCCGCGCGGCGGCAAGTTCGATGGCGAGCGGCAATCCTTCGAGCCGCGCACAAATCTCCGCCACACTCGCCGCGTTTTCATCGGTCAAAACAAAATTCGGTTTGATTCGCTGCGCCCGTTCGACGAAAAGTTTGACGGCTTCGTAATTTTGAAATTCGGCAGCCGAATCGGCGGTTTTCAAAGCGTTTGGCGCGTGAGAATTAAAAGAACTTTTCACCGGAACATCCAGCGGCTGAACGGCGAACTCACGCTCGCGGCTGAGATGCAGAGGCATCCGGCTCGTGATTAAAATTTTCAGATTATCGGCGAAAAGCAGTTCGGCGATTTCGGGTGCGGCTTCGATCACCTGCTCGAAGTTATCAATAACCAGCAGGATTCGTTTTTCTTTCAGATGATTTTTCAACACTTCGAGCAGCGGTTTGCCGCCCGATTCTTTCAATCCGAGCGATTGCGCGACGGTCGAAATTACTGCGTCGGGATTATTCACCGAAGACAGTTCGACGAAATAAACGCCGTCGAAAAACTCCGGTAGCAGCGCAAGCGCGACGGTCTGCGAAAGTTTGGTTTTTCCCACGCCGCCAATGCCCGTCAGCGTCAGCAAGTTCACGTCTTCACGGCGCAGCAGCGAAGTTATTTCCGTGATTTCTTTCCTGCGACCGATGATCGGCGAGAAAGTTTTCGTCAGATTATTCGGCGGCACGAAAACTTCCGTTATCGCGTCGGCGGCTTGGGTGCCGCTGCCGGACGGATTTTGCGATGAAAAAGTTAAGCTCCCGGCAGTCTCGTTTTGCTCCAAAAATTTTCTGAACGCTTTTAACTCAAAAGTTAAATCCTGCGCGGTTTGGAAACGTTCCGCTTTCGCTTTGCGGAGCATTTTAAAAACGATTTTTTCTATTTCGTCCGGCACATTCGGCGCAAAACGTCGGAGCGGCGAAGGCTCGTCGCGCATCAATTTCGCCCAGGTTTCCGACATCGAATCGCTGCCGAACGGAGTGCGTCCGGCAATCATTTCGTAAATCACGATGCCGAAACTGAAAATATCGGTGCGCCCGTCGAGCGGTTCGCCCCGCGCCTGTTCGGGCGACATATAATTGACCGTTCCGAGAATTACGCCCTGCGCCGTTTCGTTGCGGCGGACGGCTTCGTCATCAGGATTTTGCGTCGAATCATTTTTTGAAATTGATTTCGCCAACCCGAAATCCAAAACCTTCACTAACCCGTCCGGTCTAACGATGATATTTTCCGGTTTGATGTCGCGGTGAACCAGATCGGCTTCGTGCGCCGTTGCCAGTGCGCTGACAATCTGAATTGAAAATTCCAGTATTTCACTTAGTTTCAGCGGCGCGGTGTTGATAATTTCGCGCAGAGTTTTGCCTTTGATGTATTCGCTGACAATGTAGTGAACGCCTTTGTCTTCGTTGATTTCGTAAATGACGATGATGTTCGGATGGTTGAGCGACGAGGCGGCTTTGGCTTCGCGCACGAATCGGCTGAGATTGATGTCGTGGCGGCTGAAATTTTCGTTGAGAATTTTCAGGGCGACGAGCCGTTCGAGTTTAGAATCTTCGGCGAGATAAACTTCGCCCATTCCGCCGACTCCGATTTGCTTGATGACTTTATAATGCGCGAAAGATTTGCCGGTTTTGAATCGGTTCTGTTCTTCGATCACGTCGGCGACTGCGGCGATTGCGGGATTTTCCATAAAGTTTCCGACGCTTTCAAAAGAGGACAGCAAAGACAAAATTTCCATCCGCAGCGTTTCGTCGCCGCCGCACTGTTCGTCAACGAAACGCCGCCGTTCGTTCGGATTTCGCTGAAGCGCGGCATCAAAAATATCTTTTAACCGCTGGCGGTTTTCGTCTCCCATTTTATCTCGTTAATTCGCGGTGCAGCCACGTCCGCGCCATTGCCCATTCCCGCGCCGCCGTCGCTCTTGAAATGTTAAGCGCGGCGGCGGTTTCTTCCAGACTCAAGCCGCTGAAATAGCGGAGTTCGACGACGCGCGTCTGCTGTTCGTCAATTTTTTCGAGCCGCGTCAATGCTTCGTCGAGTGCCATCAAATCAACGTCCGTTTCATTTGCGGCAATCACGATTGATTCGTCGAGCGGAACCTGAACGTCGTTGCCGCCGCGTTTCAGGCGGTGTTTGGTGCGGGCATAATCAACCAGAATCTGCCGCATTGCGTTCGCCGCAATCGCAAAAAAATGCGTCCGGCTTTGCCATTTTACTTCCTGTTGGTCAATCAATTTCAGATAGGCTTCGTTAATCAACTCAGTCGTTTGCAGCGTATGATTGCGCCGTTCGCGGCTCAAATAACGCATCGCCTGCCGGTGCAGTTCGTCATAAACGAAGGGCATCAGTTTATTGAGCGAGTCGGCATCGCCTTCGCTCCATTGGCGGAGCATCTGCGTTATTTCGTTTTTTCGCGGTTCACCCTCGTTCATCTACGAAATTATATTCTAAAACCGTTCCGGCGGCATATTTTCAAAGCGTCGAAAAAAAATATGAAATTTTTTGAGACGGTTTGAGAGCCGATGTCGCTTCATTAAATAAGAGCGCAATTTTAATAAAACGCTTTAGATAAATTTAAGTTTGAGACGTTTGGCAGGAAAGATTATGCAGAATTATAAAAAAGTTTTGAGCGTGGTGATTTTGAGTTTTTTAACATTAGCGATTTCTTCGGCGCAGATTCAGCAAACGGAAAAATCAATGGACAGCCGAAAAGAGCCTTCAGCAATAACTTCGGAAACTGCGAAAAGCTCAAATTCAGACGGAAAAAAGGAGATTGGAAAGGAAATGAATAATATATCGGAAACAGTTAAAATCAGGAACAATCAAACGAAGCCGGCAAAAGAAAAAATCGTCGCCGACGCGCCGCTCGATCCGACGCGGCAGGCGATAATTTTCCGCTACGAATACAGCAATAACGCCCGCATTTTTCAGCAGCAGGGTTGGTATATGGACAAAAAGGGCGGCGTTTATAAATACAGTTACGAGCGAATTTTCGATTCGCGCGATTCTCATAAAATGAAATTTCACCTCAAATTTAAAGTGCGTCCGACGCTGATCGCGCAAGTTTCGCCCGACGTGCTGGCGGAAAAAGTCACGCTGATTAAAAAGATCACAAGCGGCACATACACGGAAAAACGAGCCGCCAACGATGCGGGAACGGGAACCGTCAGTTTATTTTCGGCGGACGCGGCAACCGGCGAATACCGGGAGATAAAACTCGTTACGCACGGCGATTACGAAGGCAAGAACAATTCGACGGAAACGGAAGAACTGCTGGAATGGCTTGACTCCGTTATTCCCGAATATACATTTTAGAAGGCTTTTAAAAGAGATGTCGTCTGAAAAATAAAATTAATTTTTGATGAATACGAAGGAATAATGAAACACAATTTATATCGAATAACGAGCGTCGGTATTTTGACACTGGCAGTAATTTTCAGCGGCGGTTTGATAAAAATTCAAGCGCAGGATTTGCCCGATGCGGCGGCTTTGCCGGACGGAAAAGGCGCGTGGGTGGCTGATCTTTTTGTCCACTCTAACGTCATTAACGGTTACGCGTCGGCAATGCCGAATAACACGCGGATTCTCGTTCAATCCGACGGCACGGTTTTTCGGCGCAAAATAATTCAATACCGCGAATTTGCCAATGACAGCGGCTGGTGTCAGGACAAATTTACCGTTGAAGAAATGAAGCCGACGCGAACGGCAATAGAAAAATTCAAACCCGGCACCTGGAAGGATAATTACGGACCGTTGCCGAATGCTCTCGCGCCTTTCGGCAGTGTAACGATTACAATGCGAAGCGCAAACGGCAAAGCGGTTGATTATGCGATTAAACTTTTCCGGTTCGACAATCTGCCCGCCGGTTTAGCAGATTTATTCAACAAGGTCAGCGACGCGGGCGATCTGGCATTTTCCAACTGCGGCGGAAATAAATGAAGTTTGTTAACGAAAATAGCTGAAGGCAGAAGCAACTATTCGTTATTCACTATTAACTATTCGCTATTGCTTATTCTGAACTCAGATTAAATCACACCTGTTTCAGCTTCCATTTTCCGCGCTTGAAAATTATTGCCGAAACGACCGACAAAAGCGAAAACGAAACGGTAATCGCCCAGAAAACGCCATCGGGTCCGAAGTTGAATTGATAAGCCAGCAAATAGGCAAGCGGGATTTCAAAAATCCAGAAGATAAACAGATTGATAAAGGTCGGTGTCCAGGTGTCGCCCGCGCCGTTGAATGCCGATTCTAAAACCATTCCGAAGGCGTAAAAGACGAAACCGTACGCGACGATGTGCAGACAGTCTGTGCCGTAAGCCAAAACCGTCGCTTCGTTGGTGAAAAAACTGACGATGGCATTTGAGAAAATCAGAAAAATTATCCCGACCGCGCCGAGAAAACCCGCGTTGATATAAGCCGCTTTCCAGACGCTCTTTTCTGCGCGTTCAGGATTGCCCGCGCCTAAGTTTTGCCCGACGAGCGTTGACGCGGCGTTGCTCAAACCGACCGCCGGAAGCAGCGCGAAAACGATGACGCGCAAACCGATGCCGTAACCGGCGAGCGCGTCGCTGCCGAAGCCGGAAACGACGCGGACGAGTGCGCTCCAGCTTGCCGTCGCCACCGTGAATTGCAAAACGGCGGGCGCGGCGATTTTTAGTAAATTCGTCAGCAATTCCGTTTCGATTTTCCAGTTTTTCCGGTTAATTGTGATGCGTCCCGACGGTTTGAATAATTGCCACGCGGCGAACAGAACGCCCACGCCGCGCCCGATAGTCGTGCCGATTGCCGCGCCGGTTACGCCGAGCTTCGGGAAAATCCAGTTATCAATCAACCACTGCGGCGCGTTGATTCCGAGAAACGCGAAAATGTCCGCGCCCATTACGAAACACGGCGCAAGAATGATATTTAAAATATTTGCCAGAAAAAGTACGCGCATCGCAATCGCCGCGTCGCCCGCGCCGCGAAAAATTCCGTTCAGCAGAAACAGAAAAACGATGACGAAATTGCCGCCGAGCATTATCCGCATAAACGTCGAACCCTGCTCGACGACTTGCGGTTCTGCGCCCAAAGCACTGAGAATCGTCGGCGCGAAAATCAAGCCGATTACGCTCATCAGAAGCGAAATTCCGATGCCGAGAAAAATCGCGTGCGCCGCCGACTTCGCCGCGTCTTCCGGGTTTTTCTCGCCGATGCGTCTGGCGACCGTCGCCGTCGCGCCAACGCTCAAACCGATGGCGACGGCGTAAACCAGAGCCATTATTGATTCGGTCAATACGACGACAGCGACCGAATCCGCGCCTAAATGCCCGACGAAATAAATGTCCACGAGCGCGAAAACGCTCTCCATAAACATTTCCAAAATCATCGGCACGGCAAGCAGAAAAATCGCCAAACCAATCGAACCCGTCGTAAAATCGCGTTGCGAACCGGCGAACGCTTCACGCAAAATTGACCAGAAAGAGTTATCGAACGCCTTTTCGGGCGTAGCTTCATTAGACATATAAAATTTTTAGAAAACTGTTTAAATCACGCACAGAAAAGTGCAGGGAATTCGCTTTCGTCGAGTCGAAGAAACTCGAAAACGAATGTGAAATCGGCGGCTGTTTAGCGGACAAGGATTTTCATAATGTTTGCGAGTTTAGCAAAGGAGATTAAGAATTGTCAAAATAAGATTTTGACCGGAGCGCAGGCAGCCTGCCCGCAATGAGCATCGCTTCGACGCGAAAACAATCGTTGCCTTCAAAGTTTTCCGCCCGCGAACGCTTTTTCGCGCTGTCGCACTCATTGCAGGCAGGCTGCCTGCGCTCCGGTCGAAAATCATTGCCTTTCAACAAATTTGGATTTATCATTGTGAAAACACATCAGAAGTTTTATGAGCGACCACACCTATAATTACGACGAACAACAACCTTTTGCCGCCGCCGAATTTGCCGAAAATCCTGAACCGCGCTGCCCGTGCGTGCTTTTGCTCGACACTTCCGGTTCGATGCAGGGCGAATCAATCGAAGAATTGAATCGCGGATTGCAGATGTTCCGTCAGGAACTTTTCAACGATTCTTTGAGTATGAAAAGGGTCGAGATTGCGATTGTTACGTTCGGTCCGGTCAGCGTTTTGCAGGATTTTACGACTGCCGATATGTTTCGACCGCCGCAGTTGCAAGCCGCCGGTGATACGCCGCTCGGCTCGGCGGTCAATCGCGGGTTGTCGCTTTTGAAACAGCGTAAGGAAATTCTCCGCAACAACGGTATCAAACTTTTTCGCCCGTGGATTTTCTTAATGACCGACGGTGCGCCGACTGATAGTTGGCAGCATTTGCCGCAGATTATCCGCGCGGGCGAGGAAAACAAATCGTTTTCGTTTTTCGCGCTCGGCGTTCACAACGCTGATTTTACCGTGCTGAAACAGCTTTCGGTGCGCGAGCCTCTGAAATTGAGCGGCGTTCGGTTTAATGAATTTTTCCTTTGGCTGTCGGCTTCGCTGAAAAATGTTTCACGGTCGAATCCGGGCGATAAAGTTCCGATTCCCGATTATAAACCTTACGGTTGGGCGGAAGTCGAATGAGTCGGCAGGGAAATTGGCGCGTCGCGCAGGCTTCGGTCATCGGGCAGTCGCATCTGAATCAAAGTACGGTTTGTCAGGACAGGCTGCTGACGCAAACGATTGAAACGACGGACGGCGAGATTTTAATCGCGGTCGTTGCGGATGGCGCAGGCAGCACGACCGACGGACAACGCGGGGCGGAAATCGCCTGCAATTACTTTGTCAGTCAGGTTTCGGAACTTTTGAAACTGGCTTCGGTAAAATCTCTGACTGAAGATTTCGGCAGACGCTGGATTGCTTTTTATCAGCAGCGAATCGCCGAGCTATCGCTTGAAGAGAAGAAAGAAATGCGCGAATATGCAACGACTTTCATTGGCGCGGTCGTCGGTAAAAATGCGGCGGTTTTTTATCAGGTCGGCGACGGCGGCGCGGTTTTTTCGCCGAACGGAAAACCATCGAGTTATCAGTTCAGCATCGTGCCGACCGAATCGGAATACATCAATCAGACGGAATTTTTAACCGACGAAGCGGCGGCGAACAGTTTGCGCTTCGTTTGCGTCGAAGAAACGATTGAAGATTTGATTTTATTTTCCGACGGCATTTTCGCCGTCGCCGTTGATTATCAAACCGGGCGACCGCACGAACCGTTTTTGATGCCGATGATCGCGCCGCTTCGCAGCGGAAATGTCTCGAATGACTTAAATGAAAAACTCGAAAAGTTTCTCGCGTCGCCGCGCATCAACGAGAAAACCGATGATGATAAGACGATAATTTTAGCTTCGCGGAGATCAGCAAAGGATGAAGGATGAGGGATGAGGGATGAATTGAAAACCAATTTTCTTAGGTTTAATTCATCCCTCATCCCTCATCCTTCATCCCTCAAAACTTATGCCCGCATTTTACGACAGTCAAAATAACGCGATTCCGCTCGGCGACCGGCTCGGCAGCGGCGGCGAAGGCACGGTTTATTCGTGCGAAACCGCCGAGACGGTCGCCAAGATTTATCACGAACCGATCACGGAAGAAAAAGCCGAGAAATTACGCTGGATGGCAGCGAATAAAAACGAGCAGCTTTTAAAGGTCGCGGCTTGGGTGGTTGATGTTTTGCAGGATAAACCGGACGGCAAAGTTGTCGGGTTTTTGATGCCGAACGTCAAAGCCAAAGAAATTCACGAGCTTTATTCCCTAAAAAGCCGCCGCGTTTATTTTCCCGAAGCGACTTGGCATTTTCTCGTTCACACGGCGGCGAATCTCGCCCGCGCTTTTTATAATCTCCATAAAAACGCGCACATAATGGGCGATGTCAATCACGGAAACTGCGTAGTTTTGGCGGACGGCACGGTGAAATTGATTGACTGCGACAGCTACAGCATCAAGATCGGCGAACATCGTTACCCGTGCGAAGTCGGCGTGGCGACGCACCTCGCGCCGGAATTGCAGGGCGCGGATTTGAGCGAAGTCGAACGCGAAAATAAACACGACAATTTCGGTTTGGCGGTCATTATTTTCCAACTGCTTTTCTTAGGCAGACATCCGTTTGCGGGGAATTATCTCGGCGACGAAGATAAATCAATCGAAGAATGTATCCGCGAACTGCGTTTCGCATATGGCGACGGCGCGGAACATCGGAAGGTCAAACAGCCGCCCGGAACTTTGGCTTTAGCGGCGGTTTCGCCGCGCATCGCGCTGATGTTTGAACGCGCGTTCCTGACCGAAGACCGACCCGAACCGCGTGAATGGATCGAGGCTCTCGGCGACTTATCGGAAAATCTCGAACAGTGCGGACTTCATCCGGGACATTTTTATTTCAACGAATTGGCGCGTTGCCCGTGGTGCGAAATCGAAGCGCAGACCGGCTTGATGCTGTTCCCGTTCGTAACGGCGGGCAGTCATTTGGACGGTGAAAAGCCTTTTAATATCTTCACGGTCGAAAGTCTGATTGCGAGTTTCGGCATCAATGAAAATCTGCCCGCCAAACCGCTTTTGCCGCCCGTTCTGCCGCTGCCCGCGCCGGAAATCGCCGAGGCGAAACGGGAAACCAGAAAACAAATGCTCGTTTCCTGCGGCATCCAGTTCTGCGGTTTGGTTTTTCTGCTGACGCTGTTCGGCGCGGGCATCGCCTTTTTTATCGGAATGGCTTCGATGATGTTCTGGCTGGTTTACTGGAAAGGTTCGGTTGATTACAAACGCGATGATGTCGTCGGCGAGCTTGCCGATGCGGAAGCGGAGTGGAGCGCGTTCGAGGAAAAATGGCGGCAAAAAGCACTGCCGCAGACGCTCGAAAATGATTTGGTGAAAGTCCGTGCGAAAGTCGCCGATTATCAGAGGTTTCAGCAGGAAAACGTGCGCGAAGCGAAAAATTTGCAGGACGAATTAGTGCGGCGCGAGCTTTTTCAGCATCTGCGTTCGATTCCTTTGGAAGACGCGGAAATCGAAGATTTTGACGAACAGGAAAGACAATGGCTGGTCGGCAAAGGCATCAAGACGGCGGCGGAAGTTACTGAAAACCGCATTCGCCTGTTTAATGATTTTAACGGCGAAATCGTTCCGAAATTGCTCGAATGGCGCAATAAGATCGAACTCGACTTTACCCCGCGTTCGGACAAATTTAAAAACGAACACGAAGAATTCGCCAAAGAGACAGCGCGTGAACGTCGCCGCATCGAAACGGACATCGAACATTCGCTGACCGTTTTGCGTTCGGGCGCGGTCAACCTGCGCCGCCGTCAGCAGGAACTTTCCGGCAAATCGGAGCAGCTCGCCAATCGTCTATTGCAAGCCAAAAGCAACGCCGAATCGCTCGGCAGCAATTCACCGGCGGTCGTCGTTTTGGTTTTGATTACGATTTTAACGCCGTATTTCGGCTTTATCGTCGGGCAGATAAATAATGTGCCGAAAGTGAACAACGGAAACAACAGATGGTACACTGAATCGCCGCCGAAGCCTGCCAGTGATACTTATAGTTCAACAAGTAAGTTGAAGTTTCCTGATGAAAATATTACCGATCAGGAAATCGCTTTCTTATCCGGTTCGCAGCGTTCCGAATATGCCCTCAATCTTTTCACGCAAGCGACCAATCTAATTTACGGTAGTCCGCCCGACAATCAGACCGCTGAGCGGAAAATGCGTCTGGTAAATCGTTTGCAGGGCAACGATCCGAGTTACATTAATCAACTCGGTTACGTTCTGTACCAACAGGAAAAATATGATGAGTCGCTCAAATACTTTAATCAGTCGCTCAAAATTGACGACAGCAACGTCGGAACAAAAGTATTTATTGCAAAGGTTTATCTGAAAACGCAACGCTTTAACGACGCGAAACAGCTTTTGTCGAAAGTCGTCAAACAATATCCCAGTTCGTTTGAAGGGAGCTTCAATCTCGGTTTGGCGAACAAAGGATTGGGCGATTATTCCGCAGCGGCTGAGGCTTTTGAGAAAGCCGTCGAAATCAACCCTTATGATGCGGACGCACATTACGAACTCGGAATCAGCTATCATCAAAGCGGCGACGACATCGGTGTTATGCAACAGTATGGAAAACTGTCCGGCATCAACGAATCGAAAGCCGCACAATTAGCGAAAGCCGTAAATCTCAACGTCGAAGGGACGCGACATATACCTTAAACTGTCGCTACTCGTGCCAACGCAAAAAGCGTGTGGAGATTCTAAAAGCGCGCGTTTTTCCTCAAAAGCGTGTGGAGATTTTGAAAAGCGTGTGAGAATCGTAAAAAGCGCGTGTTTTTTCCGACATTAGCGTGGTTTTTTTCAGGAAGCGTTAGAGAATCGCTATCCGTGCTTGTTTTTTCCGGGAAGTGCTTGGGAAATGCTGAGAAGTGCTTGGAAACTCCTGAGAAGTGGTTGTTTTTTTCAAGAAGTGTTTGGAAAAACTCAAGAAGTGCTTGAGAATCGCCATCCGTCATTGAGAATCGCTATCCGCGCTTGGAAATTCTGAGAAGTGCTTGTTTTTTCTGAGAAGGGCTTGGAAATCCAAGAAGTCTTTGGAAAATCCAAGAAGTCTTTGGAAAATTCAAAAATCCTACTGCTTTTCAGCCTGCGCCACCTTTAAAATTCTTTGTTGATTTCCTTTTGAGCGTTTATATGTGTTTCGCCAATTTCGGTTTCGCCGAGCAGCGGCTCGTCTTCGAGAACTTCGCCGTTTAAAATCCTTTCCGCTCGTTTCGTATCGAATTCGTTTTCCCATTTCGAGACGACGACGGTTGCCACGCCGTTGCCGATGATGTTGGTGATGGCTCGCATTTCCGACATAAAACGGTCAACGCCTAACAGCAGAGCGATTCCGGCGACGGGAATCGTGCCGACGGTCGAAAGCGTCGCCGCCAGAGTGATAAATCCGCTGCCCGTTACGCCCGCCGCGCCTTTCGAGGTCAGCATTAAAATCAATAAAATTTGTAATTCCTGCGCTAAAGTCAGTTGCGTGTTGGTCGCCTGCGCGACGAAAATCGCGGCAATCGTCAGATAAATCGCCGTGCCGTCAAGGTTGAAAGAATATCCCGACGGAATCACCAAGCCGACGATTGATTTGGAACAGCCCAAATGTTCGAGCTTGACCATCATTCTGGGCAAAGCGGATTCGCTTGAAGAAGTTCCGAGAACGATCAGCAATTCTTCCTTGATGTAGCGCAGAAATTTCAGAATGCTGAAGCCGTGAAAATAAGCGATTGCGCCGAGAACGACGAAAACGAAAAAGATTGAAGTCAAATAAACGCACAGCATCAATTTGCCAAGCGACCAGAGTGTTTCGACACCGAATTTGCCGATGGTGAACGCCATCGCGCCGAATGCGCCGATGGGCGCGGCTTTCATAATAATGGCGATGATGCCGAAAAGAACGTGCGCGATGGAATCGAACGCTTTGATTAAAGGTTTGCCCCGCTCGCCGAACGCGACGAGCGCGATGCCGAACAGAATCGCCACGAACAAGACCTGCAAGATTTCACCTTCGGCAAACGCGCCCACAATCGAATCGGGAATGATGTGCAGAAGATGTTCGACAATGCCCATCTCCTTCGCCTTTTCGACATACTGCGCCGTCGCTCCCGAATTCAAAGATTCCGCCGTCGCATTGATGCCCGCTCCCGGCTGAATAATTTTGACGACGATTAAACCGATGGCGAGCGCGAGTGTCGTAACGACTTCAAAATAAACGAACGCCTTAATGCCGACGCGACCGAGCTTTTTCATATCGCCGATGCCCGCGATGCCGGTCACGACCGTGAAGAAAATAATCGGCGCGATGACCATTTTGATCAGCTTGATAAACGCATCGCCGAGCGGCTTCATCTGCTCGCCGAGTTCGGGGTAAAACGCGCCGAGCAAAATGCCGACGACGATGCCGACGATGACTTTGAAATAAAGACTGCGAAAAAACGAATGCTTTTCCGGCGCGGTCTGCGTCATTGAAATTTCTGCCATAACTGAGAAACATTGTAACCGAAAAAATTAGACTATCGAATCGCCGACCGATTATAATTACGACATCGGACAAAACCGAAATTCTACGAGCAAAAGGGAAGTAAAGCGATGAACAGAAGAAAATTTATCAGCAAAACAGCCGCCGGCGCGGGTGCGTTATTGATAGCGCATCAAGCGTTCGGCGCGGAAAACACGACAAGGGAGAACGAGGAAATGATATTTGAAACACCAAAAACGACGCTCGAAGGCGAAATGATTTATCGGACACTAGGCGCGACGGGCGAAAAAGTTTCCGCCATCGGACTCGGCGGCTTTCACCTGAGCAAGCCGAAAACCGACGAAGAAGCCGTCAAATTAGTTCGCACGGCGATTGATCGCGGAATGACGTTTATGGATAACTGTTGGGATTACGCCGACGGGTTGAGCGAAATCCGCGCCGGTAAAGCCTTGAAAGACGGCTACCGCAACAAGGTTTTCCAGATGTCGAAAATTGACGGGCGCGATAAAAAGAGCGCGGCGAAACAGATTGACGAATCGCTTTTGAGACTGCAAACCGACCGCATTGACCTGATGCAGTTTCACGAAATCATCCGCTTTGAAGACCCCGACAAAATCTTTGCCGAAGGCGGCGCGGCGGAAGCGATGCTCGAAGCCAAAAAAGCCGGAAAAATTCGCTACATCGGTTTCACGGGACACAAAGACCCGCTCGTCCATTTGCGAATGATGGAAATTGCGGCAGCGCACAATTTTAAGTTCGACGCGGTGCAGATGCCCTTAAACGTGATGGACGCGCATTTCCGCTCGTTTGAAAAACAGGTTCTGCCGAAACTCGTCGCCGACAAAATCGGCGTTCTCGGAATGAAAACCTTCGGCGACCCGTTCATTCTCCAAACCAAACTCGTCGAACCCGTCCAGATGCTGCATTATTCGCTGACGCTGCCGACTTCGGTCGTCATCACCGGCATCGAAAACACGGAAAATCTCGAACAGGCGTTCACCGCCGCCAAAACCTTCAAACCGCTGACGCAGGCACAAATCGCTACGATTTTAGACAAAACCAAATCCGCCGCGATGACCGGCAAACACGAAAAATTCAAAACCGACTCGCGCTTCGATGGCACCGCGAAAAACCCGAAATGGCTCGGCGAAGCGATGAAGGAACAAACATAATATCTTTTCAAAATCATCGAAGATGGAAAAAAGGAAAGCGCGTTTTCAGTTTGAAAACGCGCTTTCCTTTTTATGAATTTAACACCTCAAAAATTCAAAACCAATTCGTCATCGGTCACGGAAACTGCTACGCTGCCGCCGTCGCTCAATTTGCCAAAAAGAATTTCGTGGGCGAGCGGCTGTTTGATTTTATCGTGAATCAGACGCGCCATCGGGCGCGCACCGTATTTGCCGTCGAAGCCATTTTTCGCCATCCATTCTTTTGCCGGTTCGTCCAATTTAATTAACACACGCTTTTCGGCGAGCTGTCCGTTTAATTCCTTGATAAATTTATCAACGATTGACGTGATGTTCGTCAAATCGAGAGCCTTGAACGGAACCCAAGCGTCGAGACGATTGCGGAATTCGGGCGTGAATGTGCGTTCGATTGCGCCTTTCGCCTGACCTTTCGTTTCGGCTTGGTTACGGAAACCGACACCGCCGCTCGACAATTCACGCGCTCCGGCGTTGGTCGTCATAATCAAAATCACGTTGCGAAAATCCGCCTTTTTTCCGTTGTTGTCGGTCAAGGTTGCCGAGTCCATCACCTGCAAAAGCAAATTGAAAAGATTCGGATGCGCTTTTTCGATTTCGTCGAGGACGAGAACGGCGTGCGGCGTTCGCATAATCGCTTCGGTCAGCAAGCCGCCCTGGTCGAAACCGACGTAGCCGGGAGGCGCACCGATTAAGCGTGAAACCGTGTGCGGTTCGGCGTATTCGCTCATATCGTAGCGCATAAATTCGATGCCGAGTTGTTCCGCAAGCTGTTTCGATAATTCGGTTTTGCCAACGCCCGTTGGTCCCGAAAACAGAAACGAGCCGACGGGTTTTGATTGATTGCCGAGACCGGCGCGGGAAATCTGAATCGCGTCAACGACTTTATCAACCGCATCGTCCTGTCCGAAAATAACGCCTTTCAAATCTTCGCGCAGAGTTTTAAGCTGCTCTTTTTCATCGGCGACGACGGTTTTCGGCGGAATTTTCGCCATTCGCGCAATCGTGTTTTCGACCATCGAAACGGAAATTTGTTTCGGGCGTTTGTCTTCCGGCAAAAGTTTTGTCGCCGCGCCGACTTCATCAATGACATCAATCGCCTTGTCGGGCAGAAAGCGGTCGTTAATGTATTTTCCGGCGAGTTCCGACGCGACTTTCAAAGATTCGTCCGAGTATTTTACGCCGTGATGGTCTTCGTAAAATCGTTTCAAGCCTTTTAAGATTTCGTAAGTTTCTTCGATGGTCGGCTCACCGATTTCGATTTTTTGAAAGCGTCGGGCGAGTGCGCGGTCGCGCTCGAACGCGGCTTTGTATTCGCTGTAAGTCGTCGAGCCGATGCACCGTAAATCGCCATTAGCAAGCGCGGGTTTTAAAATGTTGGAAGCATCCATCGCGCCGCCGGAAACCGCGCCTGCGCCGACGATAGTATGAATTTCATCTATGAACAGAATCGAATTTTCGTGTTTTTTGAGTTCGGAAATAATCGCCTTGAACCGCTGTTCAAAATCACCGCGATAACGAGTTCCCGCCAGCACCGCGCCCATATCGAGCGCGAAAACCTTCGCGTCTTTCAGCACGTCGGGAACTTCGCCCTGCGAGATTTTCAACGCCAAGCCTTCCGCCAAAGCCGTTTTACCAACGCCGGGTTCGCCGACATACAGCGGATTGTTTTTCTTGCGGCGGCACAAAACCTGAATCGTGCGTTCGATCTCCGCGCTTCGCCCGATGATCGGGTCAATTTTGCCTTCCGAAGCGAGCTTAACAAGCTCTTCGGTAAAGGCTTCGAGCGGTTTTTTCCTCTCCGGCTGCGCGGCGCGTTCTTCGGCAAACTCTTCGGTTTCGCCGTCGCCTCCAAACTCGAATTCGCGGTCAACTTTTGAAATCCCGTGCGCCAGATAATTCAAAATATCGAGCCTTGACACGCCCTGCTGTTTCAAAAGATAAACCGCGTGCGACTGCTCGGCTTGATACATCGCTGCTAAGATATTGCCGCCGTCAACCGTCTTCTGCCCGCTGCCTTCCGCCTGCAAAATCGCGTATTGAATCGTTGACTGAAACGTCGCCGTCAACTCCGGCATCATCTGAATCCCGTCGGGCGTTTTCTCCAAAGTGGTGCGAAAATATTCCTGAAGCGAATCGCCGATGTCCTCTAATTTCGCGCCGCAGTTATACAAAATATCCCGCGCCGCCGTGTCTTCCAAAAGCGCGAACAAAAGATGTTCGAGCGTAACGTATTCGTGTTTATATTTCACGGCTTCGTCAACCGCGAAGCTCAATGTTTCTTCTAATTCTCTGGTCAGCATAATTTTGAAAACAGGTTTGATGATATTTCAGCCGCAATCTGTTTGATAATTATTTCGCGTTTTTTATAAAAGATTAAAAATCAAGTTCTAAAATATCAGATTCATCTTCTTCGAAGCACAAATCCGTTTTAATCCACTCCAACAGTAATTCTCTAATCTGCTTTGAATGTCGCGGGCGTGTATTGTATGACCATCGTCTTTCCGAAGCATCATATCCATAATCATAAATCTGCCCAATTCGGTTTTTTACGAAAACATCAATCCAAAAAATATTTTCCTTGCGTCTTAGAACGTAAAAGTAATCATCAATCAAAACGCTTGCCAAAGCATAACTGCAAGCTGGGATCGGCAGAATCCAACTGTAAGGAAGTAACGTCATTATTCGAGCGATATGTTTACAAGCCCGACGAATATCTTGGAGTTTGAAGCGGCTTCTGTCTTTCTGCCAATCAAGGCAGGTGCAGGTATATTGATTGATGTTTACTTTATAAGGCTCATCTTGAGAGCCTTTAATTATATGAATCAGCGGGTATTTTGAAATGATCTGGGGCAAACTCAAGTCTAATGGAGAAAGTTCTAATTTTGAATACTGGCTGGGCATCAAATTTTTTCGGTTTCCTGAATAACTTTTTCCTGTAACCAAAGATTTATCAAAGTCTCCGCCGATACCCCGCGCCGTTCGGCAATAGTGTGAAGTTTCGATGAAAGCGAATTCTCAACGGCGTAGTAAAAAACATCGAACTTTAAATCAACTTCAAACTTCACTTCTTCCGTTACGTCCCAAATTTCATCTGTATCTTGTTCGTCCCAATACTCGCCGATTTCCTTATAGGATTCGGCTTTTGAAATCGAACTTTTATTTTCTGTCATAGCGTTTCCTCTCCGCGCCGGTCATTTCTCTTGCCGACAAAATCAGGGCGCGATTGTCTTGTTTATAAACGAAAAAACAAACCAAATATCTTCCGGCATCTGTTTGCCCGTATGCCGCATAAACATTTTCGTCTTTTCGATGTCCTTTTTCAATGAATCGAATGCGCGGATTATTGAGGAAAAGCTCGCGCACTTCTTCGGTTTCGACCGAATGTTTCCAAATCAGTTTCTGCACGATTTCTTCGAGCCATATAAAACCGACAATCTTCATTTTTTTATTCTTCCTCGACCGTGCAAAGCAGCGGATATTCCGAAGCGCGGGCGAGGTTCATCGCTTTTTCGGCTTTCATATTGGCGATTTCAAACGAATAAACGCCCGCGATGCCGATGCCTTCGTGATGGACTTTGAGCATAATTGAAAAGGCTTCCGCGTCGGAACGCAGAAAAACATGGCTCAGAACGAAAACGACGAATTCCATCGTCGTAAAATCGTCGTTGTGCAGAATGACTTTATACAGCGGCGGCTTTTCGAGCTTGGTTTCACTTTCGGTTAAAACGGCACTATCGTCTTCAAATTCGGGCATAAGATTAATGGTGAATGGTGAATGGTGAATGGTGAATGGAAGAATTTCTTAAATTTACCATTCACCATTCACCATTTACCATTATCAAATTTTGCTGACCTCAAAATATGTTTTAATCGCTTTGTATTTTCCGGCGTTGTTCAAAATGTCGAATGCTTGTTCGTAATTTTCCAAACCTTCAACCTTATGCGTCATCATTTTGCCGAGCCAGCCGGGAGACATCGCTTCGCACAACGCCAAATCCTTCACGCCCATCTCGAAATGTTCACGATTGGCATTGACCGTGCCGACCATCGCGCGGTTGCCGAGAACGAACATTTGATTGATTTTGTCGGACGGAACTTGGTCGGTTTTGCGGTCGCCGCCGGTAACGGAAGCGAGAATTAAAATACCGTTTTCGTTTAGCGACTGCATCGCGTCAAAGACGATTGGCGAAAAGCCGGTGCATTCAAAAATCAAATCGTATTCGCCGTATTTCTGAACGGAATCAGCGACGGAAATCTCAGCCGTCGAATCGTAAGTCGCGCCGATTTCTTCTAAAAGGTCGGCGTTGAAATATCCGTCCCGCGCATCACGTCCGAAGCCGTGAACCTGATAGCCGCGCATTCGCAAAGCCATTACGGTCAGCAATCCGACGTTGCCGGTTCCCAGAACGGCGGCGTTCACAGGCTGCCAGATGTCGAGTCGCCGCTGAATATCTTCGGCTTGCTTCAAACCTTTTTCGATAATCGAAAGCGGTTCGAGCAGCACGGCGATTTCAGCAATTTTTTCGGGAATCTTCACGAGAAAATCCGCGCTTTCTGAATAAAATTCCGCCATATAACCGTGCAGTCTGGAAATTCCGCGTTCCCAATATTCGGCATCAGTCGTAAAATCCTGCTGACCGATAGTATCGTAAATGCTGTGTCCAAACGGTCGGCGCACGGTCGCCACGACGAAATCACCGGTTTTGAATTCCCAAACCTTTTCGCCGACTTCGACGACGCGCCCGAAATTTTCGTGTCCGAGGACGAGAAAATCAAAACCTTCCGGCGCGACACCGTATTCGCCATTGTTGATTTCGCGGTCAGTCCCGCACGCGCCGACGCGCAAAACCTCGACCAAAACGCCGCGCCCGTCTTTAATGTCGTCAGTTTTCGGTTTGTCCATCTCGACAAGATGAACGCTGTTCGGTTGTTTCGGTTTGACTGCGATTGCTTTCATAATTTTATATTCAAACTTGATTCGATAAATTTATTCTACTGAAAAATGCGAAAATTATCTCGATATTTCAAATAAAAAAAGCAATCACTCAAAAATGAACGATTGCCTTTTCTTTTCCATAAAAATAAATCTACTCGACAAAATTAACTTCAACCTGATGAGGAATAATTCCTTTTTCGTAGCCTTCTTTCAATAAAAGTTTCACGCCTTCTCTGCCGCGTTCACCATAATCCAAAGTCAAATCATTAACCCACATCGCCACGAATCTGTCGGCTAATTCCGGCGGCATATCGCGGGCGAACTGCATTGCGTAGGCGAGCGCATCTTCGCGGTTGTCCATCGAATACTTGATGCTTTTTTTCAGGCAGACGGAGACTTTTCGCATCAGTTCTTCGCCCAGATCGCGGCGGATGACGTTGCCGCCCATCGGCAGCGGCAAGCCGGTTTTCTCGAACCACCATTCGCCCAAATCAAGGACTTTTTTCAAGCCCATATTTTTATAGAAAAGCTGACCTTCGTGAATCAAAAGTCCCGCGTCGGCTTTGCCTTTCTGGACATAATCAATGATTTCGTCGAACGGCACGACCGTATATTCAAACTCCTGATTATAAATTCGCAAAGCCAGAAACGCGCTCGTCAATTCGCCGGGAATCGCAATTTTCAGTTTCGGAATATCTTCGGGTTTGTAATTTTCTTTCGAGACAAGAATCGGACCGTATTTATCGCCGATGCTCGCGCCGTGCGGCAGCAGGGCGTATTTATCGTCAATGTAGGCGTAGGCGTGAAAGCTGATCGCCGTTACGTCGAACACGCCGTTTTTCGCGTCTTCGTTGAGCGATTGAATGTCTTTTAATGTGTGTTCAAATTTCAAACCGTCGGTTTCGAGCTTGTTCGTCGCCAAGCCGTAAAACATAAAAGCGTCGTCCGAATCGGGCGAATGCGCGACGGTAATCGTTCGTTTTCCTGTTGCTGGTTCCATAAAAAAAGGGGTTGTCAAATTTGTCCGTAAAAAATATTAGTGTCGTATAGAAAATCAATTCTACCGTCTTTTTCGTGCTTAGTAAAAAGCCGTTTTAATTCTTCGATCATTGCCGGAAAACGCGGCTTTTCGGCGGTCGGCGTGTAGGAAGATGAAAGCAATCTGCCTTCTAATCCGGCGTAGTCGAACGTCTGCGAATTTTGAAATGTTTTCTGTCTGAAGTCGGCTTGAAAAAATCCACTAATAATTTCAACCGAGATATTATCGTGGCGGACTTCATTGTAATCGGTGGCGAATTGATGCAGAAATTCTTCGTATTCACGCAGAAAATCGGTCGCGTTTAATTTTCGTTCGTTCCAGATTAAAACGACATAACCGTTATTTTTCAAAATTCGCTTAAATTCATCTCGCGTCGCGTCCGGTTTAAACCAATGAAACGCCTGCGCCGCGACGACGAAATCAACCGAATCGTTTTCCAGATTGGTATTTTCGGAAGTACCGTCAACGAGCTTTAATTTCGGGTAATTTTTCAAAAATTCCTGCGCTGCATCGCGCATCGCCGCGTTCGGTTCGACGGCGAAAACTTCGCTGCCGTTTTCGAGAAAAATTTTTGCCGAAATGCCCGTTCCCGCGCCGATGTCGGCGACGATTGAATCGCTTTGCAGATTTATTTCATCACGAAATAAATCCAAAATTTCCGCCGGGTAATTCGGGCGATATTTAACGTAATTTTCGACGCGGTTGGAAAATCTTTCGACGGTGGTCGGCATAAAATCTAATCTCCGGCGAGGAAAAAAGTCATTAACCATTTGCCGTTTTTCTTTTCAAAACAGGCGCGGAAATCAATCGGACTGCGAACGAATTCGGCACTGACGAATCCTTTTTTGCCGCCGAGAGTTTCGATTTTTAGCCAGTTATAATCGTTTTCCGATTTGGGTTTTTTGATTGATTTGTCGTAGTCAACTTTGACGATGTTATACGACAACTGCGCGACGACCGGCGATTTCGTATCGGGTTTTTCGCGCAGGTTGACGTTATTGCCGAAAATCATCTGGTGTTCAAAAGCGTCCAAATCCGCCGGAAAGAGCGTGAAACTGTACGGCGCACAAAATTCTTTGGCGTTCGATTCTTTGGAAAAAGTGCCGCCGTTATTGAGAACCTTCAAAAGCTCGTTCCATAATTGGCTCGTGTTCGGTCGGTCTAATTTCCAGAGTTTTTTGAAATCCTGAATGCCGTCATCGCCGCCGAAACTGCCTTTTACGTCGCGGTCGAGCGTGGCGAGCAGAAATTTGACATCTTTCTTTTTGACGGCGGCGATGAATTTTTCACGGAAGGCAAGAAATGACGCATCATTTTTCGCTTCATCAACCGGCGTAACCTGACGTTCCTGCTGCGCCGCCGCGCCGTTTGAAAACGCTAAAATAGAAATCAACGCACATAAAATCGAAACGTAATTTATTTTTAATCGCATCGTTTTCACCTCGAAATTATTTAATCACTTGCCTTATTGTTCGTGCGAAACTTCATCGCCCGTCCACTGGGTTTTTTTGGAATGCGGAATGTCGAACTGGTCTAAAATCCGGTAACACAAATGATTCACCAAATCGTCAATGGTTTTCGGCTTATGGTAAAACGACGGCGACGCGGGCAGAATTTGCGCTCCGGCACGACTGAGGCGCAGCATATTTTCCAGATGAATCTGATTAAAAGGCGTTTCACGCGGGACGATGAGGAGTTTGCGGTTTTCCTTTAAACAAACGTCCGCTGCCCGGTGAATCAAATTTGTTCCCGCGCCCGACGCAATCGCGCCCAAAGTTCCCATCGAACACGGCACGATAATCATACCAACTTGTTTATTAGAGCCGCTCGAAGGTTTTGCCGCCAGATTATCTAACTGCCAGAAGCGAATTATTTTTGAATTTTCCTCCAAACCGAGCCACGCATTGATTTTTTTCTGATTCGGCTCTTTCAGATTCACGCCCAATTCGACCTGCGCGACGATGGGGACGACACTCGATAAAATCAAATTTATCGTTTCGACCGCGCCGCTCTGCGCGAGCATCTGCAAGGTTCTTTCGGCGTAAATCGTGCCTGATGCGCCGGTTACGGCAACCGTCAATTCCATAAACTAAACTCTAGCATTTTATTTTTAAGGCAGAAACCCGCGCGTGAGCAAGGGTGTCGAATACTTACAATTAGCACCCTTGCTCACGCGCGGGTTTCTGCCTTGAGGCATAAATTCGTATTTGCCGAAATCGCGTTTGACTCTTGGCAGTCAACTGTCTAAAATTTCGGTAGTTTTTAAGCCTAAATAACTGTAAATAAAGTGATGAACGAAACTAACAACGGCGCGGGAAAAATGGTCGGAATCGAAGTCTCTAAATCGTGGCTCAAAGCTGTTTGCCTGAATGCGGAAGGGAAACTGATTGACGTTCACCGATACCCGATTGGCAGCGACCAGACGCTTTTTTCGCAGCTCATAAAATTTATCAAGGAAGCCGAAACGCGCTTCGGCGGATTCGACAAACTCGGCGTTGCCGTTCCCGGACTGGTGCATCACGAAACCAAGCGCGTCGCTTTTTCCACCTTTATTCCAGAACATCAGACGATTGATTTTTTAGGTGAGATGGAAGCGGCGACGAATCTGAAAATTACGATTGAAAACGACGCGAACGCCGCCGGTTACGGCGAATTCGTTTTGGGCGCGGGACGCGGAAATCGAAATATCTTTTACGCGACCATCGGCACGGGCATCGGCGGCGCACTGATTTTAGACGGGAAAATCTGGCACGGCACGAGCGGTTTCGCCGGTGAATTCGGACAGTTCGCCATCAATTCCGAAGGCGTAAAGCTCGAAGAAGTCGCTTCGACCGCCAATATCGTGCGGCGCACCCGAAGTCGTTTTCAGCAGGACAGCACTTCTTCTTTGAGCAGTTTGGATGAAGAAGAGATTGGCTTGAAGGATGTCGTCAACGCCGCGCAGGAAGGCGATGATTTTGCGATTTTAATGCTCGACCGAACGGGGAAATATATCGGCACGGCACTCGCCGGAGTAATTAATTTATTGAACGTCGAAAAAATTATTCTTGGCGGCAGTTTGATGAAAGCGGAGAATCTGGTTCTCGAACCGATCATTCAGAGAACGAAGGAACTTTCATTTGCGCCTTCATTTGAAGCGACGCAGATCATCGGCGGCGAACTCGGCGGAAACGCCGCCGCCATCGGGGTCGCGCTGCTTTCGGCGGAGATTTAATTTTGATAAACAGGATTTCTTCATCTGTTTTATCAGCTAAACTAATTTAGTGAAAACTTGCACAAAGTTTCCGGGAAATCTATCTTTTAATTAAGTTTGATTATAGAATTTGCGGATTTTGCCGGATTCTGTAAAATTAACTTAAGTATTTTGCATTCGGGTCTTAATAAAAGAAAGTCGAGTTTTACCATTAGCTCAGGTTATTTAATCTGGGACACGGTGAACTATAAATTTAAGATTGAAGGAAAAAAATGGCACAAGTCTTTCATCGTTCAGCGAATAACGTCGCCAAAATCAGTATCGTCGTGGCGATTGTTTTGGCGGGCGTGGCGGGTTTTGTTTATACCCAGATCGCGCGGTCGAGTTATTTGACCGGGCGTTATATGGAAAAACAACAGCCGGTACAGTTCAGCCACAAACATCACGTCGGCGACGACGGAATTGACTGCCGTTATTGTCATACGGCGGTCGAAACTTCATCGTCTGCCGGAATTCCGCCGACGCAGACCTGTATGAACTGCCACACGCAGATTTGGTCGGACAGTCCGTATCTCGAACCCGTGCGGGCGAGCTACCGCGACAATAAACCGATTGAATGGGAGAAAGTTCACGATCTGCCCGAATTTGCTTATTTCAATCACAGCATTCATATCGCCAAAGGTGTCGGCTGTTCGACGTGCCACGGACAGATTGACAATATGCCCGCCGTTTATCAGGAAAATACTTTGCAGATGGAATGGTGTCTGTCGTGCCACCGCGAGCCGGAAAAATTTATTCGCCCGAAATCTGAAATTTACAATATGAACTGGCGCGACGGCGATATTACGGCGGAAGAAAGATTGAAGTTGAAAGACGATTACAAAATCAGAAGCAAGGAAATGATGACGAGTTGTTCGACTTGCCACAGGTAGAAAGATAGAAAATCGGGATTCAAAATCGAGCGTTAAATTTTGAATTCCAAATCGAGGAATAAAGAATGCCGAGCAAAGACAGCAAAACTAATTTTGCATTATTGCGAGACAAAATTCTCCAAAAAAGCGGAAAGGAATATTGGCGCAGCGTCGAGGAATTTGCGGACGCGCCGGAGTTTGAGGAATTCGTCAAAGAAGAATATCCGCAACACGCCGAAGAATGGGAAAACGGTTTGAGCCGCCGCAACTTTGTCAAAGTAATGGGCGCGTCTTTAGCGTTCGCCGGTTTGACCGGCTGCGTCATTCAACCCGCCGAAAAAATCGTCCCATACGTCAAACAGCCCGAAGAAATCATTCCGGGCAAACCGCTTTTCTACGCGACGGCGATGACGCTCGGCGGCGTGGCGACCGGGTTATTGGCGAAATCGAATGAAGGTCGCCCGACGAAAATCGAAGGCAACCCGGATCACGTCGGAAGTCTGGGCGCGACGGACGTTTTGGCGCAGGCTTCGCTTCTGGATATGTATGATCCTGATCGCTCGCAGGAAGTTACTTATCGCGGCACTCCTTCGACGTGGCAAAATTTTATGATGCAGCTTCGCGCCAAGCTCGACGAAAATCGGGTGGACGGCGGTGCAGGCGTTCGATTTTTGACCGAGACGGTAACGTCGCCGACTTTGATCGCGCAGATGCGGCAGATTTTAAGCGAATTGCCGAATTCGCGTTGGTATCAATACGAGCCGATCAATAAAGACAATTCAATCGCGGGCGCGAAAATGGCTTTCGGTTCGCCGGCGCAGCCGATCTACAAATTCGATCAGGCGACCAGAGTCGTTTCGCTCGACGCGGATATTTTCTCTAATTTCAACGTCCGCTACATCAAAGATTTTAATAAGAGCCGTTTATACAATCACGAAAAAACCGACATCAATCGTCTCTACGCGATTGAGACGACGATGACTCTGACCGGCGCGAAAGCCGATCACCGCATCGCCGTCAAACCGAGCCAGATGTCGGAAATCGCTAAAGCAATCGCGGCGGCGGTCGGTGTCGCGGGCGCGAGTTCGACTTATGCTGAAAACGCCCAATGGATTCAGGCATTGGCGCGTGATTTACAGGCAAATCGCGGCAAATCAATCGTCATCGCGGGCGACAATCAGCCGCCGATGGTTCACGCGGTTGCGTATGGCATTAATGCCGCACTCGGCAATGTCGGCACGACGGTTTCTTATATTGAGCCGATGCAGCCGTTTGCTGACGTTTTGCAAATTGATCAACTGCGTCAACTCGTGCAGGAAATTGATAACGGCGCGGTGAAAATGCTCGTGATGATGGGCGGCAATCCGGTTTATAATACGCCCGCCGATTTGAAATTGAACGCCGAGCGGATGAATAAAATTGGTCTGCGCGTTCATCTCGGACATTACATTGACGAAACTGCTGAACTTTGCCATTGGCACGTTTCCGAAAAACATTATCTCGAATCGTGGAGCGACACACGCGCTTTCGACGGCACAATTTCCATCGTTCAGCCGCTGATTCAGCCGCTTTACGAAAGTCATAATATCCACGAAGTCGCGCAGCTTTTCTTTAAGGAAAATTACGATAAAAAAGATTTCGACATCATAAAAGAAAATTGGCAGAAACAGGGCTTTACCAATTCCGCGCCGCGAGCGATGACGACTGCCGCGACGACCACCGGCAACGCGGTCGGGCAGGGAAATTCGACGACTTCGACACAGAATCAAGCGGCGAATCCGACTGGCGGCAGCGTCAATCCGACGACGAAAAGTTTCGATGATAACTGGCGCAAAGTCGTCCACGACGGATTCGTTCCGAACACGGCGGCGGCAGCGAAAACGGTTTCGGTCAATGGCGCGTTTATGAATCAGCCGATTCAGCCAACGAGCGGCGGCGGTTTGGAAATTTCCATTCTGCCCGATCCTTCGGTTTATGACGGACGTTTTACCAATAACGGCTGGCTTCAGGAATTGCCGAATCCTTTAACGAAAATCACCTGGGAAAACGTCGCTTTGGTCAGTCCGCGCACGGCACAGAGACTCGGCATCAATCAGGGCGCAAAAAACGAAGACGCGGCGGGCGGCGCGTTAGGCACGACATTTTTCAATACCAAAGGCGGCAATTTATTTTCCGATTTGGTGAAAGTGAAAATGAACGGCGCGGAGATCGCGCAGGAAGTCCCGATGTGGATTACGCCGGGACAGCCGGATGATGTCGTAACGATTTATATGGGTTACGGTCGCAGCCGCGCCGGACGCATCGGCACGGGCATCGGCTACAACGCTTTCGATGTCAGAAGTTCGGGCGCGATGTGGAACGGATTCGGCGAAATCGCCAAGACCGGCAACGATAAAGCCATCGCTTCGACGCAGATTCATTTCAATATTCCCGAAGGTCGGCGCGACGATATTATGCGCGTCTGGGATTTGGAGCAGTTTAACAATACGCCCGGACTCGGACACCAACACGACGAATACGATGCGACGATGTATCCGCGTTTTGAATACACCGGCAATAAATGGGGAATGACGATTGATCTGAATAGCTGCGTCGGCTGTAATGCCTGCGTGATTGCGTGTCAGTCGGAAAACAATATTCCGGTCGTCGGGCGCGAACAGATCGAGCGCAGCCGCGAAATGCACTGGATGCGCGTTGACGCATACTACGGCGGCGATGACATCAATAATCCCGACGGTCCATATTTTCAGCCGCTTTTATGCCAGCAGTGCGAACAGGCTCCGTGCGAAACGGTTTGTCCGGTTCACGCGACGGTTCACAGCGCGGAAGGTTTGAACGATATGGTTTATAACCGCTGCGTCGGAACGCGCTACTGCTCGAATAACTGTCCGTATAAAGTTCGCCGTTTCAACTTTTTGCTGTATCAGGATTGGAATACGCCGCAGTATAAATTAATGCGAAACCCGGAAGTTACGATTCGCAGTCGCGGCGTGATGGAAAAATGTACTTACTGTACGCAGCGCATCGCGGCGGCGCGAATCGAAGCCGAAAAAGACGGACGGCGCGTACGTGACGGTGAAATCATTACCGCGTGTCAATCGGTTTGTCCGGCAGACGCGATTGTCTTCGGCGACTTGAGCGACCCGAACGCGCAGGTTACGAAATTAAAACAAGATCATCGCAATTACAATTTGCTGAACGAATTGAACACTCAGCCGCGCACCACTTATTTAGCCGGTTTGAAAAATCAGAACAAGGAAATGCCTGATTACCAAGCACCGAAACCGGTCGAGGCAGGCGTAAAAGCGGAAGATCCGAAATCAGTCGAAGGCGGTCATTAGAATTTAACGAATCAGAAAATCGGGAAACAAGATGCAAAACGTAGAAGACGCACAAGCAATGGAGAGAAGACTTCGACCGACAATGGTCGAAGGCGAGCATACGTTCGGATCGGTGTCCGACCAGATCGGGGATTTGGCGTTGAAAAAGAAAACGCCGTTTCACTGGTACATTGGTCTGGGAATCGCGTTTCTGACTGCCCAGATACTTTTGTTCACCGTCGTTTATCTCGTTACTACGGGTATCGGAATCTGGGGCAATAACCAGCCGGTCGGCTGGGCGTTCGATATTATCAACTTCGTTTGGTGGATCGGTATCGGACACGCCGGAACTCTGATTTCTGCGATTTTGCTTTTGCTCAATCAAAAATGGCGCACGTCAATTAACCGTTTCGCCGAAGCGATGACGCTATTTGCGGTGGCTTGCGCGGGACTTTTTCCGTTGCTTCATACGGGACGACCGTGGCTGGCATATTGGTTGTTTCCATATCCGAACACGATGGGTATGTGGCCTCAATTTCGTTCGCCTTTGATGTGGGACGTTTTTGCGGTTTCGACTTACGCGACGGTTTCGGCTTTGTTCTGGTACGTCGGTTTGATTCCCGATTTTGCGACTTTGCGCGATAGAGCGAAAAACAAGTATTTCAAAATCGTTTACGGTTTGCTCTCAATGGGCTGGCGCGGTTCGGCGCGACATTGGCATCGTTACGAAATCGCTTATTTGCTACTTGCAGGACTTTCAACGCCGCTTGTTTTGTCGGTTCACTCAATCGTTTCGTTCGACTTCTCGGTGGCGCAGCTTCCCGGTTGGCACGCGACGATTTTTCCGCCGTATTTCGTTGCCGGGGCGGTTTTCGCCGGGTTTGCGATGGTTTTGATTTTGTGTATTCCGCTTCGACGGCTGTATAAAATGCAGGATTTTATCACGCACGCGCACCTCGTCTATATGGCGAAGGTGATGCTGGCGACCGGTTTGATCGTCGTTTATGGCTATGCGATGGAAGCGTTTTTCGGCTGGTACAGCGCGAACGAATACGAGTACTTTATGATTAAGAATCGTATTTGGGAAGGTCCGTACTGGTGGTTTTACTGGCTTTTGATTTTCTGTAACGGCGCGTCAATTCAGCTTTTGTGGTTCAAGCGATTCCGCGAAAGCGAAGTTTGGCTGTTTATTATTTCGATTATCGTTAGTGTCGGAATGTGGCTCGAACGCTTCGTGATTATCGTAACGAGTTTGCACCGAGACTTTTTGCCGTCGTCGTGGGCTATGTATTCGCCGACTATGTTCGACTGGTCAATGTTTCTCGGAACGATTGGGTTTTTCTTTACGCTGCTTTATCTGTTCGTCAGATTCGTGCCGATCATTTCGATCTTCGAGGTCAGAACGCTTTTGCCGGACGCGCACGTCGCGCACGGGCATCACGGAGCGCACGACCACGATGACACTTTTGTCGGTGGTGTGAATGAATCTCCCGGCAGAGAGCGCGATGAATTTGCGAAATAGGAGACGGAAGATTTTGTAGATTAAGTTTGCAGTCAACCGAGTCTGCCCGCAAGCGATTAATAAGGGCAACTCACCCGTGTCAAGTTGTTTGCCAGTTGGCGAGGTTGACTGCAGAGCCAAAACGAAAAGTTTATGGACAAGAAAATTTACGGATTATTAGCGGAATTCGATACGCCGACGCAGTTGGTTGATGCGGCGAATAAAATTCGTGAAGCCGGTTACAAAAAAACCGATGCCTTCTCGCCGTTTCCGCTGCACGAAATTGACGAAGCACTCGGTATCAAGCGTTCGATTTTGCCGTTCCTGGTTTTGGGCGGCGGCATCGTCGGGTTGATGTCGGGCATCGGCTTGCAGGTTTTTGTTCACGTCATTGATTATCCGATCATCGTCGGCGGTCGCCCGTATTTCAGTTTGCCGTCATTTATTCCGGCGAGTTACGAATTAACGATTTTGCTTGCGGCGTTCACCGCAGTTTTCGGAATGATTTTGCTGAACGGTTTGCCGCAGCCGTATCATCCGGTTTTCAACGTCCCGCGTTTTGCGCTGGCGACGCGCGAAAAATTCTTTTTACTGATCGAAAGCAAAGACACGAAATTTGACTACGACGAGACGCGAAATTTTATGGAGAATCTGAACGCGCAGGAGGTTTTTGATGTTGAGGAGTAATTCCAAATTCCAAATTCCAAATTCCAAATCCGGTAAATCAGCGACTTACTGCTTACTGCTCACTGCTTACTGCCTGCTGTTTATGGGTTGTCGTTACGATATGCAGGATCAGCCGCGTTATAAGGCATATAAAGAGAGCGACTTTTTCAAAGATAAACGCGCCTCCCGCGATCTACCGGAAGGAACTGTGCCGCGCGGATATTTGCGCGAAGACAAAGCATTTTACACGGGCAAAACCGAAACGAACGGACAAACGCCCGCACCGAATCCGGCGGCGACTCCGGCAGTTGATGCGGCGGGCAATACTTTAGTTACGGATTTTTCAGGTTTGGTTAATGAATTTCCAGTTCCGGTTACAAAAGAATTGATTGATCGCGGCGAGCAGCGGTATAAAGTTTTCTGCATCGTCTGTCACGGTCCGGTCGGGAACGGCGACGGAATGATTGTGCGGCGCGGATTTTCAAAGCCGCCGACGTATAACGACGACCGCCTGCGAAACGCTCCGGTCGGACATTTTTACGATGTTATTACCAACGGGCAGGGCAAGATGAACGGCTACGCAGCGCAGGTTCCGCCTGCCGACCGCTGGGCAATCGTTTCTTATATTCGGACTTTGCAAATCAGCCAAAATCCGAACGGCAATATGGCAATGACTCCGGGCAAAACAGCGAATACCAATGCGACAGCACCCAATGCGGGCAACACAAACACGGCAACCGCGCCGACGAACGCCAACACTTCGGGAGGGACGCGCTAGAGATGAACAGACAGGAAAACGTCAATTATAATCCGCCCGCCGACATCAACAGTTGGCGCAACATCGCGCTCGGCATCGGCGGAATAATTTCGATTATCATTTTAGGAATCGCCGTCTTTCTGCCCGAACAGCGCGAACAGGCATTGCGGGCGTGGCTTTTAGGATTTATTTTCTGGGGCGGCATCGGCATCGGCGGCTTAGGAATTTTGATTTTACAGCATCTGACCGGCGGCGCGTGGGGCATCGTCATTCGCCGCACTGCCGAAGCGTGTTCACGAACTTTGCCGATTATTGCGATTTTGTTTGTGCCGATTGCGGTTGGTGTTTTGACTCATTCGATTTACGAATGGACGCATATTCCCGATGACAAAGTGGTTAAATGGCGTGCGGCTTCCGGTTATTTAACGCCGCTCTGGTTTGTGATTCGCGCCGCGATGTATTTCGTTTTGTGGTACGTAATGGCTTATTACCTCAATAATTGGTCGCTGAAACAAGATCAATCAAACGATTTCGACACAGCTTTGAAAGCGGCGAACGATATGTCGAAGTTCTCCGGTCCGACGATGGTGTTTTATGTCTTGGTCGTCAGTTTTGCCGCGATTGATTGGGTGATGACGCTCGACCCGCATTGGTATTCGACGATTTGGGGATTGCTGTTTGCGACCGGCTGGGCGTTGAGCTGCTTTTGTTTTTCAGTCGCGCTGCTCGCGGTTTTGGCGAACAAAGCACCGATGAATCGAATTTTGGGCAGCAAGCATTTTCACGACATCGGGAAACTGATGCTCGCGCTAGTGATGGTTTGGGCGTATTTCAATTTTTCGCAGTTTTTGATTATCTGGTCAGGGAATTTGCCGGAAGAAACGCGCTGGTATCTGACCAGAATGGAAGGAACCTGGGGTGTCATCGGGATTTTACTGATCGTCTTTCACTTCGCGTTTCCGTTCCTCGTTTTGTTGAATCGGGATTTGAAACGCAGCGCGAGATGGCTGGCAGTTACAGCGATTTTCATTTTAGCTCTGCGGCTTTTGGATATGTTCTATCTGATTGGTCCGAGTCCGCGAATCGGGATGGGCGAAAAATCGGTGGATTTTATAACGAATTTTAGTTGGATGTATCTCGTCGCGCCAATCGGAGTCGGCGGAATTTGGCTGTGGTTTTTCTTTACCAAATTGATGGAGCGTCCATTGATTCCAATTAACGATCCGTATCTGGAAAGCGCGATTAAGCACGGCAAAGGGCATTAGAAAGTGAAAAGGGAATAGTGAAAAACTAAAAGTAAAAACTATTCACTATTCACCATTCACCATTCACTATTTTTTATGGCAACGAAGCACGAAAAATCTTTTGTAAATTTCGACCGAACATACGAGACGAACGTCATCGGCTTGCGCGGTGTGGCTTATTTCGCCATCGGTCTGTTTTTGTTAATCGTCATTACATTCGGCTTGATGTATTTTCTGCTAAACGTAATGTCCGAGCAAGATTCGGCAATGAAGGTTTCCAATAATCCGATGGCGATGGATTCGAGAGAAAGTCTGCCGCCCGAACCGCGTTTGCAAGCCGCGCCGGGATACGGCGTGGAAGGCGAAAATGGTCGCGTCAATCTCGAATTGAAAATACCGCAGTCCGAATATCGTGAGCTTTCAGCGCAGTGGGAAAAGCAGTGGAAAGAAGGACAGAAAAACGGCAACACGGTTGTCAGCCTGCCGATTGAAGAAGCGAAAAAGAAACTGCTTGCAGAAAACGTCAAAACGCGCGCGGGCGAACAGACGCAGAAGGCGGTCGAAGAAGCACAGCATTTCGTTTCCTATTCGAGCGCGGGCAGAACGGCGACTGATAGACGCAGGTAAAGGATGAAAGATGAAGGCGGAAGGATAAAAAATCTGTCTGAATCAATTTTAGTTATGAGAAAAAGTTCAGCCATTTCAGCGGTTTTGAAACTGAAACTTTTAATGCTTTTGGCGATTTTAGCGATTAACGTCGCGGCGCAAAAGTCTGAGCATTACAATTCGCCGCTTTACGCGCCGAAGACATATGATCCGTCGCAAGCCGGAGTTAGTTCGGGCTTGCCGCCGATTCTGAATAAGGTCGGCATCGAACAGAAATTAAATAATCAACTGCCGTTCGATGCGGAGTTTAAAGACGAAAATGGGAATGCCGTCAAACTCGGAAGTTATTTCAAGAGCGGCAGACCGGTAATTTTAGCTCTTGTTTATTACGAATGTCCGATGCTGTGCAACGAAGTTTTGAACGGAATGACCGGCAGCTTGAAAGGCATTTCGTTCGACGCGGGCAAAGAATTCGATGTTATTGCTGTCAGCTTTGACGCGAGGGAAAACGATAAACCGGATTTAGCCAAAAACAAGAAGGCGAGTTATCTGGCAAGATACGAGCGAAACGGCGCGGAAAACGGCTGGCATTTTCTGACCGGAACGCAGAGCGAGATTGACAAAGTTACGCAGGCGGTCGGCTTTACATATCAATTCGACGAAGCGACCAACCAGTTTGCCCACGCGGGCGGCGTTACATTAATTACGCCCGACGGCAGAATTTCAAAATACTTTTACGGCATTGACTACGCGCCGAAGGATTTGAAATTGGGTTTGATGGAAGCCTCGGAAGGCAAAATCGGCAGCGCGGCGGAAAAACTTTATTTGTATTGTTTTCATTACGACCCGGCGACGGGCAAATACGGTTTGGCGATTTTGAAGGTTTTGCGCTTGATGGCGATTGCCACGATTTTAGGTTTAGGCGGAATGATTTTCGTTTTTTGGAAACGCGGTAAAAACGAGTGGAGAGTAAAGAGTGAAGAGTAAAGAATTAGTCGGTTAAAGTAGAACGAGATAAATCTCCACTCTCTACTTTCCACTCTGCACTGAAAAAAGTTTATGCAAACGAACTCTTGGGTTCCATTATTTCCAGAACAGGCTTCCACTTTCGCGTGGCAGGTGGACGCGCTGTATTTTTATCTGATTTTAATCAGCATCGGTTTCACCATTCCGATTGTCGCGGTGATCTTCTTTTTCTTCGTGCGTTATCGTGAAAAAGAAAAATTTGCGACCGGCGCGGAAATTCACGGCTCGATTGCTCTGGAAACGGTTTGGTCAATTATTCCGTTCGTGATTTCGATGACGATTTTCCTCGGCGGCGCGATTGTTTATTACAACCAATCTAATCCGCCGAAAGACGCGATGGACATTTACGTTGTCGGGAAACAGTGGATGTGGAAATTTCAGCACAGCACCGGACAGCGCGAAATCAACGAACTGCACGTTCCCGTCGGGCGCAACGTCAAAATCACGATGACGACCGAAGACGTGCTGCACGACCTTTATATTCCGGCGTTTCGCACGAAAGCCGATGTCATTCCGGGACGCTACACGACGATTTGGTTCAATGCCATCAAACCGGGAAAATATCATATCTATTGCGCCGAATACTGCGGATTGAATCATTCGGGAATGGGCGGCTACATTTATGTGATGGAGCAGCGCGATTTCGATAATTGGCTGTCGGGTAATGAGTCGGGACAAACGCCCGTCCAAGCCGGACAGGATTTATTTCAGAATAAACTCGGCTGCGCGTCGTGTCACGAAGGCGGCGCGAGTCAGCGCGGCGCGAAACTCGAAGGAATTTACAATCACGAAGTAAAACTGGCGAACGGGCAAACCGTGATTGCCGACGACGAATATATCCGCAACTCGATTTTGAATCCGTCATCGCAAATCGTCGAAGGTTTTCAACCGATTATGCCGACTTTCAAAGGTCAGGTAACGGAAGAACAGCTCGTTTCGCTCGTCGCTTATATTAAATCTTTGAGCGGCAATAATGGTAGCGGAACGACCACGACGACCACGACGACCGGCGGAATGAATAACGGCGGCACGACCAGCGGAAATTCGATGACGAATTCCAACAGCACGACCGCGCCGAGAGCGAATCGCGGCGACACGAACAGCCAGGGCAGCAACCCGAACGCGCCGCCGGAACGCGGCGAGCCGACGAATCAACAGAACAGATAAATTTTTTGACACGAACGAAAAAAAAGTTTTAATAGTTATGCAAAACGCAGAAGCACCTAATATCGGAAATACAAGGGAAGAGCCGAAGACGAATTATTTGACGAACGGTTACACGCTCAAGTCCTGGCTTTTGACCAAAGACCACAAGCGGATTGCGATTCTCTATCTCGTTACGGTTTCGACATTTTTCGCGCTCGGCGGAACTTACGCTTCGCTGATTCGCCTGGAACTGTTGACCCCGAACAGCGATTTACTGCAATCGGCAACGTATAACCGCGTGTTCACCCAGCACGGAATCATAATGGTTTTCTTCTTTTTGATTCCGTCCATTCCGGCAATTCTGGGAAATTTCCTGATACCGATTATGATCGGCGCAAAGGATTTGGCATTTCCGAAAATCAATCTTCTCAGTTGGTATTTTTATATGGCGGGCGGCGGTTTGACGCTGTTTGCGCTGATGCAGGGCGGCGTTGATACCGGCTGGACCTTCTATACGCCATATTCGACGACGTTTTCTAATTCTTATGTGATGGCGGTCGGTTTGGGGATTTTCATTAACGGATTTTCTTCTATTTTAACCGGCTTGAATTTTATCGTTACCGTCCATACGATGCGCGCTCCCGGAATGACTTGGTTTCGCCTGCCGCTGTTCGTTTGGGCGCATTACGCAACATCGCTCGTAATGATTTTGGGAACGCCGGTTATTGCGATCACAATTTTGCTGATGGCGATTGAACGACTCGCGCACGTCGGAATTTTTGATCCGGCAATCGGCGGCGACCCGATTCTGTTCCAGCATTTATTCTGGTTCTACTCGCATCCAGCGGTTTATATTATGATTCTGCCGGGAATGGGCGTGATTTCCGAGTTGATTTCCAATTTTTCGCGCAAAAAGATTTTCGGCTACGAGTTCATTGCGTTTTCCTCGATTGCGATTGCGGTTTTCGGCTTTCTCGTCTGGGGACATCATATGTTCGTTTCGGGACAGTCAATTTACGCAGGTTTAGTTTTCTCGTTCCTGACGATGGTCGTTGCCGTGCCGTCGGCGATTAAAATTTTCAACTGGGCGGCGACGCTCTATAAAGGGCAAATTTCATATGATACGCCGATGCTTTACGCTCTGTTTTTCATCGGTCTGTTTTTGATCGGCGGTTTGACCGGCTTGTTTTTAGGATCAATCGGATTAACGGTTCATTTGACCGACACCTACTTTATCGTCGCGCATTTCCATTATGTAATGGTCGGCGGGCAGGTTTTGGCTTATCTCGGCGGTCTGCATTATTGGTGGTCGAAAATTACTGGCAGAATGTATTCGGAATTCTGGAGCAAAATCGCGGCGATTATTATTTTCGTCGGCTTTAACCTGACGTTTTTCCCGCAGTTTATTTTAGGTTATATGGGAATGCCGCGCCGCTACGCTTCGTATCCGCCAGAGCTTCAAGTGTTAAATATCTTCTCGACCGCTGGAGCGTCAATTCTCGCCATCGGTTTAATTATTCCGCTGATTTATTTTACTTATTCGATTTTCTTCGGCGAAAAAGCTCCGGCAAATCCTTGGCTTTTGCCCGGATTGGAATGGCGCACGGCATCACCGCCGCCGACCGAAAACTTTGAAGAAACTCCGATTGTAACGTGGGAAGCCTACGAATTCGGCGAAGAAAGCGGACTTGATTTGGAAGACGCGAGAAATAAATACAGGGTTACTGTTTAGTGGTGAACGGTGAACGGTGAGCGGTGAGTAAAAAAACTCTTCTGAAACTCACCACTCACCACTCACCACTCACCAATAGAAAAATGGCACACGACACACACGAATATCATCCGCCCGGACTTCAACATCAGTTTGAAGATATGGGACAGCAGCAGGAATCCGATTCGATTGGAATGTGGATGTTTCTCGTCCAGGAAATTATGTTCTTCGGCGGACTGTTCACGGTTTATCTGGTTTTCCGTTCGCGCTATCCGATGGCGTTTGCGGCGGGTAGTAATCACCTCGACGCATTCTACGGCGGATTAAATACCCTCGTGCTGATTGTCAGCAGTTTGACGATGGCTCTCGCGGTTCGCGCCGCGCAGATGGGACAACGCAATCTGCAAGTTGGGCTGCTCATTCTGACGATGATTTTCGGAACGGTTTTCTTAGGCGTAAAAGCTATCGAATACACGGCGAAATATCACGAAGGAATCGTTCCGGTCGCCGGTTTGAATATGAAAACCGACAAGGAACTCGCCGATTCTGACGAACACAGCGGTACAGTGAGCGTTCCGGTCGGCAGACAAGACCCGAACGAATCATTGCCAACGGCGCAGGGCGAAGAACCCGGCGCGGGCAAACACGAAAAATACGTTAATCCGAAAGGCAATTTTATCTGGCACGACGTTTCGCTCGCCGTTCAAGCGCAACAGGGCGGCTATCTGACCGATGCCGAAAAAATCGGCTATTTTGCTAACGGCGAAATCAGTGCGGCGAAGTTTCAGGATAAAGTTCAAATCTTTTTCTTCATTTATTTTGTGATGACAGGTTTGCACGCGCTGCATATGATTATCGGTTTAGGAATTATGACGTGGCTGACCTGGAAAGCCTTTCGCGGAGCATTCACCCCCGAATACTACGCGCCGGTCGAAATTACCGGACTTTACTGGCACTTTGTTGACATCGTTTGGATTTTCCTTTTCCCGCTGCTTTATCTTTTAGGAAGACACTTTATTGCACACGGAGGAGGCATACATTAAAATGGCAGAAAAACATACACACCACGATTCGGATAATCACGGCGAACATTCGCAGGAGCATCACATTGTCGGATTGCCGCTCTACATAGGGGTTTTTGCAGTTTTGTTTTTAGGCACGATAATAACTTATTTTGTCGCTCTTTTTGATTTGGACGGACTTTTATTTCCGGGCGCAAATACTTTAGTGGCATTGCTAATCGCGTTTACCAAAATGATTTGCGTCGTGCTGTTTTTTATGCACGTTTATTGGAGTTCGCGCTTGATTTGGCTGACGGCGATTGCCGGATTTTTCTGGCTGGCGATTATGTTCGCCTTTACAATGCAGGATTATCTGACACGCGGTTCGGGCGTTTTTACTAAGTAAACTAAAACTAAATTCCACGATCTATTGGAGGGGAAATTCTTTGGCAGAGAATTTCCCCTCTTCGTTTGCCAGCCGATAAAGCGGCGCATCCGCATCGTGATAAAAAAGGCACAACCAATCTTCTTTGACCGCCAACGGCAAAAATCTTTTCTTATTTGCCAAAGTTTCCAGCGGATAAAGGTCGAATCCCATTATCCAAGCCAACGGCAAATGATGCCGCGTCGGGATCAAATCAGCGAAACAAAAAAGCGTTTCATCACCGCGCCGCAAACAGGCAGTTTGCATCGCCGCATTATGCCCGCGAGTTTGCCGCATCGTCAAACCTTCGACCACTTCGTAGTCGTCGGGTTTTAATTCCAACTGTCCGCTTGATTGTAAGGACATCCAATTTTCCTTAAGATAACTGGCGCGGTCGCGCTCCGACGGATTTTCGGCGTGTTTGAATTCCGATTCGGAAATGAAATAGCGCGCGTTCGGAAACTGTGAAACAATTTCGCCGCATCCGTTAAAAATCGTGTTGCCGCCGCAATGGTCGAAATGCAGATGCGTGTTGACGACGATGGAAATATCGAGAGGCTGACAGCCCGTTCTCTCAAACAGCGTTTCGGCAAAAGTTTTTTCACGTTTGAGACCGAACATTGTCGCCTGCTTTTCCGTCCATTTCTCGCCGATGCCGGTTTCGATCAAGATTTTCTCGTCGGGTGTTTCGATGAACAAACAATTCGTTTGCAGACGAATCCGATTAAATTCGTCTGGCGGCGCAACTCGCTCCCAAACCACACGCGGCACAACGCCGAACATCGCGCCGCCGTCGAGTTTGAACTCGGCATCGGAAATAACCTCAATTCGATAATCGCCCAAAATCATAATGAAAATAGAAACTAAAAACGGAAAGTAGAAAATATTTGACTTGAATATTTTCTACTTTCCGTTTGCCATTTTCCGTTAAAAACTATTTCTTCGGTTCAGGTTTTTTCACCGGCGGAGTTTTTCCTTTCGGCGCGTTCGGACCACCCGGCGGCGGAACCGGCATCCCGTTAGGACCGCCCGGACCTCCCGGACCTCCCGGCATCATCATTTGCTGCTGCTGTTCCTGCATTTTCTTCAAATCTTCTTCCGACGGTTTCGGCACGTCAAAATCTTCTGAGACTTCGACCGGATTGTTTTTCACGATTTCGTCCAGAATCTGTTTCTGTTTTTCTTCCTGCAAAACGCTCTTGACCATATCATTGATCGGCATTTCGCGTCCCATCGGATTTTTCGGATCCTTCATCGTTGTCGTAATCAGAATATGGCGAACGTCGTAAGTCGGAGCCATTTGCCCGTCTGCACCTTTTGTTTCGCCTTTCTTTTCGAGTTTGATGATGTGATAGCCGAACGGCGTTTCGACCAGATTATCAGTAATTTTGCCGGGTTCGAGCGCGAGTGCCGCCTGTTCAAACGCCGGAACCATTTTGCCCATCGTAACGCCTTCGTATAAGCCGCCTTTGCCTTTCGTTCCGGGGTCTTGGCTCAATTCGTCGGCTAATTTCGCAAAATCTTCGCCCGCTTTGGCGCGGCTCAAAATCTGTTCCGCCTGCGTTTTTTTCTCGGTCGTGCTGTATTCGGGATGGGCGGCGATGTAATTTTTAATGTCGTCATCGGTTACTTTCGCTTTTTCGGTCAGAGTTTTCTGCGCGTAACGGCTGGCTAAAAACTGCGCCTGTTGTAATTTGATCTGTAAATCGAGATTGCGCTGAAACGGCTCGCCGAGTTCTGATTTTTTAGCTTCGGCTTCCTCTTCGTAAATTTTGATTTTGGCAAAATCTTCCTTCACCGACTTTAATTCTTCTTCGCTCAATTCCTTATCCTTTGGGAATTTGCCGCTTTCTTTGGCGAGCGCGATTTTCGAATCGAGAAATGTTTTAAACTTCGCTTCAAAATCCGGTTTGGCGATAGCCTCATTTACCTTGTCTTCCGAAATAAAGCCGAACGGCGGCATCTGACCTTTATCGCCGTTGATTTTTCTGTCGTAAGTTCTGGCGATGACCTCCGAACGCAGGCTTTCGAGTTCGGTCTTGATATTCGGGTCGTCGGCTAAACCGTCTTTTCTGGCTTGGCTGGCGACGGCTAAAAGCTGTCTGATATTTTCGGCGATTTTCTTTTTCGCGTCCGGGCTTTCGCTGATCGCCTGTAACTGCGACGGGTCGGCATCAGCCAACAGCAACGCCATATCTTCTTTGGTAACGCGGTTGAGCGACTCGCTGCCGTGTCCGCCGACCTTCGATTTCCAGACTACTAAACCCGCGCCGATTGCCAAAATCACGGCAATCACGGCGATTCCTTTTGTTAAACTATTCAATTTCTTAAATCCTCACTTTTAAATTCATTTATCATTCATCATTGAACATTTAGCGTGAATTCGGCAAATGCCGAATGATAAATGTTCAATGATGAATGTTTATTGTTTCTGCACTAATTCCAGTAAAACTCCGTTCGCCGAAGAAGGATGAACGAACGCGACCAGACAATTTTCCGCGCCGATGCGCGGCGTTTCATCTATTAAACGCATTCCTTCCGCCTTTAGTTTCGCTAACGCCGCTTCGATATTTTCGACCTCGACCGCGATATGATGAATGCCGCCGCCGCGCTTTTCGATAAATTTCGCAATCGGCGAATCATCAGACGTTGCTTCCAATAATTCAATCCGCGTATCGCCAATCGGCAGCATCGCCACGCGCACCTTCTGATCTTCGACCGTTTCCGTGTGAACATTCTCCAATCCGAGCGCGTCGCCCCAAAACTTCAACGCTTCGTCAATTCCTTTGGTGGCAATGCCGAGATGATTGATTTTCATAAATACTTTTTTAAATCTTCGACGCTCAAATCCGCTTCGTTCATAATACTTTTCAAAACTTTCGGGTGCAGAATCTTCGCCGAGTGAAACGGCACTGTGGCACGTTTGCCTTCACCATTTTTGTAAATTTTATGACTCCCGCTTTGTCTTGTCAGAACAAAACCGCATCTTTCCAACACTTTGATAATTTCCGAAGCCGTCAATCTAGGAATCTTCCCGCTCATATAGCCAAATCCATCAAAGTTAAACTAACGGCTTGCGGCTGCGAAATTTCTTCGCCTGATTCAAGTCTATCTTCAACGTGAAGCGCAATCGCGTCTTTGATATTTTCAATCGTTTCTTCATAAGTTTCGCCCTGCGTGTAACAACCTTGAAGTTCATTGCACGAAGCGAAATAGCCATCTTCGTCTTTTTCGATGATTACAGAAAAACGATAATTTTTCATATTTTTACACCTCTTTCGGCGGCAATGCTGAGATGACTGATTTTCATACTTCAAAAATTTAGTTATAAATTCCTAAACGATACCGCTTCTCTTTTTCGTTATCTTTGGATCCGTATTCTCCATACATCCAAGTTCCTGTTTCATTTGCCTTAACAATTTCATTCAAAATTTCTCGGATGGTAGAATTTTGCAATTTAATTGAAAACTGTTTCTGTCTTTGCGATTCCGTTCCGCCGTGAATTACGCTATCTTCTTCAAATAAATGATTTTCCTTTAAATGATTTTCAAATTCACTTGTCTCAAGAAGTTTTTCAAGCGCATCAGCAACGGTTCCATTTTCAAGTTGATAATCGGAAATGCGAATGTCCAAAACAGGGTAGTCGTTGGTAGGATATACGTTTATTACACCGTCTTCTTCTTTCCATTGATATTGAGATTGAACCGTTATAATTTTATTTAGAACATCTCGCAAAACAAAACTGTTTGGAGTGAAATTTTGTAATGGTTCTTCTTCGGAGTCTTTATTGAAGATTATGCTAATTCCAGCCGGGACTTTTACAGAATAAAACACATCGGGCAACAGCCAAACAATATGAGAATCTTTCCATTTGATTTTAGAATCGCAAACTTTCCGATCTAAAGAATTTTTTTCAGAAACAGGACAGATTTGTCTTGCTTGACCAAAACTCACAGAACAAATAAATAATGATGCAGAAAGCAAAAAAATAAATCTCTTGTATTTCATAATTTTATTGGACGATAAACTATATCGCCGTCGTCGCCGACAGCAATTATCGCGTCAGTTTCCTCCCAATTATTCGCTTTGATTACGGAATCAAAAATTTCGTCCAATCTTTCGTCGTATATTCGATGTAAATTTTTCTCCCAACTCAAACCGAAATTGGACGAGATAGAAGTTCGGGATTCGGTTCGTTTGGTTGCATTTACGAATCTAAAGTATTGCCCCATAAATTTACCTCAAAATTTCTTCAACCGCCGAATAAGGATTATTTCGCTTCTCCGCTATTTCCTGCGCCAGTCGGTCTAACTTTTCGCCCGTTCCGTCGCGGCTTAAAACGTCTGCCAGAAGTTTTTCCTGTAAAAGTTCCAGCAGTCGCCATTTGGCAATCGCCTGGCGGCGTTCGAGGTTTTCGCCTTTCTTTTGAAATTCGTAAAAACTTTCGATGGCTTTCGATAAATCTTCGATGCCTTTGGATTCGGGCGCGATGGTTTTGATGATCGGCGGATTCCAGAAGTCGGGGCGCATCGCTAATGTCAGCAGGGCTTCGAGTTCCTTTTCGGTGCGGAGAACGCCTTCGCGGTCGGCTTTGTTGATGACGAAAACGTCGCCGATTTCCATAATTCCGGCTTTGATCGCCTGAATATCGTCGCCCATTCCGGGAACGAGAACGACGACGGAAACGTCCGCCGTTTTGACGATCTCCACTTCGTCCTGCCCGACTCCGACGGTTTCGACGATGACTTTATCAAAACCCGCCGCGTCCAAAATCGCTACCGTGTCAACCGTTGCGCGTGATAAACCGCCGAGATTTCCGCGTGTTGCCATCGAACGAATAAAGACGTTTTTATCGAGTCCGAGCGTCTGCAT
>CAXTKJ010000037.1:0-48672 GCA_964244835.1 uncultured Pyrinomonadaceae bacterium
TACGGTCAAAAGATGTATTTTGTGGGCAAAACCGATTTTATAGGCAAAGCCAGATAAAGAATGAAATCGTGAAGTTTATTGCGCGGTTTTGGATAAAATTTTGCCGGGTCTGCCGGTAAAATAAACTGACACCGTTACACAAAAATAATTTTCGGAGTAAGTGATAAGGGGAAAGGTGATAAGTGATAAGGTCAAATGCGCCGTCTTATCACTTATCACCTTTCCCCTTATCACTTACTCCGAAATAAATTTCTTTCCATCTAAAATTAAGAATGAGCAAATATATCTTCGATTACAAAAAAATCGCTGCGTTAGCAGTTTTCGGCGGCTTGATCTCGATGTTTATTTTTCCGCCGAAAGTCTTTCTGCAAACTGCCGACACGAAACCGTTTCCGACGAAGCGAAAGGAAACACCGGAAATGTGGCGCAGCGACGGCGAAGCGCGAGTTCAGCAAATCAAGAATCAAAAGAAATTCGGCAAGCGAGCGAAGAACGTCATTTTGTTTATCGGCGACGGAATGGGCATCACGACTTTGACGGCGGCTCGGATTCTCGAAGGTCAGATGCGCGGCGAAAGCGGCGAGGAAAATCAACTCAGCTTTGAGAAATTTCCGTCGGTCGCACTGTCGAAAACTTACAGCGCGAACCAGCAGACTTCCGACTCCGCGCCGACGATGAGCGCGATTATTTCCGGCATCAAAACCGACGAAGGCGTGTTGTCGGTTAATCAAAACGTCGTCCACGACGACTATACGACCGTCAAAGGCAACGAAACGAAAACGCTTCTGGAGATGGCGGAAGACGGCGGGAAATCAACCGGCGTGGTAACGACGGCGCGTTTGACGCACGCCACGCCGGGAGCGTGTTACGCGCACACGGCTGACCGCGATTGGGAATCGGACGGCGATATTTTTCGCATTACTAAGACGGCTTACGACGCGAAGTTTCCCGACATCGCCAGACAGTTGATCGAATTTAATTACGGCGACGGTTTGGAAGTGGCGATGGGCGGCGGGCGCACGAAATTTTTGCCGAATCAAATGAACGATCCTGAATACAACGATAAAAAAGGCGAGCGATTGGACGGGCGTGATTTGACGAAGGAATGGACGGCGAAATATAAAAACTCCGATTACGTTTGGAACAAACAGCAGTTCGACGCGATTGATGCGAAACGGACGAAGCATCTGCTCGGACTGTTCGAGCCGTCGCATCTGCAATACAATTACGACCGCCCGCAGGACAAAGCGGGCGAGCCGTCTTTGAGCGAGATGACGGCAAAGGCGATTGACGTTTTATCGAACAATAAAAAAGGATTTTTCCTGATGGTCGAAGGCGGCAGAATTGACCACGCGCATCACAACGGCAACGCATTTCGCGCTCTGACCGAAGCGATTGAATTGTCGAACGCCGTCAAAACCGCGCTCTCGAAAGTCAATCTGAAAGACACTCTGATCATCGTAACCGCCGACCACAGCCACACTTTTACGATGGGCGGCTACCCGATTCGCGGCAACAACATTCTCGGTCTGGTCAGGGAAGTTGACGGCGACGGACTGCTCGAAGAAAAGGAAAAAGGCGACAAAAACAAACAGCCGTTCACGACGCTCGGCTACGGCAACGGCAAAGGCTACGTTGGCGGCACACGCCCGACGCTGACGCAGGAACAGGTTACAAATCCCGACTACAAACAGGAAGCCGCCGTTCCCCTAAATGACGAAACGCACGGCGGCGAAGATGTCGCCATCTTTGCAACCGGCGCGGGTTCATATCTGGTGCAGGGCGTGATGGAAGAGAACTGGATTTTCTATGTGATGAAGGACGCTTTGCAGTTGAAAAAATGAGTTCAAAAGCGGCAGTTTCTTATTTCTGCCTGAGCCTTCTGACATTTAAAATGCAATTTCCTGCGCCTCGTTGTAAAATGAAGGTCTATGATTTCGACTAAAGAACAAGTTGTAACGACTCTGGCGGAACTGAGCGATACGCAGCTGCAAACGGTTGCCGAGTTTTTAGAGTTTCTTAAATTTCGTGAACGCCGCAAGTCAGTAACTGAAATTGATGAAACTGAAATCGCAGCTTTATATGCAGAATTTGCGGACGAAGATCGTGAACTCGCCGAAACGAATTTAAACGAATATGCCGCTGGTCTTAAACGCGAGGACACCGCGCAGTGACGGTTCGGCGCGGCGAAATTTGGCTGGCGGAACTCAATCCGATTCGCGGTTCGGAGCAGGCGGGAACTCGTCCCGTATTGATAATCCAAACAAACGACATCAACCGTTTTACAACTACAATTTTAGCAATTACTTTCACGACCAATTTGCGCCGCGCCGCTCTGCCGTCGTGTGTGTCGGTTGCAGCGGGCGAAGGCGGCTTGTCGAGCGAATCGGTTGCTTTGTGTCATCAGTTGCGAGTGCTGGACAAAACCAGGCTGACGAAACGGTTGGGCGAAGTCGGCAATTTAACGCTCGAAGAAATTGAAACCTGTCTGCTGTTCACGTTGGGCATTAAACTGTAACGGACAGCCGATTAAACAAAGATAAAAAATCTCGACTCAAATAAAAAGGCTTCCGTCGGCAGTGAACGGAAGCCTCTTGATGTTGATCGGAACAGTTAAGAAATTTTTAATACTGACGCAATCAAATCTTAACCTCGCGGATTCATTCTCAATCTTAAGAACGGACATTTTTTAATAATTCAAAATTTATCGGCGGACGATTTCCAAATGATTTGGAGAAGCCGTCGTTATTATTTCTCGCGGTCAAACGGATTGCCGGAAATTCGTGTTCGCGTCGAACGCTTGAAATGTCGCCCGTGTTCTTGCAAAAAACATTCTATTTAACACACAAAGATTTGATGAGGGAGAATATGAAAAAACAAATTTACATCGGAATTTTAATGCTGACGATGCTCGCCGTGTCGAGCGTCAAAGCGCAGACCGCGCCGCGTGTGCGAATCAATCTGCCGGAAAGATTTCGCGTTTTGACCAATCAGTATTTTGATTTGCGAATCGAGATTGACGGCATCAGCAATGCGCGTTCGAGAATAACCGTGTCGGTCGAAGGCGAAAACGGCGCGGAGAATCTGGTTTATCAGGGCAGCGTCGAGCAGACCGAAAACAACGACAATAATCCGAACAGCAACGACCGCGCCTACACTTATCGCAAGATGAGTTTCGACACGCCCGGACTGAAAAACATTCGCGCCGTTATCACCGACGGGCGAACGATTTACGGCGTGGCGACGCAGGTCAGCGTACAGGATTTTAATTTGAGCCGTAATAAAAACATCATTCTGTATATCGGCGACGCGATGGGAACGGCGTATCGTGATGCCGGTCGCCTCGTCGCGCAAAGCACGTCGAATCGGCTGCGTGAAGGCTGGTTCGACGATTTGCAGCAGATGGATAAAATGCCGGTAACGGGAATGTCTATGACCTACGGTTTGGATACGGTCGTTCCCGATTCGGCAAACAGCGGTTCAGCCTGGGCGACGGGCAACAAAGCGTCGAACGGCGCGGTCAACGTCTTTCCCGACAACAACGATTTTCGCTACGACGCGACGAGCGCGGCGACGATTCAGGCGACCAAGCAATTTATGCTCGACAATCCGCGCGTCGAAAGTTTGTGGCAGTATCTGAAAAGACGACACGGCTACAAAACCGGTATCGTTACGACTTCGGATGTTGCCGACGCAACTCCCGCAGTCGAAGGCGCACATTCCTTCACGCGCTCGCTGTTAAAGGACATCTCCAAACAATACGTTGACGGTTCGATCAATGCGGGCATTCAGTTCGACGTGATTATGGGCGGCGGATTGGAACATTTCAATGCCCGCACAACGGCGAACAGCGGCGACACGCGCAATCTCGTTACCGAATTACAGTCTGCCGGTTTCACCTCCGTCACCAATCGCACCCAACTCAACGCGGTCAGCGACACGAACGCGCCCGCCAAACTTTTAGGACTTTTCCGCACGGGCAATATGAACGTCGCTTACGACAAACTCAATCTGCCGCGCCCGACCGACGAACCGCAGCCCGCGTTCGGCGGATTTACCGATCAGCCGTATCTTGATGAGATGACGAGCAAAGCGATTAACACTTTGAAAAAAGATAACAGCCCGTTTATCTTGATGGTCGAAGGTGCTTCGATTGATAAGCAGTCGCATCCGAATTACGTTGCCGGACAAATCTGGGACACGATTGAATTCGACAAAGCCGTCGGTGTCGGACGCACGTTTTTGAACGCCACGCCGCAGAGCCGCGCCAACAATCTCATCATCGTAACCGCCGACCACGACCAGTCAATGTCCATCGTCGGCGTAGTTGATACGACCGTCCCGAACGTCGTGCAGAACGTCATTTCCACGCTCCCATATCCGAACGGCAATCGCGGCGGCACGGCGGGAACCATCGGCATCGAAAACGCGGCGGGCGAAACTTCCGGCTTCCCGAATTACGAAGACGCGAACGGCGACCGCTATCCCGAAAACACCAACCGCTACCGCCTCAAAGTCGGCTACCGCACCGGAAATCACACGGGTTCGAGCGTTCCCGTTACAGCCGAAGGCGCGGGCGCGTTATTATTTTTCGGCTATTACGACCAAACCGATATTTTCTTCAAAATGGCGAAATCGCTGACGCTGAACACGACCGCGCTCGATCAGGCTCTGAATTTGAAACAGACGAACGACGTGCCGTATTTCACGCCCGACACGCAGCTTCGTGCAAACGGAAACAAAGGAATCGTGATGCTCAAATCCGAACCGCTGACCGTGCCGAGAGCCTACGCGCCGGACGAAGACCATTTCGGACACGACGAAGAAGAACGCCGCCAGGAAGAATTGAACAAGAATCCGAATAATTAAAATTGTTTGGACGGTTCAAATAGAAAACTGCGATGCGGGATTTTAATCCGTATCGCAGTTTTACTTTTTTCGTCGAAAGTTTGGTAAATTAGATGAGTCTTTTGAAAAACAATTTCATTTCCCAAAACTTCTATGAAAAAAAATATCTACGCTAAATCGTTCGTCTTCTTTTTAATCTTGTCGTTCTCGATTCTGCCCGTCGTCGCGCAGAAAAAACGTCCGCCGGTCAAGGCGAAACCGCTGCCGGTTTTGTTCGCCGTCATCAACGACGGCGCGACGATTGAACCGTTCGCCTACATCGAAAAAGGTAAATTGACGCAAGCCGCAAGCGGCGACCCGGACGGCAAAACTTTCGGCAGCATCTATTACAAATCGAAGCCGGTTTATCGCCTGATTTTCGGCGGCGTTGACGACGGTGGGGCGGCGGTGAAAAGTTTCGACCCGACCGCCGAATGCGCTCAATATATGGCGCAGATTACGGCAACGACCGTGAAATCGAAATTAAAGGGAAATGTGATGGCTTTAGCGACCGACGCGCCAGTGAAGAAAACAACGGGCGTGCGCCGTCTGCCGACTCCGACCGAACGCAGCGAAATCGAATCGCTCGTCCGCGCCGAATTCATCAAACAAAAAGTCAGCGACAATGCGGCAAAGAATCTGAAATATCACAATCTGACCGCGCTCGACGTGGACAACGACGGCAAAGCCGAAATGGTCGGCTCGTTCTGGGTCGAACCGTCAGCCGACGAACGCGATCTGCTTTTCTTCATCGCCGACAAAGGCGCGAACGGCAAATACTCATTCGGTTACAGCAATTACGCCGCTGTCAAAAAAGATGAAATGATGGGCGGCGGCGAAATTTCGATGCTCGATTCGGGATTGCTCAACGAATTACTGCTCGACGTTTATGATTACGACAACGACGGCACGAGCGAAATTTTCACTTACGGACAATCATTCGAAGGCGCGAGTTTTGCCGCCTACAAACGCGAAGGCGGCAAATGGACGAAGGCGTTTGAAAGTTCAAATTATCATTGCGCTTTCTAATTATTTTGAGTTAAAAGAACAGGTTGCGATTCTATCGGAACATTTTGGCGTTACAGGTGTCTAAACATTCGGAGGCTCAATTTTATGAAAAATAGTTTTCGTATAGTTACTGCGACTTTAGCTTTTGTGATAGGAATTCTAGCTGTTTGGCTGACTGTTTATCTTCTAAATAAACAAGCCTCAGATACCCAACGGCAGGTAGAATTGCTAGTTACGCCGCCGGAAGGCAAAGTTGATTTTTACTTTCTTGAGTGTGCCGGTAAAAGGTCTGTATTTATTCTCGAAAACGGCATAGAGCATTCGATTTATGCCAGAGTCCGTCGAGCGGATTTTTGGAAAGAGTTTAAAGATGCAAATTTAGAGATAGGTTTGCATCTCATAGAATACAAATCTCCCGACAAGAAAGATTTTGTAGATGTTAGCGGACACTGGGAAGCACTTGATCCTTTCAAGGAAATCAAGCCAAATTCAAAAGTCAGATACGGCGTTGATTTAGACAATAGAAAAGGCGAATACGTCGTGAAAGTTCCTTATATAGAAGAGGATGCTGAAGTTGCACAAAGATTAAATAAAGACTTCGCTTCAATAATTAAACAAGATTTCGAGCGCGTTAACAATTCTTGGAAAGAAGTCAAAACAGAAATAATAACAAACCAATGTCATTGATTATTTGAAATACTTCTTTCCCTTTAATTTTACCAAAATCAATCTGCTTGCTTTTGAAATCGCCGCAACTGATAATTTAACTATGAATTACCGAGATTACATCACCATCGAGCCGAACAAGCGCGGCGGCAAGCCTTGCGTGCGCGGTCTGCGGATTACGGTTTACGAAGTTCTTGAGTATTTGGCTTCGGATATGACGCAGGAAGAAATTCTCGATGATTTCCCCGATCTGACGAGAGAAGATTTGAAAGCCTGTATCGCTTACGCCGCCGACCGTGAACGCCGTCTGATGACCGCACCGATGCCCGCGTGAAATTACTTTTCGATGAAAACTTATCGTTCAAATTGTCGCGTCGTTTGTCGGATATTTTTCCCGATTCAATTCACGTTCGAGATGTCGGTTTGAAAGCGACCGATGATCCGATGGTTTGGGATTATGCCAGAGATAACGATTTGATGATTGTCTCGAAAGACGTTGATATGCACGATTTGAGTTTGGTATTCGGAAATCCGCCGAAAGTCATTTGGCTGCGTTTGGGAAATTGTTCAACTTCGGAAGTCGAGAATCTTCTGCGGCAGGATTTCGGTGTCATCAAATTGTTTTACGAAGACGAACAATTATCTCTGCTCGAATTACAATAACGAATCACTTGAAATACTTTTTGCCCTTCAACTTCTTCGGCAAAAAATCTTCCTTTGAATAAAGTTCATAATCTTCTCCGTATTTCAAATCTTTCATCAATTTCGTCGGCGCGTTCTTCAAAAGATTCGGAACGGGCAGATTTCCTAATTTATTCGCGTCGTCGAGCGCGGAGTTGTATGCGTCATACGCGCTTCGATCTTTTTTGCAGTTGGCGAGATAGGCGACACCGGCGAGGTTGATTCCGGCTTCGGGTAAGCCGATGACTTCGACGGCGCGGAAGACGGCGTTGGCGACGACGAGCGCAGTCGGCTGTGCCAATCCGATGTCTTCGGAGGCGAAAATGACCATTCGGCGGGCGATGAATTTCGGGTCTTCGCCGCCGGCGATCATTCGCGCCAGATAATATAAAGCCGCGTCGGGCTGTGAGGCGCGCATTGATTTGATGAACGCGCTGATGACGTTGTAATGTTCTTCGCCCTGTTTGTCGTAGCGCAGGAATTTCGATTGCAGCGTGTCTTTTAAGGTTTCAAGATTAACCGTTTTATCGTAAAGCCGCGCCGTATTTTCAATCATCGTCAACGCCTGTCGCGCATCGCCGTTTGCCATTGCGATCAGCCAGCCTTTCGCTTCGTCGTTTAATTCATAACCGCTGCGGTCAATAATCTGCGCCATTTCCGCGTCGGTGAATTCTTCCAAAACGAAAACTCGCAGACGCGAAAGCAGCGCGGGAATAATTTCAAACGAAGGGTTTTCCGTCGTCGCGCCGATTAAAACTAACTCGCCGTTTTCGACGAACGGCAGTAGGAAATCCTGCTGTGCTTTGTTAAAGCGGTGAATTTCGTCGAGAAATAAAATGCGCGGCTGATCGAGCATTCGCGGCTGTTTGATGATTTTGCGAATGTCTTCCTTCCCCGCCGAAACCGCCGAAAGTTCGTAAAAATCGGCGTTGACGGCGTTCGCGTAAATCCGCGCCAGCGTCGTTTTACCCGTTCCCGGCGTTCCCCATAATACAAATGAGAAAATGTGCTTCTGTTCAATCGCCAGACGCAGCGGTTTGCCCGCGCCGACGAGGTGCGTTTGCCCGACATAATCGTTGAGCGTCTGCGGTCTGATTTGATTGGCGAGCGGCTGCATAGAAAGTTATCAGTTATGCAGTCAACAGTTATCAGCAAATCAAAAATGATAACTGATAACTGTTGACTATTAACTGTTTTCAGGCACGAGAGCAGTGCGAAATCCTAACAACGCCCAATCGGATTCGGTTTCGATTTCCTTGATGTAGGAAAAATCGTCGGGCGCGTTCGAGCCGACGGCGTAGCATTTGGCGTTGTTTTTCGAGTCGCGGTAAAAGCCGAGTTCGAGCGTTTCGGTCTGACTCCATTCAGGATGAAAAACTTTACCGACTAAATTAAAAACGACCGGCGGGCAAATCGTCAGGCGATAGCCTTTCGGCATCAAGCCGCGTTTTTTCCAGTCGTCGGTAATCAAATTCACCATATTTCGCAGGGAAGCGTAATTGTGCGAATAGCGCGTACCGGTCATCATTTTCGCTTCGCCGAAATAAGGCGCGAAAGGGTCGGCGTTCGGCTCGAAACCGTAAGGCGTGCCGTAAAACTGGCGATTGCCGGGAAGATATTTCGGCTTCATCGTCGTCTCGACACCGATGATGCGTCCCTGATGTTTCTGATGCCCGTTCATAATCGCCTCGTAGGATTCGGTTTTTTGATAATCTTTTTTTACCGCGTCGAACTTCAGCGTCGGGTAGAGCCGTTGGCGATAATCTTCCGTATCAATGTGGGCAGTTTCGGCGGACGGAACGATATGCCATTCGATATTGTGGCGTTTGAGATTGTCCGCCACTTTCGGCGAATCGTCGAGCGATTGGGCTTGCTCGCGGGAAATGAATTCGGCATTTTCTTCGAGTCCGAAAAATTCGCGCAGGCGTTTTTGCTTTTCGTCAAATGAATTGTCCATAATGCTTTTATTTTAACCGAAAACCTTTTGATTGACACGACGAAGTTGATGAGAGATTTATTGAGGAGTTCGATTTTAACCGTTTTAATACTGACGATTGCCTTAGCAAGCGTCGGTCAGGTCAAACGAAATATGCCGCCGATGGAAAACCCGCGCCTCGTCATCAAAAAGAAACAGCGTTTGCTGCAAATTTTCGACGGCGAAAAACTGATTAGAAAATACAAAATCGTTCTCGGTTTCGCGCCGCGCGGCGACAAGGAAATCGAAGGCGACGGTAAAACGCCGACAGGAAAATTTTACGTTTTCACGAAAAACTCCGAAAGCAAATTTCACCTGTCGCTCGGTTTGAGCTATCCGAACGCCGAAGCCGCGATCAGAGGCTTGCGCGAAAAAATCATTTCGCAGGAAGAATACGACGCGATAATAGAAGCGATTGCGAAACGAGAAATGCCGCCGCAAAAAACCGCGCTCGGCGGCGAAATATACATTCACGGCGGCGGCATCGCCGAAGATTGGACGCAGGGTTGCGTCGCGCTCGAAAATGAGCAGATGACGGAGATTTACGAAGCGATTCCCATCGGCGCGGAAGTCTTGATTAGTGAATAACTATAAGTTCTCTCAAAAATCAAATTTGCTGTTCTGAGTCCCGCCTTTAGGCGGCGATTGCGCCCGCGAAGCGCGGCGGGAAGCCGCCTAAAGGCGGGACTCAGAACGGGTTGGAACGCCAAAAATTATTTTTGAGGTGGCTTCTAAAAGTAAAAAAAGAGAAAACCGATAGTTTTATATAAAACTATCGGTTTTCTCTTTTGATTTTCAAAATTAAATTTATCAACTACCGAACGAAAACATTCGGAAGCGGCGTGTCGGTTGACGCGCCGAACGGAACGCCCGTAAATCCGGCGGTCGTTCGATTCAGATACCACGTTCCGCTGCGGAAAACGGCGATGTCGGCTTTGCCGTCGCCATCGTAATCGGCGGCAGTCGGCACATCCGTTCCCAAACCAAAAGGTGTGGCGGTAAATCCGGCGGTCGAACCCTGAATGTACCAGTAACCGTTTGACGGGCGGAACACGGCGACATCGGCTTTGCCGTCGCCGTCGTAATCCGCCGGAACGAGTTTGTCATTGGAATCGCCGAACGCGAATCCGGTGAACCCGGCGGTCGTGCGGTTCAAATACCAGGTTCCCGCACGATTAACGGCGATGTCGGCTTTACCGTCGCCGTCGTAATCTGCGGCGACGGGTTTGTCGCCGTTTTGTCCGAAAGGAACAGCGGTAAATCCGGCGGTTGATTGTTGGATATACCAGTAACCGTTTGATGGTCGAAAGACGGCAACATCGGCTTTGCCGTCGCCGTCGTAATCCGCCGGAACGGGAATGTCGTTGCCGTCGCCGAAAGTGATGGCGGTAAATCCGGCAGTGCTTTGTTGAATATACCAACTGCCCGCACGGTTGACGGCGATGTCGGTTTTGCGGTCGCCGTCGTAATCAGCCGGAACGAGTTTGTCGGTTGATAATCCGAATGCTAATCCCGTAAATCCGTTGGTTGACTGCTGGACGTACCAGGAGCCGTTTGGCGGGCGGAAAACCGAGATGTCGGCTTTCGCGTCGCCGTCGAAATCGAACGGCGTTTTCGTCGTCGCCGTTGTCGTATCGAGCGGGGTCGTTAAAGATAAATCCGCACCGTAATCGCGCTGGCGGTCGCGCCAGATGGTGTGATAGTGAATCTGAGTGCGGAACACCGCGCCGGTTTGACAGATGAATTCGATCCAGACGCTCGTGCCGTCAATTCTGACGTAGTTTGTGTTGGTCGTCAGAAACGATGTCGGACTGCCGGACGTTCCCGCGCCGGTGTAGGCAATAAAAGTGTTATTTAATTCGTTTTGGTAAATCGTCAAAAGATTGGTGGCGACCGTATCGTCAACGTCCCGAACATACGGCTTAATCGCTTCCAGCACCAATAATTTCTGCGCGTCCGACAGAGTGCTGACGGCGATGCCGACTCTGGTCGTCGGAAACGTCCCGCTGCCGCCGTTGGTTTCGCCGGGACTCAAAGTTACGTCGCCGAAGGTCTGGCTCAAACGAGCGGTCGTCAGCTGCGCGGTCGTCAGCGATGCCATCATATTTTGCAGTGCGCCGCGTTCCTGTTCGAGCGGCGAATAAGTCGAGCCGTTATAAGTGAACGTCGTCGGTTCGACACCCATAAAATATGGCGTGGCACTGATATAGCGACCGTTGTTAAAGCCAATGTTCGCCGCGTAATGATGACCGCCGAATTGCAGCATCCACGCGCCGCTGGTGGTCGGCGTATTCAGGAAAGAAATGAAATAGATTCCGTCCGAATAACCGCTGCCGCCGCCGTTCGCCCCCAAATAAGCATCGGCGGCTCTGATTTGATCGAACTCGGCGGAGCCTTCGTTTGCCGCTGTTCCTGCCGCCGCCTGAACGACTTGCAAGGCGAGAGCCAACTGCGCGGAAGTTAAAGTACTGAACTGAATCCCGTTGCGGCAGCCTGAACCGCACGGCAGATTCGACCATTTACGGGCGAGCGCGGAAGTGTAAGTCTGCTGTAAAGTCGCCTGCTGCGCGGTCGTCAAAGAGGCTTTGAAAGCCAACGCTTTCGTTACCACATCGGCAGCCGTTTGCGGCGCGTCGGGCGCATCCGCCGAAACTTGCGCCGTTGTGTTTTCTGCGTTGCTCGCCCCGACGTGCGTCGCTTCGTGGGCGAACGTATAAAAGAGCGCGAACGCCAGCGACATCGCCGCGAAAAATCCTAACAGAAATTTTTCTTTGCTTAATTTAAAGTCTTGCTTCATATTTTTAATCCTCTTCAGGGTTGAACTTCAACCGAGTGTTTTTTGTTTGTGATGCGTTGCCAGCCGAAAGCCGCCAGCGCGATAATCGCTAATGCGAAAATGCCGAGATGAGCATTTTCCGCGATTTTTTGAATCGAATCGCTCAAAATATTCGTTGCGCCGGATACGCGCTCGACGATCCACGCGCTCGCCGCAATCGCGGCAAGGGTCGCGCCAACGATTCTGATCCATTTATAAAATCGTGTCAGACTGGCGATGATGAGCCATGGAACGACGATGGCGATGACGAACAACTGCATCAACTCGATGCCGACGTTAAAGCCGAGAATGCTCAACGCCAACTTGCCCGCGCCTAAATTCAAGTTGGATAAAACCGTCGCAAAAGCCAGTCCGTGAACCAGACCGAACCCGGCGGCGACGTACATTTCCTTTCCCGGAAAAATCGGGCGAACAGCGTGAATCGCCGAAACTAAAATCGAAACGGCGATCAAGACTTCAATCGGCTGCTGCGGAAGCTGCACCCAGCCCAACGCGCCGATCAGCAGCGTCAGTGAATGCCCGACGGTGAAAGCGGTAACGATTTTCAAAAGCCGTTTGACGCTGTATTTCGTACCGCCGAATTCCGCCCATCGTTGATTTTTGACCAACAGCGGCGCGGGCAAAAGCAGCGCGAGCAGAAACAGCAGATGATCCGTGCCTTCCTTGATGTGCTGCATTCCGAGACTGACCATCGCCCTGAAACCTTCGCGCCAACTGCCTTTTTCCAGATTTATTTCCAGAGGGAAAATCTGTGTCGTCGCCGTGTCCACCATAATCGCGCCCGCCGCGACCGGATTTTCTCCGACAATGCCCGATTCCCAATCGCTGCGAATGGAAACCAAGGCGACGTGCGTAACGACCTGGTGCATCACGACATCGTAATTCAAAACGAATTTTCGCGGGTCGGCATTCGGCGGCGGTATCAAATTCAGATGAACGACGATTTCCTGATACGGACCGCTCTGCGTTTGTTCCGCCGCGCCGACTTTCATACCGGCGACTTCAACCGTCCAGAGTTTTTTATCGGCAGTTTCGGGACGAATGTGCGCGAGCAGATAAGTACTCAACTGCGGCTCTAATCTTGCAACCAGCGTATCGGTATTTTCAGTTACGTTATTGCCGAAAGCCAATTCCAATTCGCTCAAAGGAATCTGTAATTCCATCGCCGTCTTATCCGAATTTACATCGAGTAAAATAATCGTCGTCGGCTGCTGATGAGCGTATAAAGACGGCGGCGCGAACACGCCGAACGTCGCCAACGCCAGAAAAATAAATAAGCGGCTGAGTCGAAAATGTCTCTGGTTGAAACAGGGCTTTCTCATAAAAAAATTACCATCGAAAAGTCGTGTTTTTCTTATAAATTGCCTCCAACTTTAGTTGGAGGATAACTTGAAATATGACGTGGGGCTTGAGCCGAATCGGAAAATTTATCAATCATCGTGATTGCTTTAGCACAAATTGGGCTGAAGCCAAGCGGATTTTTATTTTTAACAGAAATTCGGCTCAAGCCTGCGCTTTCCATTCACCAAACCTCCAACTAAAGTTGGAGGCAATTTATTTTTATGAGAAAGTCCTATTGGTTGAAACTTGATTTGCTCATTATATTTCGGTAAAGCCCTGCAAAAATTAACGAAAAAAAACTGGTGAATGATGAATTGAAAACTCACCATTCACCACTCACCGTTCACCATTAATTTAGTGCGTGTCGTAAGCGTTGAGCGGCAAATCGCTTGTGTAACCCCAGGGTTTGACGGTGTAGCCGCCGTTGCTGCTGTTCAAGATGTAAAAAACGCCGTCGGTTTCACGCCACACGGCGACATCGGCTTTGCCGTCGCCGTCGTAATCGTTCTGCACCGGCGTATCGGTTTCCGCCGCGCCGAAGTTCGAGGCGAGCAGTTGGCTGTCCGAACTTTTCAGGACATACCAGTTCAAAGTGCCGTTAGATTTGCGAACGGCGGTAATGTCGGTTTTGCCGTCGCCGTCGTAATCGCCGGGAACGACGAAATCGCCGCCGATGCCGAACTGCACACCGTAAAATCCGCTGGCACTGCCCTGAATGTAATAGGTCGTCGCCGAAGTCGCCGATGTGCTGCGCGTAACGGCGATGTCGAATTTACCGTCGCCGTCGTAATCGCCCGGAGCCGCCGCGTCCGATGCCAAGCCGAACTGCTGACCCGTTACCGTGCCGGTCGCCGAATTGTAGATGTACCAATTCATCGTGCCGCTCGTTCCGGCAGTGCGGCGGATGACGGCGAAATCGGTTTTGCCGTCGCCGTCGTAATCGCGGGAAACGAGTTCGTCGCCGTTCGCGCCGAAGGCTCTCGATTGAAAACTGCTCGTGCCGCTGGCGATGTAATAAAACGTGCCGTTGGAAAAACGCCACACGGCGAGGTCGCCCTTGCCGTCGCCGTCGTAATCGCCGGGTGCGAGCGCGTCGGTGTTCGCCGTGCCGAACGCCGTTACGTCGCCCGTGCCGCCGGAGCTTTTCAAAATTGCGAAAAAGTTGCTCGTGCCGCCGCGATACATCGCAAAATCAGCTTTGCCGTCGCCGTCAAAATCGAGCGCGTTTCGCAGTTTGACCTGCGCAAACGAAGCCGCCGACAAAGTAAAAATAATCGTCAGGGAAAATGCCGCACGGACTAATGATCGGTTGGAATTATAAAAGTTTTTCATTTTTCTTTCTCCTTTGATTAAGCGTTGCAGGTCGTCGCCGTCGTGCGAATGCCGATGGTTTTCGTCGCCATTACATATTTATTGTTGACCAGGCGAGTACTCATAATATACGGCAGAGCGCGGGAAGCGTTGCCGCCGATGACGTTATCGCTGGTCAGCGTCGTGTCGCGGTTCGGACGATTGGAATAATTCGGATGACTGCGGTAAACGAATTCCGCCACGCGGTCGAGAAAGAAAAATTGCGTCGTCAGCATCGCCGTCGTGCCGATGCGAATCGTCGCGTGAATATGCGTAACGCGACCTGCATACCAACCCGGAAAATATGTATCGAAATAAGCCCAGCCGTTCGAGTCGGTCGGCTGAACGCCGCGTCCGAATCGCTGACTTGCCGCCGTCGTTCCCGCCGTTCCCGTGCCGTTGCAGAATGTGCTGATCGGCGCGGAATAAAGTCCCTGATTGTCAGTGTGCCAGATGTCCATCGTGGCGTTCGTGATCGGCTCGCAGGTGTCGGCGTTGACGATGCGAAAACCCAAACGGGTCGGCAGACCGACTTTCCCGACTGAACTTTCGGTGATGTCGCGGCGCACGAGTCCGGTATTGAAATAACACGGTCCGAGCGTCGCCGCGCAGGTCAGAACGCACGGTTCGGCATTCGTATAATCGAGATCGTCAGCCGAAAGATTTGCCAGAGCCTTTCTCGACAAAGGATTAAAATCGCCCAGCGCGTTCAGGGCGACCGCGCCTAAACCGACGGCGGCAGCGGTGCGAAATCCTTTCGTTAATAAATCACGACGAGTCATTAAATTGTTTTCATTCATATTCTTTCACCTCAAATTATCGGAAAAATTTCGGCAGGGATTAACTTTATCAATTAAATAAGTCATCTGCCGGCAGTTAAAAATACAGCAATTAAAAATTTGTGTGTTTTTCCTGATGATATTTTTAACCGCCGGATTTAAATTAAATTTATTTCGGCTCGCGTTCGCCGTTCGGTCTGAATCCTTCTCCCGGCGGCGGCGGCGGAAAATCTGGACGCTGCGCTCTGAGCAAATCCATCTGCGCGATTTGTTCAGCCGTTAAAAGATTGCGAATGGTCATATCGGTTCGCAGGCGAATGATTTCCAGTTCCGTCATCGCCGACGTTTTCGCGCTGATAATCTGCCGCGCCTGCGCTTCGTCGAACGCGCCGCTTTCGACAATATCTTTTAATTTTTCCTGCGCGACCTGAACTTTTTCAAAATAAACCTGCGAATCGGTGCGCGATTTTTCGTGCAGTTTGCCGATTTCTGTTTTCTGCGCGTCGGTTAAATTCAACTGATCCAAAATTCGCGGATTGAAACCATCCGGCGGCGGCATCCGACGTTCACGCGGCGCGTCGTTGCCGCCTCTGCCCGGATTATTTTTCGTCGTCTGACCGAAAACGAACGTCAGCGATCCCAACAGGACGGCGATCACGAACGGTGTGTAAATTTTCAAATTATTTTTCACGATGAAATTCTCCTTTGTAAATACTGTAAATTTTTGCAGAAACCGCCCCGCGAAAAACTTTTCAAGATTTGGCGGAAAATAGAATCCCAACATTTCATTTCCCAATCTATGAAAAGTTTTTCGCGGAACGAAAGACCTATCAATATCTCTCTGGCAGTTTCTAATTTAGAGTTTAGCCGCCGTTTGTAAAGTTTTGATTAGGGAAAACGGGAAAATTGTAAAGTGTTTGTAAAGTTGGTTGCAGGCGGCAAATTTTCGGTTAAACTGTAATCGAAATGAACGAAACGGCGAAGGAAAACAGGATTTTGATGATTGACGACGACTTGAAACTCTGTCGTCTGGTGAAAGATTATCTCGCGCCGTTCGGCTTCGCGGTCGAGACGGCGAACGATGGCGTGAGCGGTTTGGAAGCGGTGAAAAACGGAGATTTCGGCGCGGTGATTCTCGATGTGATGATGCCGCAGATGGACGGTTTTGAAGTTTTAAAACGTATCAGAAGTTTCTCCAACGTGCCGGTTTTGATGCTGACCGCGCTCGGCGACGAATCGGATCGCATCGTCGGTCTGGAAATCGGCGCAGACGATTATCTGCCGAAAACTTTTTCAACGCGGGAACTTCTGGCGAGGCTTCGCGCCGTTACGCGCCGCTCGCAAATGTCGGCGGCGGAAAATAAAAACGAGACGGAAATGTTGAGCATCGGCGACGTGGACATTAATTTGGCGACGCGAGAGGTTAAACAAAACGGCAATCAAATAATTCTGACCGCGCTCGAATTCGATCTGCTCGTCTGTCTGGCGCGTTCCAAAGGGCGCGTTCTCGACCGCGATAAGATTCTGGACGAAATTGCGGGGCGCGAATACGACGTTTTCGACCGCTCGATTGACGTGCATATTTCCAGCCTGAGACGCAAACTCGGCGACGATTCAAAAAATCCGCGCTACATCAAAACCATCCGTTCAGTCGGTTATATGGTCGTCGAATCGGCGGTAATCTTTTGGTTTCTGGTTTCTGGTTTCTAGTTTCTAGCAAAAGAAAAAACTCGATTTCAGCTAGAAACCAGAAACCAGAAACCAGAAACCGTTCCCAAGCAATGTATAAACTCCGCTTTTCACTGTTCTCGAAAATAATGTTGTGGTTTTTCCTCAACCTTTTGCTGCTGGCGGCGATTTTCCTGATACTTTTCAATTTTCGATTCGCGCCGCAGTCGCCGTTTTTTCGCGGGACGGCTTATCGAATCGAAACCGTTACGCGCTTGATAACCGACGAAACGAGCGAAAAAACACGCGCTGAACGCGACGAAGTTTTGCGGAAATACGGCGAAACGAACAACGTCGAATTTTTCCTGTTCGATAATCGAGGCGTGCAGCTCGGCGGCAGGGAAATCAGTCTGCCGTCCGCCGTTTTGAGCGAAATCACGCGCTCGGAGACGATGATGCCGCCGCCGCCGCCGCCGAACGAACGGATGAATCAGCCGAATCCGAACCAGCCGCCGCGCCGTGACGCGCCGCCGCCGCCAACATTTTATTTGAAAACCGAGTCGCCGCCGCTCTACTGGTATGGAATGTGGACGATGACTTTTGAAAACGGTAATCGTGAACCGACGCGCACGAGACTGCTCGCCGCTTCCGATTCGTTTCTCGGACACGGACTGTTTTTTGACCCGATTCCTTTGATAATCACGATAGCGATTGTCATCGGCGTTTCGATGCTCTTTTGGTTTCCGTTCGTGCGAAGTCTGACGAAAAATCTCGGCGCGATGACTGCCGCCGCCGAGCAGATCGCCGAAGAAAAGTTCGACGTGCGCGTAGGTGAAAAACGCACCGACGAAATCGGACGGCTCGGCACGGCGATCAATCATCTCGCCTCGCGCCTTTCGGGTTTCGTCGGCGGGCAGAAAAGATTTTTAGGCGACATTTCTCACGAATTAAATTCGCCGCTCGCGCGAATGCAGTTCGCTTTGAGCATTCTCGAAGACCGCGTGGACGAGCGTAATCGTGATTACGTTGCGGACGTGAAAGAAGAAGTCGAATTGATGTCAAAACTCGTCGCTGAACTCTTGCAATTTTCCAAAGCCGGAATGAAAACGGCGGACATAAAGCTGGAACGGTTGAGATTACTCCCGCTCGTTGAAACGGTCGCGGCGCGGGAAACGTCGAAGGAATCAGCCGTCGTCAAAATCGAAATTCCCGATAATCTCGAAGTTTTGGCGCAATCCGAATTACTCGCCCGCGCCGTCTCGAACGTCGTCCGCAACGCCATCCGCTATGCCGGAAACGCCGGTGAAATAACGATTTCGGCGACGAACGGAAATAATCAAGTGCGAATTGAAATCGCTGACAACGGCGCGGGCGTTCCCGAAGAATCCTTAGAAAAATTATTCGACCCGTTCTACCGCGTCGAAACCGACCGCGCCCGACAATCCGGCGGCACGGGCTTAGGCTTGGCAATCGTCAAAACCTGCGTCGAAGCCTGTGAAGGCAAAGTTACGGCGGAAAATCGTTTGCCGAAAGGTTTGATGGTGATTATGACTTTGAAAAATTAAGCAGGATTTTCAATCCTTGACTAAATTTCTTTGAAAGCAGATACTTTATAAAAAAATCAAGTTTCACGATTTGAAATTTGAAATCTTAGATTTTGAAATAAAAAATTATGCCATATCCAGAAATAATGATACACGGAATGCGCCAGGAGTTGGCGCAGTTGGGAATCGAAGAAACGAAAACGCCGGAAGCGGTGAAAGCGGCGGTCGAGAACACGGACGGCACGGTGATGGTCGTCGTTAATTCGGTGTGCGGCTGTGCGGCAGGCGGCGTGCGTCCGGGCATTGCGATGGCTTTGGAAAATTCGCCGAACAAACCGGAGAAAGTTATCACGGTTTTCGCGGGCGCGGACATTGACGCGACCGACGTGGCGCGTGATTATTTTACGGGCTATCAGTCGTCTTCACCGGCAATCGGATTTTTGAAGAACGGCAAACTCGTCGGAATGTTCGAGCGCAGAGACCTCGAAGGTCGTCCGCCGCAGGTCATCGCACAGGGATTGGTCGCCGCTTTTAACGAGTTCTGCGCCAAATCGGAAGCCGCCAACAGCTAGACGGAATTTATAATTAATCAAAAAAACATTCGCCCCGAAAGCGGCGGATGTTTTTGTTTTTAAAATAATTCCTTTGCATTCAAACGAATAAAATCGGTAAAATAATCGGGTAATTTTTGAAAATAGAAACAGTTACGCTGAAAATAATTCGTAATGGGCATTGAACAAAGACGACACATCAGATTTTCGCTGGACATTCCGGCGAGCCGCTACACCAAATCGGGCGAGGCAGTGGAAACGGTCGTTACGCAAATCAGCATCGGCGGCTGTCTTGCCGATTGGGACGAAAGCGTCTATGTCGGCGACGAATTTCGCATTCTGCTGCAACTGCCGAACGGAAATTTTCTGCCGCTGATGTGCAAAGCCATCTATAAATTCCCCGACAACGGCATCGGCACGAGATTTACCGACATCACGCTTTACGAACAGGAACTCGTCGCCAAAATCATCTTTCACACGCTCAAAGAACAAGGTCTGCCGCTCCAGGTTGACCCGTTCGCCCAACCGCGAAAAATGATTGTCAACGCCTTTCCGCATCTGACGGATGTTCGCCGCGACAAAGACGAAATTCTCGAAAATATCTTATAAAACCGTTACGCCGTGCGCGTTGATTTCGGAGACATAGACGTTAAAATCAATCGCCGTCGGCTGATAAACTTCGCGCATCGCCGCCGCGACTTTGTGTGCTGTTTCTAAAGATTCGCTCAACATAAAAACGCTCGGACCCGAACCGGAAATGCCGCCGCCGAGTGCGCCGCTTTTTAGACTTTCCGCTTTTAATTCATCAAATTTCGGAATCAGTTTTTTCCTGACCGGCTCGACGATGAAATCTTCCAAACTGCGCGAAATCAACCCGTAATCGCTTTTTGCCAAAGCCGCGATCAACGCGCCGACATTGCTCCATTGTTTGACGGCATCTTTCAGAGAAACTTTTTCGGGCAGAATTGCTCTGGCTTCAGAAGTTTTAATTTCGATTTGCGGGTGAATGACGGTGGCGAATAGTTTCGGAAATTCGAGCGCGACAATATCGAGCGGCGCGACCGAACGGACGAGCGTAAAACCGCCGAACAGACACGGCGCGACGTTATCGGCGTGGCGCGACTGCGACGCGATGAATTCACCGGCGAGCGCGAATTCGGCGAGTTCGAGTTTTGAAAATCTATCTCCGAGAAGTTTATTTGCGGCTACGACCGCGCCGACCGCGCTCGCCGCCGATGAACCGATGCCGCTGCCGGGTTTGATATTTTTCGTGATTTCGATTTCAAAACCGAGCTTTTCTTTAACCGCTTCGATCATCGTCAAAACCGCTTTTCCGGCGATATTTTTTTCGGGATCGGTTGGCAAATCGTATGCGTCGAGATGTTTGATATGAACGATTTTTTCGTTAATCAAACGGACGGTCATCACGTCGAAAGGCTCGCTCAAAGCAAAACCGAGACAGTCGAATCCGCAGACGACGTTGGCGACGGTCGCGGGCGCGTGAACGGTAATTTCATTCATAATTTCGCAAATCAGGCTAAAAGGTTTTATGATATTCAATCGCCGTCTTTACAGACGGCTTTCAATTTTCAAATGCAATACTTTAGCACAAACCGAAAATCCGCTCACGTTTCGTTTCGTGATGCGACATTAAACGGACAGCCCGACGACCAAGGTTTATATTTTCCCGAACGAATTCCGAAACTTTCGGGCGAATTTTGGCGCGACTTTGAAACGAAATCAAAGCCGCAAATTGCGTTTGAAGTTATCAAACCATACGTCGGCGACGCGATTGACGACGCGACGCTTTTGAATATCTGCGCGGAAACCGTCAACTTCGATTTTCCTTTGGTAAAAATCACGGAAAATATTTCCACGCTCGAACTTTTTCACGGCGCGACGCTCGCCTTTAAAGATGTCGGCGCGAGATTTATGAGCCGCTGTCTGCGCTATTTTTCCAAAGAAAAATCGGAAAAAACAATCGTCATCGTCGCCACGTCCGGCGACACGGGCGGCGCGGTCGCGGCGGGTTTTTACGACGTGGAAAACGTCGAAGTCGTCATACTTTATCCGCAGGGAAAAGTCTCGAAAGTTCAGGAACTGCAACTGACGACTTTAGGCAAAAACATTTCCGCGCTCGAAGTCAAAGGAACTTTCGACGACTGCCAAACGCTCGCCAAAACCGCGCTCGCCGACGAAGATTTGAAACGAAAAGTTTTCCTCACATCGGCAAACTCCATCAACATCGCCCGCTGGCTGCCGCAGCAGTTTTATTATTTCTATGCTTATCAACAATGGTTAATCCAAAATCCAAAATCTAAAATCCAAAATCCCGTTGTCTGCGTTCCAAGCGGTAATTTCGGCAATATCTGCGCGGGAATTTTAGCGCATATTTCAGGATTGCCGGTCGGTAAATTTATCGCCGCAACGAACGCTAACGATGTCATTCCGAAATTTCTGGACAGCGGTGAAATGGAAATCGTAAAATCCGTGCCGACGCTTTCCAACGCAATGGACGTGGCGAATCCTTCAAATTTCGTGCGGATTCTGGAAATGTTCGACCGCGATTATTTGAACCTGAAAGAAACGATGAAAGCCGTCAGCGTTTCCGACGAAGCGACCGCCGCGACGATGCGCGAAGTCTATGAAAAATACGGTTACATTTTAGACCCGCACGGCGCGGTCGGTTTCTACGCGCTTCGTGAATATCTCGAAAAAAATCCGTCGGAGAAAGGCTTTTTTCTCGAAACGGCGCACCCTGTAAAATTCGATTCGGTCGAAAAAATTCTCGAAACTTCAATCGAAATGCCCGAAGCCGTAAAAGAATTATTTTCGCGCCCGAAACACAGCATCGAGATCGAAGCGAATTATGAGCATTTGCGAGAAATTTTATTAAAGAAAATTTAGAGAGAAATCTAACAAACTGCACAGGATAGTCAAGATATTGTAAATTTTTTTTATCCTGAAAATCCTATCCATCCTGTTTGAATATATTTATGAAAGTCTTAAAGTTCGGCGGTTCGTCAGTCGGGAACGCCGAGAATATTGAAAAGGTTGTCGAAATTGTCAAAAGAGCGATTGAAACGGATTCGTGCGTCGTCGTTTTGTCGGCGATGCAGGGAACGACCGACGCGCTGATCGAGACGGGAAAATTTGCCGAAAGCGGCGACGAGAGTTTTCGTGAGAAAATTGCGGCGATTAAAGCGAAACATCTCGCGGCGATTGAAAATTTGCTTTCCGAAAATCGGCGCGAATCAATCGAAAAATTTGTCGAAACGACTATTGACGAACTCAAACGAATTTGTGAAGGCGTGTTTTTGCTGCGCGAATTGTCGGCGCGGACGCTTGACCGCATTACGAGTTTCGGCGAAATTCTCTCGACCAAAATCCTCGCGGCGAAATTTGACGCGATGCAGATTGAAAACGTCTGGGCTGATTCGCGTGAACTCGTTAAAACCGATTCAAATTACGGCGCGGCGGCGGTTGACTTTGAAACGACCAACCAAGTAATTAAGAGCTTTTTCGACGAGCAAATCCAAAATCCAAAATCCGAAATCCAAAATCTCATCATCTTGCAGGGCTTTATCGGGTCGGACGCGGAAAATATCCCAACGACTTTGGGGCGCGGCGGTTCGGATTACACTGGCGCGATTTTGGCAGCGGCTTTGGACGCGGAAGTTTTGGAAATCTGGACGGACGTTTCTGGAATGATGACCGCTGATCCGCGCGTCGTCCGAAATATCAAACGAATTCCCCGAATCACATACCGCGAAGCGATGGAACTTTCCCACTTTGGCGCGAAGGTCATTTATCCGCCAACGATTCAGCCGGTGATGGCGAAAAAAATTCCGGTTTTGATAAAAAATACTTTCGCCCCGGAAGATGTCGGAACGCTCATCGAAGCGGAAACGACGGAAGCAAGGGAAATTATTCGCGGCATTACGAGCATTGATCGAATCTCGGTTCTCAATCTTGAAGGTTCGGGAATGGTCGGCGTTCCGGGATTTTCCAAACGCCTTTTTGACGCGCTTTCGCGGGCGCAGATCAATGTCATTTTGATTACGCAAAGTTCGTCAGAACATTCGATTTGCGCGGCAATCGAAGATAAATTCGGCGCGGCGGCGAAGGCGGCGGTGGACAGGGAATTTGAATACGAAATCAATGCCGGTAAAATCGAACCGCTGCGCGTCGAAAACGGTTTTTCGATTCTCGCCTTGGTCGGCGACAATATGAAAAATCACACGGGCGTTTCGGGCAAAATGTTCTCCGCGCTCGGCTCGCAAGGGATTAACATTCACGCCATCGCGCAGGGTTCGAGCGAACGAAATATCTCGGCGATTATCAATTCAAAAGATGTTCGCAAAGCCGTCAATTCTTTGCACGAAGAATTTTTTTCGGACGGCAAGCGGCAAATCAATCTCTATATTGTCGGCATCGGCACGGTCGGTAAACGTCTGCTGGCGCAAATCGAACAGCAGAAGGATTACCTTTCCGAACAGATGAATTTGAACGTGCGCGTCGTCGGTTTGGCGAACAGCAAAAATTTTATCGTCGAAGAAGAGGGCATTGACTTGAACAATTTCAAATTTGAAATTTCAGATTTGAAATTGGATTCGGAGACGAAAAATTTTGCCGGAGAAATCTTAAAACGTAATTTACGAAATTCGATTTACGTTGACGTAACGGCGAGCGCGGATGTGGTGGAAAATTATCCGAAACTTTTGAAAAAATCGGTTTCGGTCATCGCCTGCAATAAAATCGCGGCTTCGTCGGATTACGAAAAATATCAGAATTTGAAAAATCTGGCGCGTGAATACAGCGCGAATTTTTTGTTTGAAACGAATGTCGGCGCGGGTTTGCCGATTATCAATACGCTCAACGATCTGCTGCGAAGCGGCGATCAAATCAGACGCATCGAGGCGGTTTTGTCGGGAACTTTGAATTTCGTTTTTAATAATTACGACGGCTCGCGTTCGTTTTCGAGCGTCGTCAAACAGGCGCAGACGGAAGGTTATACCGAACCCGATCCGCGACTCGATTTGAGCGGAACTGACGTGGCGCGAAAGATTTTAATTCTGGCGCGGGAAGCCGGTTTCAAACTCGAAATGTTCGACATCGCCAACGAAGGATTTCTGCCCGCATCGTGTTTGCAGGGAACGGTCGAGGACTTTTATAACGAGATGGAGCGGCACGAAAGTTATTTCAAAGATTTGCTGCAAAAAGCCGGGTCGCAAAATCTTTCGCTGAAATATATTGCTTCGTTCGACAACGGCAAGGCTTCGGTCGGTTTGCAGGAAATTGACGCGGCGCATAATTTCGCCAATCTTTCCGGCAAAGACAACGCCGTGCTTTTTTATACGAATCGCTACGCCGATCTGCCGCTGGTCGTGAAAGGCGCGGGCGCGGGCGCGGACGTAACCGCCGCCGGAGTTTTCGCGGACATCATTCGCGCTTCGAGAGTTTGAAAAATGATTGGAGCGCAAGCGTCCCGCTTGCAATGAGCGCGGAGAGCGCGAAAAAGTCGCTGCCGGTAAAAATCCTAGCTGCAACGGTCGTTTTCGCCTCGAAGCGACGCTCAATGCAAGCGGGACGCTTGCGCTCCAGTCGAATCGCTTTACGAAAGCGATATTACGAATTACGATAATTTTATGAGCGAAACGGAAAATCTTTGGGGCGGCAGATTTACGGGCGCGGCGAACGAAACTTTTGCCGAATTTAATAATTCATTTAAATTCGACCGCCGTCTGTTTTCGGCTGACGTTCGCGCTTCGATTGCCTACTGCGACGGGCTTTTTCACGCCGGAGTGATTACACGGCTTGAAGCCGAGCGCATCAAAAACGGTTTGGCGACGATTCTCAAGCGCGCCGATTACAACCGCAACTACTTCGACGAAATCGCCGCCGAAGACGTTCATTCGTTTATTGAAACGCGGCTTGTTCAGTTAGTCGGCGATGTCGGCAAAAAACTGCATACGGGCAGAAGTCGCAACGATCAGGTTTCGACGGCGTTTCGTTTGTGGCTGCGCGAAAAAATTAGCGAAGTTTCCAAAACGGCGCGTGAAGCGCAGCAGGCTTTAGTTGAATTAGCTGAAAAAAATCGAGAAGCGATTTTGCCGGGTTACACGCATTTGCAGCGAGCGCAGCCGATTTTGTGGGCGCATTGGTGTTTGGCTTATTACGAAATGCTGGTGCGCGACCGTGAAAGATTGGATGAGGTTTGGCGGCGCGTTAATGTGTTGCCGCTCGGTTCGGCGGCGTTGGCGGGAACTTCGTTTGAATTAGACCGCGAAGCCGCCGCCCGCGAACTTGGTTTTGAAGGCGTTACGGCGAACAGCTTGGACGCAGTTTCCGACCGCGATTTTGCGATTGAATTTGTCGGTGCGTGTTCATTGATAATGGTGCATTTGTCGCGTCTCGCCGAAGATTTGATTCTCTACGCTTCGAAGGAATTTAATTTTATCGAGTTGAGCGACGCAGTTTCGACCGGATCGAGCTTGATGCCGCAGAAGAAAAATCCCGACGCGCTCGAACTGATTCGCGGCAAAGCCGGACGCATCTTCGGGCATCAAACCGCGCTGCTTTCAATGATGAAAGGTTTGCCACTCGCGTATAACAAGGATATGCAGGAGGACAAGGAAGCGGTTTTCGACACGGTTGACACGGTTGCGATGTGCTTGCAGGTTACGAAAATCGTTCTCGAAAATCTGCGCGTCAACGCAGAAAAAACGCGCCGAGCCGCGACGAAAGGTTATCTCAACGCCACCGAACTCGCCGATTATTTGGTGCAGAGAAATGTGCCGTTTCGCACGGCGCACGATACGGTCGGGAAGATTGTTTTATACGCGATTGCAAAAAATAAAGAGTTGGACGAATTGAGTTTGGACGAGCTGCAAAAATTATCGGAACACATCGAAGCGGATATTTTTCCGGCGTTAAGCCTCGAACAAACTCTGGCGAGCAAAAATCAAATCGGCGGAACTGCGCCTGAAAGAGTTTACGAGGCGTTGGAAGCGGCGCGGGAAAATCTGGCACGGGAAGACTAAAATCTTAAATTTTCCATTCGGCTTTCGGCGGGTTTTTTACGAAATGAAATGTAAAATTTAGAATGCAGAATTTAGAATTGTCCGACTGTTTGAATTTGCTCCGATGCAAAATTTCACCCGCAAATTAATTACCGAATGGCGCAAACTGAATTTGCCGTTTGCCGGTGAGACTTTTGTTATTGCAGTTTCCGGCGGCGCGGATTCGGTCGCGCTGCTGCTGGCGATTGATGAATTGCGGACGCGAAAAAAACTGACGAATCGTTTCATCGTCGCGCACTTCAATCATAATCTGCGCGACGAGCAAAGCGCGGAAGATGCGGAATTCGTTCGTGCTTTGACCACCAAATTAAATTTTGAGTTCGCATATAAAATCCAAGATCCAAAATCAGCAATCCAAAATCAACCCGGCAATCTCGAACAAAACGCCCGCGATGCGCGTTACGAATTTTTGCGCGAGACGGCAGAAAATCTCCGCGCCGAATACGTTTTAACCGCGCACACTTTGAACGATCAAGCCGAAACTTTTCTGATGAATCTGCTGCGCGGCAGCGGTCTGGACGGTTTGGGCGGAATGAAGCCGAGCAGGAGTTTAGAGTGGAGAGTCGAGAGTGGAGAGTCGGAAAACGAATCCGCAATTCGCAATCCGCAATCCGCAATTCAACTGGTGCGTCCTTTGTTGAGTTGGGCAAAGCGGGAAGACACGGAAAATTTTTGTCTTTTTAACAAAATCGAATTTCGGAATGATGCGATGAACGACGATTTGAAATACAATCGGGTGCGAATCAGAAAAATTCTGCTGCCGATGCTCAGGGAATTTAACCCGAAAATCATCGAAACGCTGGCGCAAACTGCTGAACATTTATCAGTTGTCAGTTGTCAGAAAACCAGAAACCGGAAACCGGAAACCGGAAACCGGAAACCATTTTTACTTCTTAAGGATTTGCGCGATGTTTTTCCGACTGTTCTGCGGACGGTTTTGCGCGAATGGCTGAAAAATAATCGCGGAAATCTGCGCGGGTTGGAACTGAAACATATTGAGGCGATTGAAAATCTGATTTTCAGCCGCAAAAGTGGTAAAGTTGTTGAATTGCCGAAAGGTGAAAGCATTTTGAAAAATGGCGGGAAACTGCATTTCCAGAAAGCAAAGGTTGAAAAAAACTAGACGGCAAACTACAATCATAGGTTGTGTTTCGCAGGCGTTACAGGCTCGATTCGGAAAACAACGGTTGATTGGATATTTTCATCAAAAGGCTGTAACTAAAATTGGAAGAAAACTTTCAGTTCGACTTTAAGAAGAAATGAAAGTTAATTTTGGAGGCATTAAAAAATTGAGTTCTAAAGCAAAACAAGTTCTGTTGTGGCTGATGATTATTTCCAGCTCATTGTTATTTGTGTATTTTCTGCAAAGCAAACAGGGCAAGAATCCTCAAGAAATATCGTTTGACAAGGCTTTAACCTTTCTCAAAAACAAAGAGGTAACTGAGGCGGTGGTGCGTCAGGATACGCTTGAATTAACCACGAGAAGCAATAACGAAAAATTTACGGCTAAACTTGATTCGAGTGATTCTACGCGCGACCAGATTTATGCGGCGGCGAAGGAAAGTCCTGAAACCAAAATTAATTTGGAACCGGCTTCGAGCGGTTGGGGTTGGATTTTGTTAATCAATGCTTTACCGTTTTTATTGCTCATCGGTTTTCTGGCGTTCACTCTGCGGCAGATGCAGGCAGGCGGTAACAAGGCTTTGAGCTTCGGTAAATCGAAGGCGAAACTGCTGAACAATCAACAAAAGCGCGTTACCTTTAAAGATGTCGCCGGTGTCGAAGAAGCCAAAGAAGAATTAGAAGAAATCATCGAATTTTTGAAAGACCCGCAGAAATTTCAAAAACTCGGCGGACGAATCCCGAAAGGCGTTTTGATGGTCGGACCTCCGGGAACGGGCAAAACGCTTTTGGCGAAAGCCGTCGCCGGCGAAGCGAACGTGCCGTTTTTCTCGATTTCCGGTTCGGATTTCGTCGAAATGTTCGTCGGTGTTGGTGCTTCGCGTGTGCGAGATTTATTTGAACAGGGCAAGAAAAACGCTCCGTGCATTATTTTCATTGACGAAATTGATGCCGTCGGTCGGCATCGCGGCGCGGGTTTGGGCGGCGGACACGACGAACGCGAACAAACCTTGAACCAACTGCTCGTCGAAATGGACGGTTTCGAATCGAACGACGGCGTGATTTTGATGGCTTCGACGAACCGCCCGGACGTGCTTGATCCGGCACTTTTGAGACCGGGCAGATTCGATAGACAAGTCATCGTTTCGTATCCCGACGTGCGCGGACGCGAAGGAATTTTGAAGGTTCACACGCGCAAAATTCCGCTCGACGACAGCATTAACGTCAACGTCATCGCTCGCGGAACGCCTGGATTTACCGGCGCGGATTTGGCGAATCTGGTCAACGAAGCGGCTTTGAATGCGGCTCGGCGCAATCAAAAAGTCGTAACGATGCACGATCTCGAATTTGCGAAAGACAAGGTGATGATGGGACCGGAACGCCGCAGTATGGTGATTTCCGACAAAGAAAAACGTCTGACAGCGATTCACGAAGCCGGACATACGATTGTCGGTTTGAACGTCGAAGACAGTATGCCGGTTCACAAAGTAACGATCATTCCGCGCGGACGCGCACTCGGCGTAACGCAGTATCTGCCCGAACAGGATATTCTGGGACAGACTAAGGAAGAGATTTTAGCGATGATCGCCAACCTGATGGGCGGACGCATCGCCGAAGAAATCTTCATCGGACGCATCACGACCGGCGCGTCGAACGATATTGAACGAGCGACCGAATTGGCGCGTTCGATGGTTTGCACTTACGGGATGTCAGAACTCGGACCGCTCGCGTTCGGCAAAAAAGAAGAACAAATCTTTTTGGGCAGGGAAATCGCCCAGCATCGTGATTTCAGCGAAGACACGGCGATTAAAATTGATCAGGAAGTGAAGCGAATTGTTTCAGAACAATACGAACGCGCCAGAGAGATTTTGACGAACAATCGAAAGCCGATGGAAGATTTGACGCAGGCTCTGCTCGAACACGAAACGCTCGACAGTGTACAGATTCGGCGCATCGCTTCGGGGCTTCCGCTGAACGATGATACCGTTGAAGAAGTCAACGGCAACGGCAACGGTACGCCGCAAAAGGCGGATGAGGAAACTTCTAAAAATCCATTCAAGAAAAACTCGATTCTGCCGCCGATCACGCCGAATAATCCGGCGACGGCGTAGGACGAAAGGCAAAAGTAAAAAGGGAAAAGGCAAAAGTGAGAATTTACTTTTGCCTTTTTTGATTTTGGTTATGAATAAATTTTGGCGAACTTCGCGGCGCGAAATTGATTGCGGGACGAAAACTTTGGTAATGGCGATTTTGAACGTAACGCCCGACAGTTTTTCCGACGGCGGACGATTCGTTTCGATTGATAAGGCACTGCGGCAAACCGAAAAAATGATTGAAGAAGGAGCGGACATTCTCGACATCGGCGGCGAATCAACGCGCCCGAATGCGAAAAGAGTTTCGGCGCACGAAGAAACGCGGCGCGTCATTTCCGTTATCGAAAACATCGTCAAACGCTTTGACGTTCCGATTTCGATTGATACGAGTAAATCATTTGTTGCTGAAAAAGCAGTCGAAGCGGGCGCGGAAATTGTCAACGATATTTCCGGTTTGCGCTTTGATGAGCGCATCGGCGAAGTGGCGGCGAAAAGTAATTCGGGACTGATTTTGATGCACCTGCGCGGAACTTTTGAGACGATGCACGAGAAGAAAATCATTGAAAATGTGATTGATGAAGTGAAAAACGGATTGCGCGAAAGCATTACAAAGGCTGAAAATTTTGGCGTGAATCGTCAAAACATCGCACTCGATGTCGGCATCGGATTCGGCAAAAAACTCGAACAAAATCTGGAATTGATTGCAAAGCTGAAAATTCTCACCGAAGAATTTGCCGATTTTCCGATGCTCATCGGAACGTCGCGCAAATCATTTATCGGAAAAATTTTGAATGACGCGCCGCCCGACGAAAGACTTCCGGGCAGTTTGGCGAGCGCGGCGATTGCGGCTTGGAACGGCGCGAAAATCGTTCGCGTTCACGATGTCAAAGCGACGGTTGAAACATTGCGGGTTGTTGATAAAATAAAAGCTGAATTATGAAAATCCTAAAATTTTGCGCGGTCGTATTTCTGTTTCTAACGGTTTCCGGTTTTACTGAATGCTACAAACCCGTAACCAATTCCGGTTTGCCGAAAACGATCAAAACCGTCGCCGTGCCAGCGTTTCAATTTGAAGTTCAGGGTGCGCGTTACCGCGTCGAATCGCGTTTTACCGAAGCCGTAACAAAGGAAATTATTAAGCGCGGACGCGGTTTGAAAGTTCAGGGTTCGACCGACAACGCCGATGCCGTCGTCGAAGGCACGATTCGTAATTTCAATTTTTCCGGCGTTCTGCTCGACCGCGAAGGTCGCGCCCGCGTTTATGAAGTAACGACGGTCGTCGCGGTAACGGTGCGCGATTTGAAGGACAACAAAATTCTCTACGACAACCAAAATTTCGTTTTCCGCGATTCGTTTGAATTTTCCGAAGACCCGCGCTCGTTCTTCAACGAAGAAGACCCGGCGGTCGAACGAATGGCGCGGGCGTTCGCCGAATCGGTCGTTTCAACCATTGTCAACGGACTCGGCGTGAAGGAAGATAAATAATTTTTATGAATATTCTTTCGCGGGAAGATTTGCGAACTCAATTAAAAAAACGTGAAATCGCGCCGGTTTATTTGCTGTTCGGCGCGGAAACTTATCTGCGCGATTTGGCGGCGAAGACGATTACGGAAATGGTTTTGGCGGATTCGTCTCTGCGCGAATTTAACGAGACGGAAATTTCGCTGGCTTCCGCGCCCGTTCAGCACGCGCTCGGCGCGGCGGAACAGATGCCGATGATTTCCGCCAAGCGCGTCGTTAAAGTTTCAAACGTCGTCGTGTCGGCGAGCGGCGCGAAAGATAATTTAAAGGAAGATGACGAGGCGAGTTTAGCTTCATATCTCAACCGACCGTCGGAAACTTCCGTCGTGATTTTCGTCGCCGACGAACTCGACAAACGCCGCAAAATCGCCAAACTGCTGTTGGAAAAAAGTACGGCGGTCGAATTTAAAGAACTCGAAGACGGCGATTTGAACAGTTGGGCGCGAACGAAATTAAAGGAACTCGATGCGGAAATGGACGACCGCGCCCTGCGGCATCTGGTCGGTTTGGTCGGCAACAATGTGCGCCGTCTGACGAACGAAATCGAAAAACTGGCTGCCGCCGCGCTGCCCGACCGATTGATAACTTTCGATTTAGTTGAAGCGTTAGCACCGAATTCGCGTGAGATTTCCAACTTCGATTTGACCGACAGCCTGCTCGCCAAAAACAAAACACGCTCTTTGCAGATTACGAAAAAAATCCTCGACGACGGTGCCGAGCCTTTGATGATTCTGGGTTTGATCGCCAGCAATTTCCGACGACTTTTTCAGGCGAAAGAATTAATGCGAAACGGTGTGGAACGCAGGGAAGTCGCCAAAATTATGCGACTTCCGTACAGCAAACAGGAAGATTTTCTGGCGACGGCGCGGCGCACCGAGACGGAAGTTTTGACCTGGGTGATGAAGCGCATCGCCCAAGCCGATGTCGCCATCAAAACGTCCGTCGGCGGCGGCGGAACTGTCGGTTCGCGTCTGCAAATTGAAATGCTGATTTGTGAATTGGCAAATATGTCGGAAAACCAAAAAGCGAGAGTTTGAGTATTTGCTCAAACTCTCGCTTTTTGGTTTTCTAAATAATTACTTAGAGCAAAATCGTATTTAGTAGATGGTAAAAAAGTAGAACAGGCTGTTAGCCTGTTCAGCCGCCGCGAAGCGCACGGCGTGGCAGGCTCACAGCCTGCCTTACATTATCCCCGAATTTGCTCTAGCTCAATCATTGTTTCAGGCAAAGATTTATTTGCCGTTGAAATTACTTTTGAAAACAGGATTGTTCGGATTGATTTTCGCCAATCTGTCCGCTATTTCCTCAGCCGCTTTCGTATCGCCTTTTTCCCTGAGCGCGACAACCAGATTTTGCAGCGACAGCTCGTGATTCGGATTTTTCTCCAGTGAAACTTTATATTCTTTAATAGCGCGTTCGACATCCGGCGGATTTCTTAGATAGAAAGTCAGTCCCAAATCGGTTTGGACATTGATGTCATCCGGCTTTTTGGCGAGCGCGGCGACATACCATTTTTCCGCTTTTTCAAACTGTTCAGCATCGAAATAAGCGTTGCCGGTCTTAACTGTAATTTCCACCGCGTCGGGACGCAGTTTGGCGGCACGCTCGTAAAACTTCGCGGCTTCGTCGTAACGCTGAATTTGATAATACAAATCACCCGCGTCCAACTGTAACTTAAAATCATTCGGCTGCGCTTCGGCTTTTTTCAACGCTTCGGTAACTTCCGCGAGCGGTGCGCCGGTCGGCGTGGTCGAATTATTGCCGCCGACGTTTGGATGATCTGGCGGCAGATTCGGATTTTGTGGCGGCGACAGAGTTGTCGGCAGCGTTGATGCCGTCTGAGTCGTCGTTTGATTGAGGCTATTGGCAAACAAAAAGCCGACGATACAGCCTAATAATAATCCGATGATTCCGTATAAAAATTTTTCCTTGTCCATTTTTGTTGAAATTTGCCTGACTATCTCAAAAATAAATTTTGAGGGTTCAGAGTCGGGCTACTACCCGACGTTACATATCATTTATCTGGAATGTCGGGCAGTAGCCCGACTCTGAACCACGCAGTTAAGTGTTTTTGAGATAGCTTCTAAGCGTAACTGTGCAATCCCGGCAATAAATAACTCACACCCAAATATGTAAAAATCACGAGTAGAAAACCGACGATGGCGAAATAAGCGGAACTGCGTCCCGTCCAGCCGCGTGAAATTCGGGTGTGCAGAAACGCGCCGTAAGTCAGCCACGCGACGAACGCGCCGGTTTCTTTGGAATCCCATCCCCAATAACGCCCCCAAGATTCATTCGCCCAAACCGCGCCGGTAATCAGCAGAATCGCCAAGCCCGCGAACGCCAGACTCGCCGTGATATACATCAGATTGTCGAGCCGCTCACGGCTCGGCAGTGCGTCGCGGAGTTTTTCCGTTCGGAAACTGAAAATGATGATAAACAAGGTCGCGGCGAGTGCCGTTACCAATGCGGAAAATTCGACCGGATTGGCTTTCAGACTGAGCGTAAATGTATCGGCGTTCTGCCAGAAAAATTCGCTGCCGACGTTTTGAAGCTGCACGGGCGGCATCTGCGCGATTTGCTCGGCGGGAAAGCCTTCGCTCTCCAACAGCCATTTTCCCAAAAGACTAACCTGCGCCGGATCGCGGTCGAACTGCTGATTCAAAAGCCACTTGATACCGCTCAGAGATTTGATTTGCCACGCATAAAGCGCAATACCGGCGATTTGTGCGGCGAATGCGCCTTTGAGCAGCCAATGACCGATGCGTCGGGCTTTTTCATTTTCCTGCGCCAGATAAAATGCGAACGAAATCATCGCGGCGATTAACAAAACGGCGGCGATGACAATCGTCGCGCCAACGTATGGCAGTTCGAGCCGCAGAGCCGTTCCCATATTGCGCCCGTTCGGAAGCGGCAGCAAAACGGACGCTGAATAAACGCCGGTCGTTAAAACTGAAAATTTGCTGACGGTGGCGAAAACCAGCAGCGCGAAGATGCTCGACCACATCGCCATTTTTTCGACTTTCAAACCGTCTTTCAAAAGATAAGCGACGGCGACAGCGAAACAGACGAGCGCGATGCCGTAACTCAAAGACGCGCAACCGACGTGAATTGGTCGCCAGTAAGAATCGAGAACCGGCGGCAAATCAATAAACTCGTCGCCGATAAATCTCGCCAGCAGCAAAATCAAAGTCGCCAGCGGCAAACTGAATGCGCCAAGAAAACGGTAATTTTTGCGATGCGCGATAACGAGCGTCGTCAAGCCCGCGCCGAACGCGAACGCCAAACTCAAATCGTATAAATTAGCAAACGGAATATACCGCCAGAACCACGGCATTTCGCCGTGACCGTTAGACTTTAAAATGGCAAACTCGCGGTCGTGCGCCGCAACCCAGCGCACGAGCCAGCTTGCCAAATTGAAAAAAACGCCGAGCGTCGTCGTCAACAAAGCGATTCGCTGAATTGCGCGTGACGGCGCGTAGAGATTTGTCAGTTGAAAAGCCGCCGCGATGACGTAACACGCCAGCGCGAGCATCATCAACGCGCCGTCGGCGATAAATCGTTCGCCGCCGACTTGCATCCGAAGAACGGTGAGCGCAAACGCGCCGCCGACCGCCAGCGCGACGGGCAGATAAGACAGCCAGTTAGTCGGCTGTTCGTCTTCGGGCAGATCCGAAAAAACGATTGGTTGATGAACTTCCTGCATTTTATTGAATACTCCTGAAATTTTGTTCAGAGTTACGGCTTTAGCCGTGATTAACGCTGAAAAATCACGGCTAAAGCCGTAACTCTGAACTTAGATTTTAGTTACTGCTCCGATAATTCTTTTCAAATCGTCGTCGAATTTAACCTGATGCCGATTCGTATTGCCGCCCAGAACCAATTCGTAAACGCCCGTTGATTTTTCTTCGACCAACGCCCAAACGCGGCGGTGCGCGAAAAAGAACACGCCGAGCAAAGCGGCAATCAGAATAATCCCGCCGATGTAAAAAGGCATTTTTCCTGGGTCTTTGTTGATTGAAAGAACGTGCGCGGCGGCGACTTTTTCAAAATTGGCAAGCCGGAAACGATAGCCGGAAACGGGTTGATTGACCGGCGCGTCGGGCGGCATTTCTCTCGAAAAAGCGTAGGCTTTTTTCGCTTCGCCGTTCGCCGTCGTCAGCGTCATCAGCAATGCCGGATTGTTGTAATCGCCGCTGTTGGAAGAGACTTGACCGTTTTTTCCGACCACGAAATCGGCGACGAAATTTTCCCATTTGAGCTTTGCGCCGTTCGGCAAATCGGCTTCGCCGCCGCGTGAAATTTTAATTTCCTGCGGTGCGCCAGTTTCGGGAATGATTTGCAAAGTTGCGTTTCGCGCCTTTCCTTCGTTGATAAAACTCGCCTGAAAAAATCGGTAGCCGGCGTGGTCAACCGGCGCGTTCATATGGACGAGTTCTTCGCGTGTTCCGCCCGCGTCCGAGATGCGAATGCGCGTCAGCCAGTCGAGCGTATTGTTGGCGGTGATCGCGCCTTTCTGGTCAATCAATTTCTGCTCGATGTCGAGACAGGTAATCTCGAACGGCAGCGCGACTTGCTTCTGTTCGGTTTTGTCGAGAACGAATTCGGTTTGCAGCATTCGCGCCGATGTTTCACCCGGCGCAAGCGGCATCTGCCCGTCAATGCCGAATTGATTCGTCAAAAATCCGCCGGTTAAAATCAGCAGAAACCCGACGTGAATCATCAAATATCCGAGCCGATTCCACGCGCCGCTTTCGCCGAAAAAATAGACATTGCCGTTTTCTTCATTAACTTTCGGCTTTAGTCCGACCGACTTCATCGCGCTAAATACTTTTCTTTTCGCCTGTTCGGAATCATACGCGGTAAACTCGCTCGCGGCGGAAGATTTTTGCGCGAGCAGCCAGCGGCGTGAAGCCGTCAGTTTGCGGTTTCTGACGATTTTCCAGGTTTTCGGAGCGCGTTCAATCGAAGCCAAAATCAAGGTCAGCGCGAGCAATAAAATCAGCGCGTTGAAATACCAAGCGTGATAAATATCGAACAGACCAAGCCGCCCGTAAACGATGCGCTGCGCCGGTTTGATCGCGTGGTAATAATGGTCGAAACCTTCGACGTTCTGCTGCATAATCAGCATTCCCGTCATCGAAAGGATCGTCAGAATAATCAGCAAAGTTACGCCAAGTCGCACTGAACCCAAAAACTTCAGAGCGCGACTCAAGATCGGTTGCGTCGGCGTTTTTATCGCCAATTTCGGCGCGTTTGTCTGAATAGTTTCTTCGTTGACTGCCATAGAAAAATAAATTAAAAAATTACCGACTGGAGCGCAAGCGGCTCGCTTGCATTGAGCGTCGCTTCGATGCGAAAACATTGCGTTAAAATTTAAATTCTAAATTACCAACGGCTTTTTCGCGCTCACGCGCTCAATGCAAGCGAGCCGCTTGCGCTCCAGTCAGTCGGAAATCTTAATGCCGATTGATTCTAAAAATCGGTCGGGACGCTCGCCGCCGATCAGCGCGAAAACGTAATCGTTCGGAATCGTTTCGATTGTTTTTTTCGTTTCCACATTCGTTATGACAGCTTCGCGTTCGCGCAAATCCTTGATGCCCGCGCCGAATTTGACATCGAGTAAACCATCGTCGAGACACTGATAAAGCTGTAATTTATTACCGAATTTGACGTTCGTGGCGAGATAACTGCGAACCAGAAGCGTAACCCGATTCGTTTCTTCCGGCGAGCGCGGCGTGATGTTTGAGCCGTCGCGTTTTGCCACCAAATCAACCGCCGCTTCGACCGCCGAATTGCCGCCGCCGACGATAATAATATCGCGCCCTCGATACAAATCAGGATTGGAAAGGCTGTATAAAATCTTGTTCTGCTCGCGTCCCTCAAGCGTTACTTTAATCGTTTCTTCGTTCGGCAAACGCAGTTTGTTCGGTGAGCCGCGCAGACCGATGGCGAGGACGACGCGCCGCGATTTGTAAGTCATCGGAGTTTTCGCCGCGCCGCGCTCGGTTTTGATCGTAAAATAATCGCCGTCCGTCGCGCGTTCGATTTTTTTGCAGCTTTCGTATTCGTTGATTGTGATTTTCTTTTCTTCGAGCCTGCCGAGCCAGACGGACAAAATCCGCTCGCGCTGGTCGCCGGGAATTTTGCGCTGCAAAGCGTCGGCAATTTCACGCCGGATGACCTTTAAAACCGCGTCCTGTTCTGCTTGCGAAAGATCGGCGAAATGCGTTTTGTAAAATTCGCCCCATTGTTCGGCGGTATGATTCGAGCGCGATTTGGCTTTTTCCAATAGATAAATTTTGAATTGCCGTTTGATTTCCGCCGTCGTTTTTTCGTCGAGCTGCGGCGCGATTTCACCGTGTAGTTGCGCGGGAATTTCTCTTGATAATTCGTCGAGCAGAATCGCGCCCTGGGTTTTGCCGAGCCGTCCGAGTTCCGCACCGAGCGCGTTTTCAAATTCCGCGTCCGCCGGATTTGCCGCCGCGTCTTCGTCGTATTTGCCTTTCATCAAACCGAGTCCGGCGACTTTTAACCCGCCGCTCCAATCGGTCGAATCGGGTTTAAAGAAAATATATTTTCCCTTCGGATACGCCGCAATCGTGGACAAAATTTGTTCCTGCTCGATGCCGATATAACTCAATTTTTTGTCGTGCGCCGTGACGACCGCCGACGCACCGCCGGGACCGATGCCGATGACGGCGACATCGAATTCGGCTTTCGGTTCGGGTTTGGCGTTGGCGAGTTCGGCGGCGATATGTTCGATCACTTCTTCGCCTTCTTTGACGGCGTTTTTAATCAGCGGAACGCCGGAGACATCGCCGATAATGTAACAGCCGGGAACATTCGTTTGATACGTCGCCGCGTCTCTGGTCGGCGCGGGTTGCGAGCGGATTTCCTTTGCCGTATTGATGACAATGCACGCTTTCGGATTGACCGGGCAGACGACCTGGCACGAAGTATCTTCCATACACTGGTCGGCGGCGATGACGGCGGCGCGTCCGTCAATGATGTCCAAAACGTCGTGCGGGCAGGCATCAACACAGGCGTGACAGCCGATGCAGCGGTCGGTGAAAATTACCGGATGCGGATATTCGGGACCTTTATAGCGTTTGGTTTTGAGTTCGGCGAGTTCGTTAGTAGATAAAACGCGCACCGGCGCGGGCAGAATTTTCTCGTCTTTTTTGGTTAAAAATCTAAAGGTTCTCGCCAAATCTTTCGCCGCGACGACGAAGCCGACACCGACGATAAAAACGCCGATGCTCGTCCAGCCAATGTAGGATAAGCCGCCGAAGTTGCCGCCGCCGAAGCCCAGCGAAAATTGATTGACGGCGACGAGCAGAATAATTAACACGACGGAAATTAAAATTTGTGATGTCTTCATCGTTCGCCTCCCAAATTTTTAATTCGTGAATCAATCGCGGCGGCGCGGCTCGCCTTGGTCGAAGCCGTTAAAAATTCGCGCCAGCGGTTTTTGTCGTAGAAATGCTGAACGTGACACGAGACGCAGTTCGCCTGGTTGTCGGCTACGAGAACTCGACCACTCTGTTTGTCGGTGTAGCCGTTATGACAGACGGCGCACGTTTGGCGCGGCGTTTCGCGGTCAACGGGGTCGAAACTTTTATGACAACTCGAACACGACATTACGCCCTTCGCGTCGGTTGGCACACCGTTGGGCGGTGTCAGGCGCGAGATGTGAATCGCGTGAAAATCTTTGCTGCGGCGCGTCTGTTCGGTGTCGTCCGTCTGCCGGAAAGCGACGACTTCGGGCGACATCTGCTCGATTTCCGGGGACATTCCGGCGTATTTCCATTCGTTATTTTCCGCCGGATAACCGTAGGAATTTTTATGCGGCGTAGCGACGCTTTTGCCGTTATATAAAGCGTGATTGTTGTCATTATGACAGGTCGTGCAGGAATCAATCGCGGCGATGCGCGGCTCGAAATCTTTGCCTTTATGCTCGAAGTGGCAACTCGTGCAGTTGATTCCGGCGGCGGAATGCGCCTTTGTATTCGTCGCGTGAAACGCATCGGCTTGATGACATTTCGTGCAGGCGTTATCGAGCGTTTCGTTCCAACTGTGGCAAGTCGTGCAGGCGTTCGCGTTCGGGCGACTGGCGATAAATCCGGCTTCCGTGCCGTTCAGAGACGAGCGTGAATGTGGATTAGACAAAGCGGCGGGCGCGAAAATTTGCGGGTAAAAATAGATCGCTCCGAAGCTCAATAGAGCAATGATAATTAAACCCCAAGTGAACAAACCGCCGCGCCACATCGCGCTCAAATCTTTGGTCGGTTTCCAGTTTATTTGCGCTTTGCCGGGAAGCGGTTTGCCGACGGGACGCAAAATCGTTCCGAAATCTTCGCGGTCTCTGGTGCGCTTTTCCCAGAAAACTTTGAGAACATCAGAAACATCCGAGCCTGCTTCCGCCGGGATAAGCGAGGAAAGCGCGGGCAATTTTCGAGTGCTGCGATTGACCGCGCCGGTAAATTGGTGCGAAACCAAAATTGATAATGCTTCTTTGCGGCGTGAAATAATCAACGCGAATGGTCCGAGTTGAATGACATCGCCGTCGGCGAGCGCGTCAACCTGCTCGGCTTGCAGTACGCGCCCGTTGAGCGTCAATGTGTTGGAAACGCTTAAATTTATTAGGAAATATTCGCCGCCGATGCAGTTGATCCCGGCGTGAATGCGTGAAACGGTCGGATGATTCAAACTGATGTCGCAGCTCTGCAAACGCCCGACGACCAAGCCGTCTTTGTCCAATGTCAAAGGATCGGCACCGTCGGCGCGGGTGATGATAAATTTTCCGCGTTGCAGTTTCATTCAAAAGGTTTTCGGACAAAAAATTACCGGACGATTACGAAAAAGAAAATGGAACCACAGATAAACACGGATAAAAACTTAAAGAATCTGTGTGAATCCGTGTTTATCTGTGGTTCCATTTTCTTTTCCTAACTTTGTTTCATCGAACATTAAAATAGACGACCTGAACGATATGAACGACGAGCAGAAACAGCATCAGCGACGTGAACAAAACGTGCGGCGCGACCCAGATTTTGAGCGATTGATGCAGATAACATAAAGCATCAATCCGCCGCAGGGTCGCCGCGCTTTCCACCGCTTCCATCAATCGCCCGTGATTGACGCGGTTCAGTTCGCCGGTCGCCGATTTGAATTCTTCGCGGGCGCGGGCGAGCATCGCGTTTAAATCTTCTTTGCTGAAATACTGCCGCAGAAGATAAGACAGCGACAGAAATCGCCGGCACACGCGATTTTTCACGATGTCGCGCAGTTTCGGCTGCGTGTCGTCATAGGTTATTTCAGCGATTTTCGCCCGCAGTTCTTCGCGCCGTTCCTGCAAATCTTCCAACAGCAGCGGCTCGCCTTCCATCTTCGTCAAAATGCGCGGCACGATCACGTAACATAACGCGCCGAAAATTCCCGATGCGATGACCAGATCAAATGAAATCATTAAAAGGGAAGTCAGCAAACCGCCCGACTTTGTGCCGCCGTGAACCAAAATTAAAAATCCAGCCAGAATGCCGAGATAAACGTGCGACAGCATCCAGTAGCGCAATGCTCCGGCGCGTCGGCGGTAAACTTGTTTGCGAAGCGGGTAAACCATCGTCCAGACGATGCCGCCGAGTCCGACCAGCCCGGTCAGCCAGCGCATCGTTACCCACGACGCGGGCGACAGCAGCGCGTCCTGCGTATATTTTAAAGTTCCATACAAACCCGCACCGCCGATTGCGACGACCAATAAAATTCCGAAAAAATGCCAGACGGCGGCAAGCGGATCGCTTTTGTGAATGTTGCGCCCGATGGCGTGGGTTTTGTCCTGATAAATCAGCCCGATGGTGTTTTTAACTTCGCCGAAATACTCGCGCGGATTGACGCGAACGAGTGCGCCGGTCGGACAATTCTCCTCACACGAATACGCTTTATTTTTCGCGCCAAACGGATTCAAACTCGTTCCCTGACACAGATTGCATTTGACCGCCAGCAAATCGTCGGTCTGCGTAACGGGCGCGGGCAGCGGAACGGGCGCGAGCGAGAAAACTCGCTTGTAAAGATAACGCGCTGGAGCGATTGATTTTTGCAGGAAATTCGTTGCAGAACCGTTTTTTGATTGAGCGTTTCTCGACGCTTTTTTTTCGGCTCGCGGAATCATCGAAATCGCGTTATACGGGCATTGCGTCGCGCAGTCGCCGCAGCCGATACAGGTGTGCGGGTCAATATCAACTTCGCCGTTGGCAAATCTGCCAATCGCTCCGGTCGGGCAGCCGGTCATACATTCCGGGTCCTGGCAGTGTAAGCAAACCTGTGGAATCAGCGCGTGTTGAATCGTCGAAACGGTCGGTTTGACGGTGCGCTCGATGTGAATGCCGCGCCGCAGAAGTCTGGAATGTCCGTGAACTTTGTGGCACGCGAGCGAGCAGTTGCCGCAGCGAATGCACAAATCCATATCCATTATCAAAAGATTCGTCGTATCGGTTACGCCGGTTTCGATTTCGCGTTTGGTCGAGACGAGCGATTTGCGATTCGCGGGTGTGAGCGTTTCAGTCAAACTTTTCGTTTCGCCGCTGAGAGACGAAACGAGCGCGTCGGTCAAATCCGGCTGTTCCTTCAAACGCGCGACGGCGATTTCCATTACCTCCGAACGGTTCATCGTCGTCGCCGTGTAATTCCATTTCGCCTCGCCGCCGAACGCTTCCACGCCCAGACAATTTCCCGCGCCGAGAAAATCCAGTCCGACATCTTTGCCCGCGTTGATTAAAAGTTCCGCGACGTTCGGGTTAAAATCCGCGCCGCGAACTCTTTGCAGCCAGCCGTTGCGGATAAAAACCAGACGATTGATCGGGTCACCCGACTGAAATAAAACGTGGTCTTTTTCATAAACGACGAATCGCGCCGCATCGCCCAGACGTTTTATCAAATCATCGTCGAAATTTTGCGGATTAAATTTTTTGATTTCGTCCAAAGTTAAACCCAAACCGTATTGGCGGTAACTGCGGTCTAAAACTTTGCCGAATTTCGGGAATTTGCGGAGCAGACGCAAAGCGGGACGGGTGAATTCTAAAACCTGGGCAGGTGCGGAATCGGCGGCGACTTTGACGGTTGCGGTACGCGGCGTTCCGGCGAGAACCGCCATTTCGCCGAACGATTTTCCCGGCGGAATCTCGCCAACTTTCTTTTCAATGCCGTTTTTATCTTTGACGAACGCTTCGAGTTTGCCTTCGACCAGAACGTAGAAAATACTCGTTTCCCAAGTTCCGAGTTCGATAATCGTTTCGGACGGCGCAAATTCGAGCAGCCGCGTGTAAGGTCCGACTTGTTTGCCGTTGTAATTGCGCCCGAAAACGATGACATCGAGGTCGAGTTCGTTGGCGTATTCGCCGTTCGGCTGCTGCTCTACCAGTTCCGCCACAATTTCGACGCGCCGGATCGCGTCAATTATTTCTTCGTGATTGGTGAATTCATTCATACCATATTATTCGTTGAAGAAATACTGTGTTTTGTGGAAAATCAACACATATTCTGCTTGATGACGTTAGAATAGAAAATGCTTCGATCTCAGCCCGAATAATAATAAAACAAAACGCCGAGGATAAGCATCACGACAAAACCCAAACCGATCAGAACCAAGCCCGCGCCGATGACGAAATAAAGTTTCGTGTCGGAATTAAAAGCGGCTTCCGGCTTTTTTGCCGCCGGAATTTCAATTTCCGGCTTCAGAATAATCGTCTGCGTCTTGCCCGGATCAAACTTTATTTCCGGTCGCGTCGGCGGGACGAACGCTTCGGTGTCGCTCGTGTCCGCTTCGCTAATATCTTTCTTCGTGAAAATTCCCGAAAGATTAAAATCTTCCAGCATCCGAAGCTGCGCCGTTTTATTGATATTCTGCGTCCGCATCATCGAATCGAATTCCGAAGAACTGTTACTTTTCAGTTCTTCCTCCATCGGCATTCCGCAGTCAGGACAGAAAGACTTTGAAGCGTCAACCGTCGCCGCACAGCCCAAACATTGTTTCAAATTCATAAAAAACTACTTTGTGAATCGGCGTTGCTCGATGCTGGACTTAATTTTTAGTATGACAAATCAAACAATCTTTTTCGGTCGCAAAACCGGCTTTCTTTTTCAATTCGGGGCGCAGTTTCGCCGCCGCGTCGTGACAGGAATTGCAGTTGATATGGTAAGCGAGTTCGTTCGTTAATTCCTTGGTATCCGCTTTGCCCTTCGCGTCTTTGTAGGTCGCGCTCGGAATTTCCTTACCTTCGGGAACGTCGTTTTCGCGGAAATGACAGGAATTACAATCTTTCACATCTTTCGCGCCGGCTTTTTTCAATGATTCGGCGGTTAAAACGACATCGCGCTCGGAAGTAACGAGCGGCGGCGTGAGTGATTCTTTCGGCTGGTCGGTGTGATGACATTCGGCACAGCCGATGTCGGTTTTGCCGTCCGCGCTGTATTTTTTAAAGCTGTGATTATCGTGGTCAAAAGCGACTTCGCCGTATTCGGAAGCACTGTCTTTATTCAGCGTCAGTTTCGATTTCGCGCCGGTCGGAATGTCTTTACTGTCAATAAAGCCGTGGCTGACGGCGATGCTGCGGGCGGCGACCGTCTGCGTCGCCGGTGAACCGTAGAAAAGAACGGCAAAGCAGGCGGCTAACATTATCAAAACGGCGAAAATTTTAAGGAAATTTTTATTCATAAAAACGACTCCCAAAAGAGATATTTGATTCGGTCAATAATCGCCGAATATCAGCTTAATGTCAAGATTTTTGCTTGATCGCGCTTTCGACTGCTAATTTTCAGCGCGTCATTTTGAAAGACGCTTTCGTATGACAAAGTTTGCAGTTGCCGAAATCGCGGTCGCCGAAGGCGCGTTGATCGTTATGGCAGGACATACATTTCATCGCTTTGTTCGACGAGAAATGCTCCGCGACAATCGGCGAAGTTACCTGCCGCGACTGCGGCGCGCCGGCTTTGACCGTGTGGCAATCGTTACACGAAAGTTTCTGCCGCGCAGTATGCGCCGCGTGTGAAAAGCTCGCCTGAAATGCCGCCGCGTTGGTCGAAGTCCGCTGATAACCGCCGAGCGCGTGGCAGGTGTTACACGAACCGATGTCGCGCCCGCCGACTTCGCGGTTCGGCGTATGGCAAGAATAACATTGATTATGCGCGTTCAGATTCACCGGAATTGACAACGCCGCGCCGCCGCGCTTCAAAGGTTTATGACAGGCGACACAGCCGTCGCCCGGTCGCCCGTCGCCGGTATTGTGCGCGGCGTGGTCGAATTTCATATTAAAACGCTCGTTAAAACTCGTCGGAAAATTTTTCATCGGCGCGGGCGAACTCTGGACGTTAGAATGACAAATCGCGCACATCGGCGACTGCGGCGTAACGAATTGCGTCAGATGACAGTTGATGCAGGCGGAATGTCCGGCAAACTTCGGCGTAATCGAATTATCGCTGCGCTGATGACAGGAATTGCAGTTCGTGTCGGCGTGAGCGCGAACGCTGTGCGAAAAAGTCCCGTAATTTTGCAGCGCAGGCAAAGAGGCGCGATGCGGCGACGCGACGATTCGATTCGCAGACGCTTTTTCGTCATCATTATTAAAGCTCAAAACCAAAATCGGTAAAATCAACGCCAAAACGACCGCGAACGAAAAACTCCCGCCGCGCCGCATTGGTGCGATAGATTTTCGAGAATTTTTTTCGCGCTTCGTGTTCAAGGTTTTATTAACTTATGACTTTCCGGCACTTGAAACGAGCCGACATAAGAATTATGACAATACGAACAGCTTTTAATTTGGTGCTGCGCGTTCGCCTGTTTTGCCAGCAAATCTTCGCCGCGCAAATCAACTTCGCCTTTTATTTCGTCCGAATGACAGCCGTTGCCCTTCGTCGCGCAGGTAAAAATCGGCACGTCCGGGTCGAGCGTTCGCAAATCGGCAGACTGCGTGATTCGCAGATGGCACGACGAACATTCTTTGTCGTGCGGATTTGTTCCGTTTTCGGTGCGCTGTTCGTGATTAAATTTCAATGAAAGCCGTTCGATGATGCTTGATTCCATTGCCGGACGCGAACTCGGAATATGACAGCCCGCGCAATCGGTGCGAGTCGGTTTTTGCTCGCTGTAATGACAGCTGAAACACGAATCGTGTCCTTCGGGAACGCCTTTGAAATAACCAACGACTGCTGTTACTTTTTCCCGGTGTGAAGTCGCCACGAGTCCCGTTTCGAGTGCCGTCAAATGCGGCTGCCGCGCCGCCGTATCATAAACTTTCGCCGCTGCCGGAGCGTGGCAAATCGTGCAGTTGTTGTAATCGGTTTTCTTATCATCGGCGGCAAAAATGAATTTGGCGTTCACGAAATGCGCCGCTTGCGTTCCGTCTTCGCGCGGCGCAGGTTTTCGCCCGTCAGCGATAATATCCTGATGGACATCGTGCGGAAATCGAATCGTAAATTCCTGCGCCTGATTCGCCTTCGGAAACGCGAATCGAACTTTGTCACGCGGCGAAACTTTCGTATGGCAAATCGAACAAATCGCCGGTTTCGCGCCTTTAAAAAATTGCTGGCGATGGCAATCCAAACACGAATCGTGATCGGGATAATCGTTGATGTTCGGATATTTATAATCCGTGCCGTCAGCGGTTTCGGCGTTCGACAAACCGGTCGGCGATTTATGACAAGAATTGCAAGATTGTTTGCGGTGCGCCGCGAGGCTGTGCGCGAAATTATTATAAGTTCTGCCGCGTCTGCGCTGGGCGGAAACATCGAGCGGGAAAAACGAGGACGCGATTAAACCGGCGACTAAAAGCATCGTCAGTTTCGAGTAAAACATTTTTCGCACATCGTATTTCATCAATTCGTTGCCGTCGTCTTTTCAGCGGCTTTGACGCATTCGGGCGCATTGCAAACTTCCGTCTGCTTCTTCGTTACGACTTCACATTTCTTCTTGCCGATTTCCGACTTTAAAACAAACTGCGCCTGCGGTTTCGCCGGATCAATTTCAATCTCGCAAGTCCAGACGTAGCTCGTATCGCCGAAAACCGTCGGCAGTAGATTCGTGACCAGATAAGTTTCCGTCTTTTTATTTTCAGGCGGAACAACATCAATGTCGAGAAAAAAGAGACTGCCGAGCCGGTCGGTCATAATTGACTGAAACCCGCTGCCCGCGCCCTTTTTCGCTTCGGTCGCATTCTGCGCGTAAGTTTTGGCGAGCGCGACCAGATTTCCCAAAACAGGTTTCTGCTGCTCGTAAAAACCGTTGCGAAGATCGTCAGGCAGATTCGTCGTCAGCCATTTCAAAGCGAGCAAAGGCTGTTTATATTCCCGAATCCCTTGCCGGTAAGCAACGGCAAATTCGGGAACAGACAAGGCTTCTTCCGTCGTCTTTACTTCGCGGCAGTAAGCCGATTCGCAGTCGTTGGTTTTGAGCCAGCAAACGAATTCGTCGCTGATTTTGCGCCCGCTTTCGCGCAGTTTTTGATAATAACAATCGCGCGACAGAACCGGCGTTTCGGCAAGTGTCTTGAGCAATTCGGCGTTTTGCTGACGACTGCCGCGAATCAAATAAAACCGCTTCCGGTCGAGTTTTTGGGTTTTTCCGTCAATTTCCACCTGCGCCGTAAATTTTATCGAGCCTTTTTTGCTTTCCACCGGCGGCGCGGAATCCTGCCCGAACGTCAGCGAAAAGGCGGACATTATGACAATCGAAATGACAAAAATTTTGGCGGCGATTGTTCGGGGCATATTCACAATTAGTCAATTATCAGTTGTCCGTAGTCAGGTTGTTATCCGGCTTTCGACGTTTGGTTCTCCGCACGACGTTTTCATTTTCAACAATCAATTTTTCCAACGCGCAAACACCAACGGACAATCAACCAGTTAAGGCAAAGTCGGTCGCGGCGGAATTTTGATAAAGGGCAGACGTACGCCACGCACGAAAATTCTATCCGAACGTATCTCTGCGGGAGGCGCGAAATTGTTCGCGCCTCCCGCGCTGATGAAATCGTCCTGCTCAATGCCGTCGCCGCTGATGCCGATGGCTCCGACTAGAGTGCTGCCGCGATAGAGCGGCATTCCGCCCGCGAAAATCTGCATTCCGTTCGGTAAACCGGGAACTTGCGAACAATCGCAGATCGGCATTTTGCTCGCCATTTTTCTTTTGCTGCTGCGGCATCCGGCGGGAGCCATCGTTACGCGCTGCACGATCATATCGAGCTGCAAGCCGACATTGAACGGACTCCACGTGCCGAGCGATGTACTGAACGGTCCGGCGGCGGTGTTGTTGATGCCGTCGGGAAACAGCGGACGATGGAGAAATCCGAATGCGCGTTCGCTGATAGCGATGCCGCCGTTCAAAAGAATTCCGTCGGCGACGGCGCGGTCAACATAGTTTCCGAAACCGGCGTTCCTTAATTGCGCTCCGGCATCGGGACGCGCCAGAAACGCGGCGGTCTGCGCCTTCTGCACCGACACATCGAAGCCGAAAACCGGCGCATCCTGTTGTCGGAACAATCCTAAAACTCTGCCGTCCAAGTCAACGACGGCGATGGAAACGCGGGCGTTGCTGCCAATCGGCTGGCGAATTCCCGCCCGCGTGATATTAGCGGTCGTCGCGGCGTTTCCCAAAATTCCCTGCACTTCGGCGGCGGACAAGGCAGAACCCGCGCCCGCCGGAAAAAATCGCGGATCGGCTTCACCGGCGATACCGTTTAGCGTTGCCGGAAAAAACGCCGTCGGAAATGCCGCCCGAATCGGAAAACCGGGAATCACGATTCCCGGCAAACTTGAAAAAGGAATCGGCGTTGCCGACGGCAAATCAGTTACGTTGGTGAACGGCAGACGAATGCCTTCGATCAAAATGTTATCGCCGCGAATCTGCGTTGGCGCGGAAAAATTTTGCGACGCGGCGACGGCGATGATTTCCTCAAACGGCTGGTCGTTGTCCGTCGGGATGCGGTCAATCGTATAAATGCCGTCGCCTTCGACTCCGACACCGCCGACCGCCACGCCGTTTTTATAAAGTGGAACGCCGCCCGGATCGCCGGACAAACCGAGCGGCAAACCGGCGACGGCGACATCCGAACAGGTCAAAGAAGAAAACTGCACGCCGTAGAGCGGACCGCCGGGACGATTGTCAATGCCCGCCGGAAAATGTTCCTGAATAATAAAGCTCGCCGTGCGCGTCGTAAAAGCGTTGCCGCCGGTGCTGAACAGCGCGGCGGTGCCGGCTTTGGACTGCGCGGCGAACAGCGACGGCGCGACGAAATTTTCCAGTCCGCCGCTGCCGCCGCCGGTAATCCGCGAATTGCCGTTCGCGCCGGTCATCAAAAACATTCCGATTACATTTCCCTCGTGATCGGTAACGGCGATAGTTACTTTTTTGTCGAGCGCGACGGCGGTCGAGACGGCTTGCGCGATAACCATCCGCACGTCGGCGGCGGTGATCGTCAGCCAGGACGGCGAGACGATTCGCGGCGACGTTCAGCACGCCGGAGCCGACTCTGAGAAGGCGTGGACTCAGGCATTGGCCGCACTCTCGCTCGATTACGATGG
>CAXTKJ010000038.1:0-46581 GCA_964244835.1 uncultured Pyrinomonadaceae bacterium
TTATTTTGCAAATGCCTGTAAAGACACGCTGAATTGGTATTTTATGGGCAAAGCCTCTTTATCTTCAAATAAACTCAGATATTCGCCGTAACCTGCTTCTTCCAATTTATCAACCGGAATAAACCGCATCGCCGCCGAATTCATACAATAACGAATTCCCGTTTCGGTCGGACCGTCGTCGAAAACGTGACCTAAGTGAGAATCGGCGTGTTTGGAACGAACTTCCGTGCGGCGCATTCCGAATTTGCTGTCGGTTTTTTCGACGAAGTTTTCCGGCTCTAAAGGTCGGTCAAAACTCGCCCAACCGCAGCTCGAATCGAATTTTTCTTTGGACGAAAAAAGCGGCTCGCCCGATACGACATCAACGTATAAACCTTCTTCCCGGTTGTCCCAATACTCGTTGCGGTGCGGTGGTTCGGTGCCTTCCTTCTGCGTAACTTCATACTGCATCGGCGTTAGTTTTTCTCTCAATTCTTCGTCCGACGGTTTCGTGTAATCTTTCATCTTTTTCTCCCTTGATTTTTCGGCGATTTGCCGACGTTTTATTTTTGTTCAGTATAACATTGGGATTCCGTTATTTTGAAAATGCTGGATTTCAGTTCACAAAAAATTAAGGAGCAGCGGCAGTTTGTTTGATTGCCGCTGCTCCTTAATTTGACGATAAATTTGAAAAACTGAGTTTCAAATTATCAAGAGATAAAAATTGATTAATCTTTCTTGTCGAGCAGTTCCCTGATTTTTCTGGCTAAAACATCCGGCGCGAACGGCTTTTGAATGAAATTCAGAGCATCATCCGAAACGCCGTGCCGCATTACACGGTCGTTCATATAACCGGACGTGAACAGCGTTTTGATGTGCGGTTTGAGAGCGTTGATTTTTTCCGACAATTCGCGCCCGTTCATCTGCGGCATCACGACATCGGTCATCAGCAAAGCGATTGATTCGCTGGTTTCCTCGCAAATTTTCAGGGCTTCGACACCGTTTCTGGCTTCGATAACGGTGTAGCCGCAGAGTTCCAAAATCCGCCGCGTCAAATCGCGTACCATTTCTTCGTCTTCGACCAGCAAAATCGTTTCCGAACCGTAGGGAAATTGTTCCAATCGTTTCTTTTCTTTTTTGTCCTGCCTTTCCGCCTCGACATACGGCAGATAAACTTTAAATTCCGAGCCTTCGCCGAGTTTGCTGTTGACCCAGATGTAACCGCCCGACTGTTTGACGATGCCGTAAACGGTGGACAATCCCAAGCCGGTTCCGACTCCGACCTGTTTGGTCGTAAAGAACGGCTCGAATATCTGTTCGAGTATTTTTTCCTCGATGCCCGTGCCTTTATCAATCACGCTCAACATCACGAAAAGTCCTTTTCGCTTGGTGGCAAATTGCGCGACCGGCTCGTTTTCAAACAGAATTCGCTCGGTTTTAACCGTCAGTTCGCCGCCCTGCGGCATCGCGTCGCGCGCGTTGACGACCAAATTCATAATCACCTGCGACAACTGTCCCGGATCGGCTTCGACGCAGGTCGGCTTCTCGTCGAGTTCGATATTTAACTGAAGGTCTTCGCCGATCAGCCGCAGCAGAAGCTGATTCATATCGGTAACGACGCGGTTCAGATCAATCAATTTCGGCTGTAAAACCTGGCGGCGGCTGAACGCTAAAAGCTGATGAGTCAGAGCGGACGAACGCTCGCCAGCTTTTTTGATTTCGAGAACTTTTTTCCTTAACGAATCATCGTCGCCGATTTCGCGCAAAATCAAATCGCTGTAACCGTTAATCGCGGTCAGCATATTATTAAAATCGTGCGCGATGCCGCCCGCCAGCCTGCCAACCGATTCGAGTTTCTGTGATTGGCGCAGTTGTTCTTCGCTTTTTTGCAGAGCCTCTTCGATTACTTTGCGTTCGGAAACGTCAATCGAAATACCGCGCACACTGAGCGTTTTACCGTTTTCGTCCGTGATTAAAGCCATCTGCGTTTCAACCCAGACGACATTGCCGTCTTTGGCAATCCAGCGATACTGCTGAACGGCGTTGCCTTTGTCTTCGATCAGAGAACGCACTTCGAGTTCGGCGTGGTCGCGGTCTTCCGGGTGCATAATCCGCAGCCAGAAGTTCGGCTCCTGCAGCCATTCTTCGACCGTATAGCCGATCATTTTTTCCACGTAATCGCTGACGAAATTGAAATCCCGGTCGGATTCGGACGTTTCGAGACGGCTTTCCCAAACGACACCGGGAATGTTGGCGATAATCGTATTGAGCCGCTGACGCTGGGCTTCGATCTGTGAATTGAGCAGAATATTTTCTTTCTCGGCGCGGCTGTTTTCGGAATCGGCGGCGATAACGGTGATTTCATCCGCCGCTTCTTCGAGTAATCCGCCGACCGATGCGACCGCTTCCTGATTGTCAATCGCCCGCACTTCATAACCGGCATCCCGCAAAAGAGATTGCAGAGATTCCGTATGCTCTGAAGCGTCGCCGATAACAATTATTTTGTTCTTCATAAGCCGCCGTTTTATTTTCGCAGGTTGAGTCACAATAGTATGTCGTCGCTAACAGATTAAAACGAAACGGGCAAAAAGTTAAGCAGTTCCGTCTTTTTAATTATTTTCCACGACTGAACCGGCAGTCTGAAAAATGAATTTAAAGACGAAACCGCTTATGCGGGCGACGATCCGGCGCGAAAATGCTGGTCAAAGCGACCGGCGGAAAATATAAAAGTAAATTTACGAAACGGCATCGCTCATTTCCGGTTCGGCTTTAAAAGCCGCCGTCAAAGCGTTATCGGCATCGGGCGCGAGCATCATCAAATTCTGCTCTTCGAGCAGCTGCGAAACCGTCATCGCCGACGAAGCGTTTTCTTCCAAATCGGCTAAGTCGCCGATCAGCCGCCCCATTATCCGGTGAATCGAAGCCAGCTGCGTCGTCAAACGCTCGTTCGCCTGAAGCAGTTCATACTGGCGTTTGATGACTTCGTAATGATCTATCGCCTTTGAAACGGTCTGCATCAAATCTTCGTTGTTCCACGGTTTGGAAATAAAACGATAAATAATTCCGCTGTTGATGGCTTCGGTCAGCACGTTCACGTCCGAATAGCCGGAAATGATAATGCGAATCACGCGCGGGCGCAGTTCGGCGGCGTGCTTGAGAAAGTCAATGCCGCTCATTTCCGGCATTCGCTGGTCGGAAATAATCAGCGCGACATTGTGCTGCCTGAGCAGTTCCATCGCCTCCTTCCCGGAAGTCGCGGATAAAACCTGATATTGGCGGCTAAAAATGCGCTCTAAAAGGCGAATGTTGGTTGGTTCGTCGTCAACGACAAGTATTTTATATTGCATAAGTTTATTTGAAGGTTAGTTTTGTTTAGTTGATTTTAGTCAGATATTCCCGCAGTTGATGGTTTTCAATCGGCAGGCGAATAGTAAAAGTCGTCCCCTTGTGAACAACGCTTTCGACTTCGATAGTTCCGCGATGCTGGGAGATAATGCCGAACGAAATCGAAAGTCCCAGACCAGTTCCTTCACCGACCGATTTGGTGGTAAAGAAAGGCTCGAAGATGCGGCTCAACATTTCCGGCGCGATGCCCGCGCCCGTGTCGCTGATTTGAATGACGGCGAAGGCTTCGTCAACGAAAGTTCTAATCGTTACCTGACCGTTTTTTTTGCCGACGGCTTGCGCGGCGTTGACCAGAATGTTCATCCAAACCTGATTCAACTGTCCGGCGAAGGCTTCGACCGGCGGCAGATTTTCGTATTCGCGGACGAGCGTGATGTTGCCCGCGCTGTAATACTGCGAAAGCAGGCGAACGGTCGAATCAATGCCTTCCTGGACATCGGTTCTGGTGATTTCCGATTCGTCGAGCCGCGAAAAAATCCGCAGATTTTTAACGATACTGCTGATGCGTTCGGCTCCGTGCGAGCAATCTTCAAACAGCCACACCAAGTCTTCCGACAAACGCTCGTAATTAATTTTTTCCTTAATCGCCCGTGCGCCTTCAGCAATCTCGTTGGGCAGCGCGGCGTTGTCATAATAAGAAGTGAGTTCTTTCAATTCTTCGATATATTGCTTGAGAATTCCGAGATTGCCGGAAATGAAACCGACCGGATTATTGATTTCGTGCGCGATGCCGGCGGCGAGTTGTCCGAGCGATGCCATTTTTTCGTGATGAATAATCTGCGCCTGAAGTCGTTCGAGTTCGGCTTTGCCGCGAGCGAGCTGGCGGTTCCGCATTTCCAGATCGAGCCGGTACTGCTGCGCTTCGAGTTTCAAACTCCGGTGCTGCAAGGCTCGTTCGACCGTCAGTTCCAGTTCGCTCAAATCGCACGGCTTAATCAGATAATCGAACGCGCCGCGCCGCACGGCTTCGAGTGCGCTCTGCGGATCGTCCACTCCCGAAGCCATTATGATAACGGTATCGGGCGACAAAGCCATTACGCGGTCAACCAAATCAACGCCCGTCAATCCGGGCATCATCAAATCCGTGATAATCAGTTCAAAACTGTTCTCGGCGATCAACTCCAGTGCCTCGGCGACCGAGGCGGCTTCGGTGCAGACGTAGCGGCTTTCCAGACTAAACGAAAACAGATTTCTGACGGCTTCTTCGTCATCAACGATCAAAATCTGCTCAATCGGTTTATCGTCGGCAAACAACACACAATCCATCAGCAGATTGTCATTTAAAGAATAATTGGGGGCGGCAACGGTCATATCAGAATGTTTTTTTTGCGGGAATTTATCGGAGTCGTGATTCTGCTCCGATTCGACAGACTTTATTCTTATTCAAATCCTATGCCATTTGCGGCATTCGCAAAACATTAGGTTTTTACGGAAAAAGTTGGCAGAAGATAATGTCAGAGCGGAGATTTGCTACACCATTTTTCCGCATAACGGTAATTTTTATCGTCCATAAACATTTATTTTGAAAATGTTTGAGCAAATTTCGTGTTTTGACCGCTGAAATACTGGACAGAAATGACAAAGATGAGGCACAATGCCCTGTAATCATTTTTGCGGGAAACGACCAAATAATCTATATGAAAAAGATTTTGTCGGCATTAGTGATTGACGACGATTCTCAGGTACGCGGTTTTTTGTGCGAGGTTCTGCGTACCGATAACTGGGAAGTTTTCGAGGCAGAAACAGCCGAAGCCGCTTTTAGAGTATTGCAGGAACAGCAGTTAATGCTGGTTTTTTGCGATGTAAATCTCGGAGGCGTGGACGGTTATACTGTTTTGCGCCGTTTCGTGTCGGAACAGCCGGAAGCCAGATTCGTAATGATGACTGGTTTCGAATCCGCCGCCGGCGCACTCGAAGCAACCGCTATCGGCGCGTACGACTATCTAACCAAACCGTTTTCCATAGACGACATTTTAAATTTGTCCGCCACTGTCCGGCGGCATTTTGAACGGCGTGCAAATGCTTCGCCGCCCGAACCGGCGGCGGTCTATCAATCAAACATCAATTTAATCGGGCGCAGTCCGGCATTCGTCGAATCAATGAAAATGGTCGGGCGCGTCGCTGCGACCAATTTGCCGGTACTGATTTCCGGCGAATCGGGAACGGGCAAGGAAGTCGTCGCCCGCGCCATTCACGAACGCAGCAACCGTGCGTCGGGTGAATTCGTCGCCGTCAACTGCGGCGCGATTCCCGTCGAACTGATCGAATCGGAATTGTTCGGACACGCTCGCGGTTCGTTCACCGGAGCGAGCAGCGACCGCACCGGCTTATGGGAAGAAGCCGACGGCGGCACGATTTTTCTCGACGAAATCACCGAAACCACGCCGCAGTTTCAAGTCAAATTATTACGCACTTTGCAGCAGGGCGAAATCCGGCGTGTCGGCGCAAACCGCACGATCAAAGTTGACGTTCGAGTGATTGCGGCAACCAACCGCGACATCGAAATCGAAGCCGAAGAAGGCAGATTCCGGCAGGATTTGAAGTACCGGCTGAACGCCGTAACGATCAATCTGCCGCCGCTGCGAACGCGCCGCGAAGATATTCCGCTGCTCACCGCGTTTTTCGCCGAACGAGTGCTGCCGCCGGGTGCGCCGAAAGTTACATTTTCCGCCGAGGCTCTGAAAATTCTCGAAAACGCCGACTGGCAGGGCAACGTCCGCGAATTGGAAAACGCCGTTCTCCACGCCGTTTCCCTCGCCGATCAAATCGTCTATCCCGAACATCTGCCGCTGCGAATTCAAAAGCCGCAAAGCAATCAATCGGTGATTGCGAACCGTAACGAATCGGATTCGTCATCCTTCGATTCCCCGACTCTGAAGGAATGGATTTCGCTGGCGGAAATGCAGTCGAGATACGTCGCGCAGGTTCTCGCCCACACCAACGGCAATAAACAGGCGGCGGCGCGTCTGCTGCAAATTGACAGGAAAACTTTGACCAGAATTATCGAACGTGAAAGCAAATAATTCTGTCTGAAAAAACTTCAGCTGGAATTACTCCAAAAATTTTGCCTTTCAGCGGAGAAATGCCCCGTCGTGTGCTGATTCGACAGGGCGTTTTTCCCCAATCGCACTTTTGCTCCAAAAACCTCGAAGACCTAATATCTCTGTCTTTTCTTAAACTTACGTTTTCTTTTCTCTAAATTATTCAAGTGGCACGACGGTTGTAATTTCCAAATGCGGATGAACCCCGATTTATCCAAATTTAGAAATAAAAAATTGACAGCCATGAAAAATACTTCATTAAAACAATCCGGTCGCTTCCAGCAGACAAATCATCTTTCAACTTTCGTTACCGAAAATAATTATTTCAAAATACTATTTACTTTAATTTTATTTCTGTCCGCCGCATTCTCCGCAAACGCGGCGGTAACGGTTGACAGCACATCTTCGGATAGAGATTCTTCGCTTATCGGATTGAGTTCGATGACCTGGACGCACACGGTCGGCAGCGGCACGGACAGAGCATTATATGTCGGTGTTTCATCGGCGACGACGCTTTTGCCCGTGTCGGTCGTGCCTTCGCTTCTTTCGGTCGAAGGCGTTACTTATAACGGAGTTTCGATGACCAGAGTCGGGTCGGTTCAGTCGCCCGGATTGCCGCTTTTGGGCAATCTCGTCTCGAAAAGTTACGTTGATGTTTATCGCCTGGTCAATCCGCCTTCCGGCGCACATAACGTCGTCGTTACGTTTTCGACTCTGGGAATTATTCCTCTGGATGTTTTCGTCAATCAGGCGGTCGGCGGCGCAGTTTCTTATAACGGCGTTGACCCGGTTACGCCGAACGGATATTTCGCGGGCAATTCCGGTTTTAATTCTTCACCGAGCGTCGTCGTCAACGGCGGCACGAATCAGGATTTGATAATGGATGTGCTGGCTTCTTCGCCGAACGCCGAAGATTTTACCGCGACTGCCGGACAAACTTTGCGCTGGGAAGGAAATTTTCCGGCAATTATTCCGGTCAGCCCATCATTCGACCTCGGCGCGGGCAGCACCAAAGCGGGCGGTTCTGCCGTTACAATGAACTGGACTTTGGAGAATAGCAATCGTTGGGCGTTGGGCGGTTTGGCAGTCAGAGCCGCGTCGAATCCGCCTTCGGTTTTTACGGTTAATACGAATTTAGATAATGAATCGAACGGCTGCGCGGTTGGAAATTGTACTCTGCGTGAGGCAATCAATGACGCTAACGATACCGCGCAGCCGGATACGATTGTCTTCGCGCCGACCGTTACCGGCAGCATCAACTTAACCAACGGTCAACTCGTCGCCAGCAGCAACATCACCATCAACGGTCCGGGCGCAAGAAATTTAGCCGTTCGCGGAAATTACAGCGACCGCGTATTTTTGATCGCCACGCCTTTATTCGGCGGCGACATTACAGTCAATATCAGCGGACTGACCATTTCTAACGGCTTCGCCCAGCCGGTTTTACTCGGCTCGACTGTCATCGGCGATGGCGGCGGAATTTTGAACGGCGCATTACTGGGAATTTTGAGCGGAACTTCGACGCTGAATCTGACCGAAGTTAATGTCAGCAACAACCGCGCAACGACGCTCGGCGGCGGCATCGCCACGCGCCTCGACGCACGAACTAATATTACGCGCTCGCTGATCAGCAGCAATACCTGCAACGCGACCGTGCCAATTCTCGGCGGCGATGTCGGCGGCGGCGGCATCAGCAACGTCGGCGGCACGACGAGCGTTTCCAACACGACCATCACCAACAACAACACGTTGGCGGCGGGCGGCGGAATCTTAAATGCGGCGGGGAGAGTAAATTTAACGAACAACACGATCAGCAACAACCGCTCGACCTTAGCGGGCGGCGGTGTCGTTAGCACGGTCGGCGTTCTGACCCCGATTCTCGGCGTAACCAATCTTCGCAATACGATTATTGCCAACAACAACGATGTGCTGGCGACCAACATTCTCGGACGCGATGTGGTCGGCGTTCTCGGCAGTTTCAACTCTTTGGGAAATAATTTGATCGGCAGCAATTTCGGCGCGGAAGTTAATTTCGCCGCCAGTGTTTTCGTCGGCACGACACCGCAGCCGAACGTCAATCTGGATTTGGTCGGCGGCGTGGCGGCGGGCAACCAGCTGATTGATCCGCTGCTCGGCAATTTGCAGAATAACGATGGTCTGACCAACACGCGGCTTCCTTTTTCGGGAAGTCCGGCGTTAGATGCCGGAAATAATTGTGTTTTAACCAATACCTGTGCCTCGAACCCGCAGAACAATAATCCTTCGGCGGCGTTGACCATCGAGCAGCGCGGAGCAGGTTTTCCGCGATTGCTCAGCGCGTCCGTTGACATCGGTGCCACCGAAGGAGCCGGAATCATTAGGCAGATTGTCGTTGATTCGCTGGCAGACAGCGAAGATAACGGCTGTGCAGTCGGTATCTGCACTTTGCGCGAAGCAATTAACGATGCCAACACCACGACCGTTGCCGACACGATTAATTTCCAGACGGGTTTGAGCGGAACGATATTTTTAACTCGCGGGCAACTCGTCGCCAGTTCCGATATGCTCATCAACGGTCCCGGCGCGCGCGTCATAACAATCAGCGGCAGCAACGTCAATCGAATTCTTTTGGTTGCCACACCGGTAAGCGGCGGCGATATTACCGTGAGCATCAACAATTTGAAGTTTCAAGATGGATTCGCCCAACCGATCTTGATCGGCACGACCTTGATCGGCGACGGCGGCGGCATTCTGAATGGCGCAATACTCGGCGTTATCAGCGGAACTTCGACGCTTAATTTGTCCAGAGTGGCGATTGATCGTAACCGGGCGACGACACTCGGCGGCGGCATAGCGACACGGCTGAACGCGGTTACTAATATCTATCGCTCACTTGTCAGCAACAACACTTCCAACGCAACGGTGCCGGTTCTCGGCGGCGATGTCGGCGGCGGCGGCATCAGTAATGTTGCTGCGACGACGACGCTTCTTAATACGACCGTAACGAACAATACCAGTCTGGCAGCCGGCGGCGGAATTTTGAATGCGGCAGGAACGCTCAATTTGGCGGACAATACGATCAGCCATAACAACTCGACCTTAGCGGGCGGCGGCGTGGTCAGCGTCGTCGGCGTAATTCCTACAGTTTTAGGAGTAACGTATGTTCGCAACACGATCATCGCCAATAATAACGATTTATTAGCAACTAATATTCTCGGACGCGATGTGGTCGGCGTTCTCGGCAGTTTCAATTCCTTGGGGAACAACATTATCGGCAGTAATTTCGGTGCGGAAGTTAATTTCGCCGCCAGCGTTTTCATCGGCAATACACCGCAGCCGAATGTTAATCTTGATGTGGTCGGCGGCGTGGCGGTCGGCAATCGAATAATTGACCCGTTGCTTGGACCTCTACAAAATAACGGCGGTTTGACCGACTCGCGTCTCCCTCAAGCAGGCAGTCCGGCGATTGATAAAGGAAATAATTGTGTTCTGACCAATACCTGTTCAACGCCTTACATCGCTGCGATGATGACCGAGCAGAGAGGTGCAGGTTTTCCGCGTCGGCAGGGTTCGGCTGTTGACATCGGTGCCGTCGAAACACTGGCTCCGACCGCCGCCGGAACGACCGTCGCCGGTCGCGTTATTCAAAGCAACGGAAGAGGTATTTTCCGCGCCGTCGTTTCGCTGACTGACCGCACCGGAAAGGTTCGCACCGCCACTACCGATTTCTCCGGCAGATTCACTTTCGAGGGAATTGATGCCCAGCAAACGTACGTCTTAACTGTTCAGCATCAGCAATACGATTTTGCTTCACAGATCATTACTCCGACATCAGATTTGCTTGATTTAAGTTTAGTAGGAATTCCTTCGGGGGGAGGGCTGTCTTCTTTCTAAATTTTCTCAAGCAAGTAAAAATCCCGGCACAAAGGTTATGTTTGTGCCGGGATTTTCCTTTGGATTGAAGAGATGGTTTCAAATTTGCGGTGACTAACTTTTCACCTGTCACTTTTCACTTCTCACTTATTCCGAATTACTTCTTTATTCCTTTCAACTTGGAAACCTAGAGCAAATTCGGGGTTAATGTAAGGCGGGCTGTTAGCCTGCTACGCCGTGCGCTTCGCGGCGGCTGAACAGGCTAACAGCCTGTTCTACTTTTTTACAATATCCTAAATACGCATTTGCTCTAAATCAAAAAGCCTTCGCGCTCGTGTCGCCCGCGTCCAGAACTTCCTTGCTTTCAGTGCGCGTCGCACCGACTTTTTCGGACACTAATTTTCCCTGCATAAACTGCAAAAGATATTCGCGCCCGCCCGCTTTGGAATCAGTTCCCGACATATTAAACCCGCCGAACGGATGTGCGCCAACTAATGCGCCGGTACATTTGCGATTGAAATAAAGATTGCCGACGTGAAATTCGCGTCTGGCTTGTTCCAATTTTTCTTCATTCGCCGAATAAACCGCGCCGGTCAAACCGTACTGCGTATCGTTGGCGATTTCGAGCGCGTGGTCGAAATCTTTCGCCTTGATAACTGCCAGAACCGGAGCGAAAATTTCTTCCTGCTCAATCGTTGATTTTTCCGCAACTTCATCAATAATCGTCGGCTCGATATAAAAACCTTTGGAACTGTCGCCGACACCGCCAACCAATAATTTTCCGCCTTCTTCAGTTCCCTTCGTAATCGCTTTCAGCGCATTGTCAAAAGATTTTTGATTGATAACCGCCGTCATCTGCGTTTCGCCGTCAGTCGGCAAACCGATTTTCAAATCTTTGGTCAGCGCGACGATTTTATTCATCAATTCGTCGTGAACCGATTCGTCCACGATCAAACGCGAACACGCCGAACATTTCTGTCCCTGAAATCCGAACGCCGCCTGCACAACGCCCGTCGCCGCCGATTCTAAATCGGCTTCGGCATCAACGATAATCGCGTCCTTGCCACCCATTTCTGCGACAACGCGCTTCATCCAATTCTGTCCCGGACGAGTTTTCGCCGCTTCTTCGTAAATATGCAAACCGACCGCTTTTGAACCCGTAAAAGAAATAAATCGAATTTTCGGACTCTGTACCAAATGTTCGCCGACTATCGCGCCGCTTCCGACCACGAAATTCACGACACCTTTCGGCAGTCCGACTTCCTCCAAAACTTCCATAAACTTATAAGCAATCGTCGGCGCATCAGGCGAAGGTTTCAAAACCGTCGTATTGCCGCAAACGACCGCCGCCATCGTCATCCCCGCCATAATCGCCAAAGGGAAATTCCACGGCGGAATAATCGCGCCAACACCGAGCGGAATATATTCAAACCGATTATCTTCGCCCGCCAGTTTCGTGATCGGCTGCTTTTCCGCCCAGCGCAGCATCTCGCGCCCGTAAAATTCCAAAAAATCAATCGCTTCCGCCGTATCGCCGTCGGCTTCCGCCCACGTTTTGCCCGTTTCAAAACACATCCAAGCCGAATAATAATGCTTTTTATCGCGGACGATTTTCGCCGCCTCAAACAGATATTCGGCGCGTTCAGAAGCCGGAACATTGCGCCACGTTTTAAACGCTTCGGTCGCCGCGTCAATCGCCTTTGCTGTCAGATTCTCTGCGTCCTCATCGGCATCGGAAAACCGCCCGACAACCTGCGTTTTTTCCGCCGGATTCACGCTTTCAAATTTTGTTTCAATTTCGATTTTTTCGCCGTTGATAACAACCGGATAATCTCGTCCGAGTTCACCTCTGACCTGCTCAATCGCCGCCCGCATCGCTTCGGCGTTCTCCGCTTTTGAATAATCGGTGAACGGTTCGTTCTTAAATTCGTCTAATGTTCTCTGTGTTTGCATAATTTCCTAACTTTAACAAAGTTTTTAATATCACTCAAAACTTCCTTGAATAATGGTAAAATCTTAAATTGATTTGAGTATGAAAGAAAATTTATCAACAGAACAAAGATCAAATTTAGCGAAAATCTCTCTTGAAGGTTTGAACGTCGGCGATTGTTTCGGCGAATCGTTTTTTATGGCTTCAGCCATCGCCTCGAATCTAATCGAACAGCGTTCGCTTTTGGACAAAAACTGGTATTGGACGGACGATTCGCTAATGGGATTTTCAGTCTTTAATACCCTGAAAAACTTTGGCGAAATCGAACAATACGCGCTCGCGCAAAGTTTCGCCGACCGTTACGATATTTCACGCGGTTACGGCTCTGGAATGCACGAACTGATGCGGCGATTTCGCGGCGGCGAAACTTGGCACGAAGCCGCCGCGAGTTTGTTTGAAGGTCAAGGTTCTTGGGGCAACGGTTCGGCGATGCGCGTCGCGCCCGTCGGCGCATACTTTGCCGACGATCTGAAACGAGTTTGCACCGAAGCCGAAAAATCCGCCGTCGTAACGCACACGCACGAAGAAGCGGTTGTCGGGGCGCAAGCCGTTGCACTTGCCGCAGCGTTGGCTTATCAATTCAAACAAAAAAATCTGCGCCCGTCGCGCTCTGAATTTATCGAAGAAATCTTACCTTTTCTCGCCGCGAGTGAAACGACGAGCAAAATCAAACGCGCCAGAGATTTGAATCAAGCGATTTCCACGCAGCACGCCGCCGATATTTTGGGAAATGGAATTCAAATTTCCTGTCCTGATACGGTTCCATTTTGCTTGTTTTGCGCGGGCGAGTTTTTAGAAAATTACGAAGAAGCGATGTGGCAAACGGTCAGCGCACTGGGCGACCGCGATACGACCTGCGCGATTGTCGGCGGAATCGTCGTGATGTACGCCGGAATCGAGTCAATTCCCGAAACGTGGGAGAAAAAACGCGAGCCAATGCCGACTTGGGTTAACGCTTAGACAGTTTCAAAAACAATTTCTTTCGGTGTCGGCAAAGGCGTTCCGTCTTCTTCATAAATCTCGATTATTTCATCAACCGCCACACATAATTCTTTGAAAACTTTTAGCGCGTCCTGACCGTGAACTCCGCCATCCATCAGTTCCGGGCAAGTTCCGATAAAACAATTATCTTCTTCGCTCCAAACAACGATTTTCTTGTATAGGTCTGACTTTTTCATTTTCCTTTCACCTCTTTAATAGCGTTTTTGACATCTCTGATTTGATATTTTTCCGCGTCTTCGCCCGCTTTGCCTGAAATTGTCAGTGGTCGTTCGCGTTTCGGATGTCTAAAATTTCGATGGCTTCCCTTGCCGCCGCGATTGGTAAAGCCGCTGCGCTCCAGTTCGGCAATCAATTCTCTGATTTTCGGCGGCATAATTCTTTAAAGATTCATCTGCCGTTCAATCTCGTGCAGTTCCCATTCGTCCAAAAATTCCGGGTAAACGGCTTCGTTCTCGGTCTGCCAAGCGACGACGAAGCGCGGCTGTTGATTATCGCTCTGATGTCTGACATAGCTCAAAATCAAAACCCAGCCCGCGCCGAGATATTTATTCAGTTCGCGGCTTGAGCCGACTTCGGCGGTTAATTTCGTGTCTTCAAGTTTCATATTTTTTTTCAACCAATTAAATTCGGCAAATCGTTCTGTAAATTTTGCTCGTCAATAATTTCCAGTTTCCCTAATTTTCGCAAAATCGGTTTCTTTTCAATCATCGTGAAAATAGGTTTTATCACCGAAGGTTTCAGCAATCCGGCTTTTTGCCATTCGATTATTTCAATTTCACCGTCTTTCAAAGGTTTTCTGATTTGACTGGTGATCGCCATCAACACGACATCGGGCAGCGCGGCATTATAAAAATTTGAACTGACGATGATGGCGGGATGTTTTTTCGCCATCGTTTGGTCAGTAAACGGGAATGGGACAAGGACGATTTCGCCGAAATTATAATTTGTCATAAACTGCGTCCTCGTCATTATTCCAAATGCGCCCAAACGATTCTTCGGAAAGTTTCGTCGCCGCTTCGGAAAGTTTTTTCTCTTCGCGTTCGGCGAGAAAATCAACGAAATTTATAACTTCCGCGATCTTCTGCGGCGGCAGTTGATCTATTTTTTCAAATAACAATTCTCTTGCCTGCATACTTATATCTCCTTTTTAGATTTTAAAGTTTAATCCCATTTGCCGGTTTTCTGTAATCGTTTGATTTTCCGCTTCGCCATTTCGCGTTTCAAAATCGTCATTCGGTCGAGAAAAACGATGCCGTCGCAATGGTCGGTTTCGTGCAGAATGCAGCGAGCGGTCAAATCTTCGCCGTCGAGTTCAAACCAATTTCCTTTCACATCCTGCGCCCGCAAAACGGCGCGTTGATTTCTGGTGATCGGAACGTAAAGACCCGGAAATGACAAACAGCCTTCGTCGCCGGTTTGTTCGCCTTCGACGTATAGAACTTCCGGGTTGATCGCCGCGATTTTTTGCGACTCGTCTTCTTCGTGCGAGCAGTCCATCACGAAAATCCGCCGCGAATCGGCGACCTGCGGCGCGGCGAGTCCGACACCTTTGGCTTCATACATCGTCTCGAACATATCATTGACGAAAGTTTCTAATTGTTCGTCGAAATGCTCGACGGGTTTGCCGACGGTCAGCAAAACCGGCGCAGGATAGTTCACTATTTTGAGCAGAGACATAATTTCCATTTTATAAGCCAAACGGAATCAAGGCAAAGCGTTTAATTTTTTAATCGGCTGGCGGTAACGATTTCGTTCGCCGCCGCCCATTGTCCGATGTTTTGCCGGTTGATTGCCGCCGCCATCAAATCGGGAAATTTATCGGGCGTGCAGGCGAAGGTCGGGACATTCATCGCGGCATATTTCGCCGCGCATTCGCGGTTAAAACTCGGCGAGCCTTTATCGTCGAGCGCGGTTAAAACAATCATCTGCACACCCGAAGCGACAATCTGCGCCGAAAGTTTGAGCATCTCGCTTTCGCCCGCGCCTTCGTATAAATCGGAAATCAGAATAAAAATCGTTTCGTTCGGACGGCGAATCAGAGGCTTGCAGTAACGCAGAGCGAGCGGCGTATCGTTGCCGCCGCCGAGTTGTGTTCCGAATATCACATCAACCGGATCAGCGAGTTTTTCGGTCAAATCAACGACCGCCGTATCATAGACGACGAGGTGCGTTTTAACGGCGCGAATCGAAGCCATCACCGCCGCCATAATTCCGGCATAAACGACCGAAGTCGCCATCGAACCGCTCTGATCAACGCACAAAATAATGTCGCGCAAACTGCTCGATTTACGGCTGAAACCGATGCGCCGTTCGGGAACGATGGTTTTATATTCCGGCTGATAATGTTTCAGATTAGCGCGAATCGTCCGGTTCCAGTCAATTTCATTATGGCGCGGGCGATTGTTTCGGGCGGCGCGATTTAAGCTGCCCGTGATTGATTGGCGCAGTTTATTAGCGATTTTTCGTTCCAGTTCTTCGACGACTTTTTGCACGACCTTTCGCGCCGTGTCCTTTGTTTTTTCAGGCATCACGCGGCTTAAAGAAGCCAAAGTCGAAATTAAATGCACATCCGGTTCGACCGCCGCCAGCATTTCCGGTTCGAGCAAAAGCCTCTCCAAACCGAATTTATCGAGCGCGTCCTTCTGCATCACCTGCACGACCGACGACGGAAAATAAGTGCGAATATCGCCGAGCCAACGAGCCACACGCGGCGCGGATTTTCCCATTCCGACCAGACTGTTATCTTTTTCAGTTTCTTCGCCGCCGCCGCCGTAAAGAGCCGACAAAGCCGCGTCAATTCCGGCATCCGCGCCCTGCAAACTTTCGCCGATGCCGTCCGCCGCGCCGCCGCCGAGAACCAAACGCCAACGCCTCGATTTTTCGTTTTCAATCGTCATATTTTTTTGTTCAGAGTCCGCGCTTCAGCGTGTTTCCACAGAGCGAAGCGCGGCGGAGTAAACTGAAGTTTGGAATCTGAACTGTTCACAAACCTAAAAGCTGTTCAATCAGCGGCAGAACTTTATCAGCACGTTCGACATCAATTTGCGCTTCGGAAATTTTTCTACCCAAACCGCCGCCTTCGCCTTTCAATTTCTCGCCGATTTTGCGGCGTTCGGGCGATTCAAAACTCGCAAACGTCCGCCGGAGAATCGGCAAAAGCTGCACGAAAGTTTCTTCGTTGAGCGATAAAACCCAATCGTTCAAAACGGTCAGCAGAGCTTCATTGTAAAGCAAAATCAAACCGCTGCCGCGCAAAAAACCTTCGATCCACGCCGCCGATTTGTCCGGCGCAAGCGAGGTCGAAATCGCCAGATTCATTTTGCGCCCGATCTCTTCCGCCGAAAATTCGTTCTGCTCGAATAAAATTCTGACGCTTCTACCCGCGATCAAATTGTGCAAATCTTTTTGGTCGGCGAGTTTTCGCAAAACCGATTTCCATTGCGACGAATAATCTTCGTTCTGCAAAACGCCGACTGAATTGTTGATCGCCAGTATTCGCCCGAACATTTTTTCCGCCGCTTCGTCATTCAGAGCGGCGCAGGCGTTCGGTAAATTAATGCAGATTCTCGTTATCAAACCGTCGGTAATTTGCTCGACTGCCGCTGTTGCGGTTTTGCGAACGCTGCCATAACGCAAAACGTCGGCGAGCGGAATAAAAGCGTCCATCATCTGCGGCACATCGCTTGTCAACGCCGAAACTACCTGCAAGCGATTCATTAAAACATCAATCGCCGACGGTAAATCAGCCAGCAAAACATTTTGGACGAGCGCGGTCAGTTCATTTAATTTATCCGATTTTTCAGATTTTTCGCGGACTAAATTTACCGCCGCTGTTTCAACCGTGTTGCCGAAAAGACTCGCTTCGATAACTTTTATTTCGTATTCCGGCTGCCATTGAACGCGCCAGTTTTCTCCGAAAGTTCCTTTTCCGTAAGCGCGTTCGGGCGTTCCCCAATCAATGCCAAAGATTTTCAGGCGATGCAACAGATGACTTTTTTCCAAATCGTTGGGTTTTCGCAAATCGAGTTCGACGGATTTTTGAACTGGTTCGGGCGCGAATCTGAGTCGTTTTTGCGTCGCCTTTAAATCCGTTTGCAACGGAACGTTCGGCACATTTGCCGGTACTTCGCCCATTCGCTCGCCGACGATTAATTTTTCTCCGATCAGACGAAGCGGCGCGTCGTCGCCGAAACAGAAAACCGTCTGCACCGCGTCGAAAAGCTCGCGCAAACCGACCGCCGAAAGTCCGCGCATCGCCGCCAGACTTTCCGCCAAACGCACCGATTCGATAACACTCGCCGAAGAAGCGTCCAAATCCTGCTCGCGCAAAAGCTGCGCGACGCGACTCAGCCAATACGTCGTGATATTGTGCGGATGATGCCAAAGCTGCCGGTAAAATTCCGGCGACGAAACGCCCGCGCCGTAGCCGCTCGCAAAAGTCAGACGACTGAAAGTATAAGGAATCCACGTCGCTTCGAGTTTCGTTCGAGGCAGATTTTTTAATAACTCGTTGTCAGTTTTTTCATCGCTCAAATCCGACAATTTCGGAGCGTGCCACGCGCCGCAGACGACCGCGATCTTCTGAAACTTTTCTTTTTCGGCGCGACGAATTTCCGTTCGCATAAACGCTTCGCGCCGCTGCTCGCGCAATTCTTCGGCGCGTTCTTTTTCGTCAGGTTCGGCTGTGTTCGTTTCCCTTTCCGATTCTTCGCGCAAAGCCGTCATCAATTCGGTAATCGCCGCAAAAATTTCGATTGAATTCTGACGGTTTTCAATCAAATGTTCCCACCAGATTTCACCATCCGAAAACCCGGCGGCTTCGGCGGCAAACTGCAAAGGATCAGATTTGATTTTGGATTTTGGATTTTGGATTTTGGATTCTTCGTCGGGGATTAAACTTTCTTCCTCCGAATCTGGAATCTGGAATCTGGAATCTGGAATTTGCACCGACTGCGGCAAATCAATAAACCGCACGGGAATTTTTTCCGTCAAAGCATACCAAATCGCCTGCCATTCAGGAGAAAATTCGGCGAACGGGTAAAATACGGCTTGATTAGGATTTTCCGGCGCGTAAATCAAAATCGCCACCGGTGGACTCATTTCTTCGTGAATCGCCATCGGCAAAATCTCGTTGGCTTCGGGCGCACCTTCAATCAAAACGATGTCGGGTTTTATTTCCGCCAAAGCGTTTTTCACGCTTCGCGCCGAACCGCTGCCGTGATGCCTGATTCCTAAAATATGAAGTTTCATCTTCACACTCGATTTTTCTTTACTTTTGCCTTTTGCCTTTTTACTTTTGCCTTCAATCCAACTCGCGGCAAGCGCGGTAAATATCCTTCCAGCCGTCGCGTTCCTTAACGACGGTTTCCAGATATTCGCGCCAGACGACTTTATCCTGAACCGGGTCTTTGATGACCGCGCCGACGACGCTCGAAGCCAATTCGTTCGCCCGCAAAACGCCGTCGCCGAAATGTGCGGCGAGCGACAAACCGTTGTTGATAACCGAAATCGCTTCCGCCGTGCTGAGTGTTCCGCTCGGACTTTTGATTTTCGTTTTGCCGTCTTCGGTTACGCCCGTTCGCAGTTCGCGGAAGATCGTAACGACGCGGCGAATTTCGGCGATTGCCGGTTTCTCCGCCGGAATTTCTAAGGCTTTGCCGAGCGATGCGACGCGCCGTTCGACGATTTCGACTTCTTCTTCAATCGTCGCCGGAACCGGCAGCACGACCGTATTAAATCGCCGCTTCAACGCGCTCGAAAGTTCGTTCACGCCTCTGTCGCGGTCGTTCGCCGTCGCAATCAGGTTGAAACCTTTGACCGCCTGCACCTCGGAGTTCAGTTCGGGAATCGGCAAAGTTTTTTCCGATAAAACCGTAATCAAAGAATCCTGCACATCCGCCGGAACTCTGGTTAATTCTTCGAGCCGCGCGATTTTCCCCAACTCCATCGCCCGCATAATCGGACTTGAAACGAGCGCGGCACTGCTCGGACCTTCCGCCAGCAGTTTCGCGTAATTCCAGCCGTAACGAATCGCTTCCTCGCTCGTTCCGGCGGTTCCCTGCACGAGCATTGTCGAATCACCCGCAACCGCCGCCGCGAGATGTTCGGAAACCCAGGATTTCGCCGTTCCCGGAACGCCCAAAAGTAAAAGTGCGCGGTCGGTCGCCAAAGTTGCAATCGCAATTTCCATCAAACGCCGGCTGCCGACGTATTTAGGCGAAACTTCAAGCCCGCTCGACGTTTTGCCGCCCATCAAATAAGTCAAAACCGCCCACGGCGAAAGTTTCCAATTCGGCGGACGATTGCGTTCGTCGGTTTTGGCAAGTTCGCTCAATTCTTCGGCGTACTGATTTTCGGCGTGTTCGCGTAAAACATAAGTCATAGATTATTCCTCGTTTTCAAAAGCCGTATTGATTTGAAATCTTGATCTTAAAATTTCATCAAATTCGCGCAGTTTTTTAACCGCTTCCGGCTGATAATTTTCGTCTGCGTCAAAGACGTTTTGCGCTCCGAAATGAAACGGTATCAGCGCGGCAGACTGCGGCAAAAATTCCAGCACCGACCAAGTTCTTTCGTCTCTTTTTCTTTTCGTTTTGATGGAAAAAGTCCGTTTGATCGCCTGCAAAAAATTCCTGCTCAATTCATCGCTCCATTTTCCTTCGTAGCTTTTCAGAAAATAAAAAGCCGGATGCTCGTCATTCAGCAGTTCGTTTTTCGTCAGAAAATAATTTGCCGCCGCTTCGACTTTTTCCGAAGGCAGCGCGGCGATTGCCTGCCGCAAATTTTCCGTGAAATCGTTGCGGCTTTGATACTTGCCTTCAAAAGCGGCGGCATTATTTTTTTCACTAAAGCCGAACAGCAACGCCTCGAACCAGTCGTAATTTTTCTGCCGCCGCGCCGCCATACTCAAACCGAGAAAAATCTCCAAAGTCCACGGATTATTTTTAACGGCGGCGACAAAATCGAGCGGTTTAACGGCGAATCTTTTTTCAATTTCTTCAAGCGAAACCGCGCTTAAAATCTGCACGAATTTCCAGCCTTTGCGTCCCAAATCGGTTTTCGATTTTGGAAAAGGAAAATAGCCAAATTCCTCTTTATCAAAATCCGCCGGAAAATTTATTTCGATTTTTGCGCTTCTCAAAATTCCGCCTTTGACGAAACTTAAAATCTGCCAAACCTGCGCCGTCGAATCTTTGATTAATTTTGAATCCGGCAGCGACGCGAGCAAATCGAAAGCCGTTTGCCTGACTTCCGCGCTTTTGTCCGTGCGGAGTATTTCATCCAAAAATTCTTCGTCCGCCGAACTTAAACTTGTCCGCCAAACTTCCAAAAACTTTTGCCGTTCCTTTGCCGATTCGCTTTTCCAGTTCGCCTGCAAAATTTCCCGCGCTTTGTTCGCGTCTTTTTTTCGCAGATATTCCAACGCAAAAATTCGCTCGTCGGCGTTGCCCGTTTCAAACATTTCCGCACTCGTTTCTTCGATTAAAATCCAACGCCAGCGAACATTTTGCCGCGCCAGCCAGCGTCCTAGATTTCCGGCGACGGGCAAAATCTGCCGCCGGAAATTCGTTCCGCGAAATTGCAGATGCGTGTCGGCGAGCGCGAATGTCGGCGGAAGCAGTTCCGGCGGAATTAGCCGGTCGTGCCGTTTCATCAAATCCGAAAATTCCGGCAAAAGAGATTTGTCGGACGCATTCAAAAGCGTTTCGTAAAACTGTTTCAAACTGCCGGAAAGCATTTTGCCAATTTCCGCTTCGGCAGCGTCCGGCAGATTTTCTTTATCAGTCGGCGTAATTTTTCCCGCCGTTTGCCAAGCCGCGTGAACGGCGGCGACGGACAGCAAAAAGCGTTCTTTGTCGGCGCGGTCGAGATTCGCCAAAGTCTTTTCGAGATTACCGTTCGCGGCGGACACATCAAGTTCTTTCTGCGCCGTGCCGACAATCCCGGTGGTTTTTAGTTCTTCCGCCAAACTCATAAAACGATCATTCTGCCGCTCGCAAAAGCCCGCAGCGGATTTAATTTTTCCCCGTCCCATTCGCCGAACAAATCAATTTCCCCGCCGCCGCTGAATGCCAGCAGATGCCACCAATTTTCCGCCTCGAAAGCGAGCGGCAAAAGTTTGGCGTTTTCGTCGCGCAGAAAACATTTTTCATCGCGGATGACGGGAACGACTTTTTCCAAAGCCGCCGGAAAAACGTCAATCCACGTATTGCGCGAAACGGCTTCGGAAAAGTTTTCAGCCAACTCGTCAAAATTTTTATAACCGCACAGTTCGCTAAAGTTTTCCAATTTATCGCCGCGCTTTTTCACGACGGCGCGAAGCGGATAATTGCCCGGATAGAAAGCGAGTTCCGCCTCGATTTTCGTGCCGGACACCAGACCGACACCGAGCGGTTGATTTTGAAACGCGAAATCGAGAATCAAAGCGTCGCGCCGCGAATTTTCGCCCGTGAGCCACGTTCTTTGAACGCGCAGTTTGTCCTCTTCATAAATCTTCTGCCCGACAATCAACCATTCGTCCGCGACGGTTTCCGCGTTCGTCAATTCGTCTTCTTTAATCGTCCAGCCGATTGCCGTTTTCACGTCTGCCTGAATCGTGTCGGGAAGATTTTCGAGATTTTTATAAGCCTCGATCAGCAGGAAAATCTTTCCCGCTTCGGCTAAAAAATCTTCCGCCCAATTTTCGTTTTGCGAAATCCGGCTCGACAAATTGCGAACCGCCCGCGCCGCGCCATTTGCCTGCGCGTCAACCATTCGCCTGGCGATTTTTTCCCAATAACTTGCCGGTTGATTTTTAGCGGCTGCCAAACCTTGCCTGATTAAATCGCGCAGCCATAATTCCAGTTCGCGCAAACCTTCGGCAACTTTTTTCCCGCGTTCGGCGTGGCGTTTTTCTTTGGATTTAGCGCGTTTAGCGATTTCTTCGGCGGTTAGTTCCGTGTCGTCTTTAGTTTCTTTTTTGATTTTCTGCACGTCGCGTTTTTCGAGCCATTCGGCGCAAAACTGAGGCGGCGTGTTTGGTTTGAAAAGCATTTCCTGTGCGGCGTAAAGCAGGAACAAACCCAAGCCGTGTTTGCACGGAAATTTGCGGCTCGGACAACTGCATTTGAACGCCGGTTCGCGCAGATCAATCGCCGTTTGATAAGGATTTTTGCCGCTGCCCTGACATTCGCCCCACAATGCCGTTTCGGTTATGCCGAGCGTTTGCCATTTCGCCGCGTTCGCCAAACCGCGCCCGTTTTTCGCTGATGAAGCGTCCGGCGCGAGCGCAATTATTTGTTCGGTGGTCAACATCGGAAATTATTTTTCGGCAAAGAGTTTTAGAGCGGTTACGATTTGCATATACGGTAAATGTAGAACAGGCTGTTAGCCTGTTCAGCCGCCGCGCTTCGCTGGCGGCGAGGCAGACTAACACTCTGGCTTACATTCAATCTTTCACTGCTCTAGACGATAAAATGTCTTTCAATTTTACCAACCCGCATCCAGATTGCCAAAGTTCGCCGCCGCTTTAAATCATCTTTTAAGACTATATTTTCCGCCGCTTGATTCAGCATTTCCCGTACGTCGAATTGAAATTTGGTGACGACGAAATTCTTTGTTCCCGAATTAAAAAGCAGTTTTGAGCGTTCGTATTTTGAAATGTTTTTTAATGGTTCGTTAAGGCTCTGCCGCTGCAAAAACTGACTGAATTCGAGCGCGTCGGCGAGATGTTTCTTAATGTCAGTCGAGTTAAAAGTCGGCGCAAATTTGCGAAACGATTTTATAAAATCTTCCGCCAGAAACCGGCGCGTCAGCGGCAGCAGTTTTTCGACTTCGCGCAGACGTTTCCAGATCAATGATTCGGCGAAGGCATTGATTTCGTCGGGGAAAATTTCGAGAATTTCATTGATTTCGGCTTCGTCGAGATTATTACTTTTGCCGACTTTTTCGGGTTCGGCGAGGAATGCGCGGCGTAAATTCTCATCGGTATAAATCTGCGCCAGAAAATTTTGCTGTTCGAGCAGGCTCATTCAAATTTGCGCGTGTCGTGCCGTCTTTTTTGATTTTTCAAAGATAGTTTGCGCCGTTTCGATTTCGTCTAAAATCTCCGCGAACGGCGGAAAGTTTTCGTCGCGTTCGAGAATTGCGCCCTTGACATTGCAGCGTTCACAAACGGCGCGGAAAACTTCCCAGATTTCGTCGTTCATGCGATTCGCGTGCGCGTCAATCAAACGGTTTTCGTGTTGATGAACGCCGACGAAATGCAGCTGCACGACTCGTTCGAGCGGCAGTTCGTCAAGCACTTTTCGCCAGTCAACGTCGAAGTTTTTTGAATTGATGTAAAGATTGGTAATGTCGAGCAACAAACCGCAATCGGTTTCTTCCAGAATCGTCTTGATAAATTTGCTTTCCGGCATTTCCGAAGATGGAAAGCGGACGTTGTAAGTGATATTTTCCAGAATCAAAGGCGTTTTAATTCGATCTTTGACGCGGCGAATGTTGCGGACGAAAACTTTGACGGCTTCGTTCGTGTAAGGCACGGGCGCGAGGTGTCCGATATTTACGCCGTTCGATTTGGTGAAGCAAAGATGGTCGCTAAACCACTTCGGATTTAACTGCTCGACGAGCGCGGCGAATTTTTCGAGGTAAATTTCGTCAACACCTTCCGCGCTTCCTAAAGATAAATTCAAGCCGTGCGGAATCAGCGGAAAATGTTCGTCCAGTAAATTTAATTCTTCAAGTTTTTTCGCATTTGCGTCGAAATAATGGTCGGCGGTGATTTCCAGGAAATCAATTTTGTCTTGATGCAAAAACAAATCGGCGCGAAACGGTTCGCGGAAACCGATGCCGACACCGAGATTTGGTAAGTTCTGCATACTGTCGAAGACAAAGTTCGAGTGTGTAGCCGACGCAGCGGCAAGCGAAATATCATCCGCCGAAAAATTAAAAATCCTTTTTTATCTACTCGTTTTGACCTTCATCCGCGTCCATCAATCCCTGTTTGACGGAACTTTCGATGTCCAGCAAAAAAAGCATTTTTTCGTGGTTTTCCGTCGTGTTGTATTTGTTGGCAAGTTCCGTGAACATTTTTTCTATCTCCAACAGAACCATTCTTTTAATATCGTCTTTTTCTTCTGCCGTAAATGCCATAGTTTTTACTCCTTAATTTTAGTTATAAAAATAACGTGGCACTTATTCTACATCCAAAGTTCGTTTTTTGTTAAGTAAGTGTCTCTGTCTTTCCACGAACTTCGGGAGTTTCAACCGCCACAGCCGCCGCAGCCGCCTCCGCAACTGCTGCCGCCGCCGTCGCCGCCGCCTGACGAACAGCTCGAAGCCGAACCGCAGCCCGAACCGCACGACGCGCCGACTGATTGCGTGTGCGCTCTTTCAAAGGCGCGGTTGTAATCGCTGTAAATTGTTCCGGCGAGTGCCGCGCCGCCGAACACGCCGACCGAAACCAGAAACGGATCAACCGCCGCGAAGGTCGCCGACGGCGTGGTAGTGATCGTCTCATTTGAAAAGTGATTGGAAGGCTTGATGCGTTCAAAAGCGAGTTGCAAACGCTTCAGATATTCTTTACCGAGATTGGTCAGACGCGGCGTTTTCATCGCGCTGCTTAAAATCCAGAGACCGACCAGCGTTATGATAACCAGTCCAGCGACGTTCCAATGACCGTTGTAAATGGCGGCGATAAATTTATACGCGCCCAAACCGGCGAACAGTAAAATCGCCATTCGGGTCAGCCGATTGTTACGCGCCTTCATCGCTTCGTCAGGCAGAAAATGCTGCATTTCGAGCCGCGCCCGGTAAGTTTCGGCGTAAGGCTTGAGCGCGTTCGCTAAACCGTCAGCCTTAAATAATTCTTTAACGTCGCGCGTCTGGTCGAACCATTCGTAAGCCGTTCTTTCGATGGTTGATAAATTTCTTTTGTCGAATTCCGAAACCGTCGGATAAATCTGCGGATTTTTTTCGTCGCTGATAAATTTCAGCAGATTTCTCTGCGCGAGCGAGAATACGACCGTGCGGGCAAGTTCGTTTTCGCCGCCGCGCAGATAGGCGATTTCAAAAGCATTCGGGTTGTTGGGAATCGGCGGAACGCTGAAATTTGTCGTTACATCTAAACTGCTTCGCATCGCGCGAAAGCCGATGGCGACGGCGGCGATGAAAACGATGTAGAAGACCAGAAAATATGGTCCGTACAGATTGGCAAGCGGATTATCAAATAAGAAGTCCATTAAAATTTCCTCCTCAAAATCTATTCTATCCGCTTTCGATAACGAATTCCTACAACTTTTTGTTTGTTTTGTAACAAAAAATTAAGGCGGCGAATAGTTTCCGCCGCCTTAGATAGAAATCCACAGTTGAAATTCTACTTTATGGTTTCTCAACGATTTCCAGCTTTTCCGCCTGCGCCCAATCACAGAGAAGTTTTTTATCCGCATCGGAAAGTTTTGCGTCGCCGTGCATCCAGAGATATTGATAGTGCGGCATTTCGCCGCCGATAATCTGATCGCAAATCTCGTCGAATTTATGTCCTTTCTTTTTCGCGTTATAAGTATTCCAAACCGAAAAATTCAACTCGCGCCGTCCTTCGTCAATGTGATGGGCGAGCAGCCAATTCACGGGCGTAACGAGCGCATACGGCGGATAATTAGTTTCGTTCGTATGACAATCGTTGCAGCTTCGCTTGAGAATCTGCGCGATGTTTTCAGGAACTCGTGTCGTCGCCTCTAAAGTTTCCGCCTGCACAATCGGCGCGGTCGAACGGTCGGGACGATAAAACTGCACGGCGATAAAAACGACAACCAGAGCGATCACGGCTATTTTTAGAATCTTTTTCATAAACGTACGACTGTCGCTTTATTATAAACCCGAATTTTTATAAACGCTTTTATTTCACGATTTATTTGAAATTAACGGTCGTTCGTCCGATCTTATTTTGCGTATGAAACGCGCCAGATTTTCTTTCCGCCGTCGTCGGCAATTAAAAGCGAGCCGTCAGAATTAACCAGCAAACCAACCGGACGACCCCAAACTTCGTTCGAGGTTTCATTCGGCAGCCAGCCGGAGACAAAATCTTCGTAGCCGTTATTTACCAATTTCCCGTTCTCGAAATTAACGCGGATGATTTTATAACCCGTTAATTTTTCCCGATTCCAACTGCCGTGCAAAGCGACGAACGCATCGCCCTGATATTCTTTCGGAAACATTTTCCCCGTATAAAATTCGATGCCGAGCGCGGCGGAATGCGACGTTACGAGAACGTCCGGCGCGATGGCTTTCTTCACCATTTCGGGATTTTCACCGGCGCGGCGCGGTTCTTCGTTCTGCCCGATATACGAATATGGAAAACCGTAAAATGCGCCGTCCTTGACCGACGTAACATAGTCGGGAACTAAATCGTCGCCGAGTCCATCGCGTTCGTTGACCGCCGTCCAAAGTTGTCCGTTCGCCGGATTCCACGCCAGACCAATTGGATTTCGCAAACCCGAAGCGAATAATCTGTAACCCGTTCCGTCAGGATTGTATTCGGAAATTCCGGCGCGGCGTTCGTCTTTTTCCGGGTCAACATTGCCGCTCGAACCGATGGAGACGTAGAGTTTTTTGCCGTCGGGCGAAAATAAAATGTTGCGCGTCCAGTGCTGATTGTAGCCGCCTTCGGTTAATTCGATGATTTTTTCCGGCGTGCCTTCGGCTTTGGTTTGTCCCGATTTATATTTGAAGCGCACGACGGCATCGGTGTTGGCGACATAAAAATAATCTCCGTTAAAAGCCATTCCGAACGGTTGACTTAAGTTTTCGGCGAAGACAAATCTTTCATCGGCAGCGATTGTGCCGTCCTTGTTTTTGTCGCGCAGAATTATTATCGAATTGGCGCGTGAATCGGCGACAAAAACATCGCCGTTCGGCGCAAGCGTCATCCAGCGCGGGTATCGAAAATCGCCTTCCGCAAAGATATTTACTTTGAAACCCTTCGGCACTTTAAGCTGCGCGTCTTTCGGCTGCGAAATAACCTTCGACGGGCGCGTCGCGCTTTTTGAAACGTAAGGTTTCGGCAAATCTTTGGCGTTGATTTGAAACGTCTGTGGTTTATCGAAATTAACGACATTCGGCATCGGCGCGGTTTCGCCGCTCGGTTTCGTCTGGCAAATCAGCGTCGCCGTTAAAACTTGGAAAATTGCGATGACCGCAAAAATTGTTTTTATTCGATTCATTTTCATTTATAATCCCCTTGTCTAAAAAATGTCTGAAATTTTATCAATCAATGATAACAATAAAGTCGCGCCCGTTTCCGAAACGGCGCGTGTCGGACGTTTGGGCGAAGATTTAGCTTGTCGTTTTCTGATGAAAAACCGATGCCGTCTCGTTGTCGCCAATTTCAAAGTTCCGATTGGCAGAAATTCCGTCGGCGCACAGGTAACGGGCGAAATTGATATTATCGCGCTCGATGTGAAGGACGTTTTATGTTTCGTCGAAGTTAAAACGCGCACGTCCGACGCTTTCGCCGCGCCGATTGCCGCCGTTGATTTGCGAAAGCAGCGACAAATCACCAGAACGGCGCGGATGTATCGAAAAATTTTCAATTTGAACAATATCAAATACCGCTACGATGTCGTCAGCATCGTTCTCGGAAAAGAAGGCAAACCGAAAATCGAATGGTTCGTAAATTTTTGGAACGAAGATAAATTTCGCAAGAAAGCGTGGGCGGACGATTTTTAGATATGTTCTGAGTCCCGCCTTTAGGCGGCTCACCGTCCGCGAAGCGCGGCGGAAAAGCCGCCTAAAGGCGGGACTCAGAACGGTCGCCGACTGTCCTAATCTTGCTGGCAAATCATTTTTGATTTTGAAACATTCTCTTGCTCGATGCCGTAATTTTTACACATTCCAAATTCAAAAAAGGAGAAAATTATGTTCAAACGAATCTTGATTTACACATTTCTAATCGTTACTTTTATATTTTCAACTATGAACACCTTCGCTCAAATGCCCGCGCTGGTTGACCGCGAGTTGTTTTTCGGCAATCCCGAAATCGGCGGAGCGCAAATCTCGCCCGACGGCAAATACATCGCTTTTATTAAACCCTTAAACGACGTGCGAAACGTCTGGGTCAAAGGTGTGAATGAATCTTTCGATAAAGCCAAACCTTTAACTGAAGAGAAAAAAAGACCCGTCGGCGGTTATTTCTGGAGTTGGGAAAACAAAATTCTGTTCGTCAAAGACAATGACGGCGACGAAAATTTCAACGTCTATGCGGTTAATCCGGCGGACGCGGCGAGCGGCATTCCGGTGGCGAAAAATCTGACGAACGCCGAAAAAGTGCAGACGCAGATTATTCACGTTCCGAAGTCAGAACCCGATTACATCTACATCGGCATCAACGACCGCGATCCGGCTTGGCACGATTTATATAAAGTCAAAATCTCGACCGGCGAGAAAACTCTGCTTCGCAAAAACACCGACCGTTTGACCGGAATGATTTTCGACAATGCCGACAAACCGCGTCTTTCCGTTCGCTCGACCGCGAGCGGCGAAACGGAAATCTTAAAGATTGACGGCGACCAATTTACGAAAGTTTATTCGTGCGGCGTGTTTGAATCGTGTGCGCCCGTTCGTTTTCACAAAGACAACAAGCTCGTTTATATGGAAACGAACAAAGGCAATCCAGATTTGATTCAGCTCGTTTTATTCGACCCGGAAACGCAGAAGGAAACTTTGGTTGAAAGCGATCCGATGAAGCGCGTGGATTTCGGCAGCGCGGTTTTCTCCGATGTTACCAACGAATTAATCGTAACGAGTTACAACGACGAAAAAGTTCGCCGCTACTGGAAGGACAAAATTTTTGAAGCCGATTATAAATTTTTGCAGGACAAACTGCCGAATATGGAAATCGGTTTAGGCAGCGCGACCAGAGACGAAAATCTCTGGATCGTCAGCGCATTCAGCGATACCGAACCCGGCTCGACTTATCTGTTCGACCGCAAGGCGAAAACTTTGACCAAACAATATACGGTTCGAGAAAATCTGCCGCGCACCGCTTTGTCGCCAATGAAACCGGTTCGCTACAAATCTTCGGACGGTCTGGAAATTCCGGCTTATCTGACGATTCCGAAAGGCTCGAACGGAAAAAATCTGCCCGTCGTCGTCTTGCCGCACGGCGGACCTTGGGCGCGTGACGGTTGGGGATTTAATTCGCTTCATCAATTTCTCGCCAATCGCGGTTACGCCGTTTTGTCGCCGAACTTTCGCGGCTCGACCGGCTACGGCAAGAAATTTATTGATGCCGGAAACAATCAATGGGGCGATAAAATGCAGGACGACATCACTTGGGGCGTGAAATATCTCGTCGCGGAAGGCATCGCCGATCCGAAGCGCGTCGGCATTTTAGGCGGCAGTTACGGTGGTTACGCGACGCTGGCGGGCGTTACTTACACGCCGGATTTATACGCGGCGGCGGTTGCCATCGTCGCGCCGTCGAATCTGAATACTTTGCTCGGTTCGATTCCGCCGTATTGGGAACAGATTCGCGTGATGTTCCATAAACGGATGGGCGACCCGAACACACCCGAAGGCAAAGCGCAGCTTGAACGCCAATCACCGCTCAACCACGTCAACAAAATCAAAACGCCTCTGATGATCGTGCAGGGCGCGAACGATCCGCGTGTGAAAAAGGCGGAAGCCGATCAAATCGTCATCGCCCTGCGCGACCGAAATTATCCGGTTGAATACCTGCTCGCCGACGACGAAGGACACGGATTTCAGCGTCCGGTCAACAATATGGCGATGTTCGCCGAAGCCGAAAAGTTTCTGGCGCAGTATTTAAAAGGTCGCTATCAGGAAACGATGACCGAACCGGTCGGCAAGCGTCTGAAGGAAATCACGGTTGATGTCAAAACCGTTTCGATGGCGAAAAAGGTCGAGATGAACGCCGCGCCGACCGTCAGCATCGGCGGCAAATGGAATATGATCGCCGACGCGGGCGGAACGACGATTCCCATTACAGTCGAATTCAAACAAGACGGCGCAGCCGTCAGCGGTTCGATGTCGTCCGATCACGGCAGCGGAACTTTAGCCGACGGCAAAATCAGCGGCAACAAAGTAATGGGAACTTTCAAAGCGGAAATTCAGGGTCAGCCGATGGATTTGCAAATGGAAGGCACCATCGAAGGCGACACGATGACCGGAACTTTATCCGGCGCGGGCTTGCCGCCGATTTCATTTACGGCGACGAAGGGAAAATAATTTTTTCGCAGGTTGAATTTAACAGGCGGTCGAGATTTCCCGACCGCCTTTTTATTTCAAATCTTTGCCGCAGAAAAGCGATTTGCTAATATACTAAGTTGAGTTTTATATATTTACAAAAAGGGACTTTGCTATGCAGGAAATTCAAATTTTTACCGACCGGAAAGGCAACAAAACATCGGTCATCGTCGCTTACGAAGACTGGCTGAAACTCAATGAAAAATTAGAGACACTGCAAAATAAACTCGAAATCGCAACTAACGTGCAAAATGGTATTAAAGAAGTGAAGGCGGCGCGAAAAACGGGACGCAAACTGCAAAACTTATCTGACTTTATCAATGAAAACAGAAGTTAGAATCACCAGAAGTTTCAGAAAAGCCGTCAAGTCTCTGCTCAAAAAATATGCTTCGCTGCTCGACGAACTCGCCGACCTGGAAGCCGAATTACTCAAGCATCCGCGACTCGGAACGCCTCTCGGCAGCGACGCATATAAAATCAGACTGAAAATCAAAAGCAAGGGCAAAGGCAAAAGCGGCGGCGCACGAATTATTTCCCATCTCGAAACGGAATTAATCGGAATTGTCGAAACAAAAGAAGAATTGATTATCGTCAATTTGATTGCGATTTACGACAAATCGGAAACCGAATCAATTACCGATAAAGAGTTAAAAAAGTTAATCCGCAACATTGAGTTTTAATTCAAGCCTAAAATTTATTGTCAATCAAGTCAGCAAAATTTTCGTTGTATTTTCGGCTGATTTGGATTATGATGTCGCTGATTTAGTCGTTCTTGAATCGAGTTCACTCGTTGTTAAACTCGATTCACTCGTTCTTGAATCGAGTTTAGTCGTTCTTTTATCGAGTTCAGTCGTTCTTGAATCAACTTTGCTCGTTGTTGAATCGAGTTCAGTCGTTGTTGAATCGAGTTTAAGAACGAGTAAATCAAGTTCAGTCGTTCTTTTATCGAGTTCAAGAACGACTGAATCGAGTTCAACATCACCCAAACACGATTTGTCTTGCCTTCAAAACGATGACGGCAAGCAGAAATCTTTCATTTTATTGAGGAAAACAAAATTATGCCAAGAAGCAGAAAAGCCGCGACACCGATTATGATAAAAGCCGATACGCGGTTGGCGAATTGTCAATCTATTGACCCGACACTTGATCTGGGAAACAGTCTGACCAACAAAACGCTCGAAACCGCCCTGACGAATTCGCGCACGGAGTTGGACAAATACAACGGACTGCTAGCCGATGCCGACGCGCAGTTAAACGTCTTCAACGCGACGGAAAAGATTCTCAAAGATGTCAACGAACGAATGCTGGAAGCCGTCGGCGTAAAATTCGGCAAGGACAGCGACGAATACGAAAAAGCCGGCGGCGTTCGCAAATCGGAACGCAAAAAAGCCGTCAGAAAGCCGAAAGACGACAAATAAAACCGGCTAATTTAATCGAAAGGCGATTCTTAATCGAATCGCCTTTTTAACCGATACGGCGGCAAGAATTGTTATGATCTGATTTTAATCGCAAAGATAAATATGTTTACAGCACATTCCAAACATCTGTTGATAACATATTAAAATCAATAATATTATCAATGGTCATTGGGGTTAATCAATAGATGGGCATCTTGCTTTTTTCCGCGACAGTTTCTTTTTGAAGCCTTGTAATTTGTCGCTTTTTCGTTTTCAATGTTATTTGTGAGGCAAAAAGAAAATGACACAAACAGTTGAAAATCTACTGGTTTATTTTGAAAAACTGAGCGAACCGGAAAAGCGCGATTTAGCCGTTGAAGTCGTGCGCCGAACTGACATTTTTGGTTCGCCCGACCTTTCCGATGATGAACAAACTTTGTTGGCAGAAGATTTGTTTCTTGCGCTTGACCGTGAAGAAGCCGAATTGGAGACGCAAACTAAATGAGTGCAGGCGCGTTTGCCAAGCGCGGCGAAGTTTGGCTGGTGGATTTAGGTTACGCGGCAAAAACGCGCCCGTGTCTTGTTTTCAGCATCGAAGCCGAAGACGCAGACCGCGCTTTGACGACGGTTGTTTCGCACACCACGAGCGTCAGAAGAACGCGCTTTGAAGTCAATCTGAACATCCGTTTTTTGCAGAAAGGCGCGTTTGACGCGCAGAACATTATCAGCGTTTCCCACGCGAAGTTCATAAGAAAACTTGGGAGTTTGACCGACGGGCAAATGCAGCAAGTTGAGGACGCAGTAAAATTTTGGCTTGATTTGCTGTGAACAAAAAGCCTGTGAAAATAACGTAATGCCCAACAAGTAAAAATACCACCGCCAGAGGCGGTGGCTTTGTATTTTCGCCCTCGAAGGTGCGCTGTTGCTCGCTCTCGTTTCTAATCTGTTTCTATCCTTAACCCTGTCAGCCAGCCAAAGTCCTTTACGTCCGGGTGAAATCGGCGCGAAGACATCGGCGACGATTTATTATTTGCTTTTTCATTTGTTAGTCGCCTGCAATAAAACCACGTCGCGGAGTTCCTGCCCGCGCACGAAGGCGAATTGTTTGCCGTCTTTCGACCAGGCGAAATTGTAAAATTTTTCTTTTGCTAATCCTTCCATTTTCTGCGGTTCACCGCCTTCGACTGCCTGCAGCCAATAACCGTCGTTCCAATCGCGGTAAGCGACGGCGCGACTGTCCGGCGACCAGCGCGAACCGATTGACATCGTGCCGTTTTTTGCCAGATCAAATTGCTTGATAATTTGATTCGTCGCCGCGTCGAAAACGGCGAGGCGGGATTTGTCCGTTTTGTAGGCAGCCGCAAAATATCTGCCGTCGGGCGAAAAACTGACCCACGAAGTTTCTTTGTCATTCAAAATCTCCGGTTCGCCGCCGTCAATCGGAACGCGGCGCAATTCGCCGATGTCTTTTTCCCACGATTTGTAATAAACCCAGCGATTATCAGCCGAAACGAACGGCTGATAATTTTTGTCGCCGAAAGTAAGCTGTTTCGGATTAGTTCCGTCAATGTCCGTACGCCAAATGTCGAAATCGCCGCCGCTGCGGATTGAATGAAAAACGATATAGCGTCCATCGTTTGAGACATTCAAAACGCTGTCAATAATTCCCGGCGCGGTCAAAGGTTTTGAATTACTGCCGTCCGCATTCATCTCGGAAATAAACTGGCTCTGCGTGTCTGAATTGGTGTAAATTATTTTTCCGTCCGGCGTAAAATCCATTCCCCAAAGTCCATCGTATTTGCCGAACGAACCGAACGTGATTTGCTTTGCCGCGCCCAAGTTGTCGGCGGGCGCGATCCAGATATTATTTAGCTGTTGGTGAACAATCGTCAGCAGCGCGTCCGATTTCGCGGAAAGGTCGAGCGAAGAATCGTAACTGCTCAAATCGTTGTTAATTTCCCGCGCTTTGCCGCTTGGAATCTCGACTTGGAAAAGATGATATTGCGGCACGGAAGTCCACGAATCGTGTTTCACCGCGTGGACGATCACGCCGCTGCCGTCTCTCAGCCAGACGGTTTTCGCCGTGTCGCGCCAAATCTCGTTCTCAATCAGTTGAACTTTTCCGCTTGAGATTTCGACAATCGCCAAGTTGTTGCCGAGCGATTTCGCATCTTTCAGCTTACTGAAAGCAAGCCGCTGATTGTCCGGCGACCACGAAAGCGTGTTGAAAATAACCGCTTCGTTTTTCGGAAACGAAGCGATTTCGCGCTCGTTCGCGCCGTTCAAATCAGCCGCGAAAAGCGAATCTTTTTCGCCTTCGCGCCGTCCGAAAGCAATCTGTCGTCCGTCGGGCGATAATGAAAAAACGTCAATGTCGTCCAGAACTTTTTCCTGCACACCGCCCGAAACCGGCATTCGATACAACGCGAATTTCGGATTTTTGTCGTCTTTGAACGAGAAATAAAGACGATTTCCATCGGGCGCGAAAGTTAGAGTGGAATACCGCGCATCTTCCGCCGCCGGACGCAGTTGCAGATGATTGCCGCCGTCAACAAAGCCGATCCGCAAACTTCTCTGCCCGGAATCGTTGACGACGTAGGCAAAAGTTTCCCCGTCGGGCGCGAGCGCGGCGATGGCGACTTTGCCGTTCGTCGTCAGTTGTTTGATATTCGGCTGGACGAAAGAAACGCTGCGGGAATTATTCGTCAGCGCGGCTTGCCGCCAAACATAAACGCCGCCGATGACGAGCAAAAAGGTCAGAGGCAAAAGGTAAAGGTAGGAAAATTTACGCTCTGCGCTTTTGACTTTCTTGCCGATGATTTCCCCAATGTCTTCGTCAATAACGATCCGCGAAAAACTGTGGTTTTCGATGATAATTTCGTTAGAAGGTTCGTTGAGTGCGCCGACGAATTTATAACCTTTACCCGGAATCGTTACGAGAAAGCGGTTTTCGTTTTTCTTTTCGCCGAGTGCCTTTCGCAAAGCGGAAATATGAACGGTCAAATTATTTTCTTCGACGAATTGATTTTCCCAAACCCGTTCGAGCAAATCGTTTTTGCTCAAAATCTCGCCGCGATTTTCGATTAAAGTCAGCAGCAAATCGAACGCCTTCGGGTTAAGCGCGAGCGGTTCGCCGCCGCGCTGCAAAATCCGCCGCGCCGCGTCAATCTGAAAATTGTCGAATCGGTAAATCATCGTTACAAGCTCAAAGTCCGATTTTTCTCAGAAGCGTCTGAAAGCGCGGTTCGGATTGCAGATTGTCGAAATATGGCTCGACCTTCATCAAATCTATCTGGTCATTTTTATTTTCAAATGCCTTTTCGAGCGCGTCGAGCGCGTTTTCTTTGTCGCCGAGTTGAGCGTAACAAACCGCCAGAAAATAATAGTCTATTTTTGAATCGGGCGGATTTTTTATTATTTCCAGAGATTTTTGCCAGTAGCCCTGTTCGCCCGATTTTTCAAACGCGGCTCGGACTTGTTCAAATTCATTGCGGGCGCGTTCTTTTTTATCATTCGATTTACCGGATAATTCGTTGGCTTTTTCAAAATCGTCAAGCGCGGCGTGGTAATTTCCCTTCGATTCGTTCGCCGCGCCGCGCCATTCATACGCCTGATGCCAACCTGCGTCGAGTTCGAGAATTTTATTTGCCTGCGCGATGGCGTTGTCTTCCTGCCGCGCCATCGTGTAAATATAGGCGGCATCGGAATTGATAATCCGTGAAAGCGGGTCGAGTTCGAGAGCGCGTTTTATTTCGCGGATTGCTTCTTCGATTCTCACCTGCTGAATCAAAGATTCGGCATACCATTGATGCGCCGAAGCGTAATTCGGATTGAGTTCGATGGCGCGTTTGAAATATCGCTCGCTTTCGGCGCGTTTGAAAGAACTCCAATCGAGTTTCGCCAAAACCGCGTAGGCTTCCGCCAGATTCGGCTCGATTTCGAGTGCTTTCAAAGCCGCCTCTTTTCCTTTCACATCTCTTTCTTCGTCCGCCATTTTGAAACTATCAACCGTATAAACGTCGCCGATTCCGGCGTAAGCGAGCGCGAAATTCGGGTCGAGCTGGATTGCCTGTTCAAACGCGGCGAGGGCTTTCAAATGTTCTTCGTGCCTGCGTTTGTTCCACAAAAAACGACCTTTTAAATAAAGCTGATACGCTTCGGAATTCGCCGTCTGCCCTTTTTGCAACGCTTCGCCGCCGTTTAATTTCTGCCGCAGTTTAGCCGAAACATCGCGGGCGATTTCGGTTTGCAGCGTTGCCAAATCCGAAGTTTTGCGCGTGTATTGCTCGCCCCACAAATGATTATTCGTTTTCGCGTCAACCAATTCCAGACTCAAAATAAAATTATCGCCGCGCTCCGTGATTCGCCCTAAAAGAATCGCCTGCACGGACAATTCACCGGCAATTTTGTTCGCGTCAAACTGTTTGCCTTTATATTGAAAAACCGAATTTCTGGCTTTGACGGTCAATTTCGGCAACTGCGACAAATTGTTTATCAAAGATTCGGTCATCCCGTCCGACAGATATTCGTTTTCGCTGTTGCCGCCTTCGTAAACAAACGGCATCACGGCGATTGATTCAATCGGCGCGGCAGACGCGGCGGAACGATTCACGAAAAACCAGACGACAATGCCCGCGACGACGAGCAAGCCGATGAGCGCGTAAGCGGCAAAGCGGTTGTTTCGTTTCGGCGGCAGTTGTTTGACGATTTCTTTTTCCGGCAGCGTTCGTTCAATTTCTTCATCTATGACGATGCGCGAAAAACTGTGATTTTCAATGATAATTTCCGCAATATCTTCGCCGGAAGCGTCGGAAAAATTAAAATCCGCATTTTTTGTCAAAGCGATTGATTCGCTGAAATCTAAATCGCGTCCCGTTTCGTAAGCGTCGGTAAAATCCTGCGGATTGAGCGCAGCGCGGGTTTCCGCCAGATATTTTTCGCGGAAGATTACTTCGGTCGGTTCGACTTTGAAACCGATTTTTTCGCGCACCGCGCTCGCCGCGCCCGCGAGTTTGGCGGATTGAACATAGTTTCCGCTTTTTGCGGCAAGCGCGGCGAAACCGTCGAGCGAGTATGCAATTATTTTTCTATTGCCCATTTCTTCGGCGATTCGCAAAGATTCGGTAAAGTTGAAATTTGCCGGTTCATAAAAATCTTCAAAATAATCAATCGTTCCGAGATTAAAATAATTATTCATCGAAAGACGATTGTTCGAGATTTTTTTCGAGAGCGTCAGAGATTCTTCGAGCAGCGGGCGGGCGGCTGACCAATTTTCCCGGTTCATTTCAAAATCGCCGAGCGAACACAGGCAATAGGCAATCAGCGTTTCATCTTTCAACTCGCGGCTGATGGCGAGTGCCGCTTCATTAAATTTTTGCGCCGCGTCAAAATCCTTCTGCAAAAGGGCAATCGCCGCCAAACCGTAATTGGCTTTGACGAGCTGCGATGAATCGTTCGCCGCCTCGCCTTCCGCCAAAAGCTGCGCGTAAAACTTTTGCGACGCTGCCAAATCGCCTTGTCCTCGGCAAAATGTGCCGAGTCCCGAAAGTATTTTGAAGCGCGCTTCGGAAACGGAGTTTTCAGTCAGTTTCAAAGCCGCTTCGAGCCAGCTTCGACTTTCACTATAATGAGTGTTATTTGACCAAAAAAAGCGCAAAGCGGCGGCGATTCGGACGGCGGTTGGCGCGTCGTGTTCCAAAGACCAACCGAGCGCGGCGCGAAAATTATCGTGTTCGGCTTCCAGTTTTTCGAGCCATTCGTTTGCCTTTTCGCCTTGCAAAAACGGCTCGGCTGCTTCCGCTAAAGCGAGAAAAAAACGGGCGTGAACGCTCCGCAAATCTTCCATCTCGCCCAACTTTTCCAATTTTTCAAACGCAAATTCGCGAACGACTTCGAGCATTCGCAAACGCTCATTGCCGCTAGCCGTTTCTATTTGAACCAAAAGATTGTTGTCAATCAACGATGTGAGCAGGTCGAGAGCAGATAAGTCAGAACCGCCTGCGGCAGCGGGTGGTCGAATGTTTACTAGCGAGTCGTTTGAATTTAATTTTGAATCCGGCGACGTTAAACCGCTCGTTACCGCAGGCGGTTCTGACAAAACCGCCTCCGCCGCTTCGACCGTAAAACCGTTGGCAAAAACCGCTAAACGGCGAAACAAAATCTGCTCTTCCGCGTCGAGCAGTTCGTAACTCCATTCAATCGCGCCGCGCATTGTTCGCTGTCGTTCGGGCAAATCGTTCGCGCCGCCCGTGAGCAGTTTCAAAGAATTTTCCAGACGCGCCGAAATCGCTGGCGGCGAAAGCAATTTTACGCGCACGGCGGCGAGTTCGATGGCGAGCGGCAAGCCGTCCAGTTTATTACAAATTTCCGCGATAACCGAAGCGTTTTCCGCGTTCAAAGCAAAACCCGGTTTGGCGGCTCGCGCTCTGACGGCGAAAAGTTCGACGGCGGCGTATTCGCTCAATTCTTCGGCGGACAAATTCGATTTCGGCGGCGGAACGGCAAGCGGTGAAACGATTTTTTCCCGCTCGAATTTCAGATGCAGAAGCGTTCGGCTCGTTACTACGATTTTCAGATTAGCGGCGGAATCCAATAATTCTTTCAGCAAATTCGCGGCGGAAAGCAGTTGCTCGAAATTATCCAGAACGAGCAAAATTTCCCGACTTCGCAAAAAATCTTTCAGCGCGTCGAGCAGAGATTTTTCGCCGGATTCTTTAACCTCAAGAGATTGCGCGATTGCGCTGATAACGAGTTCGGCGCGGTTCACGGCGGCAAGTTCGACGAAAAACACGCCGTCGGCAAAATCTGCTTGAAGTTCGACGGCAACCGCTCGCGCAAGTTTTGTTTTACCGCTGCCGCCCGCGCCGGTTAATGTCAGCAAACATTTGCCCGATTCGCGCAAAACGCTTTTGATTTCGGCAATTTCGGCGGCGCGTCCGATGATTGCTGTGCCGTCATTGAAATTTTTGGCAGCGGGTGTTGAAAATTGAGTTGCCGCCGCCGGTGAAATTGGCACAGACAAATTTTCTCCGGCGACGAATTTATAACCTTTGCCGGGAATGGTCACGATAAATTTATGCTCGCCTTTTTTCTCGCCGAAAATTTTTCTGAGCGCGGAGATGTGAACCGTTAAATTATTTTCCTCGACGAACTGATTTGCCCAAACCGCTTCGAGCAATTCTTCTTTCTGAACGATCCGCCCGCGATTTTCGATTAAGGCGAGCAGCAAATCAAATGCCTTCGGGTTGAGCGCGACGGGCGAGCCGTTTTTCGAGAGCCGCCGCTTACTCGCGTCAATCTCGAATTCCGCGAACGAATATGTCTGCTCTTTCGTCTCGATCATCGCCTTTAGGAAAATTTAGGAATTTTTAGCCCTGATTTTAAGGACTTTTAGCTTCGCCGCCCGCCAAACTGTTCACGGTTCAAGAAAACAAATTCGAGCCGTGCGGCGGCTTTCAGAATAAGCAGATATTAGCAGAAAACAAATATGCGAACAATAAAATTTACGGAAATCGAACGAAACGCGCCCGACCGGCGGCGCACGGAAATCACGATTGAAACGCATAGCCTGACGATTATCAGAACAAACAAATCCGAAATTCCGACGGATAATCCGGCAGACGAAACAGTTATTGAAAACGGAGATTTATTAGGGAGTAAAGATATGACAAAAAGATTTATGAAAACGCGCAGATTTTTATCAGGCTTGCTGAAAGCCGGTTTGATTATCGGTTTAATCCTGATGGTCAACGCGCTGCGGGCAAACGCCGCCGCTTTTACTGTCAATAATAACGGCGACACGAACGACTCGACTGCCGGAAACAGCATTTGCGCGGACAGTTCCGGCAACTGCACTTTGCGGGCGGCGATTCAGGAAGCGAACGCGCTGTCGAGCAATGACGAAATTTATTTCAGTCTGCCGACCGCTTCGACGATCACGCTGAACAGCATATTAGGCGTGATTCCGATCAGCGGAACTTTAGCGATTTACGGTTCGGGCGCGAATCAGGTAATTGTTTCGGGCGGCAATAACACGAGAATTTTCACCGTCAACAGCGGCGCGAGCGTCCGCATAATTCGCCTGACCATCGCCAACGGCAGATTTACGGCGACCAACGGCACGAACGGCACAAATGGCAGCGGAACTGAAAACGGCGAAAACGGACAGGCGGGCGGCATCGCGGTCGGCGGCGCGATTCTCAATAACGGAACGCTGTCGTTATTCAAAGTCGTCGTGCGCGACAACCAAGCCGTCGCCGGACGCGGCGGAAACGGCGGCACGGGCGGCAACAGCGCGACCAACGCGGGCAACGGCGGCGCGGGCGGCGCGGGTGGAACGACGACCGGCGGCGCGATTCAAAACAGCGGCACACTCTACATTTTAAATTCGTCGTTCAGCGGCAACCGCACGACCGGCGGCGCGGGCGGCAGCGGCGGCATCGGCGGCAGCGGAACTTTTTCCAACGGCAACGGCGGCAACGGAGCGACCGGCGGCAACGCCAGCGGCGGCAATATCTACAATTCCGGCACGCTCTTCATTACCAATTCGACCGTTTCCGTCAACCAGACGGCGGTCGGTGTCGGCGGTGTCGGCGGCACGTCGTCGGGCGGCAATCCCGGCAGCAGCGGTGTCCCCGGCACGGGCAGCGGCGGCGGTTTTTTCAACACGGGCAACGGAACATTGAACTTGCGAAACGCGACCGTCAGCGGTAATACCGCTAACAGCGGCGGTGGAATTTTCAATTCGGGAACGGTCAATTTCGGCAACTCGATCATCGCGGACAACACCGCGTCGAACGGCGCAGATTTTTCCGGCACATTCAATTCGCTCGGCGCAAACCTGATCGAAAACACGACGGGCGCGACCATCAGCGGCACGACGACGGGAAATATCACGGGCGTTGATCCGGCACTCGGCGCACTGCAAAATAACGGCGGCGAAACTCTGACGAGAGTTTTGGGCGCGAGCAGTCTGGCGCGGAACGCAGGGAATATCTCACTGGCGGTTGATCCGGCAACCAATCAACCGCTGACGCTCGACCAGCGCGGATTCACGTCGCGTTTCGGCGACGGCGCGATTGACATCGGCGCGTCCGAATCGAACGCCTCAAATACGACCGCCTTCGATTTCGACGGCGACGGCAAAGCCGACGTTGCCGTTTTTCGCCCGTCCAGCGGCTATTGGTACACATCACAAAATCCGGCGACCAATTACGGCGGCATTTTGTTCGGGCAGACAGGCGACAAATTAGTTCCCGCTGATTATGACGGCGACGGCAAAACCGATGTTGCCGTCGTTCGCAACGGCACTTGGTATCTTAATCGAACCCAACTCGGTTTCACCGGCATTCAGTTCGGCGCGTCAACCGACATCCCGCAGGTCGGCGATTTCGACGGCGACGGCAAATCGGAAATCGCTGTTTATCGTCCATTCAACGGCGGCTGGTACGTTTATAATTTGGCGACCAATCAAACCTTCGGGCTTTTATTCGGAGCGAGTGAAGACAAGCCCGTCGCCGCCGATTACGACGGCGACGGACGCGCCGACATCGCCGTTTTCCGACCGTCGAGCGGCAGTTGGTATGTCAATCGAAGTCAGCTCGGATTTACCGGCACCGCGTTCGGTTTCAACACCGACCGTCCGATTCCGGCTGACTACGACGGCGACGGCAAAACCGACATTGCCGTCTTCCGACCCTCCAACGGCAGTTGGTATCTGCTGCAATCAGCCGCCGGATTTACCGGCATTGCGTTCGGCTTTAACACCGACGTTCTAATTCCGGCGGATTACGACGGCGACGGCAAAACCGATGTCTCCGTGTTTCGAGCGTCCAACGGCTACTGGTATCTGAACCGTTCGACCAGCGGCTTCACCGGCATCGGATTCGGCGCGGGAACGGACGTTCCCGTTCCGTCGGCGTTCATTCCGTAACCGAAACTTAAAAGACGGCGCGGTTTGATTCGTTAAATTTTGCCGCGCCGGTTGTTCATAAATCAGCTTGATGATTATCAAACGAAAAACTGAAATCACGATTGAAACGCACAGCCTGATGATTATCAGAACGCGCGGCGGAACTTCGGCAAAGTCTATTTATTGTCAAATTTGCCAAGCGCAAACGGCAGCTTTCGCTTTTGCCCAAGCCGTTCTGATTTTTCGCGCCGCACTGCCGGAAATCGAGAGACTTTTTCTAACTGACCAGATTCATTTCGCCGACGATGCCGCCATTTGCGGCAATTCGCTCGCTGACTATTTCAAAAAGGAGATTCGCTATGTCGAAGATTAAAGAAAACTATTTCGCTTTCAAAAATTTTCAATCAATTATTTTACTGGCGTGTTTTATGGGCATTTTCGCGGTCGTGTCCGTAACCGCGCAAACAACCGAATTTACTTATCAAGGCAGACTGACCGACAACAACGGGACGGCTTTGACGGGCAGCTACGATTTCGAGTTTCAGCTTTTGGATACGGGCAATAATTCGCTCGGTATGCAGACCCGGCTCGGCGTTGCCGTCTCCAATGGCGCGTTCACGACGAGGCTCGATTTCGGTTCAAATCCGCAGCAGTTCACGGGAGCGGCGCGGCTTTTGAAAATCTCGGTCAGACCGGCGGGCAATGGTGTTTATACGGTGCTGAGTCCGAATCAGCCGATCACTTCCGCGCCGTATTCGATTCGCAGTAAGGAAGCGACAACGGCGGATGCGGCTACCAACGCGACGCAGCTCGGCGGCGTTCCGGCGGCGCGGTTTGTGCAGACGGACGCGGGCGGCAATGTCAGCGTCGGCGGCAATTTGAACGTCGCCGGAACGCTGACGCTCAACACGGTCAATTCACAAACCGAATATCAGATCGGCGGACAGGGCGTTTTGAAAACCGATGCGGGCTTTAACACTTTTGTCGGATTGTTTGCGGGGCAAAGCAACCCGACCGGAACCGGAAATTCGTTTTTCGGATACGACGCGGGGCGTTTCACGACAACCCCTTTCGGCAATTCGTTTTTCGGCTTTGAGTCGGGGCGGCTGACGACGACGGGCGGAAGCAATTCGTTTTTCGGCACCCGCGCCGGACGTGAAAATACGACCGGCAGAAACAATTCATTTTTTGGGAGAGAAGCCGGACGCAGCAACACAGAGAGCGACAACAATTCGTTTTTCGGAACTCAAGCCGGATCTCTCAATACGTTGGGCGAGAGAAATGCTTTTTACGGAGCTTTTAGTGGTGCAAACAATACAATCGGCAATCATAATTCGTTCTACGGATTTTTCGCCGGCGCACTCAACACGACGGGCGGCGACAATACTTTTTTCGGTTACACCGCCGGACAGTTGAATTCGACGGGACAACGCAACTCGTTTTTCGGAACAGGCACGGGCGGAAACTGCTTCTTACCTACTTGTCCAAATCAGGCAACCGGCAACGATAATTCGTATTTTGGATTCGAGGCAGGCTTTAGCAATTTGACCGGCAGCAACAATTCTTTTTTCGGCTCAAACGCCGGACGCAGCAACACGGCAAGCGGCAATTCATTTTTCGGACACAGTGCCGGTTTTACCAACACGACCGGCGCAAACAATTCGTTTTTCGGTCTCAACGCCGGACAAAACAACACGATTGGAAATGCCAATTCGTTTTTCGGCGAATCCGCCGGAAGTAATAATACGACAGGCAGGCAAAACTCATTTTTCGGCAAGGGTGCCGGAAATAATAATACTTCCGGCATCGCCAACGTATTTTTCGGCGAAAGCGTGGGCGAGTTGAACACCGAAGGCTCCAATAACACATTCCTCGGTGCCGGGTCCGGCGTGAGAAACCTGACCGGAAGTAGCAATGTTTTCGTCGGAGATGGCGGCAGACAGAACACGACCGGAAATGACAATGTTATGATCGGCGGATTCGCGGGGATCACCAACACGACGGGATCACGCAACACGCTCGTCGGGTTTGGGGCGGATGTCGGAGCGAACAATCTCAACAACGCCTCTGCTTTCGGCGTGGGCGCAACCGTTAATTCAAACAATACGCTTGTTTTGGGCAGAAACTTAGACACCGTGCAGATTCCCGGCAATCTTAATCTCGCGGGAAATTTTACGGGCAGTTTCGTCATTCCGACCGTCAACGGCGGCACGGGTTTGACGGCGGCGGGCGGCGCGGGAAATTTTCTGCGCTCGAACGGCGCGAGTTGGTCGAGTTCGGCATTCGATGCCGCCGACATTCCAGATTTGAGCATCACCAATGACAAACTCGATGAAGCCGCCGTTACCGCCGGTAAAATCGCCGACGGCGCGGTTGTCAAATCACTAAACGATTTAACCGATGGCGTAACTTTGGCGGCGGGCGCGAATATCAGCATCACGCCGTCCGGCAACACTTTAACCATCGCTTCGACAGGCGGCGGCGGTTGCGGCGAGCCTTGCACCGCCAACATTTTCAACGCGGGGACGCGGTATAATTTAGCCGGTCAAAGTATTTTACGCGCCGATTCCTTCAAAAACACTTTCGGCGGTTTCGGCGCGGGACAAAATTCGGGCAGCGGTGAGGACAATTCCTTTTTCGGCTCTTCCGCCGGCGGTTCGCAAACGACCGGCACACGCAATTCTTATTTCGGCGCGAGATCGGGCAACGGCGCAAGCAGCGGATTTGACAACGCATTTTTCGGAGCGTTTGCCGGATTTCTCGGCGGCGGAAATCAAAATTCTTACTTCGGTTCGGGGGCGGGCGGAATTATCGCGCAAGGCGGCAGCAACAACGCATTTTTCGGCTATTTCGCCGGAGATAACAACGTCAACGGCAGTAATAACACGGCTCTCGGCGCAAATACGAAGATCGGTTCGGCGGGCAACGGAGCTTTAACCAACGCCACCGCCATCGGCGCGGGTTCGAGAGTAACGACGAGCAACACCATCGCGCTCGGCAGACCCAACGGAGACGATAAAGTCCGCATTTTCGGACTCGGCGCAAACGGCGCGACACCGCTTTGCCGCAATGCCGACAACGAAATCTCCACTTGCTCATCACCGCTTGCCGAATCGAATACCGCGCCGGTTCTTGAAATCGTCAAAAATCAGCAGACGCAAATCCAAAATCAGCAAGACCAAATCCAAAAACAAAACGCGCAGATCGAAGCACAAGCCAAACAACTACAACAGCAGCAAATCGTAATCGAAGGTTTGAAAAAAATCGTCTGCCAAACGAATCCGACCGTCGAAATCTGCAAGGAGCAACAGCAATGAAAAATCTACGCGGTTTTTGTTTAATTTTGTTACTCGCGCAAACTTTCAACGCACAGGCGGGCGGCGGTTTCACAATCACGCAGTCGGTGATTTCTTCCGGCGGACAGCAGAGCGCGGGCGACGGCTTTATCGTCGGCGGGACGGTCGGACAAACGACCGCCGGGACGAACAGCACGGGCGGCAATTTTTCGGTGCGCGACGGCTTTTGGACGTTCGATCAATTTATGCCGACGGCGGCGCAAGCCAGCCTCGGCGGGCGCGTTTTTTCCGGCAAAGGTTTGGGCATTATCCGGCGCGTTCGCGTTCGCCTGCTCGACACGATCACCGGCATCGAACGCACGACACAGACGAATCAATACGGTTTTTACCGCTTTGACGAACTCGAAGTCGGACGCATCTACATCGTTCGTGCGGAAAGTAAAATTTATGCTTTCACGCCCGACAGTTATCTTATGGAATTGTTGGAAACCCGCGAAGAAATAAATTTCACGGGTGTCAACACGCTGCCGTTATCAAACTAAATTTAGGAGCTAAATAAAACTATGAAAAAACTAATGACAATTTTATTGCTGATATTCGTTTCAGCAATCACGACTTTGGCGCAGACGGGCGACGAAAAAGATATTTTGAAATTCATCGCCGATTACGATAAATCGTATATCAACAAAGACATCAGTTTCGTCGAAAACAATCTGGCGGACGATTACACCGTTTCCGATGCTTACGGTTCGTTCAAAAACCGCGCGCAGACGCTCGAAGGAATTCGCAAAGAGATGGCGAATCCGACGGAAAAAATGTTTTCGTTCAAAAGCGCGAATGATTCAGTCCGCGTCGTCGGCAGCGTCGCCGTCGCTTCGGGATCGTGGGCGTGGAGCGGCGTTCCGATGAGCAATCCGAACGCCGAACCGCACAACGACAGCGGGCGTTACACGATGGTTCTGGAGAAACGCAAAGGCAAATGGCTGCTCGTCAACGAACAGTATTCCGAAGCCCCGCACGACAAAAAAGCGATGGAGGCGCAGGTTCTGAAAATGGGACAGGCATATAACAAAATGATCGCCGACGGCGACGCGGCAGCCGTCGAAAAGATGCTCGCCGACGAATATCTCTACACGAACGAAAAAGGCGTAATCAAAAACAAGGCGGAAGATTTAGCGACTTATAAAGACCGTAAATCGAAAATCACGCTTGCCGAAACAACCGACCAGAAAGTGCGCGTCATCGGCAACAATGCCGCCGTCGAAACCGGAACTTTCCACGTCAAAGGAACGGACAAAGACGGCAAACCGTTTGAAGAAACCGAACGCTACACGACGACCTGGGTATGGCGCGACCTGCGCTGGCAAATCGTCTCCGACCACACTTCAACAGTCGCCGGCAAGTGAAATTATTCATTAAGCAGTCACACAAAATAGATTTTATCTTTTAGTTCTTTGAAATTCACTTT
>CAXTKJ010000039.1:0-6736 GCA_964244835.1 uncultured Pyrinomonadaceae bacterium
CCGGTTTTTTCCAACTCAAAATTTCCCGGCGTGGCGGAAACGTAAATCGTCTGCCCGCGCCGTTCTTCAAATTCTTCAAATTTCAGCGGGCGATTATCCATCGCCGACGGCAGGCGGAAACCGTATTCAACAAGATTCGATTTTCTGGAACGGTCGCCTTTATACATCGCGCCGATTTGCGAAACCGTCTGGTGCGATTCGTCAATCACGATCAGCGTGTCTTTATGCAGATAATCAAGCAGCGTCGGCGGCGGCGCACCGGCGGGTTTGCCGGTTAAATGGCGCGAATAATTTTCGATGCCGCGACAAAAACCCATCTCTTTTATCATTTCCAAGTCATACATTGTGCGCTGATGCAGTCTCTGCGATTCGACCAACTTCCCTTGTTTGATAAGTTCTTCTTCCCACCAAACCAACTCTTTTTTAATCGTATCAACGGCGCGTTTGACGGTCGGCTTCGACATAATATAATGCGTCTTCGGATAAATCGGTAGCCGCGATTCGTGTTTTTGCAGAACTTCACCAAGTAAAGGATCAATCGTATAAATCGAATCAACTTCGTCGCCCCAAAACTCAAAACGATAAGCGTTTTCCTGATATGACGGATAAAGTTCGACGACATCGCCGCGCACCCGGAATTTGCCGCGCTCGAATTCGATGTCCGAGCGTTCATACTGCAACTCGACGAGCCGTTTGATTAAATCTTCGCGTTTTAACTTTTGTCCCGGCGTGATGAATTCGATCATTCCATAATAAGCGTCCGGGTCGCCAAGACCGTAAATGCACGATACCGAAGCGACGACAATCACATCGCGCCGCTCAAATAAAGAGCGCGTCGCCGCTTGTCTTAAACGGTCAATTTCATCATTAATCGTCGCCTCTTTTTCGATATACAAATCCGACGCGGGAACGTAGGCTTCCGGCTGGTAATAATCGTAATAAGAAACGAAATACTCGACCGCGTTGTCGGGAAAAAAAGTTTTGAATTCCTGATAAAGCTGCGCCGCCAAAGTTTTATTGTGCGCTAAAACGAGTGCCGGACGCTGTGTTCGTTCGATGATGTTGGCGACAGTGAAAGTTTTTCCGCTGCCGGTGATGCCCAAAAGAACCTGATCTTTCGTGTGATTATTTAATTCGGAAACGATTTGTTCGATAGCCGCCGGCTGATCGCCTTTCGGCTGATTTTCAGAAACGATACGAAATTGCATTCATAAATTTTACCGTGAAACAGACGAAAATGCACGGCATTGAAAGATGTAATTTCGCTCCTTTTCAAGCAAAATTTTCCGAAGAAAATTTCTCTCAAACGTCAACCGCCGGTTGAAAACTTTCGTTGTTTGTCGGGCTTCTGCAAAATCAAAGTGCCGACGAATTCAAATTTCTTTGATTCGTCGGCACTCGATCAATTTCAGATTGTTTTGAGGTTATAAATTCTAAGCGGTTACATAACCGATTTCTTCGATTGTTCTGTCAACTTCCTCCTGAAACTCCAGCGGCAGACTGCCGTTTTCCAGCAAACGGTTTAGCCCTTCGAGAGCTTTCGGGTCTTTAGTAACTTTGATAGTATGCAAAACCGCCCTTCGCACATTCATATCCCGATTGTTTTCGAGCGCGTTAAAAATCTTTTCCGTTTCACCGGCTTTGATCAGCAGAGCCATCAGCGTAAACGCTTCATACGCATATTTACGGTCCTGATGAATCAGACGGTCAAACGACATATCCACAAAACCGCTTTCAATCGCCGCCCGCGCCGCCGACACGATTCTGCCTTCCGTGTCCAGTTCGGTGATGCGCGTCCAGGCATCGGCGCGGTCAAAGGTCAGTTTGGTTAAACCGCGTGCCGCCGCCGCCCGCACTTCGCGCGTCGGATCAGCGCACGCCAGCAAAATCGGTTCAAAAACGGATTCGTGATCGAATTCGCACAAAACCGTCACGGCTTTCGAGCGCAGATTCGCCAGCAAATCATACAGCGCGACCTGCGACAAGGCTTCCACCGAATTGCGTGTTTTGAACGCCGCCAAAATTCGCACGGCGAGTTCGCGCACTTCGCTGTCTTCTTCCATTTCATCGTGAGTCTGTTCGACGGCATCCATCAGCGCGTCGTCGTTGGCAAGCGGCAAATCGTCGAAAGCGCGGGCAAGTTCAAGCCGACGAATCGAGAAAATCGGCAGATAAGTATCAGCTTCAACGCCGTCCGAAAACGTCGGAGACATTTCCTCTTCCTTTGCAGTTTCCTTAATATTCGCCGTTATTTCCTGCAAATTGTCGCTGATTTTCGAGAGGTTGGCATTGACTTGGGCAGAGTGGTCGCGCTTTTTCTTTTTCGACGGCTGCGCCTCTTTTTTCCCGACGAGTTTCTGATTTTTTCGCAGCCATTCCATTTCCTTTTCGGCATCAACCGAGTTCAAATCGTAAGTATCGGTTTCCGAAGATTTCTTCGTTTCGGCTTGTGCGCCTTCCTTTCTGGATTTGACGAGCCACAAAACGAGTCCGATTAAACCGGCTGCCAACACGCCGATAATGATATACATTGTGAAATCCTCAGGCGGCGGCGCGTTTTTTGGCGAAGTTTGGGCTGAAATTTCGGCGGCTCCAATCAAAATGAGAACTGCCGATACCGCGAGTGATAATGCGATTCGATTAGACGACAAATTAATTTTCTTATTCATATTTCTTTGACACTTTTTTATATTTAGCTGAATTTTGAAGGGAAAGTATTCGATGAGCGAAAATCCTTGAATTTTTACCGGCGTGTTTCGGCGGGCGGAAGTTTTGTGAAGCACGGCGGCTGAAACTCACCACTCGCATTATGCACGTTTTTTTTTAACTTGTCATCTATTTTTTAGCATTGTTTATAATTTTTTATATTTTTTAGCGTTTTGCGGCGCACAGATTTTTTTTTGATTTTCAATCTTTACCTATCAGAATTTTCGTAATAAAGTTTAGATTATTCAAAATTATTTCAACCCCTTAACGAAATACAAAAAATGTCGGCTGTCAAAACCGTTTCGGAAACCAATGCTTTAAACTTAAGACTCGTTCATCGCGGAAAAGTGCGCGACGTTTATCAGGTTGACGAAAACTGTCTGCTGCTCGCCGCCACCGACCGTCTTTCGGCGTTCGACTGTATTCTGCCGACCGCAATTCCCAACAAAGGCAAGATTCTGACGCAGCTTTCGGCGTTCTGGTTCGGACTTATCGGTGATCTGACGAAAAATCATCTGATCACCGCCGACTTTGAGGAAATGCCGGAAGCGGTCAGGCAAACGGAGGATTTTCGCGGTCGCTCGACGCTGGTTAAAAAGACTGAAGTTTTTCCGGTCGAATGTATCGTACGCGGATATTTGGAAGGCTCCGGTTGGAAAGATTATCAGGCGACGGGCAAAGTCTGCGGACACGAATTGCCGAAAGATTTACAGCAGTGCGCCAAACTTCCCGAACCGATTTTCACGCCCGCGACCAAGGCGCAAAGCGGACACGATGAAAACATCACGGAAGTCGAATTTGCCGAAATAGTCGGCAGCGAAACCGCCGAAAAGTTAAAATCCCTGTCGCTGGCGGTTTATCAAAAGGCAAGCGAATATGCCCTCGAACGCGGCATTATCATCGCCGACACGAAGTTTGAATTCGGCGCAGACGAGAACGGCGAACTTTTATTGATTGACGAAATTCTCACGCCCGATTCATCGCGCTTCTGGTCAGCAAAAAGTTATGCTCCCGGCAAAGCGCAGTCATCTTTCGACAAACAATTCGTCCGCGAATACCTGGAAACTTTGGACTGGAACAAACAGCCGCCCGCACCGGCATTGCCGCCTGAAATTGTCGAAGCGACGACAAAACGCTATTCAGACGCTTATCGAATTTTAACCGGAAAAGAACCGGAATAATTACAAGTTTCAAATTACGGATTAAGAAATTCTTTACAGAGATTTTCGTAATTCGTAATTCGTAATTCGTAATTCGTAATTGAAACTATGCAGATTAGAACCCGAATGGAAACTTTGATCGAAGATATGCTCGACGGGCAGATTTTGCTCAACGAAGCGATTTCCGAATTTGAAAAACTTTATATCCAAAAAGCCCTAAAACGCCACGACGAGCATTTGTCGAAAACTGCCGACGCGCTCGGCATTCACCGCAACACACTTTCCAAAAGGGTTACTGCATATCAGCCGCCCCCGCCGCCGCCGAAAAAATTATTGACGAGAAAGGCTAAAAAATAAGTCTGCCGTCGTTAAATAAATTTCGGTTTATTCTTCGTTTCGATAATTTTTATTTCGTCCCCAATATTTAAAATTGCTCCGACATTTTCTGCGATCAGATTTTGCCCGAAAAGAATTTTTTTCTTGATGCTGCGTTTCGGAATGCGATAACTCGCCAGCGTTTTTAAAGGTTCCGTTCCCTGTTTTTCGCCGCTCGTCTGGTCAATCGTCGTCATTACACAGCGTCCGCACGGTTTGACGACGTGAAAGATCGCGCTGCTGATTTTGATTTGTTTCCAGCCGTCTTCGGCGAAAGCGTCTGTGCCTGAGACGACCAGATTCGGACGAAAACGATTCATTGGCACAGGCGTTTGAAGGCGTGAATTCAAGTCCACCAGAGATTCTTCGCCAATCAACAAAACCGGATAACCATCGGCAAAACTTACCGTATCTTCTTTATGAACGGCGTAGAAATAATTGACTTTGCGTGTCGTTTCTTCGGGCATCAGAACTAATTTGCATTCGGTCTGCAAAATCTCAGAAAACCAATCGTTAATTTCTTTCTGATAAATCTTTGCACGACAGCGACTGCTCCAGATTTTTACATTTGCCGTTTCCCCAACATTTATCTCAAATGGAATTTCCAAGTTTTTATTGTCCGACGAAACGCCTAAGCCGCTTTTCAAAATCTCCACACCAACCGTCGCCATTTTCGGGAATTCGCGTTGCGTTAAGAATTTGTTATTTTCATCAACCAGCATCCAGCGTCGGTCATATTGCAAACCTCGATTTTCGACCGTCGCGCTTTTCAGCGAAATTCCGCCGAGTGATTTTATCGGATAGATATTTATTTCGGATAAATTCATAAACTTGATAAAAGCCTTATCAGATTTTCTAAAACATCTTCTGCAAACTTGACAGGTTAAACTTTGTTTTGTATTCTAGCACTCATTAACGAACAGTGCCAAGAAATCATTTTTTGTTCCTGTTCGTTTGGATTTTATACTAATAGACGATTAGAAAATATCTCGAATAAGGAGAAAAAACAATTATGGCAACATCAATCAAACCATTGCACGACCGTGTAATCATTCGTCGTATTGACGACGCTTCGGATAAAACCGCCGGTGGATTATACATTCCCGATACGGCGAAAGAAAAACCGCAGGAAGGCGAAGTGATCGCCGCCGGAGCCGGTAAATACAAAGAAGACGGTTCGCGTCAAACTTTGGATGTCAAAGAAGGCGACCGCGTTTTGTTCGGCAAATACAGCGGTTCGGAAATCAAAATTGACGGCGAAGAATTGTTGATTATGCGCGAAGACGAAATCTTGGGCATCATCGAAAGAGCGAGCGCAAACGCGAGCTAATTTTTAACAAAGGAGATAATAAAATATTATGGCAAAGCAAGTAGTTCACGGAGAAGAATCACGAGCGGCGATTTTGCGCGGCGTTAATCAGCTCGCTGATGCGGTGAAAGTTACGTTGGGACCGAAAGGACGCAATGTGGTTATTGACAAAAAATTCGGTTCGCCGACCATCACCAAAGACGGTGTAACGGTCGCCAAAGAAATCGAATTGAAAGACGTTCTCGAAAATATGGGCGCACAGATGGTGCGTGAAGTCGCTTCCAAAACTTCGGACGTTGCCGGTGACGGAACGACGACCGCGACGGTTTTGGCGCAGGCGATTTTCAAAGAAGGCGTTCGCACGGTGGCTGCCGGCGCGAACCCCATGGCTCTCAAACGCGGCATTGATAAAGCGGTTGCGGCGGTCGTCGAAGAAATTCATCGTCTTGCCAAACCCGTTCAGGGCGGCGATATTGCCAACGTCGGCAAAATCTCGGCGAACGGCGACGAAGAAATCGGCAAACGCATCGCCGACGCGATGGATCAGGTCGGCAAAGACGGCGTGATCACCGTCGAAGAATCGAAAACGATGGACACTACGCTGGAAGTCGTCGAAGGAATGCAGTTTGACAGAGGCTATCTGTCGCCGTATTTCGTCACCGACCCGGAAAGAATGGAAGCCGTTTTGGAAAATCCGTATATCTTAATCAACGAAAAGAAAGTTTCTTCGATGAAAGATTTACTGCCAATTCTCGAACAGGTTGCCAAACTCGGCAAACCGCTTTTGATTATCGCTGAAGACATCGAAGGCGAAGCTCTCGCCACCTTGGTTGTCAACAAATTGCGCGGAACTCTGAACGTCGCGGCTGTCAAAGCTCCGGGCTTCGGCGACCGTCGTAAAGCGATGTTGGAAGACATTGCCACGATGACCGGCGGACAGGTTATTTCGGAAGATATGGGCGTGAAACTCGAAGCCGTTACTGTTGACGACCTCGGACAAGCGTCGAAAATCACGATTGACAAAGACAACACGACCATCGTTGACGGCAAAGGCGACGATCAGGCGGTTGTCGGGCGCGTCAACACGATTCGCAAGCAGATTGACGATACTTCGTCAGACTACGACCGCGAAAAATTGCAGGAACGGCTGGCTAAATTAGTCGGTGGTGTCGCAATTATCAAAGTC
>CAXTKJ010000039.1:6746-46251 GCA_964244835.1 uncultured Pyrinomonadaceae bacterium
CCGAAACGGAAATGAAAGAGAAGAAAGCCCGCGTCGAAGATGCGATGCACGCAACCCGCGCGGCTGTCGAAGAAGGAATCGTCCCCGGCGGCGGTGTCGCTCTGGTTCGCGCTTCCAAAGTTCTCGACGATTTCAAAACCGACGCGGAAGATCACGACGAGCAGATCGGCGTAACCATCGTCAAACGCGCTCTCGAAGAACCGCTTCGTCAAATCGCGCAGAACGCCGGAATGGAAGGCGCAGTCATCGTCGGCAAAGTCCGCGACGAAGACAGCGAAAACTACGGCTTTAACGCATCGAGCGAAAAATTTGAAGATTTGGTCGCGGCTGGTGTCATTGACCCGGCAAAAGTAACGCGCACCGCGCTTCAAAACGCCGCTTCGATTGCAGGCTTAATGCTGACGACCGAAGCGATGATCGCCGACATCCCCGAAAAAGACGACCACGCCGGCGGCGGTATGGGCGGAATGGGCGGCGGAATGGGCGGAATGGGAATGGGAATGTAATCTGAGATTCCGAATTTCAGATTTCAAGTTCCAAGTTCCAAATTATAAAAAGGCTTCGTCTCGTTTTGAGCGAAGCCTTTTTCTTTCGCCGCTATGAATTTTGCGTTATAATCAGTCGGCAACTCAGATTACAGGTAGGAAATAAATATGTCGCAAGTCGTTACCTTAAATTTACCCGATAGCTTTTTTCAGCCGTTGGAGCGGACGGCGCGGGCGATGCGGCAGCCGATTGAGAAACTGCTGCTTGATGCCTTGCGAAATTCGCTTCCGCCGCTGGACGGACTGCCGCCGAAATTTATCGAAGATTTAACCTCGCTGGAAAGTTTGGAAAATGACGAACTTCAAATGGTGATGCGTGAATTTGTTTTATCAAAAACGCAGAAAGAAATATCTGCGCTTTTGGACAAACAAGATAAGCGCACGGCAAAGGAAACAGACAGACTTGCCAATCTGCAAAAACAAGCCGACCTTGTGATGCTTCGCAAAGCCCGCGCCGCTGTTCTGCTGCGCTTTCGCGGACAGCGTTTGCCGACGCTTGCCGAACTCGAAAATCTTTCCCTGCCGAAATAAAAAATGAGCCGTCGCCGTATTCCCGTCGTCCTGCAAAAGAAAATCCGTGAACAGGCGCGTTTTCGCTGCGGATATTGCTTGACGAGCGAGACTTTAATCGGAATGAAGATGGAATTTGAACATCTCACGCCGCTTGCCGCCGACGGTGAAACGAGCGAAGAAAATCTGTGGCTGGCGTGTCGCCGCTGCAACGAATTCAAAGGCACACAAACTCACACGATTGATGCCGAAACTGAGACGAACGTCCCGCTTTTCAATCCGCGAACTCAGAAATGGCACGAGCATTTTCAATGGAGTGCCGACGGAACGGAAATCTTCGGCGTTTCACCGAGCAGACGCGCCAGCGTTACCGCCTTAAAATTGAACAACGAAATAATCCTTGTTTCGCGCCGACTGTGGGTAAGCGTCGGCTGGTTTCCGCCGGAAGATAAAAAGGCTTCGTTCAAAATTGAACGAAGCCTTTTCATTATTTGAGGTAAAGGTTAATCACATTTCTAAAACAATTTTTATGTCAGACACAATTTTCTTAAGCTGTTCAACTAATTTTGAATTTTCAGATTTAGCTTTCCACACTAAAAATGAATTTGTATCGTTTTTTGTGTCTCTTAAAAACTTTTCGTATTTATGAATTTTTAATTTTAGCTTCTTTTCTAACTCTTCGAGTTCTGTAATCCTTTTCTGCCATCCTTCAACTAAGCCAGTAAAATGAGCAACAGTGTCATCTTCTTCTATCATAATACCTAAGACAGTTTCTCGCTCACTCGCATCCTTGTTAAAGTTTCCACCGTCAATAAATTTTGCTTTTGTCCAAGGTAATTTGTCATTCGACATATCTTTACGACCTACGAAATCTATTTCGTTGAAACCTTTGTTTTTCGCTACTTTCTTTCCTGCTCTAAAAAATTTCATTTTGTATTGCTCCATCAATATATCTGTTTCTTTGCAGTTGTTTTAGATACTGCGCGGTTAGAGAATACTTTTGGTTTTACAAAATTACAATACTTTTTTATTTTGAACTCAGCTCTAAATTCACTTATTTTACTCTCGCCATAAATCATAAATTTTCTTCGTGGAAAAATCACGCCAAAGCCATAAAAGCAGCTTCCGCGAGGTGCAGCGGTTCGATGGCGACGAAGGAGATTTTCCGCATAGAAACAATCAAAAAGCCGCATCACCTCTTTCGTCTCAAAATAAAACTTTACATTTGCGACGTAATCGGCTAAATTGTTCGGGATTCTTTGTTTACCGGCGGTTGAATTGATTGGCGACGGCTTGAGAGCGGCGGAAAATTTTGTGGACTTGGGTGAAACATTCGTTGACTTGCCCGTTACAGCCGTTGACCGAGCCGTTACAGTTGTTGACTTGCCTGTTACATCCGTTGAGATGCCCGTTACACTCGTTGACCTGCCCGTTACGGTTGGAACTTGTCCGTTACATTCGTGACCTGCCCGTTACACTCTTTGACCTGCCTGAAACGGCGTGAACTTTGGTGAAACGGGCGTTGATAGGGGCGAGACGCATCGGACTTTGATATTTTCACAGTGAAATCAGGCTGACGGTCGAAAACAAACTCAAATTTCTTTCAGCACATACTACAACAATCTAAAAGGAGCAATAAAAATATGGACGACAGACAGTTTCGGGAGACGGCGCGGAATATCCGCTCGGATGACTTCTTGACGGCGCGAGCCGCTGATTTCGCGGGGATTCCGGCGGCGGCGGCGATGATTGTCGAGTTGACCGCGAAGGCGGCGAAGGTCGCGCAGGAATATCAGAATCAGTTGAGCAAGGGCGGCGATGCGCGGCAGGATTACTCGATTTATAAAGACGCGATTGAAGATTTGGAAGACGAGATGAAGGAAATCAGGGACATCGCCGTTTCGATGGCGAAGAAAATTCCCGGTTTAGAGGAAAAGTTTCGCATCCCGCGCGGCGGCAATGCGGCACTGATTGCGAGCGGCTACGTTTTCGCCGACGATGCCGAAGCGATTAAACAATCGTTTGAGGATTACGGAATGGACAAGAATTTTATCACGCGCCTGCGGACGAAAGCCGATTTTGCCGCCGCCGCCAAAGCCAAAGCCGAAGCCTCGACCGGCGGGCGCGTCGGCGCGACTTCGACGCTCGAACAGGACGTTGACGACGCGAGCGATCTGGTCGAATCACTCAACCCGATAGTCAAAAAAATCTACCGCAACAACCCGGCAAATCTCGCCGCGTGGAAATTTGCCAGCCGCGTCGAACGCCATACGCCCGTGCCGCGTGTGCCGAAACCGCCGCAATAATCAGCCGCAGACGAAAAAGGAAAAAGGCTTCGATTGACCGAAGCCTTTTTCCCTTAGCTTCGCAGAATTAGGCGAACGGATTTTCTTGCTTAAAAACTCATTGTCAAATAAAATCATTCTGCTCAACATTCGCACAAACACTGTTTGAACAAATTTATTCGTAAGCGGTTTCGGCGAATGTTTGTCAGCTATCTAAAAATTAAAAGTCCGATTTCAATTTAAAGGCGCGGCGATGCTCGTTTCTGAAAGTGTCGCCCGTCAAGCATTAAAATTATATGAAAAAACTTTTATTCGTTTTGATCGTCGCCGTCGCGTTCGTCGCGTCTGCCGATTTTTCACAGTCGTCTGCCGGAGCGCAAAAGAAAAACGTCGCGGCTGCGCCCGCTGTTGATGTAAAAAGTCAGGCGTTTGATAAACTCATCGAAATTGCCCGACAAAACGGCACGGCGCACGTTATCGTCGGGTTAAATACGAGTTTTCAACCGGAAGGCGGTTTGTCGAGAATTGAAATGTCCGCCCAACGCGCCGCCATTAAAGAAAGTCAGGAAATCTTTTTGAATCGTTATGCCGCGCGGCGCATCGCGGGCGTAAAACAATTTGAATATATTCCGTATCTCGCCTTTGAAACCGACGCGGAGACTTTGGCGCAGATGAAGAACGACGCGCTCGCCGCGAGCGTTCAGGAAGATGAAATCGGGGAAGCCGCGCTTGCCGAAAGTACGCCGATTGTCGGCGCGACGGCGGCTTGGACGAGCGGTTTTTCGGGCAGCGGGCAAACGGTCGCCGTTCTCGACAGCGGCGTTGACAAAAACCACACTTTTTTAAGCGGCAAAGTCATTTCCGAAGCGTGTTATTCGTCGAATACGACGACCAGCGTCAGCGTCTGTCCGAACGGCGCGACTGAGTCCGTCGCTTCCGATTCGGGACTGCATTGCCCGACGACGGTCGAAGGCTGCGCTCACGGGACAAATGTGGCGGGCATCGCGGCGGGCAGAGGAACGGCTTTCAGCGGTGTCGCCAAAGACGCAAACCTCATCGCCATCCAGATGTTTTCGCGCTTTGACACGACCGCTTCCTGCGGCGGAACCGCGCCGTGCGCCCGCTATTGGACATCGGATTTGATCAAGGCTTTGGAGCGCGTCAAAACTCTGTCGAATACGATGAACAACATCGCTGCCGTAAATTTGAGTTTGCAGACCGGACAGCAATTCGCGTCGAACTGCGACAGCGCACATTCGGCGACTAAAGCGGCGATTGATAATCTGCGTTCGGTCGGCATTGCGACGATCATCTGCGCCGGTAATTATTCGTTCACCAACGCGCTGACCGCGCCCGCCTGCATCTCGACCGCCGTTAGCGTCGGTGCGACCGATGACGGCAGTCTAAGCACGACCAGAGATCAGGTTTCAAATTTTTCCGACAGTTCCCCGCTGCTGCATCTGCTCGCGCCCGGACGCTGGATAAATTCATCAATCCCGAACAATCAGTTTCAAAATTATTCAGGGACTTCGATGGCTGCGCCGCACGTCGCCGGAGCGTTTGCGATTCTGCGGCAGCGCAAACCGGCGGCTTCGGTAACGCAGATTCTCAATGCTCTCATCAACAGCGGACAGCCGATCACCGATTCGCGTAACGGACTGGTCAAACCCAGAATCAAAATTGATAACGCGCTGAACGCTGTCTTGGGCGGCTCACAGTTCGACTTTGACGGCGACGGGAAAGCCGATGTGTCGGTGTTTCGCCCGTCGAACGGAGCGTGGTATCTAAATCAATCGCAGGTGGGATTTACGGGATTAGCGTTCGGACAGGCAGGCGATAAATTAGTTCCGGCGGATTATGATGGCGACGGCAAAACCGATGTCGCCGTCGTGAGAAACGGTGTCTGGTATCTGCAAAGAAGTCAGACAGGTTTTACCGGCATCTCGTTCGGCGACGGCAGCGATATTCCCGTTCCGGCTGACTACGACGGCGACGGCAAATCTGAAATCGCCGTGTTCCGACCTTCAAACGGTTACTGGTATATTTTGAATTTAACCAACAATCAATTTTCCTCGACACCGTTCGGTCAATCGGGCGATAAACCAATTCCGGCGGATTACGACGGCGACGGCAAAGCCGATATTGCGGTCAACAGAAACGGCAACTGGTATCTAAACCGAAGCCAACTCGGATTCACCGGCATCCTGTTCGGAGACTCCAATGACAAATTAGTTCCCGCCGATTACGACGGCGATGGGAAAGCGGACATCGCCGTGTTTCGTCCATCGAACGGCACCTGGTATTTACAGCAGTCAACAGCGGGATTTACAGGAATCGCGTTCGGGCTGGGAACGGACATTCCCGTCGCTGCTGATTACGACGGCGATGGTAAAGCAGACATTGCCGTTGTTCGCAACGGCAACTGGTATTTGAATCGAACGACCGCCGGATTCACCGGCATACTGTTCGGGACTTCGACCGATTTGCCGATACCTAATTCCTTTGTCCGTTAGTTTTGCTTGTCCAAAGTGGAAAAAGAAAAGGCTTCGTTCACGGACGAAGCCTTTTTCCTTTAACTTTTAATCGTAGATGTCGGGAAAACTGATGCAAGCCGAACTTGTTTTTCCGCAAATCGTTTTATAATTGAACGGCGAGGAAAAATTATGGAAGAAGTCGAAAAAAGAAGTGTTTTCGGAATGTCGAGGGAAAAACGCAGACAGATCGAGATTGAAGACGGTTTGGAGAATCTCTCGCATTATCTCGACGGCTTTTTTCGCGTTCCGGGAACGGGCTGGCGGTTTGGGTTGGACGCGCTGATCGGATTGATTCCGAATGTCGGCGATACGCTGACTTCGTTTGCTTCGTTTTATATTCTCATCGCGGGCGTTCGTTACGGCGTGCCGAAAATCACTCTGCTGCGGATGGCTTTTAATATCGGGCTTGATTATCTGGTCGGGACGATTCCTTTTATCGGCGATGCGTTCGACTTTTTCTGGAAATCGAATAAACGCAATATGGATTTAATCCGTGAACGCGGCACGGGCAAAAACACGGGAACGACCGGCGATTACATTTTTGTTTTCGGAATAATCCTGCTTTTGATCGGGGTTCTGGTCGGTTCCATTGTAATCAGCGCGTATATTTTAGTGTGGTTTTTTAGTGAAATCTGGGCTTCTCTAAATTTTTATAAATAATTCTGCAAGAAATTTTTTTAAGCTCCGTTCATCTTGACAAGGCATTAGCCAAAATCAAAATTGAACGGAGTTTTTTTTATGACCAAGAAACATACAAGCCCTTTAAACAACTTAAAAGTCGCCAGTCCTTGTTCGCAGGATTGGGAAGCGATGATCGGAACGAAACGCAAACGCTATTGCGGCGACTGCAAATTAAACGTCTATAATCTGTCGGGAATGAACAAAATCGAAGCCGAAAATTTGCTCGCCAACGCCGAAGGACGTTTGTGCGTCAGATTTTTCCAACGCGCTGACGGAACTGTTTTGACGCAGGATTGTCCGGTCGGCTGGAAGGCTTTCAAAAAGCGCGTGTCGGTCGCGGCGACGGCGTTCGCTTCACTGGTTTTCAGTTTAGTCAGCGGTCTGGGTTTGGCGGCGATGTTCAATCAGAAAGAAGTGGTGATGGGCGAGATTGCTTCGTATCAGCCAACTCCCAAGAAAAACCCGACCCCGAAGCCGACCCCGGAAAGAGATTATCCAACGATGGGAATGATTGCAGTGCCTTCGCCTTCACCGACTCCAAAAGCGACCCCGAAACCGAAGGAAGAAACCGTGATGGGCGATGTCGTGATGGGAAAAGTCGCCGTGCGAAGAGATTGAATAAATTTTGATTTGCTGTGCCGTAATCAAAAACAAAAAAGCCGCAGGAACATTTTCCTGCGGCTTTTTTGTTTTCCTTGCAATTAATTACTTCTTCACGAAATATCCCTGTCGCGCCCGCAAGCGCAAACCGCTCGGATTGGCTAAACCAACATTGAGTTTAACGTATTTGTTAGCGGGAAAATCCGCCGTCGAATAATACTGAACCAGATATTGTGCGCGAAGTTCTGCCGATATTTGGCGAAAGATATTTGCAAGAATTCGAGTATTTTGTTTTTCAAAACTCGCCGAATTTACTTCAGTAATAAATTGAGGCAAAAATGCTGTTCCGCCAGTCTCGTCGGCGAATCTCTGGAGTGCATTCTGCGCCCGCTGACTGGCAACATTTAATTTTACGGACGGTCCCGAAGCATTGATAGTATAAAAAACCGTATCGGCGTTTTGCAAAGACTTTAAAACAAGCGTTTGCGCCTGAACGTGCGCTTTAACGGTTTGATCGGCACGCTTGTCTAAATCTTTTTGAGTTAAGTTATTTATATCTAAACCTGTATACGCAACGACAGTCGGATTGCGCGTAATATCACTATAATTATCTTCACCATCGGAGAGTGATAAAATCACACGGCGACTGCGCGGTTGTGCATTAGCAATTAAATAACGAGCGGCGGCGGTAACGGTATCATAATAAGCTGTCGAAGATTTTGTTTGAGCAATCGAACGCACATTGATTGAAGTTTTTTCCGCTGTGTCGCGCGTTTGAAGCAAAACAGGTTTATCGGTAATAACAAAGATCGTGGCGTGGTCTTCAGGACGCATTACTTCCTGCAAAAACTGGGCGGCGGCGGATTTTTCCAACTCGAAAATTTTATTTACGCTGCTTGAAACATCTATTAGCAAAACTATTTCGAGCGGCACTTTTTCGGCATCGGAAACCTGCGAAACTTCCTGTGTTTTGCCGTCTTCGGCGATGCGAAAATCCTGTTCCTTCAATCCGACGACCGCCTGACCGTTTGCGTCCAGAACCGAAACCGGCACGACCACCAAACGCGAATCAATCTTAATTACTTCGTCGTCGTCTTCCACAACGGGCGGAGTCGGTTGCGCGTTTTGGGCAAAGCCGGAAACTGCACCCGAAAAAATTGCTGCAAATATAAAAGCGAGAGACTTTAGTTTCACGTTTTTCACCTCAAAATTTATGCGCGGGATACGCACAAAATGTAACCAAACTAATGAAAAAAAGAAGGGCAGAATGTGAAAAGATTTTCGTTTCACATTCATTTGCCCTCCTTATTATTTAACTTCTAAAATCTGAAAAATTAGTCTTCAGTCGGCGGAGTGTTTTCTTCAGTCGTTGAGTCTTTGCGGACTTCGACGTTCTGATTCATACCACGGCTTGCTAACAATTTAACTTCCACGCGGCGGTTTTGCTGTCTGCCTTCAAGAGTCGTATTATCGGCAACTGCCTGAAGTTCACCAAAACCGTATGATGTGCCGATTCTGCGAAGCGGAACATTATGCGTTTCGACCAAATAATCAATCACGGCTTGAGCGCGTCTCTGACTTAACGCTTTGTTTTTCTTCACATCGCCGTCTGACGATGCAAAACCGGTGATTTCAATCGTGTAGCCTTTCATCGTCATCGCGGTCTGCGCGACCTGATCTAAATTAGCTTTCGCTTCTTCGGAAAGAATTGCGCTGCTGACTTTGAAATTAACCGTCGAAGTTGACTGAACGACGTAATCGTCTAACGAAGAAATTCTTTGATTCGTCGCGTTGACACCGGCAATCGCCGCGTCCGCCGTATCCTGCGCCGCTTTCGCGCCGCCGCGAGCCGCATTGGAAATCGCCATCAACTCATCAATCTGTCCCGAAATGCGCTGCGCGTTCTGTTCGGATTGGGTCAGGCGTTCCTCCGCCGGCGTTACGCGGCTGTCAATAGACTGCGCGACACGAAAATCATCTTTGCCGAAACGAACCTTAGTTGCCGCTAACGCGCCCGACGTATCGCCGCGTCCTTCGACTTCCAAGTTCAATCCGCGAACGATGCCATTCGTCGCTACTGCGTCGCCGCCGCCGAAAAAGCCGCCTTTGGTTTTGATGCTGGTTTCGGGACTCAACATAACATTGGTGTCCACGCCAACCGCGTCTCTGACTGTAAAACTGCTGTCGTCTTTGGCGACGACTACGCCTTTAATTTTATATTTCTGCCCGCTCGTTAAACTACGAGTTTGAGCATCTTGCGCCATAATGCCGGTTGCACCTAACAATAATGCAAGCATCAGTACTTGAAATTTTTTCAACATAATATATTTTGACTCCTCTTTGATTAAAATTTGGATTTGTACTGCTGATTTTTGACGTTTTTCAAACTGAAGGGGTTGGTTGAAAAAGAAATTTATCGGTTCTCGATTGCTCTCTGCAATGAACTAAAATCTTACAATTTCATCACTGTTGAATAATCGCACACTTTCAATCAGATTTTCAATAGAAATCTTTCTTAACAAGAGGTGTGCCAAAAATTGGTTTGGAGATGTTGAATTTAGCGTAAAGACTAAAATGTCTAAAGTTAGGCGGACAAATTAAGAAATAGATTATTTGAGAGGATTGTCCTAAAAAAATAAAAAAGCGTTTTGAATGCGGACAGTAATCAGATTTGACTGTCCGCATTCGATTCACGAAAAATTTATAAATTGAATTGCGATGTTTCGAGATATTCCTTCATAAACGACAAAAATTTCTCGGCATCGGCACCGTCAACCACTCGATGATCGTAAGTCAGAGCGAAATAAGCCATCGAACGAATCGCAATTACATCATCGCCTTCGGCGGTCGTAATCACTTTCGGACGTTTTTCAATCGTGCCGACGCAGAGAATGGCGACTTGCGGCTGATTAATAATCGGCGTTCCGAACAGCCCGCCGAAAACGCCCGGATTCGTAATAGTAAAAGTGCCGCCCGAAACTTCATCGGGCATCAGCTTTTTTGCTCTAGCTCTATCGGCTAAATCATTCGCCGTCTGCGCCAAACCGCTCAACGATAACGAATCGGCTTTTTTGATGACCGGCACGATCAATCCCCAATCGAGCGCGACCGCCATTCCCAAGTTCACATCGCCTTTATAAATAATCTGCTCGCCCGAAACCTGCGAATTAACAATCGGAAACTTTCGCAGAGCATTCGTTACGGCTTGGAAAATAAACGGCATATACGACAATTTCGTGCCGTAACGCGATTGGAATTCCGCTTTATTCTTGTCGCGGAACTTGGCGACATTCGTCATATCAATTTCATACACGCTGGTAACGTGCGCCGAAGTCTGCTTCGAGAAAGTCATATGTTCGGCAATTTTCTTTCTCATTACCGACATCGGCTCGACGCGATCACCGACCGCCGACGCGACTTGCGGCGCGGTGAACGCGGTTTTCGGTGCAGACGGCACTTGCACCGTTGGCGGCGCAGCGAATGATTTCGCCGTTCCGATGTTCGCCAATAAGTCCTGCGGACGAATCGCCGCGCCGGATTCAATGAAATTCAAAATGTCCTTTTTCGTTACGCGCCCGCTCATTCCCGAACCTTCGATGCGGGAAATATCAACATTGTGTTCTTTAGCGATATTGCGAACGAGCGGCGACGATTTCGTTTTCCGCAAATCTTCAAACGACATTTCGCCGTTCACTTTGCCGTTGCCCGTCGCGCCCACCGACGCTTCTTTGACCGCCGCGCGGTTTTCGTAATCGTAACTTCTGCCTTCGGTTTCCTGAATTTCAGTCTGCTGAATCGGATTCGCGCTCTGCGCCGTCGCCGCTTTTGCGGATTCGACCGACGGCACATCCGCGCTCGTCGCTTCATTGGCGGCTTCGACAGCAGATTGTTTTGGCGCGGTTTGGCTGACCGCCGCTTTCTGACCGCCGACCGCGCTGCCGACGAGCGCGACGACCGAACCGACTTCAACCGTTTCGCCTTCCTGAGCGCGAATTTCCAGAAGCGTTCCGGCGGACGGCGACGGCACTTCGGCATCAACTTTATCAGTCGAGATTTCCAGAAGCGGCTCATCTTTTTCAATCGTATCGCCGACCGCTTTCAGCCATTTGGAAACTGTTCCTTCAGTAATTGATTCTCCCATTTGCGGCATCACGACTTCGGTCGCGTCGCCTGCATCAGCCGACGCATTCGGCGCAGAAACTTCTTCCGTCGCTGATTCGACGGCGGCTGTTTGATCTTCAATCTGTTCATTGCTTGTTTCTTCAAGTTCTACAGCGACCGCCTGCGCTTCCTCAACTTTCGGCGGCGCAGATTGCTGATTGCCGTTCGCCGACTGCCGACTGCTGACTGCTGACTGCTCACCGCCATTCGCCGTTTCGCCCGCTTCGCCTAAAATGCCGACCGCCGTGCCGACTTCGACCGTTTCGCCTTCCTGGGCGCGGATTTCCAGTAAAATCCCGGCGGATGGCGCGGGAACTTCCGCGTCCACTTTGTCAGTGGAAATTTCTAATAAAGGCTCGTCTTTTTCGATTTTATCGCCGACCGCTTTTAACCATTTGGAAACCGTTCCCTCGGTAATTGATTCGCCCATTTGCGGCATCACGACTTCTACGCTCATAAATTCTCCGTTTTATAAAAAAGTGTTGAAATATAAATTATTACTGCAAAATAACAGCATACAAGAAATTTTCGACGTTGAAAACAGACGGATTTTATTCCACGCTCAAAGCGTTGATTTCGCGTTCGATGCGTTTGGTGATTTGCGCGACGTTTTCGGTCGCTTCGGTAATTAGAATGATTTCGCCGTCGAGTTTTTCGATTTGCAAAAGATATTTCGGGTCGCCGATTTCGACGACGACGTTTTTGATTTCTTCCCATTCGCAGATTTGAATTCGTTTGCCGACAATGTGCGTCAAACCGCGTTCGTAAATCCTGACTTCGGCGCGACCTTTGCGAAAAACCGCCCACAGCGCGAAACAGAAAACGCCGAACGGTACGATTCCGCAGACGAAAAATCCGGCGGCATCTTCCGGTCGCGGAAACGAAACGGGATTGTGCTGATATTCGGCGTAAGCCAGATACGTTCCGGCGGCGAAAACCAAAAGGCAGACGGCGGCGATTAGCAAAACTCTCCGCAGATATTTTTTGGCGATGCCGTGAACGCTTTCCAGTTTTCCGAGATTCGTCGTGTGTTCGAGCATTTCAACTCAAGTTCTTCATTTGTTTGTTTTGCCAGCCGCTCAATAAAATTAAGGCTGTAATTGAGCCGCACAGACACATAAACATATCGGTCTGCGTGTCCCAAACATAGCCCTGCGTTCCCAAAAACGAGTCCGCCGAATCGCCCGTGGCTACCGCAATCCACCATTCAACAAATTCGTAAAACGCCGAAAACGCCAGCGGCACGGCGACCGCCATAAAATATGTCCACCATTTTCCGTTGACGATTTCCTTGCGGATAAAAACTTCCCGCGCAATCAAAGCGGGCGAAAAACCCTGCATAAAATGTCCGACTTTATCGTAATTATTCCGTGTCCAGCCGAAAAACGCACCGATGTAATCGAACAAAGGCACTTCCGCGTAGGTGTATTTACCGCCGACCATCAAAACGATGCAGTGAAACCAGACAATCGTATAAACCAGATCGGTAAAACGAAAACGGTTATAAAAAAACGCGAAAATAGCGACGGCGAGCAGCGCGGGCAGAACTTCCAAAAACCAGGTGAAATAATCGTGCGGTTTAATCGCCGACCAAACCAGAACGCCGAACAAGCTGACGAGCAGAAAGATATGAAATTTACTGACGGAATTTTTATTTTCGGGCATAATTTATTAGAAACGAACTGTTATTCTCTGCGAATTTACAATCATTTATGCCGATTATCAAACTCGAAACGAAAATCAACGCGCCCGTCGAAAGGGTTTTCGACTTGGCGCGTTCGATTGATTTGCACAAAGATTCGATGTCGCAATACGACGAACGCGCCGTCGCGGGCGTAACGTCGGGTTTAATCGAAATGGGCGAAACCGTAACGTGGGAAGCGACGCATTTCTACGTCCGCCAAAATCTGACTTCAAAAATCACGGCGTTCGACCGTCCGCGCTATTTCCGCGATTCGATGGTTTCCGGCGCGTTTGAACGCTTCGACCACGATCATTATTTTGAAATTGAAGGCGACGGCACTCTGATTAAAGACTTTTTCGATTTCGATTCACCGCTCGGAATCTTAGGCAATATCGCGGATTTTTTACTCGTCGAATCTCACTTGCAGGAAATGCTGGAAGAGCGAAACGATTTGATCAAGCGCGTCGCCGAAAGCGAAGAATGGCGAAAGTTTTTAACGGCAGAAACCCGCGCGTAAGCAAGGGTGCTAAAAATTATGCGCTTGACACCCTTGCTTACACGCGGGTCTCTGCCTCGATTAGCTCAAGTAAATCCTTCAACTCCGTCGGCATCGGCTGGTAAAATTCCAGCAGTTCTTTCGTCTGCGGATGCGTAAAGCTCAGGCGTTCGGCGTGGAGAAAAAACCGGTTCAAATCGGCAATCGCCTGCCGTACATTCAAATCTTTGACGGTTTTATCGCGCCCCGCATTATAAGTTTCATCGCCGACGACCGGATGATTGACGGACATCAGATGAACGCGAATCTGGTGCGTTCTGCCGGTTTTGATTTCGACATTCAAAAGCGTAAATTTCTCGAATCTTTTCCTGACTTTCCAAAGCGATAAAGCGTTGCGTCCGTGCGCCCGAATCGCCATTTTCGTGCGATTGTGTTTTTCACGCGCAATCGGCTGATCAATCGTTCCCTCTTTCGCTTCCGTCGCACCGTGAACGAGCGCGACATAAGATTTAAAAACTTCGCGTTCCCGAAACTGCCCGCTTAACTGCTCGTGAATTTCGTCCGATTTCGCCACGACCAACAACCCGGAAGTATCTTTATCGAGCCGGTGAACGATGCCGATTTTAGATTTTAGATTTTGGATTTTGGATTGCTCGTCCAAATCGTTTGCAAATTTGAAATCCGAACTTTTCAAATCGAAATGAAACGCCAGCGCATTTGCCAAAGTTCCGCCCGAAACGCCCGCGCCCGGATGGACGACCATTCCCGCCGGTTTGTTGATGACGGCTAAGAATTCGTCTTCATAAACGATTTCGAGCGCGATGTCTTCGGGCGCGAAATCCGTCGTCGGAATTTCCGTCAGTTCGATTTCGATTTCGTCGCCGGCGCGAATTTTATAAGATGATTTGACGGTCTGCTGATTAACCGTCGCGTCGCCGTCGTCAATCAGTTTCTGTAGCCGCGAGCGCGAGCGGTTTTCGATTTTCTCAGACAAAAAAGCGTCCAGACGCTTTCCTGCATCTGACGCTTCGATTTGAAAAATAAACGATTGGTTTTCTTCGGACAAAATTTTTAGACTTCTACTTTTTCTATATTTGGTTGAGCAGTTTTGAGGCGATAAATCATAAACACGACCGCGCCGAGAGCGACTAATAAACTGATAATCTGCGAGGTTGATAAACCCGTCATCGTCGTTAATCCGAACAAATCGCCGCGCGGATCGTCGCGGAAAAATTCGATGGTGAATCGCACAATCGGATACAAAATCATATAGCCGATTAAAACTTGCCCGTTAAATCGTTTGTGTCTGTGCAGATAAACCAAAATCCCGAAAACCGCGAGCATCGCAAACGATTCGTAAAGCTGCGTCGGATGCAAATGCAGAGAGTTGCCCGCCGCATCGAACAGCGGAACGCCCGTGTTTTCGTGTCCGGCTTCGGTGAAATGTACGCCCCACGGCAAGTTCGTCGGCTTTCCCCAACAGCAGCCCGCCGAAAAACAGCCTTGTCGCCCGAAAAATTGTCCGAGCGCAACTCCCGGCGCAAACGCATCGGCGACTTTCCAGAACGGCAATTTATAAAAACGAACTAACAAAACCGCCGCGACAAATCCGCCGATAAATCCGCCGTAATAAACGCCGCCCGAACGCAGAAAATCGAGCGAAAAAAGATTAACGCTGTCTTCGGTAAAAAACATCAAAATTTTCGACCCGACCAGCCCGCCGATAATCGTCCACAAACCCAAATCGTAAATTCGATCCGACGGCAAACCGTCCCGCGCCGCCAATTTTGACGCGGCAAACAAAGCGAGCATCAACCCGATTGCCAGCAAAACGCCGTAAGTATTAATCGGAAAACTGCCGATGCGAAAAATTTCTGGATACATTGTTTTGGTTAGTTGTCAGTCTCCGAAGGTTCGTTGTCGTGAGTTTCAATGTCATCTTCAAACGTCAGTTCTACACGGTCGTAAATTTCGCGCAGATTCAATTTGCACTCGATTGATTGGATGCTTAAGTCGTCTTCGAGCGCGGCGTAACTTTGATAAAGCCAGTCGCCGTTTGCCGATTTTCTGAAATGTTCGATGAAACATTTGTCCTGCGAAATTAAAACGTAATCGGTCAAAGTTTCATTGCCCATTCGATAACGCTGAAACTTAGTCGTGCGGTCATAATCGGCGGTCGAAGGCGATAAAACTTCAAAAACGACTTTCGGATTCGTCAGCACATCTTTTTTGACATCGTGAAATTGCGGTTCGCCGCAGACAATCGTCAAATCTGGATATGAAAACAAACTCGCGTTCGACGTGCGGACTTTCATATTCGGCGACAACGCTTCGCAATTTTTTCCTTTCAATTTAGCGCGAACTTCGCCGCCTAAATTTACGCAGACGCGGCTGTGCGAAAGACTTTCGCCAGCCATCGCGTAGATTTCGCCGTCGAGATATTCGTGGCGTGAAACGCTCTCACGCTCGAAAATTAAATAATCTTCGGGCGTGGAAACGGTTGCGGTTTTCAGTTTCGCCAATCCCATAAAAAATCTATTCGCCGACCGATTTGGAAATTGCTTTGCCGACCTGTACGCGCGAAGGACGCAATAATTTATCGCCGAATTTGTAACCGCGTGAAAATTCGCCGACGATTTTGTCATCGTTTTCCGCGTCGGATTCGACCATCTCAACGGCTTCGTGCAGTTCGGGATTGAAATCTTCACCGACCGCCGCAATCGGTTCGACACCGACGCTTATTAAGGCTTGCTCAAACGAACGCGCCGTGCCTTTCACACCGGTCAAAAGATGCTCGAAAGATGAATCGGTTTCGCTCGCTTTGATGCCCAAATTTAAATTATCAAGCACCGGCAACAGCGTCGTCAGGAAATTAAATTGTCCCTGCTTGGCGCGGTCTTCGAGCGTTTTCATCAGACGCTGGCGCATTTCCTGGGTTTCGCGTTCCATCTGGGTTTTCACTTCGTCAAATTTTGCTTGCACACCGACGAGTTTCGATTCGGCGGCTTCGCGGCGGGTGCGTTCGTCCGTCAATTCTTTTTCAAGGCGCAGTACGTCGGGCGATTTCACGTTTGCCGTTTTCGTGTCGGTTTTGACGTAATCGCCTTCGCTGTTAAAGCGTCGTTTGTCAGTAAAAGTTGCGTCCTGCGTGTTTTCTTCGTCGTGTATTTCTTCGTTGTTCAAATCCTGTTCGTTCATTTTTTTCTTCCCAAATATACTCATTATAAATTCGTTTTCTATTATATTATTTCTCAATGTAAGGACGCGCCTGAAGAATATAGACTTTGCCGCCCATAATTCCCCATTCAATATCCTGTTCTTTTTTTCCGCCGAAAATCTTTTTAATTTGTCCGGCAGTTTTGACGAGTTCGCGTACGTTTTTATCGTCCAGAACACGTCGTTCAAATTTTTCATCAGTTTCTATTAAATCGCCGTTCGCGCCGAATTTCAACACGGAGTTTTGCTGCGAGACGGTCAAAACCTGTACGGCGTTCGATTTCGGGTTATATAAAACCTGTTCGGGAACGAATTTATTCGCCGTAATTCCGTCATTATGTCCCCAAACCGCGCTGATGTAAACGGCGTTTCTATTTTCCGGGTCGAACGGGTCTTTCGTAATCAAAACGCCGCCGCTGTCCATATTCAAACCGACTTGGATTAACGCCGACATAAAAACTTCACGCTGGTTGACGTAGTTTCTGACGCGCGCTTCATACGCTTCAAAATTCCACAGCGAAGCCCAAACTTTTTTCACCGCTTCGATAATTTTCTCGTCGGTTTTGACGTTCGGGACGGTCGAATAAAGCCCCGCGCCGGAGAAATTCGGCAAATCTTCAGCGTTCGACGAACTGCGGACGAAAACGGCTTGACCGCCGAGTTCGGTTCGCCAGCGATTGAGAATTTCCACTTTTAACTGCTCGTCGAATTTGGCATTAATGATTTCATTGCGGAAATCTTCCAGTTTTTGACGACGGATGCGCGGGTTGTGAACGAAATCAATATCGTTCATCAAATCGTCAATTTTATCGTCGAAACCATTCGCCTGCATAAATTTATCATACCAGTAGAACGGTACGGTAAATCCGTCGGGAATCGTAATGTTCGGATTTTTGGCGTTGATCATTTCGCCTAAATTCGCCGACTTTCCGCCGTAAGCGATGCTGTCTTTTTTCCGCATCTCCGTAATCGAAGCGAGTTTTGTAATTTTCAAATCCGAAGGCGCGACAGCTTCTTCCGGGTCAACGAATTCTTTTTTCACCGTCTCCAAATCGGCGCGTTTGTATTTGTAATCGGTCAGCGTCGCGTCGAATTCGATGACATAAGTGTCGAGTTCCTTGAAAAGTTTATCGGCATCTTTGATATAGACGTTCGGAATTCCCCAACCGCGAGCCAAGATATTGATATGCGACAGCGGCGTGGACGGTTTGGCGATGATAATGCCGCGCACCTGCGGCAGATTGATCGGCAATTCTTTGAGAATCAAAATCTCATTGTCGCCGATTTCTACCGTGTCGTCGAGCTTTTCGATGATGTGAACGCGCCCGACGGCTTTGCCCGTGTTGAGCGCGAGATATTCCTGATTTTTCTGAATCTCGTCCGCCGAAATGCGGCTAATCCCCAATTTTGCCGACGCTTCATCCTGCCTGATCGAATTCGGTTTATACGCGACCGGCTCGAAAAACGAATTGTTGATCGTATCGTAAGCCAGTTTTATCAATTTATCCGAAGCCAGATCGCCTTCCCAAAGTTCGAACGTAAACTTATCAACCGTCTTCTGAAACGCAATCGTCCCGACGATAAACCGCCGGTCTTGATTGATGTAAATCGGCGTAAAAACATCCTCGCCGCGAGCGACTAAATAATTGGCGAGCAAAAAATCTTTGTGAAAACGATATTTCTGCGAATTGACGTAATAAATTTTGTTCTTGAAACGGCGGTCAATAATAAACATCGTATGCGGCAAAGCATACGGCGTGTTCTGATGATAAGTGCGGGCGATTTTATCGAAATCCTTACGCGATTCGATTTTCGGCAAAAAGCGTTTTTCGGTGTCCGGCTTTTTCCCCATCACGCCGGCGGGTTCGCGCGTCGGCGAAGGCTTACGCGACATCTGCGCCGACACGCCAAAGGCGAAACATAAAACGATTAACAATAAACTAATGCTACTTTTCATTTTCTTCTTTTCCCGACGGCAGGCGGCGTTCAAATTTGAGGATTTCATTTTCAACAAACAAATTCACTTCTCGACGGTCTGAATCGCGCTGTTGTTTGACGTTTCGCAATTCAGCAAGAACTTCGTGCAGCATCGCGGAAACTTGCCGCATTTCCGTTCTCAGCAGATCAATCTCCTTTTCGTGCTTTTCAACTTTAACGCCGATGGTAACGAGCGTTGCCAGCGCGTTGTAAATTTTCTCCCACATAATTATTGTTGATTGCCCGCTTTTAATTTGAATTGATAGCTTTGATTTTTTTCAATTCTTCTCCGGCTTGCGCTAACAAAAGATGGGTTTCGGTTCTGAGTTTGAATCGTTCCGCTTCCCGTGCCGATTCATCTTTCGCTGCGCGTTTCATTGTGTCGTTAAATTCATCAAGAAGTCTTTCAAACTTTTGCGCCTGATTTTCCGTCATTTCAAATGTAATCGTATTCGCCATTTTTTGCTCCATCGCTCTTTGCCGAAGGCGGCTTTTACCGAAATTTATTTATTTTCTAAAACTTTATTCGTTATCTTTTTCCGCCTTTCCCGACGGCAGACGGCGTTCAAATTTCGCCAATTCCTTTTCAACCCACATTCTTGTTTTATCGCTTTCGCTCTGTACGGCGTAAACCAAAACATCAATCTTCGCAGACAGCTGCGCGTTAATTTCTGTTAAATGAGTTACATCCTGGCGCAATTTCTCACTATCTTTTTCGAGACGGTCAACTCTCGAAGTAACCGTGAAAACTTTTGCCATCAAGTCAAATAATTTTTCCCACATATTACTCTTCCAAGCCGATGCCCCATTTTTTCATTCGCTGATCGGTTTGCTTCATTGTCCGCTCAATTTCCGTGAATTTTTTTTGAGTTTCTTCATACATTTTGTCAAAACGCGCATCGCGTTCGGGACTCTCTTTTTCCATTCGATTCAGAATTTCCAAAGTATCATCAAGAAGTTTCTCAAATTTTTGCGCCTGTGTTTCCGTCATTTCAAATGTAATCGTATTCGCCATTTCTCTAATCTCCTTGCAGCAAGTTATTCTACGTCAATTCGCGCTGCCGTTCCAGAAATTTCGTTTCAGGCGGCGAAGCTGTCCGGCGTTTTCGACGCGCACTTCCAAATCCTGAATCAGACCGTCGCGCAAATCGTAAATCCAGCCGTGAACCGCGACTTTGCGACGATTTTTCCAGGCTTTCCGCACAAAAGTCGTCTCCGCCACATTCAAGACTTGTTCGATGACGTTCAACTCGCAAAGTTTGTTCAGCCGCCGATTAAAATCGCTGATTTTATCCAAAGAATCTTCGTGAAGCTGGGCGATGTCCTGAATGTGTCGCAGCCAGTTGTCAATCAAACCGAGTTCGGCATTTTCCAAAGCGGCTTTGACACCGCCGCAGTTGTAATGACCGCAGACGATAATGTGTTGAATGTGCAGAACTTCAATCGCAAATTGAATGACCGAAAGACAATTCAAATCCGAATGAATAACGAGGTTGGCGATGTTGCGATGGACGAAAAGTTCACCCGGCATCAGACCGATGGCGGCGTTAGCGGGAATGCGGCTGTCCGAACAGCCGATCCAGAGATACGACGGATTTTGCTCGTCCGCCAGCAGACGAAAAAAATCGGCGTTTTCGTCGGTGATTCCTTTAACCCAGTTTCGATTATTGTCCAGTAAATGATTCAATTTCGGCATAAATTATTTTAAAGCGATTTTCTCAATCGCGTCGCAGGCGATTCGCGTTCCGTGTTCGGCGTTGACGATGATGCTCGCCTGCACCGCTTTATCTTTGTAACTTAAATTTCCGAGCAGTTCGCGCAATTCTTTGGCGGCGTTAGCGGCGCGGTATTTTTCACGCCCAATCGTCCGCGCCGTGCCGTAACGAACGCATCTTTCGGCGTTGTCCGGCTGGTCGTGCGAATACGGCATAATTAACGCCGGAACTCCGGCACGCAAAACCTGCGCGGTCGTGCCGACTCCACCCTGATGCACGACGCAGGCGGCTCGCGGAAAAATCTGCGAATACGGCGCGTAATCGAATGCCGCGATTTTATCGTCAACTCCTTTCGGCATTTCGTTGAAAATTCCGTAAAGCAAAACGGCGCGGCGGTTTAATTTCTTGGCGGCTTTCGCGCTTTCCTCGAAAAAATCTCGCGCATCCATCACGGCGGCTGAACCGAGCGTGAAAACAATCGGCGCATCGCCCGCGTCTAAAAATTCGCTTAATTTTTCCGGCATCGTTCCCAAATCCTGTTGCCCGTCATAAAAACAAAATCCCGTTTGCAAAGTCGGCGAATGCCAATCTGGTTGCGGTTTGCCGAGAACTTTCGAGAACATCGCCAAGTGAAGCAATTTTGAAAATTTGTCTTTGAAAACCGGATCGTGATTTTCGTTCAAACCGATTTCGTGCCGAAATTCGCGGTAGGATTCGAGCCATTTGCCGACCATTCGATGAATCGCCGAATACATCACACCGTGAAACGTCGCGCCTAAAAAGCGAAAATGTTTCAGCCACTGCGCGGTCGGCGGCACGAACGGGTCGTGCGGCGAGAGAAACGACGCGGGCGCAAGGCTGGTCGTAATCCACTTGATGCCGGTTTTTTCAGCGACCGAGCTTGCCGGATAAACGACTTCGCCGGAAATCAGCAAATCCGCGCCGCTGACGGCTTTCGTCAAATCTTCATACATCGGACGAATGTTCGGGATCAAAATCTCGCGCAGAAGTTTTTCCGTACCTTTGCGAGCGTCCATTATTTCGCGGGCGAGTGCGCGATCTTTTTCCGGGTCGAGATCGGGACGCAGCGGGTAAAATTCAAAACCGAGCGCGTCAATTTTTTCGCGGTACGCTTCCAGAGAATTGATAACGATTTCGTGTCCGCGAGCGTCCAACTCAATCGCCAAAGCCAGCAAAGGATGCAAATCGCCGAGCGAACCGAAGGTTGATAAAACGATTTTCATAAATCAAAAATCGGCAAAAAAGTTACACCTCTTTTTCGTCCGCCGGTTCAGATTCCCTCTGTTTCAATCTTTCTTTCACCTGAAATCGAACGCTCAGAAAAAAGCTGACCGCCGCGACCACCGCCGTAATAAATACGCCGTCCTTGTTTCCATTCCACAAAAAAAACGCGGCGACTCCGATTAGAATCACCGCTAAGATTTGAAAAACTCTTTCTAAATTCATTACTCCGTTTTAATTTCTTCCCGCACGATTTCGTCGGCTAATTTCCGTCTGCGATTCTTCCTTATAAAATATCGTATCACAAAATAAATCGGGAGAACGATGAGCAGAAAAAACGGCAAAAGCGCGATCAGCAGTTTGACGAGAACCAGAATAAAACTCAAAGCCGCGTCGAAACCGTCGCCGACGGCTTCTTTTAATTGATAGAAAAAACCCGTCGAATTCTGCGAAAAAGCGGTCGGCGCGGTCAGCCTGATTTTGATCGTCGAAAGGCTCGCCTGACTTTCCAGAAATCTTTTTCTGCCCTCGATTTTTTCGATTTCGCCGCGCACGCCGGCAATTTCCGTCTGCACGTTGAGCGCGTCCTCGACCGTTTTCGACTGTTTCATTATTTCGAGAAACTGAGCTTCGAGTGCCTTCTGCGTTTTCAGACGCGCTTCGATGTCTATGAATTCTTCGGTTACGTCCTGACCTTTGATTGATTCGGAGAGGACGCGGCTCGACGCGGCGCGAATTTCGTTTAACGCTTCGTCGAATTTCGCCGCCGGAACGCGTACCGTCATCGTTACCGTGTCGCGTACCTTCGCTTTCACATCGCTCGCGCTCGACTGCGTTTCGACGACGAAACCGCCTTTCGATTCGGCTATTTGACCGATTTTCTGCTGCGCGTCTTCCGGCTTGTCCGCTTCAAACTGCAAATCGGCGTTGCGAATAATTTTGCGCTCGACGACTATCGGCGCAGTTTCGGTTTGTTCGGCTTGATTCAGTGAAACCTGCTGCGTCAAAGGCTGGTCTTTTCCGCCGCCGCCGCCACTGCCTCTTTTATCGCCGGACGAAACGACGGCAGTATTGGCAGAACTCTCATAATTCGGTTTGGAATAAGCGTTCGTGTTCGACGAACTGTTTGTCGCGCTGCTGCAGGCGGTCATTAAAGCGGAAAATAAAATGGCGGTCATCGTAATTTTTTTCATATTGTTTTGTCTCCCCAAAGTTATGAATTTAAGAACGCCGAATTTACGAAGACTTGCGGGCGACGGTGCGAAAACTGTCGCCGCGAAAAAGTGCGCGGATGCCGCTGAACAATTTTCTGATGCCGCGCACGACTTTCGGGAAAAACCACAGGAAAAAGACGGCGAAAACGATCAGCACAATCGCAATCAGGACGGGAGCGAAAACAGCGAGAATCGAACCAACGACGGCGATAATGTCTTCGACGATTGATAAAACCCAGTTGGAAACGGGTTCGGGCGAAAGATTCGCGCCCATTCGCAAAGCCGCCTTCGTCCCGTGCGAAGAAAACGCCAGACCGCCGCCGAGCAAAGCCGCTATCGTCTGAACGCTCGCGTCGGTTTGATTAGTCGCCGCGTAAGCGACAATCGCGCCCGCCGGAACGCGGATGAAAGTGTGAACGACATCCCAAATCGAATCAACATAAGGAATTTTATCGGCGAAAAACTCGACCGCGTAAAGAAAACCGGCGACACCGATAATCCACCAATTATCCAAAACGTCCAAGCCTCCCGGCAGTTTCGTCAGATTAAACTTTTGCAGCAATCCTAAAATCGTGACCGTCGCATATAAATTAATGCCCGAAGTCCAAGCCGTGCCGAGTGCCAAACTCAATGTCGAAAACCATTCCATTTCATCACCTCATTTTCCTATTTCAAATCAAGTTGTCAGGAAGATAAAAAACAGTTGCGAAACCACAGATGCACACGGATAAACACAGATTTCTATTCTGATTTCATCCGTGTTTATCCGTGTGCATCTGTGGTTTCACTTTCTTTGTCTTGCCTGATTCCAGTATCGGACGAATTAACGAGAACCGAGCGTATAAAGTTGCGTTTCGGGATTGTAGTTTTTCCAGTCGAACCAATAATCTTTCAAAACCTGAATCGGTCGAAGCTGTTTTCCCGCCAACTCGCCGCTCATCGCTTTGCCGGAAAAATCCCAAACGCTGCCCGTTTCCGCGTCAACAATTTCGGACGAATCGGGTTTGACGAAAAATTCCAAAGTTTTCCCGTCAACTTTTCTTTCAAACGCCCGAACGGATTTTCGATCCGCGCCGAGCAGAATCACGATTTCCGTGCCGCCGACCGAATCAAGAATCGGCGATTGTTTTTCGAGCGCGGAAAACGGGTAAGCCTTCGTTCGATTATTGATGGAAACGCCGACGATCAAAGCTCGCGGCTCAAGCGTTTTATCCAACTTATCGCCGATTCTGACCGGCATTTTACCGACCTCGTTTTCCCAATCAGCCGATTCATATTTGTTCGCCGCCAGAATTTTAGCGTCGGGTCGCAGCACTCGCCCGTTCGGATTTTCGCGTTTCCAAACCGCAAAAGTCAGTTCGTCCATTGCGACGTTTTCGAGTTTCGCGCCTTTTAATTTTCCCTGAATCGCTTCGCCCGAAACCTGCTGCCACCACGAACCGGTTTCTTCGTCGCGCATTATAAAATTTTGATTATTGATTCCGGCTAAATGAAATTTCAGCGTCTGCCCGTTCACGACGGACTGCCACACAATTCCCGTGTGGCAAAGCGTTCAGTAAGTCGCCGTAATCGGCTGCCCGCCGACGACATCGGCGACGACGTGATGATAAGCCATTTGCCGCACCGGATATGCAACCGCTTCATTGTTGATTTTCACCGCCAAAACCATATCTTCATCGCTGATGAAATCAGTCTCGCTCGCCTTAGCAAACGCAGTTTGATTGAGCGGATTAAACATCCATTCAAAATGATTTTGCCGCGCAAACCAAGCGCACGGCAGAACGACGATGAGCGGCACGAGCATCAATGCTTTGGCAAACCAACGCCTTGAATTACGCCAGAGATAAACAATCAGCGTAACGGATGCGAGCAACGCCGTGATCGTCAAAATCGGCGACCAGTTTTTTAGAAAATACGAAATTTGCAGAGCATCTTCCGTTTGCGGCGCAAACGGCTGAATCAGCCAAACCGGAATCGCCGTGATTGCGAAAACGATCAAAGCCGTTGCAAGAAGCAAAATCCACGCGCCGCTGTATTTGAAGTTAGCCGACATAAACTTTTCGATTTTTACGCTTCGTCTTCCTCGCTCACGTTCCCGTCTTTTTTATAGCCGAATTTTTCCAGCCGATACTGCAAAGTTCTGAAAGTCAAACCCAAAAGTTTTGCCGATTTAGTGATGTTGTTGTCGGTTCTGTCCATCGCCTGCATAATCAAACTGCGCTCGACATCTTCAAAATTGATGCCTTCGGCGGGCAGTTTGAAAAGATCGTTTGCCGCTGCCGGACGCGATGACTGCGACATTTCGGGCGGCAAATCTTCCGCCGTAATCGTGTTGTTTTCGCACAGCAAAACGGCGCGCTCCAACGCCGATTCGAGCTGGCGGACGTTGCCCGGATAACCGTAATTTTCCAGAATGCGTTTCGCATCTTTGTCCAGAGTAACTTTTCGGTTCGTTCCGCGTGTGTGTTTCTGCAAGAAATAATCAATCAGAACGGGAACGTCCGAACGACGTTCGCGCAGAGCGGGCAACTCAATCGAAAGTACATTCAGGCGATAATATAAATCTTCCCGGAAACGTCCTTCCTGCGACATCTTCAAAAGGTCGCGGTTGGTTGCGGTAACGACGCGCACGTCAACGTCAATTTCCCTGATACCGCCGACGCGCCTGATTTGTTTTTCCTGCAAAGCGCGAAGAATTTTCGCCTGCAAAGAAATATCGAGTTCGCCGATTTCGTCGAGAAATAAAGTGCCGCCGTCAGCGATTTCAAACAAACCTTTTTTCTCGCCGACCGCGCCCGTAAAACTTCCCTTTTCGTGTCCGAAAAGTTCGCTTTCTAAAAGATTTTCGTTGATTGCGGCGCAGTTGACGGCTTGGAAAACCTCGCTCGTGCGAAGCGAGTTTTTATGAATGGCGCGGGCGATCAGCTCTTTTCCCGTTCCCGATTCGCCGCGAATCAAAACCGTCGAATTAGATTTTGCTACCTTCAAAATCAGCTTTTTCACCTTGTCCATCTCCGGCGAATCGGAGACGATTTCCGAATCGAGCGCGGAAAGTTTATTTAGTGCGCGTGAAATCGTGTCGAGAAGTTTGTCGCGGTCGTAAGGTTTCTGCAAAAAATCGAAAGCTCCGAGTCGCAGCGCATCAACCGCCGAATCAACCGTTCCGTGCGCCGTTAAAAGCAGCACGATAATAGACTTATCAAAATCAGTTAACTCTTTCAACAAATCAAGCCCGCTCATTCCGGTCATTTTCAAATCGGTTAAAACCAAATCGAAATGCCGGTCGGCGACAAACTTCATCGCCGCTTCGCCGCTCGAAGCCGTCGTTACGTCGTAGCCTTCGCCCGACAAAATCATCTCCAAAATCTCGCGCTGACTTTTCTCGTCGTCAACTACCAAAATGCTTTTTCTGCTCATAAAAGTTTTGCTGTCAAGTTTAGTTTAGTTTTTAGTATAAACCAATTAAACAGATAAACTTTTGATGCGCCGAGTAGATTTTAAAGTTCGTTGTGAGCAAAGAATCAGAAAATTCAAGTTGTCGAAAAAACCACCTCGAATTTATTTCCAAATCTTAAAACTTTTAATGTCAATACTAATCGAGTTGGAACTCTCGTCTTTATTGCCGCCGCGATTGCGGAGAAAAATGCCGACTTTGCCTTGTCCCGTGTCTTTGACAATTTTGTCGAACAAAACTTTATCGTTGACGCTGACTTTTAAGCGGTTGGCGAATCTTTCCACGCGCAGTTTCTGCTCCGTTACGCTCTCGAAAAAACTGCCGAGATTGAAACTTTCTTCCGTGTCGCCCGCTTCCACATTCAAACCGCTTGCCGAAGAATAAGCGGCTTGGTAAACGGTCGGGTCGCGGTCGCCGTTCGGCTGCGCGTCCCAGAAAATTCCGGCGATGGCTTCGTAACCGCTAATACGAAAATCTATCTCCGCCGCAAAATCTGTGAAATCCTCTTTTGAAAAAATGAAGTGATTGTTCGGATTTGAGCCTCTGGTGCTGAAAACGTAATAATTAAATTGATTATCCTTAAACTTGAATTGGCTGGAATTTTGAAATTTATAATCGAGAAACTCGAAACGATTGTTGGCGAAATTTTCGTCAATCACGAGTTTTAGATTCGCTTTTTTCGCCTCGATTTCTTTATCAATCTCGACCTGTTTTTTCGCGTCTTCAACTTTCTTTTTATCGTCCTCGATCTTTTGCGCCGCTTCCCGTTCGCGTTCTTTCTGCAGTGCCGCGACATTTTCCGGCTGATTTGCCCAGCGCACGAACAGGAATCCGAGGATTAAAACGCCGATAATTACTACACCTGCGATTGCTAAAAGTATTTTCATATTTTCTTCTGCTTTGCTTGATTTATTCGCCTTATCTTTGCGGTGAGTTGTTGCAGTTTCCCAACGATTCATCATCTTTAACCGCCAAACCGTCGCGCAAAATATCCGCCGCGCCGCCGTAAGTTTCCGAAAACATTTGCCGCGCATTTCTCACCGTCGTTTCGGCGGTCAAAGCGAAAGCGATTTTGTTTGCGCGATTTGGATCGCCGAAAGTCGCGTCAACATCGAACTCGTCGCGTCCTTCGTGCTGGAAGACCGCGCTCCAATGATGGAGTTCCAATTCAAGATTCGTCCACGCGGAATTAAATTTGTATCGCAGCGTCGAATAGCTGTCGTGCGTATAAAAGACCGTTCCTTCAATATCCGATTCGGTCGGCGCGGTAATTTGAATCGTTTTTGATTGATCCGCCGTTACATCTTCAACTTCTTCCGGCGTAATAATTTTCGGTGCAGACGGCGGCGCGACATTGTTTTTCAACCATTCGAATTTCGCCTCATAAACATCGCGCCGGCTCGCAACCTGCCAGCAAATTATCAAAGTACCGTCCGCGAGGATTTCTGCGCGATACGGATTTTGCGTGTCGGCAGCGAAAAAATCTTTAACTTTTTGTCCGGCGGAATCTGCACTTCTGTCGGTTGACTGCAACGCAGTGCTAATAAAATTATCACTGACCGAATTCGGCGCAAACGATACGGCGAGAAAATGTGTAAAACTAGCCGACGGTACGCCGTTAATCACCTGGCTTGATTTGACATACCATTCCCACCAGCCAAACGCGACGTTTTCGCCAGCCGTCGTCGCCACATTTGCCCGACAACAGTAAAGATTGTCGCTTCCGCCCAAAATTTCGCGTACATTCGGCGGTTCGTCTTTGGTTCGATACAGCGAATGCGCTTTGTAAAACAGCGTCATTTCGTTTTCGATTCGCTTGCGGCGCAGAAAAAGAAGCAGGATAAATCCCGCGACTCCGAGCAAACCGATGCAGCCGATATAACTATTCATAAACTTTTTCCGCTGCGTTAATTCCACGCGCCGAAGACGGCGAGACGTTATTTTTCAGCCATTCGAGTTTAGATTCGTAATTTTCACGCCGTTTCAAAACCTGCCAGCAAAGCAGAAATGTTCCGTCGGCGAGCTTTTCGGCGCGCAGCGGATAATGCGTGTCGGGCGTGAACTGATCTTTAATTTTCTGCATCGCGCTGACTTTGCTTTTGTCGGAAAAGGCAATCGCTGTGCTTATAAAATCATCGCTGACCAGATTCGGCGCAAAGAAAAACGCCAGATAATAATCTCTCTGGAAACGGGCGGTCGTTCTGCCTGGAAGTTCGGTTTGAATTAACCATTCGCACCAGTAAATCGGAATCTGTGCGCCGTCCACCAGCCTCAAATTCCACTGACTGCAAAAAGGAATTTCGTTTATCTTTAAATGTTCCCGAATCTTCGGCGACTCGTTTTTCTTCAAAATCAAAGAATGATCCTGATAAAAATCTCTCATCGCTTTTTCCCGCATTTTTCGCTGAACATACACAAAAGTCAGCCCGAAAACGAGAATTGCCAGCCCGACATAACCGACGTATATGCCCATAATTTTATCTTTTAACGAACGACCCGATTCCGGGAGCGCGGGCGGAAGAATCCGTCTGATACGCCCCGACAACCGTGCCGTTTTCGATTATCAAATGCGCGAAAACCGTGTAATCCTGATTCCGGTCGGGGCGTTTTTCCTTGAGCGTATATTTCAACATCTCGACCGTTCTGCCAAGCAGCGGAGTCATATCAACGCCCGAACTTTTGGAAGCCTCCTGATAATGATAAAAAGGGATGCCGTTGAAATTTTTCGGAAACTCCATCGGAATTTTCGTCGGCGGAACGGCTTCGTCAATATGCCAGCCGAACTGTTCGACAAATTTGGCGGCTGCCTCGTCGTTTGAATCGGTTTTCCTGACCGAATCGTTTTTCGTGACGACGAAAATTGCGTAGCCGTAACCGAACGGTTCGGTTTTGACGACTTCAATTTTGTATTTGCCCGCCGTGATTAATTCAGGCACCGGGTGTGAATAGATTTTAGTTTTTCCGTCGTGTTTGATGGAAAAACTAAAATCCAATGATTCGCCGCCGCCGTTTGCCAGCCATTTGCGACCGATCCGATTGACCGTTATTTCAATACCAGTGCCTTCGACTTTCGCCGCTTCGTTATTTTTTAACGTGAACTGCTCGCCGATTTTAACCGCTGTTTTTGAATCCGATTTTTCATCGGGCTTAACTGGTTTTTCGTCGGGCTTGACGGTTTGCCCGTTTCCCTGACAGCCGAATAACATCATAAAAGTCAGCATTAAAATTATCGCGGGCAGAGTGTTCAGAGTTACGCATTTATGCGTGTGAAACCGCCACCGAAGCGCGGCGGTTTCACGGCTCAAGCCGTAACTCTGAACGTCATTATTAAAGCGTTTCATATTTTCAAATCTCACTTTTTGGTCGCTAATTCCTTGCCGAGTTTGCCGTCGCCGATGATGCCCCACACCGCTTCGAGTTTGTCGCCGCGCACCTCGTAAATGCTGTAGCCGCATTTTTTATCAATGCCCATTCCCGCGCCGAAATAATCGTCAACTTTAATGCCCGTGCCGACGAATACGGGTTTGCCGTTTTTGCCCAGAGCGAATTGATAAACCGCCGATTTGCTGACCGCGACGAAAAGCTCGCCGGTGTAATTCGAGCCGTCGGTGTCGGTTCCGCTGACCGTGTAAATCTCGCCTTTGTTGGTACTTTTGAGCAGCACGGCGGTTTGCTTACCGACGCTGTTAAATCCCCAGCCGCCCAATTTTCCTTCGAGCATTTTGTCGCCGATTTTATAAATCGCCGCGCCGCAGCCTTTGCCGCTGTCGCCCGCGCCGTAACCGACCGCGATCAAATTTCCTTCGCGGACACCAACGCCATCGTAAGCCGAACCCGCGACGCTCCAGCTGAATTGATAAACCGCCTCCTGCTTTTTAATCGTCAAATCGCCCTGATATGCCTGCCCCGACGGATTTTTTCCGGTGATGCTGAAACTGCCTTCGACATCATCTTTTTTGGAAGTCGGCGCGGTCGAATTTGAATTCGATTTGCCGTCGTTTGAACTGCTGTTGGAAGTCGTGTTGGAAGTGTTCGCCGCTTTGTCGTCGGAATTTGAACAACCCAAAACTACCAATGCCAAAATCGCCATTGCGATGATTACTGTCGTTAAATTTTTCATTTTTTTCTCTCCTGTTTTTTGATTTGTTTTCCCGTAAATCTTTGTTTTCTCCGTAAAATTTTTAACTCCCGATGCCGTCAACGATGGTGTCCCACCAATCGCCGTATTCCGCAGTCTGTTTGTTTGCCTTCTGGAATTCCTCGCTTTTGACGGGCATTCCGGCTAAGTTGCCGTTGGTAAAACCGGCGCGATATTCGACGACCAATAAATACCAGCCGCTCAAAAGTAATAATTCTCTTTGTTTTTCGTCGAGATTTTCCGCGCTCAAAACGGCAATCGGTTGTTCCGCGTCATTTTCCAAATCGAGAAACATCACGGCGTTTTTTTTACTGTTCGTCCAGATTTTCGACGAGCTGGTTGATTTCCAGTCGTAATTTCCCGAAGCGGTTTCGAGCGTTCCGCTGTCCATAAATCCGAGTTTGATTGTCCCGATTTTATTGTCTTTGCTGCCCGCGTAAATCTTCATCGACTTGCTGAAAACGCCGTTCTCGTATTCAAAAATGTATTGATTATTTTCGACGCTGCCGACAAATCCGATGCCCAGATTTTTGCCGTCAATGATTATTCCGCCGAACATTTCTCCGTCGTTTCGGCGAATTTCATAAGCTCCCGATTTATCTTTTACCGCGTGCCATTTCATCAATTAATTTCCTCTCGTGATTTTTCAAAATTCGCAATCCGACAAATTTTCGTTTAAATCAATTTTGCATTTGATTTTTTGCCCTTTGTTCAACTTTTCCCAGACTTCTCTCGTGACATTTTGCGGGTAAGTTCTGTCGTCCGTCGTTTTCAGTTCGATTCTGAAAGCGTCGTTTGATTTACCGATTCGCATCGTTTTGCCGTCAACGCGAACGGTTTCCGCTTTGGAAATATCTTTGTCGTAACCCGTAAAATCCTTCGTTTCTTTTTCCGTCCAGACTTCAAATTCGTATTTAACTTTCGTTGCATAGACGGGTTTCGTGATGTCGTCAACATCTTTCGTAACCGTCGTCGTATATTTTTCCTCGCAGTATTTCGGCACGGTGCGCGGCGGCTTTCCGCCGACAAAACTGCTTCCGCACTGGACTCGGCGGGTACGTGTTTCCTCAACTTCCCGGCGAACCGTGCCGCTGTAATGGTGAATCTCCTGCCGTCTGGAAACGATTTTTTTAACGTCCTTCGGCATTTCGTTTTCCCAAGCCTCGGCGGTTTTAGTTTCGAGTTTTTCGACGACAATCGTTCTGCGCCAACTGTGCGCCGCAACTTCCGCCGTTACATCCGATTCGTACTTGGACAGCAAATTTCTACAGCCGAAAGTCAGACAGCCGAAAGTGACGCACATAATAATCATTTTCACTTTCATAAATTTTGAAGTTCGGCAAAAGTTTTATCCGTTTCAGCTAAAAGCTCCGGCTCGGCATCAACCGAAAAATCCGCTAATGATTCGGCGGATTTTAGCCTTAAAGTTGAAGAAACGGATTTCCAGTTCGGATAATCACACGGCAAGCCAATCGCTTTCATTTCAATATAATCATTGCCGTCAAACTGCTGAAATCCTTCGTAAGCTGTGATTTCAATCGCGTAATTTTCGGTTCCCTGAACGATGAAATTTTGCGTGTCAATAAAATAATAAACGTCGGTAATCGGATTTATTTCGTATTTGTCCGCTTTAAATTCGACGGTTTCGGGAAACGCCGGAACTTCAAAGTTTGGATGAATCGCCTTTGTAATTTTGACGACCATCTCAAACCAATCGGCGTAAAACCCGCGCGGCGCGTCAGTCACGGAAACTTTGCTAAAATCCACGTTTAGCGGCGATACAAAAATGTTTTTGTAGTGTTTCATTTCGTGAAAAATCTTCCGTTTATTTGGTGTCGGCGTATTTTGCCGCCAAGTCAAAAATCGCCTGCTTGACTGTTTCATAACGCCGTAGATTTCCGCCCGACAACGGCTCATTTTTGCCGTAACCTTTTTGAAAAGAATCTCGTTCGTTCAAGCTGATGACAATGCCTTCGCTCGGCGCGTCGTAGGTTATTTCCTTGCGTTCGTCGCCTTTGATGGTGTCGAATTTGTTGGCGACAAACACTTCATAAAGTTTTGCTAAATCTTCGCCGCTGATTTTCGCCGACCATTTGGTTTCCTCGAACGTCTTTTTTTCCGGCACATAATCCTTCGCCTCAAACGACAGTTCGCCGGTTTTGACGACGATTGTTTTATACGCAGGCGAACCGCCGTAATTGGCGTTGAAACGAATTGCTAAACCGTTTGGCATCTCCTTTGGCAGCTTAGATTTTGCCGCGCAAGCCGCGCTGAAAAAACTCAGAACGATTAGATTTATCAGTAAAAACTTTTTCATTTCGTATCATCCTCCAAACTTAAATTCCCGAAATCTACTTGAGTCCAAAGTCATAACCTGATTGGTAAAGAATCAGACCGACAACAAACGGTAAAACGCTCAATATCAAACCGATCACGGCGCAGATTCGCTTTTTGTCTTTGGAAAAAAGCGCGATAATTCCACAAATCGCTCCCGCCAGATGTCCGGCAACCGGAATTACGCCGAACAAAAATATCGCTAAAATAAGAATCACTCCGAGCGCGCCCAAACTGTTGTCGCCGCCGAAAATCCAATCTAAAAATCTGAAGAAAGGTCTCCAACTGAGAAGCAGGAGGAACAAACCCAGATAAACCCAGACGGCAAGCGGCAATATCGTCGAAGCGATTGCCAGTTTTGAGTGTTTTTTTTCTGACATTTCCGTCATACGAATTATTTCGGCGCGACGAATTGATATTTACCGTCTTTGTCTTTTTCCCAACCGATTTGGCTTTGATAAAACTTCAGCCAATCGGCGCGTGAGGCAAATTTTGTGTTGTCCCAGACGAGCCAATCGTATTTTTCGCGGCTCAATTCGACGAATTCGGTTGCACCGGTTTTAGTGTTGATAATCCATAAAACTTCGAGCTTATTTTTGTAAAGCCGGTCGCGGTCGTTGGAAATTTTCTGACGATCTCTTTCGAGTTCGCCCGCCGCATCAATAAAGCCGTTAAAGTAAGTTCCCTGATAAACGACTGTTTCCAGATCGGGCGAAGTGCCGCGAAAATACTCTTCCGGGTAATCGGGCAAGCCGTTTATTTCCTGTTTTTCGCCGGTTAAAATGTGGTAATAATAATCTTTGAAAATCACGGTTTTGCCGTCGTTCGTCCATTCGCCCGAACTTTTGCCCTGACCTTCGATGTAATGTTCCCGATACAAAACTGACCAGTCGGGTTGGTCGTCTTTCATTTTCAGCAGATAGACGGTTTCTACGTTGCCTTCAAAACTGAGGCATTTTAACGCTTCAATCGCTTCGTTCGGATCAGCCTCGCAGCCCGCCATTGCTTCGTTGACATCTATTTTTTCGGGCGACCATTTTCTGCCGTTGACGTAAAATTTTCGGTCATCAACATACCAGCCTTTGCTTCCGTGTGTGCCGACCGCGCCGTATTTCAGCGTTTCGACGTATTTCAGCCGTCCGCTTTTGACTTCTTCGGTTTTGGAAGCGGCGAATAAATTGCAACCGAGAATCGTGAACAGCAAAACGGCGGCGCATAAAATTGTCGAAAAATTTGAATGGTTCATTTTTTGTCCTTCTCCGTTTCCGTCTTTTCTAATAATTGCGGCACGATTAATTTATCTCTGCCGTCCGCGCCGCGTTCCCAGACGAAATGTTTCGACGCTTCGGACGGCGGCTGAATATCGTCTCGCGGCAATGCGCTTTTTGTCAGCCACCGATATTTGGTCAAACTCACTTTTCGCTCGTCAACTTTTCCGGTTTCAACGTCAATTATCCAAATCGGCACCGCATCGTCCGCACGGTCTTTTGCCGAGTAGTCTGACGGCAGTTCGACAATCGTTTTCAAATCGGGCGAAACGCCGACGACGATCAGCGGATAGACGTTTTTTTCTCTTCCGTCATTAAACGGAACTAATTTAATATCAATTTTCTCGCCCGTTTCGACATTGACGTAAAATTTGCTGAACAAAAGCCAATGTCCGTCTTCGCCCGTCCAAATGCTCGGCAAACCTTCGTCAATTTTCTGGGTTTCGGGTTTATCGTCCTTCATCCGCAAAATATAAGTCGTCTCGTAATTGCCCGAACTGCCGGGACAGCGCAGAATTTCAACCTGCGGATTCGGGCTGGTGTCGCACCAATTCACTTTGTCGGCGAAATCTTTATCGCCTTCGGGCGACCATTTTTTGCCGTTGACATAAAACTTATTGACGGCGAATTTCAATCTGCCGCGCTCGACTTTATTCTCCTTCGATCCGTTTCCGTCGCCACAGCCGAGCGTTAAAAGCAGCCAGAAGGCGAATAGAATTGCTAAATTACTCATATTGTTTTTCATCCTTTTTGCCTTTTTATCTTTCAACTTTTTCCAATAACTGCGGCACAACCAACACATCTTTGCCGTCCGAGTTTTTTTTCCAGACGAATTTTTTAATCGTTACCGGCGGCGGCACAATATCGTCATAAGGTTGTTTGTGATCATTAAGCCACGGATTTTTCGTAAAGCTGACTTTGCGTTTGTCCGTCACGCCCGTCTCCGTGTCAACAATCCAGAGCGTCAAAAATTCTTCCGTGCCTTCTTTGCCGTTTTTGGTTTCCGTGCGCGGAATGCTGGAGAGATTTGCCACGACGGTTTTCTTGTCCGGCGAAACGCCGCGAACGTAAGTTACGGGAGAAGCAGGCGGATCGTAGTCCGCGAACGGCATTCCTTTGACCGGAATCTGCTCGTCGGTTTCGATGTTGTAATAAAGTTTTCTGAATAAAAGCCAACGTCCGTCATCGTCAATCCAAGTGGAATCATTTCCCGCCTCGATTTTTTTAATTTCGGGTTTATCGTTTTTCATCCGCAAAATATATGTCGCTTTGGGAGTTTCGCCAAAACCGCTGAAACACTCTATAATTTCCACATTCGGATTCGGACTCGTGTTGCAGCCTTCAAATCTTTCGGCGAAATCCGGCTCGCCTTCGGGCGACCATTCTTTGCCGTCAACGTAAAATTGGCTATGCACACTTCTAAAAATTGACCGCGTATCGGTATGAATCGAAGTTGCGCTGATGACGAATTTCAGCCTGCCGCGCTCGGTTTTTCGCTCGTTCGGATTATCGCCACTGTTCGATGAACCTGAACCCGACGAACCGCCGCAGCCAAGCACGAGAAACAGCCAAAAGACGAACACGATTGATAAATTATTCATATTTCAAAGTCAGAACCGCCTGCGGTAGCGGGCGGGTAAAGTTTTGGCGTAAGTAACTCACAGCCAGCGGAGAACCCATCCGCTACCGCAGATGGTTCTGACCTGTCGCCAAAAATCATTTACCGAAAAATAAAATATCCGAGCAAAACCGGCACTCCGAGCGAAACGACGACGATTAAAACCGAACTCACCAGCGCGTAAAGCCAAGCCGCGCTGCCCGTCTGAATTTTCAGCATTGACAGTAAAATGCGTTTGCAAATTATCAAAAGTGCCGGAGTCCCAAAAACGCCGAAAACAGCCAGTCCGAAAAACAAGGCAGGCGACATATTTTGCAGCGATCCGTCGAACGTAAGCATTATAAAAACCATGAACACGACGAAAAACACAAATAATCCGACGGCGAGACCGATGAAATTCGACAACGCCGCAAAAGCGAATCCTTTGCCGAAATTCGTCCAGCCTTTTTTGCTGATCCAAAAGGCTTCGGCAAACATCGCGCCGACGACGAGTAGAAAGAACGCCAAAATAACGCTCCATTCAAGTAAGTTTGTGTATGTTTCGGACATAATTATTTTTCCTTTTTACTACTCAAAAAACCGGCTGATCTTTACCTTGCTGGTCTTTTTTCCAGATAAAATGTTTCGACGTTTCAGACGGCGGCGGTAAATCAAGAACTGCGTCTTTTTCTTCGACTTTGAGCCAGCGATTTTTTGTAAAACTGATGGTTTGTTTTTTGACGCTGCCGGTTTCCGCGTCAATTACGTCCAAAGTTAGAAATTCTTCCGCGCCTTTTTTGATCGGCTTGTGGTCGAGCATCCCGATGATGGTTTTTTTGTCGGGCGAGACGGCGACCACATATTCAAACAAATAGTGCGAAAGCCCGTCGTCCCGATCATATTCACCCGTTTCATTTTCAGCATAAGAAATTCCTTTGACCGCGATTTTTTCGTCGGTTTCGATGTTGTAATAAAATTGTTTGTTCAGCAGCCAGCGTCCGTCGTCGTCAATCCAAACGTATGACAGTCCGCTGCTGATAAACTGCGCTTCGGGCAGATCGTTTTTTATCCGCAGAACGTAAGTCGAAACGGTTGTATCTTCGTGATCGCCGCATAAAAGCACTTCGACATTCGGATTCGGACTGGTCGAACAACTCGCGCGGTCGCCGAATTTTTGCTCTTCTTCGTCGGCGTAATTTTTATCTAGAATATCCGGTATCCATTCTTTGCCGTCAAAGTAAATTTTTTGTTCCACTTTGCGATACGGAAAAAAATCGGAGTTGCTTTCGACGCGGGTTCTGATAACTTTGAATCTGCCACGCTCGACCTGCAATGCTTCGGGATCGTCGCTATTTACGAACGTCCAACTTTTACAGCCGAGCGAGAGCAGCACGCCGACAAAAAACAAAATAATTGTGTTATGCAGATTTTTTCGCATTCGATAATCGCTTCTTCCGCCGAGATTCATTTTGGTGCAACAAGTTGATCTTTCCCGTTTTTATCCTTTTCCCAAACGACCATTTTCTTAAAGTTGCTTTCCCGATTTTCACCCGGCAGACCCGGACGTTTTAGCGACGGATATTTGTCTTCTTTCAGTTCGAGAATTTTCACGTCGCCGGTTTTCGCGTCAATCAGCCAGTAAGCGGCAACGCCCTTGTAAATGCCGCCGTCGTAATATTTTTTGCATCTTTCGTCGAGCAATTTATTCGGAATCTCTTCGCGGGTTTCCGAATCATACAGACTCATCAAACACGATTCCTCGTAAATAATCGTTTCCAGATCGGGCGAAGCCGCCATAAAATTGTCCTTCGGATAATCGGGCAGATTTTTTATCTCTCTCCGTTCGGACGTTTCGACATTGAAATAAAAATCTTTGAAAAGAAGCCAATGCCCTTCGCCGACCCAAATGCCCGCATCCGAATCTCCGCTCGCGCCGGAAATCGTCAGCCATTCGGGTTTCCCGTTTTTCATCCGCAAAATGTGGATTTGCTGCTTTGAATCAATGTAGCTGCGGCACTTTAACGCTTCGACCGCTTCGTTCGGACTGCTATCACAGTTGCCTAAGTCTTTAGTTTTAATTCCGTCGGGCGACCATGATTTTCCGTCAACGAAAAATTTGCGATCACTGACATACCAACCCTGACTGCCATGCGTTCCGACCGAACCGTATTGCAAAGTTTCGACATATTTCAACTTGCCGCTTTTAACCTCGTCGGTTTTCGATTCGCCGCAGCCTAAAACGATTGTCACTAAAATTACCAGCGGTAAAATCAATCTTGCCGCCGCATTTATATTTGTCGTTTTCAGGCGTGATTTTTTCATATTGACGATTTGATTTCGCTCGTTATCTCGATTGAAAACGCGATTAATTTTTATCACGCGCCTTCGTGATTTTCCCCAAGTCAATATAGTTATTTTTATCTCGTCCGACATTTCTGAAGCCGTCGTTGTATGTTTCAAAAGTGGCGACATCTGCATTCTCGACCACGAACGCCGGTTCTTCATCAGAGTTACCATACCAAACATTGTTTTTGTCTTTGCCGTAGTGACCTTTCAGCGCGACAAAAGTGGCGGCATCGGCGCGGTCTATTTTTAGGGCGCACCAATAGACATTTTTCGCGTCTCTGGCGTAATTAAATAAAGGATCATCCTCCGCTAACAACACTTTAAAGGTCGCCGGGTCTGCGCCGATTTTTTTACTTTTCCAGTAAACATTCGCACTGTCTTTGGAATAGTCCGCATCGAGTTCCTGAAAATTATCGGGATCATCGCTGATTTTCTCAGTCAAAAGATACAAGTGCCGCGCATCGCGGTGAGTCCTAAAATCAATAATTTTATGTGTCTTCGGATCGCAGCCCGCGACTTTCACGCCGTAGTAAAAAACGCTCGCTTTGTCTTTGGCGTAATAAAAGTCTCTGGGAGTGTCCTTTACTGGTAGGGGAAGATGTTCAAAAGTGGCGGAATCCGCGCCCTCGACAATTTTCGCGTTCATATAAACGTGATTTTTATCCTTAAGAAAGTCAGACAAGCCGACTTGCTCGAAAGTCGCGGCATCAACCGTTCCGGGAAGAAACTCTTCTCTGCCGAGGAACACTTTTTCGTCGTCGGCGGCATAACCGTTTTCGAAAACCCTAAACTTATCAGGCGAATTACTGAGCCGCCATCGTTCGTAAAAAACGTGATTTTGATCGGCGGCGTAACCGTTTTGGATAACTTTAAAAGTCCTGCCTTCGCTCTGCGGAATATAATAACCACCGGCGTAAGCGTAGTTTTTATCCTTCGCGTAACCGTCTTCAAGAACATCAAACGACGCGGCATCGGCTTCCTTTATTTCCCACGATTTCGACATCGTGTATCCTGACGCTTCCTGATAAAAATAGACTTTTCCCAAACTCACTTTATAGCCGCCGGTCGAATAACCGTGGATGGAATCAGCCGCGCCGATCAGCAGCCAGATAACCGCGCCCGCCGCCAAAACCCCGAAAAATCCGAAGACCGAACAGCCGACCAAAGCCACTTTTTTAGTTGAACTCTGCATAAAGTTTCCCTTTAATACGAGTTACGCAGTTGAAAAGTAGAACAGGCTCTTAGCCTGTTCAAACCGGCGGCGCGAGCGGCTTCACACCGGCGGAGTGGAAACAGGCTAACAGCCTGTTTTACATTGCTCCCGACAAGTTTTTATTTTCAACTCCGTAACTTTTATTTAATTACACTCGATTTTCAATGCTTTAAGCGTCGCTTTTGGAATTGATTTGACATCCGCACACTGATAATCGGTTTCATTCCGCGCGACTCTTTTCCACTTGCTGCCCGTCAATTTCAAAAGCTGCCCTGCGCCCTGCCCGGTTTCCTCT